>NZ_RXPG01000005.1:298797-557458 GCF_023757665.1 Rhizobium skierniewicense Ch11
CAAAAACGGCGCAAGAAGCGCCGTTTTTGATTGCCTGTCGCTCAGTCAGCCTGCTTCCGTGGGAGGTCGGTCGGCAGGTGACGTTTACGCTTATTAGCGGAACGAACGGGAAGCAACGTTGCGAATGTCGTAACGTGTCAGGCCGATGTCGCTCAAAGCCTGGCTGGAAAGGCTGCCAAGTTCATTCATTGTGCGACGATAGCTGATCCAGTTCTTGGCGATGCGAATAGGGTTCATGGTGTTTTCCTCAGTCTTGCTTTTGTTTGATCTTTGAAACTTGGTCTCAGAAGCTCAGTCATCTGCGCTCTCTGCTGTTGATCTGTATATACATATGCAGGCCGAGAATGTGCAGTGCAGATTTTAAGCGACTGCCATGCAATTGTGCAATGTGTCGGCTATTTTTGCATCCGTTGTGGCTGTATGGGCATTTTTTAGGCGCCATAAGACCGCATATGAAGGGCGAGCAATTATGATGAAAACCAGCAAGGCAAACGAAAAAAAGGCCCCGAGCCGAAGCTCGAGACCTTTTCATATTGACAATTCCGCGGAGAAAACCGCCTGAAGTCAGATTAGATGCCGACGGCAGTGCGTGCTACGCGGCGAATGTCGCTACGGCCGATGCCGAGGTCGCTGAGTTCGCGGTCGCTCATGCGGCCGAGTTCCGTGATGGTCTGACGATACTTGCGCCAGTTGTTCAGCGAGCGAGTGATGTTCATGATCGTGTCCTTCGTTCTATTCTTGGCGCCGCTTGGGTCAGCGCTTAACTCATTTCCTGACACCGAATATAATCGGTTTAGTAGAACAAAAAACAGACAATGAAGTATGCCACCTATGCGCCTGTCGCATTGCTCCATGAAATTCGGCAGTCAATGTGTTAACAAATGCATAATTTAAAGGCGTTTTCGTCTTCGATTTAGTGGTGAACTTCCGCCGTTGCGTATTTTTGAATGATCTCATCATATTTTGCGCTTGAACGAACGAAGAGGGAGTAGGGCGAGTGTTACGAGGGTGGCATGCCGTGATCGCTGAGAACTCACCACGCTTTGCGCCTGTGTTGGTACAAATAGAGACGCAAAACCGTCATTTTTCCTTTGCGCTCCAGAAAACGGGTGATATAGAGACGCGCGCTCCGGAAGGCCTCGTGTGCCAGATGTTGTTTATGCAGGATTCATGAGCGCGGGTATGGCGGAATTGGTAGACGCACCAGATTTAGGTTCTGGCGACGAGAGTTGTGGGGGTTCGAGTCCCTCTACCCGCACCAAATGAATCGCCGGGAAGACAGCGCGTCGCATTTGCTTCGCCGCTTCTCTGGCTCAAGCGCAGTTTTTGCTACGCAAAATGCTTGTGCATGCAGTTTATATAGCTACGGCCGGTGAATTTAGGTTCCGGCGCTGTGCTCGAACGTAAACCAACGGCTGTCTGAGCACCGCCGCCATGATGTGAAGGTATGAAAATGCAGGTTATCGAAACGCTAGCTGAAGGGCTGAAGCGCGAAATCAAGGTCGTCATTCCGGCCGCTGATATGAAGTCTCGCCTCGACGAGCGCCTTGCCGATGCCAAGGACAAAGTCCGCATCAACGGTTTCCGCCCAGGCAAGGTGCCATTGACACATCTCAAGAAGATGTATGGCAAATCGATAATGGCTGATCTCGTCAACGAACTGGTTCGTGACAAGCCATCCGAAATCATTTCCGGCCGGGGTGAAAAGTCTGCAACGCAGCCTTCTATCTCCATGACCGAAGATCAGGACGAAGCGGAAAAGATTCTGGCCGCTGAGAGTGATCTGGAGTTCACGCTCGCTTACGAAGTGATTCCCGCCATCGAGCTGAAGTCCAACGACGGCATCAAGGTGATCCGCGAAGTCGTTGAAGTGACCGAAGAGGAAATCAACGAACAGATCCTGAAAATCGCCGAAAGCGCGCGCACTTACGAGACCAAGAAGGGCAAGGCTGCCGAAGGCGACCGCGTCACGATGAACTATCTCGGCAAGGTCGACGGCGAAGCCTTCGAAGGCGGCGCTGCTGATGATGCAGAGCTCGTCATCGGCTCCAATCGCTTCATCCCTGGTTTCGAAGATCAGCTCGTCGGCGTCAAGGCTGGTGATGAGAAGGCGATTACCGTTACCTTCCCGACCGAATATCCTGCCGCAAATCTTGCTGGCAAGGAAGCCGTGTTTGACATCACCGTCAAGGACGTTGCGTCTGCTGCCGACGTTGAAATCAATGATGATCTGGCAACCAAGCTTGGTCTCGAATCGGCGGAAAAGCTGAAAGAGGTCGTTCGCGGTCAGATCGAAAGCCAGTACAGCAATGTGACACGTCAGAAGGTCAAGCGTCAGATTCTCGATCAGCTGGACGAAGTCTACCAGTTCGAAACACCGGCTGGTCTCGTTGACGCCGAGTTTGACAATATCTGGCGCCAGATCAACACCGATCTTGCGCAGTCCGGCAAGACTTTTGCTGACGAAGACACGACGGAAGAAGAAGCTCGCGAAGAGTACCGCAAGCTGGCCGAGCGTCGCGTTCGTCTGGGCCTCGTCCTCTCCGAAATCGGCGAGAAGGCTGGCGTAGAAGTCACCGAAGAAGAAATGCAGCGCGCATTGTTTGCTCAGCTTCAGCAATTCCCCGGCCAGCAGAAAGAAATCCTCGATTTCTTCCGCAACACGCCTGGCGCTTCCGCTTCGCTTCGTGCGCCGATCTTCGAAGAGAAGGTCATCGACAAGCTGCTCGAGGAAGTCTCTGTTACGGACAAGACCGTAACAAAGGAAGAGTTGCTGGCTGACGACGCCGAAGACGGCGACAAGGCTGAAAAGAAGCCTGCCAAGAAGAAGGCTGCTGCAAAGGCTGACGCTGCTGAAGGCGAAGATGCCGCTCCGAAGAAGAAGGCGCCTGCCAAGAAGAAGGCTGCTGAAGGCGACGCTGAATAAGCCTCCCGTGATAATGTCTCGAAGGGCCGCTGCTTTGTCAGCGGCCTTTTGCGTTTCAGCTGCCCGTTAACCTTTGTAACGTTTCGATCACATTGCACCGCACAATACGCTTTTTCAGCGTAGTACTCTTGTTCATCTCCCGTTCATCTGGCAGTCTTGGATCATTGATTTGTGGTGCAACGCACATGAGCAAATCCGTTGCGCCAATGCGCGGCCCGGCACTTTGCCCCAGTTTCAACTCTCCATCTGGCATCACCGCATACGGTTGTTATGCCCGATGATAACAGGCGCGCGCGTCAAAGCCGTGAGCTTCGGCGGATGGCAGGCGGGAAAGCGCGCCTGATCGCGTTACCGAAAATTCAAAGCGGCTGGTCCTCATTCGGACAGTCGTCGATAGCCCAACAAGGCGCACTGTTTTCCCAAGGATGGTGTGCTTTACGAAAGCTTGAGGAACAGACATGATTTTGAATATCAAACACGGCGTCCTCATCGGCGCTGTTGTCTTCGGCTTGTCTTCTGGACTGGTGCATGCTCAGGAACGAGGGCTGATCTGGGCGCCTGCAAAGAACTCCGATACGTCCTACTCGGCGCGGATCGGTGCGAAGTTGCCCACGGAGACACCTATTCGTGGTGGTCTGGAGATGGGCGTGAATGCGTCGGATGGCGGAGCGCTGGTCGATACGCCGGTCAAGTTCTGGGGTACCGTCACGCTTTTGTCCTCCAACCTTCCAGGTGCAAAGATTGCAGGCGATATTGGTGTGTTGATGAACGCATTGACGGGTTCAAGTTCATGGACGATGACGACATCGCAGAAGCGTATTGCGACCCCGGAATTAGACCTGGAATCCAACCGCAACATGACTGTGCGCTATGATGGCACGGCGCAGCAGTGGAGCGGGCTTGATGTCTCGCAGTCGCTGCGGCTGACGCGCTCTGCCACCGGTACGGCCTTCGTACTCACAGGTGCCAGCCGCGATACGTTCGATGACTTCACATCGACGGTCGGGTTGGAACAGAAGCTTGGTGAGAACCTCACCGTGTCCGGCAATCTCGATCAGGGGTATGAGGATCGCTTTCGTCCGTCGGTCAGCGCCCGCTACAACATCCGTTGGTAGGGGCGCTGAAACGGTCGTTCAAACGGTCTCGTTTTTCTTGATGTCACCCATACGGTTCCAGGCATCAAGACCGGCAATCTTGTAGGCTTCGGCAAGGGTCGGATAGTTGAAGGTATTCTCAACGAAATATTCGACAGTTCCTTTGAGGTTGAGAACAGCCTGTCCGATGTGGACGAGTTCCGTCGCACCTTCGCCGACGATATGCACGCCCAGAAGGCGGCGTGTCTTCAGCGAGAAAATAAGCTTGAGCAGACCCGTATCGAGCCCCATGATGTGGCCGCGCGATGTTTCGCGGAAACGGGCAATACCGCATTCGTAGGCGATGCCACGTTCCTTCATTTCTTCTTCGGTCAGGCCGCACGTCGAAATCTCCGGTACGGCGTAAATGCCGTATGGAAAATACTTCTGTGGCTCCATGCCGATGGCACCGACTGCCACACGCGCGGCAATGCGGCCCTGTTCCATGGAGGTGGAGGCAAGGCTTGGAAAGCCGATGACATCGCCTGCGGCAAAGATGCCGGGCACCGATGTTTCAAAGGTCTCGGGGTTGACAGTCAGGCGCCCGCGATTATCGGCGCTGAGACCTGCTGCTGCCAGATTGAGCGTATCGGTCGCGCCCATGCGGCCAGCGGCAAACAGCACCATTTCTGTCGTCAACGCGCGTCCGCTATCGAGTGTCAGCATAACCTTGCCCTCTGGCGTCAGTTCTACCTTATCGGCTTTCTGGCCCAGCAGCAGCTTCATGTTGCGATCACGCAGCTGATAGGTGAAGTCCTCCACGATTTCCTTGTCGATGAAATCCAGCATGGTCGGCTTCGGGTCTATGATGGTGACAGCAGTATCCAGCGCGCTGAAGATCGTGGCATATTCAATGCCGATAACACCTGCGCCGATGACGACCATGGAGCGTGGCAGCTTCTGTAGCTCGAGAATTTCGTCGCTATCGATGACCGTCTTGCCATCGAATGGTATGTAATCCGGACGGAAGGGGCGCGTACCCACGGCGAGCAATATGCTTTTGGCCTTGACCAGAACGACCTCGCCATCGTCTTTCGTGATTTCCATCGTGTCTGCTGTGACGAAGGCTGCATTCCCGCGAATGTGGGTGACGCGGTTGCGCGCAAACTGGTGTTCCAGCACCTCGACCTCATGGTCTAGCGTGATCATCAGGCGACGACGGAGGTCTTCTGCGCTGATTTGCTGCTTGACCCTGTAGGAACGGCCATAGAACCCGCGCTCGCGCCAGCCGGAAAGATTGAGCGCCGTCTCGCGCATGGTTTTGGACGGGATGGTGCCAGTGTGAACCGAGACGCCGCCCACGCGGCTGCCTTTTTCGATGACCAGAACTGTTTTATCCAGCTTCGCAGCCTGGATGGCAGCACGTCGACCTGCGGGACCGCTACCGACAACAATAAGATCATATTGGTTCATGAAGAAAACCCCGGGACAGAAATTCGATGGCCGGACTGAATGGTTCCAGCGCGGAGGCGTCGCTGCTCGGAAAAGCCTGATGCCATCCTGATACGGAAGTGATTCCCGCGTCGCCGCACCAAGAGTGCAATGCAACAAATGCCCGCGTCAATCTGTAGCGGAAAAATCTGACGGATTCGTAACCACGGCAGCAAAAGGCGCAGGGACCGATCGAATTACTACCCCACTGTTGCGGGCGTACCAGTTATGGGGTGTTGATACCGCCTTGGCGATGCGTGTGAAGCTTGGCGATGTCTTCACGAAGCAGGGCAAGTTCTGCCAGAACCTTACTGTCGATCTTGTCATGTAGCGACAAAACCTCCAATTCGGCCTTAAGATTGACCTCATAATCTTTGGCCGCTTCAAATCGGTCGCGGGTGCCCTGTCGGTTTTGCGACATCATGATGATCGGGGCCTGAATGGCGGCCAGCATGGACAGGATGAGGTTGAGAAAAACGAACGGGTAGGGGTCGAACGCTCTCGTTGTCAGTACCACCGTGTTGATGATGGTCCAGACAACCAGAAAAAACATGAAGCTTATGATGAAAGCCCAGGATCCCCCGATCCGCGCTATACTATCTGCCAGCCGTTCTCCAACGGTGGAACTTTCCGAGAAAGCGACGTTGGTATCCGTCGATATGAGTTTGCGCTGGTGCGCAACATCGAGAATACGCTGTTCCACCTCACCGATATGTTTTGAGGAACGCTTGAAATGAGAGGTAATGTAATCAGGGAAAGCAGGCATTGGGGTCTCCAGCCAAGCTCGGAACGGCAGGGAAATGAAGAGTTCCGGCGCCTTTAACGAGATAAGCCCGGACACGGGCTATTTCAAATGAATTCGATTGCGCCCTTCACAGCAGATCGCCACGATGACACGGCTCGGCACGGGATGTATGGTGTCGCAAGAGAGTCCACCGGTCTGCGTTGCGCGATCCGGTAAGCCACGTTAAGTGAGAAGCATGAGCCAGATACACACAACTCCCAACGTCTTGAGAATTGCCGTCGGGCAGTTCAATCCCACTGTCGGCGATGTCTCGGGCAACCTTGCCCTGGCGCGCCAGGCGCGTGCCGATGCAGCGTCTCAAGGCGCCGATTTGCTGCTTCTCAGCGAGCTGTTCATTTCCGGTTATCCGCCAGAGGATCTGGTTCTCAAGCCCGCATTTCTGCATGCCTGCCTTAAGGCGGTCGAAGACCTCGCGATAGAGACTGCCGATGGCGGGCCGGGCGTCATCATTGGTTTCCCCCGGCAGGGTGAGACCGGGCGTCACAACTCGGTGGCGCTGCTCGACGGCGGCAAAATCGTTGCGTTGCGCGACAAGGTCGATTTGCCGAACTATGGCGAATTCGATGAAAAGCGCGTTTTTTCCGAGGGCTCGATTTCCGGCCCCTATAATTTCCGGGGTGTGCGGATCGGTATCGCCATTTGCGAGGAGATCTGGAACGATCTGGGTGTGTGCGAGACTTTGGCGGAAAGCGGCGCCGAAATGCTCTTGGTGCCGAACGGGTCGCCCTATTATCGCGGCAAGGTGGATGTCCGCCATCAGGTGGCATTGCGCCAGGTTATCGAAAGCGGACTGCCGCTGGTGTTCGCAAATCAGATCGGCGGGCAGGACGAACTCGTGTTTGATGGCGCAAGCTTTGCATTCAACGCAGACAAGACGCTCGCATTCCAGATGAGCCAGTTCGAAGCCACGCTCGCCGTCACGGATTGGAAGCGTACCGACAAAGGCTGGTATTGTAGCGAAGGACCGTTCTCGCAGATACCGGAGGGCGAAGAGGCCGATTACCGAGCCTGCATGCTGGGCTTTCGCGATTACGTCAACAAAAATGGCTTCAAGAGTGTGGTGCTGGGACTTTCGGGCGGTATCGACTCGGCCATCTGTGCGGCGATTGCGGTGGATGCGCTGGGTGAGGAGCGGGTGCGATGCATCATGCTGCCCTATCGCTATACGTCAGAGGACTCGTTCAAGGATGCTGCCGATTGTGCCAGGGCCCTTGGATGCCGCTACGATATCGTGCCGATTGCCGATCCTGTCGATGGCTTCCGATCATCGCTTGCCGAACTGTTCGAAGGAACGGAAGAGGGCATCACCGAAGAAAACCTGCAAAGCCGCGCGCGTGGTACCATTCTCATGGCTGTGTCCAACAAGTTCGGCTCCATGGTCGTGACGACTGGCAACAAGTCCGAGATGTCGGTGGGTTACGCCACGCTGTACGGCGACATGAACGGCGGCTTCAATCCGATCAAAGACCTCTACAAGATGCAGGTCTACGCCATTTCCGCCTGGCGAAACAGCCATGTGCCACCAACAGCACTCGGTCCATCCGGGGAGGTCATTCCAGCCAACATCATCTCCAAGGCGCCATCGGCCGAGTTGCGCCCCAACCAGACCGATCAGGATTCGCTGCCGCCTTATCCGGTGCTGGATGATATTCTGGAATGCCTTGTGGAGTTGGAGATGTCGGTGGACGATATCGTCGCGCGCGGCCATGATATCGCCACTGTGCATCGCATCGAGCATCTGCTGTATCTTGCCGAGTACAAACGTCGCCAATCCGCACCCGGTGTGAAAATCACCAAGAAGAATTTCGGTCGTGACCGGCGCTATCCGATCACCAACCGCTTCAGGGATCGGTAGTCCGATGGACAAAATGCGCAGCTCCGTTGAAATCTTCAACATTCGTACCCGGGAGAACCGGGTTGTCTGGCAGACGCCGGAGCTGTTTGAGGCGCCGAACTGGTCACCGGATGGGACGTATCTTCTGATGAACAGCGAGGGGCTGCTCTATCGACTGTCACTGGATGGTGATGCGACTGCTGAAAATGTCGATACCGGCTTTGCGAGCGCGTGCAACAACGACCATGGCATTTCACCTGATGGCGCGTTCTATGCCATTTCCGACAAGGTGGAATTCGCAAAAAGCGCTATCTATCTCATGCCATCTGCAGGCGGACCGCCGAAGCTGATGACCCGTAACCTGCCATCCTATTGGCACGGCTGGGCGCCCGACGGCAAAAGTTTCGCCTATTGCGGCATTCGTGATGAGGTTTTCGATATTTACGCGATGGACATCGACAGTGGTATCGAGACGCGTCTGACCCATGGCGAGGGGCGCAACGACGGGCCGGATTATTCGGCGGACGGGCAATGGATTTATTTCAACTCCAGCCGCACGGGTCGCATGCAGATTTGGCGGGTCCGGGTGGATGGTAGTGAGGTCGAGCGCATCACCGACAGCGAATACGGCGACTGGTTTCCTCATCCGTCACCCCGTGGTGACAAGGTGATCGTCGTCTCCTATGACGGTGATGTCTTCGATCATCCCCGTGATCTCCATGTGCGCCTGCGTTTGATGGATACGGATGGAAAGAATGAGGAAACGTTGTTTGAGCTGTTTGGCGGGCAGGGAACAATGAATTCGCCCAACTGGTCACCTGATGGTGATGAGTTTGCCTATGTCCGTTATATCCCAGTCTAAAAGATAGCCTCATACAAAAAGCCCGACCCAGATTTTACTCGGGGGCCGGGCTCATAACGTCTTAAATCGCTTCGATTAAAAGACTGCGAGATATTTCAGCATCGAGATAATACCGATGATGATGACGATAACCTGTGCGATCTGCTTCGCGCTACCGCCGATTGGCAGGCGGTTGATCAGCCACAAAATGAGTACGATGACCAAAAATGTGATCAGGATGCTAACGAGTGTCCCTGTAACCATGTGTCCCAGCTCCTATTTTCCGTAAATCCGTAACGGTCGATCACCGTTCCGTGAGTAAAAGTCTTGGCGCGGATTTTGGTTCCATTGTGCAAAATGTAATTTCTGAAAATTCGAACATAAGGAGATTGCGTTGAGAGAGATCAGAGTGAAGACGCGGCAGACAGGAGCGACCGCCACCTTGGGGCGGAATGGGCATCCGCAGATCGAGACACCCACGGGCGGGGCGCTTTCTGTGGTCACTGCGGCATCCGATCCCGGTTTCAATCCTCTCGATCTTCTTTACTCCTCGCTTGCGGCGTGCCTGGTCCTCAGCGCGCGCATTGCAGCGAGCCGTATGGGGGTTCTGGACCGTTTCAAGAGCGTGGAGGCGCGTGTGAAGGGTGAGAAATCTGATGGCGAGCCAGCACGGATCATGCATTTTCACATGAGCCTGAAGATCAGCGGCGATTTCGATGACGAGATGAAACAGGCGATCGCCCATGAGGCGGAGGCTATCTGTACCGTCAGCAACACGCTGCGGGGGCAGGCAACGTTCGATCTTTCTATCGAGTGATCAGGCGCGCGATTTTTCCCATTTGCGGATCAGGCGATCGCGCTTCAGTTTTGACAGACGCCTGAGCCAGAACATGCCATTCAACTGATCGACTTCATGCTGGATGCAGATCGCATGGAAGCCCTCGGCCTGCTCTTCGTGCCAATGCCCGGAGAGGTCCTGAAAGCGGAGTTTGATGCGTGATGGGCGCTCGACCTCTTCTGTGACGCCTGGCATGGAAACACTGCCTTCCATGTGTCGCATGGTCTCCTGCGAAGTCTCTGCAATCTCTGGATTGACATATGTCCGCACCTCGCCTGGTTCCAGTTCCAGCACGAAAACGCGTTGTGTCTGGCCGATATGAGCGGCTGTTATGCCGACACCGGGCGCTGCGCGCATCGTCTCCAGCAAGTCTTTTGCAAGCTGGGCCAGTTCAGGTCCGAAGTCCGACACCGGCTCGCAATGGAAGGCAAGCGCCGGGTGCGGATAGGTCACGATAGAACGAATTGGCATCGGACGTTCCATTTATTCCATTTGGCTGAGCGACGGCTTCAGCAGCACATGTGAGGCAGATTGTGCCAGCGTGGAGGCCTCATCCGTCAATTCAACCCATGTTCGTTGCGTGCGCGCATCGCGTTTGGTGACGGTCAGCAGGCGGCCTGAAAGTACGTTGATGTCTCGCAAGACCAGCGCATGGGCAATGCCGAGCTTGTTGGCGAGGCTGCGGCTATCGCTGCCAATGCCCAGATGAACCGCTGCAATGAGCGCGGCCCCGGTTGCGTCCAGCGCAACCGGGGCCGTTTCATTGATCTGTTCCACCACGGCCAGAAAGCGCGCGGCAGATTGGTCCTCACTCATCAGGCAGCAACGGCGTCTGCGCGCAAACGCACCGAAACCAGAACGGATTTCGACGTCGGTGTAAAGCTGCCTTCGCCGTAGCTGTGCAGCGGCACCAGAACGTTGAGTTCCGGATAGTAGCCGCCGACGCTGCCCTCTGGAATATTGTAGGGAACGAGGCGGAAATTCTCGGCGATACGCTCGACGCCGTCACCATATTCACCGATGACATCCACGCGCTGCTTGGCATGTGCGCCCAGCTTCTCCATGTCCTTCGGGTTCATGAAGATGACCTGACGCTCGCCGTAGACACCGCGATAGCGGTCATCCATGCCGTAGATCGTGGTGTTGTACTGGTCGTGGCTGCGGAAGGTCTGTAGAACAAAAATTCCATTTTTGGAAAGTGCTTCCTGATGGTCTGTCTTTTCCGGCAACGGTCCAGTGAAGAAGGTGGCTTTCTGGGCAGGCGTGTTCCATTCGCGTTCTGCGGCTGCGTTGCGCAGGTGGAAGCCGCGTGGCACGCGGACACGCGCGTTGAAATCCTGGAAACCCGGAAGAACGCGCGAAATCATATCGCGGATCAGGTCGTAATCGTCGGCGAGTTTCGCCCACTCAACCTTTTCATTTCCAAGCGTCGCTTGCGCGATACCGGCAATGATGGCAACTTCGGAGCGCAGTTGCGGTGACGCCGGTTCGTTGATGCCGCCGGAGCCGTGCACCATGCTCATGGAATCTTCCACCGTCACGATCTGCGATTTGCCTTGCGAGTTGCGGTCGATTTCGGTGCGACCGAGACATGGCAGAATGAAGGATGTTTCACCGGGCACCAGATGCGAATGATTGAGCTTGGTAGCGATATTGACCGTCAGCTTCTGCTTTTCGAATGCCTTGATGATGAGCGGGCTATCCGGCGTGGCGCGCAGGAAGTTGCCGCCGAGCGCGATAAAGGCCTGTGCCTTGCCGTCCAGCATCGCGGTGATGGCTTCGACCGTGTTGTGACCACGGTTGCGGGGCATGGGAACGCCGAGTTCTTTTTCCAGCGCGTCGAGCAGGGCAGGCGTGGCCTTTTCGTCGATACCGACGGTGCGGTCACCCTGAACGTTTGAGTGGCCGCGCACGGGGCAAAGGCCAGCGCCCGGACGGCCGATATTGCCGCGCAGCAGCATGAAGTTGGTGATTTCGCGGATGGTGATGACGGAGTGCTTGTGCTGGGTGATGCCCATTGCCCATGTCGCGATCACCGAATTCGACGCCATGTAGATACCAGCAGCTTCCTCGATCTGGTCACGTGTCAAACCAGACTGGTCGAGAATGCTGTCCCAGCTCGTGGCATCGACGGCTGCGCGATAGGCTTCGAATTCCACCGCGTGTGCGCTGAGGAAGTCATGATCGATCACACTGGGTCTTCCAGCGGCGCGTGCGGCATCATCGGCGGCAAACACAGCCTTGCTCATGCCGCGCACGGCAGCCATATCGCCGCCCTGGCGTGGTTGATAGTAATTCGTGGCAATCTTGGTGTTGCCGCCGGTGATCATTTCCAACTTGTCCTGCGGATCGGTGAACCGCTCCAGACCCTTTTCGCGGATAGGATTGAAGACTGCGATACGCGCGCCACGGATGGCGGCGCGACGCAGGTCGCCCAGCATGCGCGGATGGTTTGTGCCGGGGTTCTGACCGATGACGAAAATAGCGTCGGCTTTCTCGAAGTCTTCGAGCAGGACCGTGCCCTTGCCAACGCCAACGGACGCCTTCAGGCCGACGCCGCTCGCCTCGTGGCACATATTGGAGCAGTCCGGGAAATTGTTGGTGCCATAGAGGCGCACCATCAACTGGTAGATGAAGGCCGCTTCATTGGAGGCACGGCCGGACGTGTAGAACTCTGCACGATCCGGACTGTCGAGGCTTTTCAAAACGCCGCCGATGGCATCAAAGGCTTCATCCCAGGATACGGGAAGATATTTGTCTGTCGCGCGGTCATAGCGCAGCGGGTCCGTCAGCCGGCCCTGCTTTTCCAGACTGTAATCCGACCATGTGCGAAGTTCGGACACCGTGTGGCTGGCAAAAAAGTCCGGCGGTACGCGCGCCTCTGTGGCTTCCCATGCGACGGCCTTGACGCCGTTTTCGCAGAACTCGAAGGACGATCCGTGTTCCGGGTCACCCCAGGCGCAGCCGGGACAATCGAAACCATCGGGTTGGTTGGCTTTCAACAGGGTTCGGGCGCCAGATATCGGTGCGCCCGATTCCAGAAGGCGTTTTCCCACGCTCTTGAGTGCACCCCAGCCGCCTGCGGCAGAAGACGCTTTGCCGATGAAATCCATCTTGCCCATTTCAAGGTCTCTTTCTCGTTTGTTTTCCGCCCGCTTCAGGTGCCAACCCGTGCGATGGTGTGTGCGGCATTTGGTGTCAGATTCCCGCATAACAGCCATATGTCAACTCGTAACTGCTGGTCTGCGTCATTCGCGCGATCAATTCGGTGAGACTGTTTCGCATCCGTTAACGCGCGGTGGCCGAGCTCTGAGGTCTCGCGCATGGAAATGCAACGCTTTTTCTCCTATCCTGTTGTTGACATTGTGCTTTTAAAAGCCATTCTCCTGCGCTTTGGCGAAGCAGGCAGTTTACCGGATAAGGGGGCGTAATTTGACGCAAGCGGACGACCACCATTCCGTGCCGGAAGACGCCAAGCGACCCGAGATCATGGCGGATATCTATTCCGACGATGGCTCGATTCGGTCTGATTTTCTCACGATGGTGGGTGCCGCGATTGCGGATCGGGATGTGCTGTTCTTGAGGCAGAACGTCGCCCGGCTACACGAATCCGAACTGGGTGACCTGCTCGAATCCATTCAGTCGGAACAGCGCCATGCGATGGTGCGCCTGCTGGGTTCCGATTTCGATATGACGGCGCTGACCGAGGTGGACGAGGCGATCCGTCTCGACATCGTGGAGCAGATGCCGAACGACCAGATCGCCGCCGGTATCGGCGAGATGGATTCGGACGACGCCGTCTATATTCTCGAAGACTTGGACCGCGAAGATCGCGAGGACATTCTCGCGCAGATGCCGTTTACGGAGCGCGTGCGGTTGCTGCGCGCGTTGGACTACCCGGAAAGTTCGGCCGGTCGCCGCATGCAGACGGAGTTCGTGGCCGTTCCGCCGTTCTGGACGGTCGGCCAAACCATCGACTACATGCGCGAAGAGGAAGAACTACCGGAGTCCTTTTCGCAAATCTTCGTCGTTGATCCCACCTTCAAGCTGGTCGGAGCACTCGATCTCGACCGCCTGCTGCGATCCAAGCGCCAGGTGAAGATCGAAACCATCATGCATGAGACCAACCATCCGATTGCGGCCGAGATGGACCAGGAGGAGGCGGCTCAGCTTTTCGAGCAATACGACCTTTTGTCGGCGGCTGTGGTGGATGACAATGGCCGTCTCGTCGGTGTTCTGACCATTGATGACGTGGTGGACGTCATGCAGGAAGAAGCGGAAGAGGACTTGCTGCGTCTCGGCGGCGTGGGCGACGAAGAACTTTCCGATTCGATCGCTGTCACATCCCGCTCACGTGTGCCATGGCTCGCGGTCAACCTCATCACGGCCTTCATGGCCGCGTCGGTCATCGGGCTGTTCGATGCCACCATTGAGCAGATCGTGGCACTCGCCGTTCTCATGCCGATCGTTGCGGGAATGGGAGGCAATGCCGGTTCGCAAACCATGACCGTATCGGTTCGAGCGCTTGCGACGAAGAATCTTGATATTCACAACGCCGCCCGCATCATTCGGCGTGAGGCGGGCGTGGGCTTGTTGAACGGAGCACTGTTTGGTTGCGCCATCGGCATCATCGCGGGATTGTGGTTCAACGATGTCAATCTGGGTGGCATCATCGCAACCGCCATGCTGATCAATATGTTTGCCGCAGCGATTGCCGGGATCATCATTCCGCTGCTGCTGGACAAATTCGGTGCTGACCCGGCGGTGTCGTCTGCCGTCTTCGTGACCGCCGTCACCGACATCGTGGGCTTCTTCTCGTTTCTTGGTCTTGCGACCTGGTGGTTCGGCGTTTCAGGGTAACGGCCAAAATTGACTTTTACGTGAAGGTCAATCATAGTCATCCTCATGAAAGATTTATGAGGCCCTTCGGGCTTCGTCATTCTATCTTGTTGTTTGAGCAACGGATATTCCGAAAGCCGTCTGTCATTTTCGGTCCTGTGCTCCAGAATCGGATGAAGCCTTGAACAAGTATTACAGCATTACGGAACTCACGCGTGAATTCGGGGTCTCTACCCGGACCCTTCGCTTTTATGAAGACGAAGGTCTTATTCACCCCGAACGCCGTGGACGCACACGGCTGTTTCGTATGGCGGACCGCAGGCTGATCCAGGAAATCCTGCGCGGTCGCCGCATCGGATTCACCATCGCCGAAATCCGCGAAATCATTCAGGTTTATAAAGAGCCGCCCGGTGAATCCGGACAGTTGGAGCTTCTGATGAAGAAGGTCGATGAAAAACGCGCCGACTTGCGCCAGAAGCGCAAGGACATCGAAGAAACGCTGATTGAACTCGATAATGTCGAGGAGGCCTGCCTGACACGTCTTGCCGAAATCGGCGTCGGTACCTGATCAGACGATCACTGAGTTTGCCTGGAACATTGCGCCGCGACTTCGCCGACCCTCGACTGCTGTTCGGGTCCAAGGCTGTTGGCCATCATCGTGTCGAACAGATTTTCCGCTTGAAGTGTCTCCAGTGTACAGCCGCAAAACCGCTGGCATAGATCGAGTCCGTTTTGTTGCTGCACACAACTGGTCTCGCAGCTCTTCTTGTAAGCCTCGACCTGATCGACCGGCGGCGGGGGCATGATGAGGGATGCGACATAAACGATGCCGATCAAGATCGGTTGATGAAGAAGGTAAAAGATCAGGCTGTGTCGACCAAAAAATGCAATGACGTTGCGTTTGCCGCTGTCTTTCCTGAAGCGATCCAGCCAGCCCCGCGGTGTGACGACCTTGGACACCGCCAGTCCCAACAAAAAGGGGGCTAGAAAAGGCAAGAGCGGGACATAGTCGTTGGACCGGGGAGGCATGGTGGATAGCCCGATCCACGATAACCAGATCGGGTTGAAGGCGTCTGAACTCAGATAAATTGGCGCGATCAGCGCAGCGATCGCCACCAGTGACGTGACCGCGACCGGAAGCCTCAGAAACAGGAGCCCGATGAGGCTGGCAGCAGCAATATTGTGGAGGATGCCAAAGAAGATCCACCCATCCGGCAGGGCAAAAAAGGTTGCGACCGAGATCAGAAGGGCTGCGCCGGCGATCATCGCAAAACGCTTGCCAAACGATGACCATTTGATGCGGCGTTGATGGGCGAGATAAAGACCGAAGCCGGCCAGAAACAGAAAAGAACTCGCGATTCCACGCGCATAGAGGCGCCACCAGCCCTGCGTTGGTGTGGCGGCGTCTATGTAGCCGAACATCCCCAAATCCCAGGTGAAATGGTAGCTGGCCATCGCAATCAGCGCGATCCCGCGTACGGTATCCAGAAAGCCTATGCGACCGCCCGGTTTTTGTGCCGTTGCTGTTGCCGGGGCGTCATTCATGCGTCCGTTCCTTTATCGGGCTTTGGCAGCGCTTCGCCTTCAAACTGAGGCGATTTCAAGGCGGTGATTTACCGGTCGTCGATGATTGCCAGCCGGGCTTCCGAAAAAAACTGCCGCCGCAACAGCGCGACGATGATGATGACCGTGCTTGCCATGAAGACATAGGCGTTGATGAACCAGCCGAGATAGCCAATCGACAGGAAGATGGTGCGCAGACCGTCGTTGAAGTTCTTGGCTGCAATCACGTTCATGCGGATCACGTTTTCGGCCGCATGCTCGGCGGCCTTCCTGTCGGCATTGGCCTCATGCGTCATCGGCATCGCACCAAACAGAATGGTGCAATAGTTGAACAGTCGATACGACCAGCCAAACTTGAAGAAGGCGTAGCCGAACAGGGTCGTCAGGCCGATGACCTTCATCTCGAACGCCGTTCGTCCGCCGTAATAGACGAAGGGCATGTCGCGAAAAACCGATTCGACCCGTTCTGTTGCCCCCAGAAGGGCAAAGCAGCCGCCAATGGCGAAGATCGAGGTTGAGGCGAAAAAGGCTGTTCCGTTCTGAAGCCCCGCCATGATCTGCGTGTCGATCATCTTTAGATCGCGCGTCAGCGAATTGTAGATCCACTTTCTGCGTCGATCGGCCATCGCCTGATTGAGGCTCGTGCGGGGAAATGGCGATCGGGCTGTCGTAAGGTATGTATAGAGATACCAGAGAACGACAAAGATCGTCAGTGCGATGTAATCGATAGTCGTCATGTCGTGCTCGTCCGTCCGTTCATGCCGTCATCCCGCTCTTATATCTCTATGTTTCGGCTGCAACGCAATTGCGACATGAACATTGTGCCGACTTTGTTTTTGATATCCGCGCTAACGATCCGGTAAGGTTATCCCGGTAAGACGGATTGTGTGGCGCCGGATTGGGTTTTGCGTACCGGTCGCCTGACTTCGCTCCTTGCGTTTTGGAGCTCAAAACCGCGTCTGCAGCTTCTGCAGCGCGGTTTTTGCGTCTTGAAAATTGACAGCAAGCCGTTTTCTCCCTACTTTGATATCAGCGATCCGGTGTTGTCGTGTTCGTCCATGTGTTGATATGTCCGCGCTGTGCGGGCAGGGGCATTCTGGATGGAAGCGGTACTGTACCGGTGATGCATGATCGACCGGGAGAACGCCTCCATATCTACGAATCGTTCTCTTTTCATGCTTTTCGTCCCACAGCGTGCGGTTCTGTCCGCGCAGGCGACCGGATCGCTTTACATCCTCCCGATATCCTAGGTTTTGAATGACAGAGGCGTCCCGTTCCATCCTCGTCCTTGGCGGTGCGCGTTCAGGCAAATCCGCTTTTGCCGAAGATCTGGTGCTTTCGCTTGAAGGGTCCGCGCATTACATCGCGACAGGCCTTGCCTGGGACGAGGAAATGGAAGCACGAATCGCCCAGCATCGCATCGCGCGCGGCGACGGCTGGATCACCCATGAAGAGCCGTTGCAACTGGTCGAGACGCTGAAAAGGCTCGACACCGCCTCCAACACCATTCTGGTCGATTGCCTGACGCTGTGGGTGACAAACCTGATGATGGAGGAGGGCCCCGATATGGCCGCGGCCTTCGACGCGCTGGTGCACCAAGCGGCTGTCGCCAGCGCGACCATCGTTTTCGTCTCCAACGAAGTCGGGCTCGGGATCGTGCCGGAGAATCGCATGGCGCGTGAATTTCGCGATCATGCCGGACGCCTGCATCAGAAGATCGCAGCCGTCGCGGCAAGCGTCTATTTCATCGCCGCAGGACTACCCCTTAAAATGAAGGGGTGAAATCCGGCGTTCCTTGCCGTGTCTCCGCCCATAAATTCGCCATACAAGCCGCGCGTTCTGGTTTTCTAGCATCATCACGGGTGCCCGGCATCCACGACAATGACCCGGAGCGAGACGCGCATGTCATCCTTGGCTATCAAGTCTATCGCCTGCAGCATTCTTCTGGTGGCAGCAGGCCCATCATTTGCCAACGATATGGTCTGGCCCGACACCCCGGTCCAACGTCTCGCGGCACTGGCGGTGGTGCAGGATCTGAACATTCAGCTGCTCAGCCATGACAGCGCCACCCTGACGCTCGAGCGCTGGTGCGACGATCACCGGCTTGCCGATCCCGCAAAGATTTCCGCCACGAGGTTGAATGACACCAAGGAGCCGCCCGAGACGGTGCGCAAGCAATTGAACGTCGCAGCGGCAGACAGGCTCGGCTACCGCCATGTCCTTCTCAAATGCGGCACGCTGGTGCTGTCGGAGGCCGACAACTGGTATGTGCCCGCCCGTTTGACGCCAGAGATGAACGAGACGCTGGACACGACCGATACGCCGTTTGGAAAGGTTGTCGCGCCGCTGCAGTTCCAGCGTCATACCATCTCGTCGCAATTGCTGTGGCAGCCTTTGCCGGGAAACTGGGCAGTGGGAGGGACGATTCCGGCCGCAACGAATAAGATGATCGATATTCCCGAGACCCTCATCAGCAACCAGGCGATGTTGAGCAAGCCGGATGGCACGCCGATCAGCTTTGTTATCGAGAACTACAAGAGCAACCTCTTGCAGTTCGCCCCGCCCGTTTTTCCCCAATGAGTCTGGCGCCTGCTTAGACCATCCGGTCGGTCCTTTTTTCGCTGTCTAAGTTCCAGCGGGAGCCTTGATCTTCTGTTTTGCTGCGCGTCTTGCTCCATCCCAGACACGCAGGAAGTTGCCGCTATAGACCTTGTAGATCCGCTCCTCCGGCCAGCCGGCGTCCAGCATGGCGAGGGTGAAGTTGCGCAGATCGGCACCCGTACGCAAACCGGTCGGAATGCTGCTGATGCCGCCGTCGAAATCGCTGCCGAACGACAGGTGGTTCCAGGGATCTTCGGTGATGTTCATGCTGGAGATGAGGCGCGCTAGCCTCTCGTAATAGGTCACGACATAGGCAAGATCCGCGTCCCGGTCCGGGCGGCCGTCAGGCAGGCGCGCGTCCTTGAGGTAATAGGGCGAGAGGATGACGCTGATCGTGCCTCCGGTTTCGACAATTGCCCGTATCGCATTGTCGGGAAACGTTCGCGCGAGGTGTTTCGACCGCGAGGCCTTGTCCCTAGCGCTGATGCTGCGCGCAGCTCCGTGGGACGCAAGCAGCGGCGCGCCGCGCGCCTTGCACAGACCGGAAATATCGATGATCGCTTCGCTGCGGCTATGGGAGACGTCGATCATCAGCCCCAGATCGACGCAACGCTCGACGAAGCGCGCTCCGAAGGCGGAAAGGCCGCCGCCCCGAACCCGGCGCCATGGGTTCATCGGCTGAAAGCCCGCCTCGCAGATATCCGTATGGCTGAAATGGTTGAGTGTTATATAGGCGGCCCCTTCTGCTGCGATCTCGGCAAGCCTTGAAAGCCGCTGGCCTTCGGTGCGGCGGCCGGACGCTCCAAGGATGTGAGCGCCTTCGACCGACAGGATGGCGCTTGCAACACCGTCGTCTCGTGACTGTCTCACCTCCTCGGGCGATGTTGTGATCCGCATGGCCCCGTTGCTTTCGGCGGCGATACGCCGGACATAGCGGCTATGATCGAGCCAGTTCTTCCAAGGGTCGAGGAAGGGCGAGGAAATGAGGTTTTCCCAGAGGGCATGAGCGCTGAAGCAGGCGCCGCCGTAGCCGCCCTTGAGGAAGTCTGGGCCGCTGACATGCTCGCAATGCGGACTGTTATTGCCTTTCGGCGTCGTCTTTTTGATGATCTTGATGGAAAAGGGCTCATGATTTGTCTTCCAGTCGCCCTTCCAGAAGTCATAGCCGCCGACGCGGGTGAAGTAGAGCGTGTCGAGATGGGTGTCGATCGGATAGGCCCTGAGATGGACCGTATCCAAAATGTCTTTATCAATCCGGGAGAGGCAGGTGTTTTGAGCCATTATCGCTATCCCCTGAGAAAAAATGTCTGAAATCGAAAACGGAAGCGTACAGCAACAAGCCCCCAGAATTATGAAGCAATAATCGTACCAGCTCACTTTGTTCACAGCCGAACTCGCGCCCGCCTCTTTGCATTCATCAGCGGGCGGCACGGGCGTCGACGCTCCGCTTGAGCTTCACCTGGGCGTTTATGCAAAGCAGACATGCCGCGACGAATTTCACCTCTTTTCCATGGCTGTCGCCTTGCCGTTTGAGAGCTGGAGTGCCAGAACAGGCGCCTTGAAATGCAAAATGGAGATAGATCCGTGGAACAGGCAGAAATCGGTTTGATCGGTCTTGGCGTAATGGGGTCTAACCTTGCGCTCAACATCGCGGAAAAAGGCAATAAGATTGCTGTTTTCAACCGAACCCCGGAAGTCACGAAGAAATTCTACGCCGATGCAGGCGAATTGCAGGGGCAGATCATTC
Source organism: Rhizobium skierniewicense Ch11 (assembly GCF_023757665.1). Taxonomy (NCBI): domain Bacteria; kingdom Pseudomonadati; phylum Pseudomonadota; class Alphaproteobacteria; order Hyphomicrobiales; family Rhizobiaceae; genus Rhizobium; species Rhizobium skierniewicense. Next base: position 319,356 of record NZ_RXPG01000005.1, read on the forward strand.
CCTGCGAAACCATCGAAGACTTCATCGCCGCCATTCGCCCACCGCGTCCGATCATCATCATGATCAAGGCCGGCGAACCGGTCGACCAGCAGATGGAGCTCCTCAAGCCGCATCTTGAAAACGGCGACATCATGATCGATGCCGGTAATGCGAATTTCCGCGATACCATCCGTCGTTTTGACACTCTCAAGGATACCGACCTGACCTTCATCGGCATGGGTGTATCCGGTGGAGAAGAAGGTGCACGTCACGGCCCATCCATTATGGTGGGCGGTACGGAGGACAGCTGGAAGCGCGTGGAGAAGGTGCTGACCTCCATCGCCGCGAAATACGACAATGACCCATGCGTGGCGTGGCTCGGCACCGATGGCGCAGGCCATTTCGTCAAGACGATCCACAACGGTATCGAATATGCCGACATGCAGATGATCGCTGAAATCTACGGCATTCTGCGCGATGGCCTGAAGCTGAATGCCACGGAAATTGCAGAGGTTTTCGGTACGTGGAAGAAGGGTCGCCTGAACTCCTATCTCATCGAGATCACGGAGAAAGTTTTACGCGCCGCAGACCCGATCACCGGCAAGCCGATGGTCGATCTCATCCTCGACAAGGCTGGCCAGAAAGGCACCGGCAAGTGGTCGGTCATCGAAGCGCAGAATATGGGTGTTGCCGCGACCGCCATCGAAGCTGCAGTTGCCGCACGCATCTTGTCGTCGCAGAAGTCGGAGCGCGAATCGGCGGAAAGCATACTGGGCCTGCCGAAGGCGTTGGCTGCACCGACCGACAGACAAGCCTTCATCGATGATCTTGAAAACGCGCTGTTGGCAGCAAAGATCGGGGCCTACGCTCAGGGCTTTGCCGTGATGGCGGCGGCATCGAAGGAGTTCGGCTGGGATCTGCCGATGCCGACCATTGCGCGCATCTGGCGCGACGGTTGCATCATCCGCTCGCAGTTCCTGGACGAGATCACCTCTGCCTTCACTCAGGATCCGCATGTTGCCAACCTGATCGTCACACCTGCATTCTCGCAGATGGTCAAGGATACGGATGCACCGCTACGCCATGTCGTGTCGTATGCGGTCTTGTCTGGTCTGCCTGTTCCCGCACTGGCGTCGGCATTGGGGTATTTCGATGCATACCGTCGTGCCCGTGGCAGCGCCAATCTCATTCAGGCGCAGCGTGACTTCTTCGGCGCACATGGTTTTGAGCGCACCGATGGTGTCGACAAGCCGCACGGTCCGTGGGGCAGTGGTCTGGATATCTTCTCGAAGTAATATCGAAAAGCCCGCCTTGTGCGGGCTTTTTTCATGGCCACTGCGCCAAGGCCCTTAAGGTCAACGGATGGTTAAACAAATGCGGTTAGGGTGATTCCCAGTAGCGCGTTTGAAGGCTGTTTCAGAGTATGTGGACCAAGCATCACAAGAAAAGACGTTTTGGCCGTCTGGTCGTTCCGGCCATCACGGTCGCCTTTCTATCCTATTTCGGATATCATTCCGTCCATGGCGATTTCGGACTTGAAGCTGCGGAACGCCTGGAGCATCAGCGTATAGCCCGCACAGCGGAGCTTGCGAAGCTTACAAAAACGCGTGTTTCGCTGGAGCGGCAGGTCGAATTGATGAGCGATGGATCGCTGGAGCGGGACATGATCGATGAGATCTCGCGTTATCAGCTGAATATGTCGCGTTCAGACGAAATCGTCATCATGAACGCATATTTCTGATTAACTTGATTCAGGTTAATCGACTTTTTTAATTTATTCACAGTAACTTAGCCAGAATATGAGCCATGCGTTTATAGCATTGCTGCTTTTCCTTTTCTTGCATATGGTGCGTCCCAATCCAACCATTCTAATGGCAACTCAGGGAGGGATGAATGGCGCCGCGAAAAACAGCGACCGTATCCGGCCGCAAGACCACGGCAAAGACCGCCACCAAGGAATTCACCGGCAAAAATACGCCGGACTTTGGTAAAGAAGAAGAGTTGCACGCCTATCGTGAAATGCTTCTCATCCGCCGTTTCGAAGAAAAGGCTGGCCAGCTTTACGGCATGGGCTTCATCGGCGGCTTCTGTCATCTCTACATCGGCCAGGAAGCTGTCGTTGTGGGCATGAACATGTCCCAGAAGGAAGGCGATCAGGTCATCACCGCCTATCGCGACCACGGCCACATGCTGGCTGCTGGCATGAGCGCGCGTGGCGTCATGGCTGAGTTGACCGGCCGCAGTGGCGGCTTGTCCAAGGGCAAGGGCGGCTCCATGCACATGTTCTCGAAAGAGAAGCATTTCTATGGTGGTCACGGCATCGTCGGTGCGCAGGTTTCGCTTGGCACGGGTCTCGCCTTCGCCAACAAATATCGCGGCAACGACAATGTGTCGGTCACCTATTTCGGTGATGGCGCGGCCAACCAGGGTCAGGTCTATGAGAGCTTCAACATGGCTGCTCTCTGGAAGCTCCCGATTATCTACATCGTCGAAAACAACCATTACGCCATGGGGACGTCCAGTGCCCGCGCAACGGCGCAGTCGAACTACTCGCTGCGCGGTGTCGGTTTCGGCATTCCGGGCATGCAGGTCGATGGCATGGACGTCCGTGCCGTCAAGGCTGCTGCGGACGAAGCGCTTGAACATTGCCGCTCCGGCAAGGGTCCGATCATTCTGGAAATGTTGACCTATCGTTATCGCGGTCACTCCATGTCTGACCCGGCGAAATACCGTTCCAAAGACGAAGTGCAGAAGATGCGCGCGGAACATGACCCAATCGAGCAGGTCAAGGCACGACTCCTTCAACAGGGTTGGGCCTCTGAGGATGAACTGAAGGCAATCGACAAGGATGTCCGTGACATCGTGGCCGACAGCGCTGAGTTCGCTCAGAACGATCCGGAGCCGGATGTTTCCGAGCTCTACACCGACATTCTGCTCTGATTTGGGAAGGGAGATATCATGCCTATAGAAATTCTCATGCCCGCCCTTTCCCCGACCATGGAGGAAGGCACGCTTTCCAAATGGCTGAAGAAAGAGGGTGACAAGGTTGCCTCCGGCGACGCGATTGCCGAAATCGAAACCGACAAGGCGACGATGGAAGTCGAAGCCGTCGATGAAGGCACCATCGGCAAGTTGCTGATCGAGGCCGGTACCGAAGGCGTCAAGGTCAACACCGCCATCGCCATCCTGCTTCAGGACGGCGAGAGTGCAGACGCCATGTCGGCGGCTCCGAAGAAAGAAGAGCCAAAGGCAGAAGCGGCCAATTCCGATTCGGACGCTGCGGGCGGCAAGAGCCGCGAAGCCTCCGAAGAGCCTTCTGCAAAGAAGGATGCTGCCAAGGTTCCGGCGGCTCCGAAGATTGACGTCGCGGCTGACCCTGATGTGCCGGAAGGTACGGAAATGGTCATGACAACCGTTCGCGAAGCGCTTCGCGATGCCATGGCCGAAGAAATGCGCTCCGACGAAAACGTTTTCGTCATGGGCGAAGAGGTCGCCGAATATCAGGGCGCCTATAAGATCACTCAAGGCCTGTTGCAGGAATTTGGCGACAAGCGCGTCATCGATACGCCCATCACCGAGCACGGCTTTGCCGGTATCGGCGTCGGCGCAGCGATGACGGGTCTGCGTCCGATCGTCGAGTTCATGACGTTCAACTTCGCCATGCAGGCCATCGACCAGATCGTCAACTCAGCCGCCAAGACGCTTTACATGTCCGGCGGTCAGATGGGTGCACCGATGGTGTTCCGTGGTCCTTCGGGCGCGGCTGCCCGCGTTGGCGCGCAGCACTCGCAGTGCTATGCCGCTTGGTACAGCCACATTCCGGGCCTCAAGGTCGTCATGCCTTACACGGCAGCTGACGCGAAGGGTCTTCTGAAGGCGGCGATCCGCGATCCGAACCCGGTCATCTTTCTCGAAAACGAAATCCTTTACGGCCAGAGTTTCGAAGTGCCTAAGCTGGATGATTTCGTGCTGCCGATTGGCAAGGCGCGCATTCACCGCAAGGGCAACGATGTCACCATCGTGTCCTTCGGCATCGGCATGACTTACGCCATCAAGGCGATTGCGGAGCTTGAAAAGGAAGGGATCGATGTCGAGTTGATCGACCTTCGCACCATCCGCCCGATGGACCTTCCGACGGTGATCGAATCCGTCAAGAAGACCGGCCGTCTGGTCACTGTCGAAGAAGGCTTCCCGCAGTCATCAGTCGGTGACTTCATCGCCAACCAGGTTCAGCGCGCTGCCTTCGATTATCTCGACGCGCCAATCGTCACGATTGCCGGCAAGGACGTTCCGATGCCCTATGCGGCCAATCTGGAGAAGCTGGCCCTGCCGAATGTCGACGAAGTCATCCAGGCTGTCAAAGCCGTCTGCTACAAGTAAGGGGAGGGCGTTTCGATGCCTATCAACATCACAATGCCTGCCCTGTCTCCGACGATGGAAGAGGGCAATCTGGCCAAATGGCTGGTCAAGGAAGGCGACAAGGTAGCGCCCGGCGACGTGATTGCCGAGATCGAAACCGACAAGGCGACCATGGAAGTGGAAGCCGTGGACGAAGGCACCGTTGCCAAGCTGTTGGTTCCGGCTGGCACCGAAGCGGTGAAGGTCAATGCCGTGATCGCTATTCTGGCCGGTGAAGGCGAAGACGTCGCCGAAGCGGCCAAGGGCGGCGATGCTGCGCCTGCAAAGTCTGAAGTCAAAGCCGAGGCACCAAAGGCCGAAGCGCCCAAGCAGGAAGCCAAGGCCGAAGCGCCGAAGTCCGAGGCGGCGCCTGCCAAGGCTGAAAAGCCGGTGGCCGATCAGGCGGCAGCACCGTCCACGCCAGCGCCCGTGTCGACCTCTGGCGAGCGTCTTTTCGCCTCGCCGCTGGCGCGCCGCTTGGCAAAGGATGCCGGTCTTGACCTGTCCGCTGTGTCTGGCTCAGGCCCGCATGGCCGCATCGTCAAGTCTGATGTTGAAAAGGCAGTAAGCTCCGGCGGCGCCAAGTCTGCTGTGGCATCTGCACCAGCAGCGCCCGGTGCGTCTGCATCGGCACCTGCCAAGGGGCCGTCCGACGAAAGCGTGCTCAAGCTGTTTGCGGAAGGCTCCTACGAGCTTCTGCCGCACGATGGCATGCGCAAGACGATTGCCTCGCGCCTCACCGAATCGACGCAGACCGTTCCGTCCTACACGGTTTCGATGGACTGCGAACTCGATGCGATGATGAAGCTGCGTGCCGAGATCAACGCCTCTGCACCGGTGAAGAAGACGGAAAAGGGTGAGGTTCCGGCCTTCAAGCTTTCCGTCAACGACTTCATCATCAAGGCTATGGCGCTTGCTCTGCGCGACGTTCCGATGGCGAATGCCTCCTGGACGTCCACGGCCCGCGTGCTGCACAAACATGCAGATGTCGGCGTCGCGGTCTCGATCCCCGATGGCCTGATCACGCCCATTGTACGCAAGGCCGAGGAAAAGTCCCTGTCCGTCATCTCCAACGAGGTGAAGGATTTGGCCAAGCGCGCCCGTGACAAGAAGCTGAAGCCGGATGAATACCAGGGAGGCACCACGTCGGTTTCCAACCTGGGCATGTTCGGTGTCTCGTCCTTCACGTCCATCGTCAACCTGCCGCAGGCGTCCATCGTCTCGATTGGCGCAGGCGTCGAAAAGCCGGTCGTTCGTGGCGGCAAGATCGAAGTGGGCACAGTCATGACCGCCACCTTTGCCTTCGACCACCGCGTCATCGATGGCGCGCTTGGCGCGGAACTCGCGTCCGCCTTCAAACGCTACATCGAAAGTCCGATGTCGATGCTGGTATAAACATGGTTTACGTGGGTCAGTTAACGTCCAAAGGCCAACTCGTCGTCGAGAATACCGACTCGGCGTCTACGACCCACGGCAACCAGAAAATTTGGCGGTTACGTTGCACTCATTGTTCGTCTGAGTATGGCGCAAATGGGTGCGACATACATATCCGGAACTGTCCAGTTTGTCAGGGCGGGCGTCCATCAGAGCCATTGAGGTAACCGAGAATGAAAACCGTTCTTTGCTATGGCGATAGTCTGACCTGGGGATATGACGCCGAAAATCTGGGGCGCCATGCCTATGAGGATCGCTGGCCGAGCGTTTTGCAAAAGGCGCTGGGTCAAGAGGTCAACGTCATTGCCGAGGGTTTGAACGGGCGCACCACTGCTTATGACGATCATCTGGCAGATTGCGACCGTAATGGTGCGACTGTGTTGCCGACGCTTCTGCACAGCCATGCGCCGATCGATCTGGTCATCATCATGCTTGGCACGAACGATCTCAAGCGCGGCATCGGCCCTGGAAATGCCGTCGGTGCGGTCAAGGGCGTGGAACGTCTGGTCAGCCTCGTTCGCAAGCACGCATGGTCCTTCGAGGATCATGACGAGCCGGAAATCTTGATCGTGTCCGCGCCGCATATCTGCGAGACGGGCAACGAGGTATTCGCGGCCATGTTCATTGACGCGGTCGGACAATCGAAGATGATGGGCTCGCTCTATCGCGATCTGGCGGATGACAAGGGGTGCGGATTTTTCGATGCTGCATCCGTCGCCGTCACCACGCCCGTGGATGGTGTGCACCTGGATGCGGAAAACACACGTGCGATCGGTCGCGGGCTGGAGCCCGTGGTGCGCATGATGTTGGGACTTTGAAGATACTCGATTGACGCAGCGGCGCCACGCCGCCGTCAAACAGATAAAGGCAGGAAATAGAATGGCTCAATCCTACGACGTCATCGTCATTGGCTCCGGTCCGGGTGGTTATATCGCCGCCATTCGCGCGGCTCAGCTCGGTCTGAAGGTTGCCGTCGTGGAGCGCGAACACCTGGCGGGCATCTGCTCCAACTGGGGCTGCATTCCCACCAAGGCCCTGCTGCGCACCGCAGACGTCATGCACAGTGCAACCCATGCGAAGGATTACGGCCTGACGCTGGAAGGCTCGATCAAGCCGGACGTGAAGGCCATCGTCGCCCGCTCGCGCGGCATTGCCGCCCGCATGAACAACGGCGTCGGCTTCCTGTTCAAGAAGAACAAGGTCGATATCATCTGGGGTGAGGCCAAGATCACCAAGCCCGGCGAAATCGTCGTTGGCAAGATGACGAAACCTGTCGTCCAGCCGCAGGGTCCCGTGCCGAAAAACACGTTGGGTGAAGGTACTTACACCGCCAAGCATATCATCGTCGCCACCGGCGCACGTCCGCGCGCGCTGCCCGGCATCGAGCCGGATGGCAAGCTGATCTGGACCTATTTCGAGGCGATGAAGCCGGAAGAACTGCCGAAGTCGCTGCTCGTCATGGGTTCGGGCGCCATCGGTATCGAGTTTGCCAGCTTCTATCGCACCATGGGCGTTGATGTGACGGTCGTCGAAATCATGAGCCAGGTCATGCCGGTCGAGGATGCGGAAATCTCCGCTTTCGCAAAGAAGCAGTTCGACAAGCAGGGCATAAAGATTCATCTGGAGGCCAAGGTCGCCAAGGTGGAGAAGGGTGCAAATTCAGTCACCGCCACCATCGAAAAGAAAGACGGCTCGTCCGAGAAGATCACCGCAGACCGGATGATCTCCGCCGTCGGCGTTCAGGCCAATATCGAGAATATCGGCCTTGAGGCAGCGGGCGTGAAGACCGATCGCGGCTTCGTCGTCATCGATGGCTACGGCAAGACCAACGTTCCCGGCATCTATGCCATCGGCGACGTCGCCGGCGGCCCGCTTCTGGCCCACAAGGCAGAGCATGAAGCCGTCATTTGCGTCGAGAAGATCGCAGGCCTGCCGAATGTCCACCCCATGGACAAGAGCAAGATCCCCGGCTGCACCTATTGCAACCCGCAGGTCGCCTCGGTCGGTTTGACGGAAGCCAAGGCTAGGGAACAGGGCCGCGACGTGCGCGTCGGACGCTTCTCCTTTGCGGCCAACGGCAAGGCCGTGGCGCTCGGAGAAGATCAGGGCATGGTCAAGACGATCTTCGACAAAAAAACCGGCGAGCTCATCGGCGCGCATATGGTGGGTGCGGAAGTGACCGAACTCATCCAGGGCTTCGTCGTGGCCATGAACCTCGAAACCACCGAGGAAGACCTGATGCACACCATCTTCCCGCATCCGACCCTGTCGGAAATGATGAAGGAAAGTGTGCTGGATGCCTATGGACGTGCGCTGAACGCTTGATAATTGCGCTGCGCGCTCCCACTCTTTGAGGGGAGCGGCGCCAACGGGAGAAAGACATGTCGGTTGCAACGGAAGCCTGGATTATCTTTCTCCTGATCGGCCTTGTGGCCGGTTTTCTGGCAAGTCTCATCGTTGGCGGTGGTGGTCTGATCGGCTGCCTTCTCAGCGGTGTGATTGGCGCATTTGTCGGCGGTTATGTGTTCAACGCGCTTGGCATTTCACTTGGCATTGAAAACGCGCTGGTGGTGCAGATCATTCACGCAACGGTCGGCGCCATCATTGTGACGCTGATTGCAAAACTGATTGTCTGACGAGCAGAGCAGGCGACGACAGAAGGTTAAGGGTGTGGCATGGAAAGTGTAGGCTGGATCGGTGCGATTATCATTGGTGGCCTTGCGGGATGGCTTGCAGGCAAGCTCATGGATATGCGCTTTGGCATTTTCATGAACATCGTTCTGGGCATCGTCGGCTCCGTGGTGGCGGTTGCCGTGCTGCGCACCTTCGATGTCTTCGTGCAAGATAGCCGCCTCGGTTATTTCGTCACGTCTTTCTTGGGCGCAAGCCTTCTGTTATTCATCGCCAAGCTCGTCAGGCGTTAAGGCCGCATCCACGCGGTAGAAGCAGGTCTCTTATGGTCACTATTCTCGACAGGATGTCCCAGACGGACGAAAAGCGCGTTCGTCATCCGGAAAAGGCGCACAAGCCCGATACGGAAGTCCTGCGCAAACCGGAATGGATCCGCGTCAAGGCACCCACATCCAAGGGGTACCAGGAGACGCGCGAACTGGTGCGCAGCCACAAGCTGGTAACCGTGTGCGAAGAGGCCGGCTGTCCAAATATCGGCGAGTGCTGGGAAAAGAAGCACGCCACCTTCATGATCATGGGCGAGATCTGCACCCGCGCTTGCGCCTTCTGCAATGTGTCCACCGGCAAGCCGAATGCACTCGACATGTTGGAGCCTGAGAACGTCGCCAAGGCCGTCAAGCAGATGGGTCTCTCCCACGTCGTCATCACTTCGGTTGATCGTGACGATCTGGATGATGGCGGAGCGGAGCATTTCGAAAAGGTCATCTGGGCCATCCGCGCAGCATCGCCAGGCACCACCATCGAAATCCTGACACCCGACTTTTTGAAGAAGCCTGGTGCGCTCGAACGTGTTGTCGCCGCCAAGCCTGATGTCTTCAACCACAACATGGAAACGGTTCCGGGCAATTATCTCACCGTGCGCCCCGGTGCGCGTTACTTCCACTCCGTGCGCCTGCTTCAGCGCGTCAAGGAACTGGACCCCACCATGTTCACCAAATCCGGCATCATGGTCGGCCTCGGAGAAGAGCGCAACGAAGTGCTGCAATTGATGGACGACCTGCGCAGTGCAGACGTCGACTTCCTCACCATTGGCCAGTACCTCCAGCCGACCCGAAAGCACCACAAGGTCGAAAAATTCGTCACACCGGAAGAGTTCAAGTCCTATGAGACGATTGCATACACCAAGGGCTTTCTGATGGTCGCATCCAGCCCTCTGACACGTTCCTCACATCATGCGGGTGACGATTTCGAGCGGCTCCGGGTCAATCGCGAGCGCAAGCTGCTCGCTGCTGCAGAGTAGGTTGTGATGAGGCTGTTGGGCAGAGGCTGACAGCGCACGACGCTTTTACTTTTGGGGATGACACCCACGTTCCCTGTAGCGGGTTTTTAGGTGCTCGGGTCAAGCCCGAGCAAGGCAATCGGGTTGCATTGGCTCAAGGCCTTTGCGTTCTACCCATTCACCTTCGCAGGCCGATGCGCCTGCATGCACAACAACACGCTCACCACCACAGATACGATCGCAGCCGTTTCGATCAGGGTCGGGCCGCGCTGTTCCCACATGAACCCGTAGAGAAGCGCGAAAAGCGTTTCGAACAGGATCATCTGCCCCACCATTGTCAGGGGCAGCAGGCGGCTCATACGGTTCCAGAGCGCATTGCCGAAGATGGAGGCGGTAACGCCAAGACCCACGGCAACCGAGGCGAATTGCAGCCAGTCGGCGCGCGCGTGGACATCGGCGCTGAAGCCGAAGGCGGGGACCGCGAGCACAAGCGCCAGTCCGCCGGTCACGACACCCGTCATCAGGTTCCACTCGTCGGCGCTCACATCGTGCAGGCGCGTCAGCCAGCGGGCATTGCCGACGGCAAAGGCTGTCCACGAGGCAAGCGCCCCAATGGCGCAGACGAGGCCGACGATCTTGGTGAGATCGAACCCGCCTTGCCCCTCGGCCAATGACTGCCACGACACGCCAAAGATTCCGATGGCCCCGAAGACAAGGGAAGGCCATAGGCGTTTGAGGGAGATAGCGCCATGGTCACGACTGCCGATAATGGTCACGGCCACAGGCAGAAAGCCGATGATGATGGAGGTGAAGGCAACGCCGCTGAGCTGCACCGCCGTGGAGATAAAAAAGTAGTAGACGATATTGCCGATGAGGCTGAGCCAACCCAAGGCAATCCATTCCGCTTTTCCGAACCGGGACGCGACACGGCGAAGTTTGGGGCCGATCAAGATCAGCGCGAAGACGCCGTAGGTGAGATATCGCGCCGTCGATAGTTGTAAGGGCGTAAAGCCATCAGGGATCAGCTTCGGAGCGAGAAAAATGCCTCCCCAAAGCGCGCCTGCCAGCATGCCGTAAAATACGCCCAGTCCCGTCCTGTTCATGCCATGCCCACTCGTTGCCTGACGCTGTTTGCCACGGCGCGTGGGTGCTGTCTTGACATAAACTATTGCGGCAGCCCCGAAAACTCGCGGCGATAGGCGGCGGGTGTCGTGCCAACGATTTTCTTCATGGCACGGGTGAGGGCGGTCTGATCGGAAAAACCTGCCCGGTCGGCAATCTGCGCGATTGGCAGGTTTGAACCTGTCAGAAGCCTGCATATCGCCTTCATGCGCAGATCGCGGAGCCAGAGGTGCGGGCTTTCGTCGAAGTGCTCCCGGAAAACCGCATGCAAGCGACTGACGCTGATGTCGGCCTGTTCTGCCATGCGATCCAAAGGCCAAGGCATGAGCGGATTGATTTCCACGAGAGCTTTCAACGCAGTCAATCGCGAAACGATATCGGGCTTTTCATCCACGAGACTGGAAAGAAGGATCGGCGTCCAGGCGAGGTTGGCTTTGGCGTCCTGTTCGCCGCCTAGCGTCAAGTCGCGCATGTAGTGGGCGAGCTTGGTGGTGCGCAGGTTGAGATCGATAAAGGGTTTCGATGCAAACCTGTCGAGAGTCTGCGCGGGCACTGACTGCTCGTCGATATCGACGACCAGCGAGCGGTTCAGGACGTCACTGGTTTGCGTGTGAGCGGTATGTCGATGAACGATCACGCCCTTGGCGGGGGACAGCTTCTCCTGAAGGCCGCAGACATCGATTTCGAGGTGTCCTGCAACGGGAAGAACGATCTGCACAAAGGCATGACATTCATTTGGAGTTTCACCGCGATAGGAGCGCAGATCGACAGACGTGGCTTTCATTCAAGGCTCCCTCCTTCCCAAAACAAAAGATGGCCGCGACGCGGCCACCTATGGAATGGATAATTTCATGTCGGCAGGCAGGCCGCCAGGCAAAATCTCAAGCCTCGGCCTCCTGCTTGATGGTCGATTCGCCACGCTTGCGCTTACGCAGCACCGGTTTGTTTTCCCGTGCTTCGCACTTGGCCACGTCGATGAGATAGGCGAGCATCGGCATGCTGTTCATGGATGCCAGCTGTTTTGCGGATTCCAGAAGGTTGATGATGTTGGCAAAATCGTCCATCGTATCACTCGATTGTTTGGCTGCATCCCAAGGATGTAATCGTCGTTGCTGTTAAATAACGCCGAGCCCGGTCGGGTTGCAAGAGTCAATTTCTCCGAACTGCTATGCAAGGGTAGACAGGATGGCCGCCATCAACAGCATCGAGGAAGCCGCCGAGTGTATATCCAAGGCATCCCGCATCATGGTCGTCGGCTGTTCTGGAGGCGGGAAAACGACGCTTTCACAGGGGATATGCTCGCGTAAAGGATTGGAATACTTCTCCATCGACCGGGATGTGAGGTGGATGTCGGAATGGACACAGCGAGACAGTGGCGAACAGCGCCGCATCCTCGAAGATATCGTGCGTCGTGAGCGTTGGCTGCTGGATGGCTCCGGTCCTTCCACATTCGAATTGAGGTTGCCGCGAACCGACGTCGTCATATGGATGAGGCTGCCGCGAGTGACGTGTCTTATGGGTGTCGCGAAGCGAGTGGCGAAATATTATGGCACTGTGCGGCCATACATGGCGGACGGTTGCCGCGAACCATTACCTGACAGGGAGTTTCTCAGCTACATCTGGACCTTCGAGAAGCACCACGCGCCCGTATTCCTGCGCAATTTCGAACTTTACGGTCCGCACGTGCCAATATTTCAGGTGAAATCCAGAGCGCAGGCAAGTCTACTTCTTGATCTTGTTCGCGCGGCGCATTAACTGCCCCTCATGCCGCAATTCGAAACACGCCGCCCTGTCAGACACTCTCCCGAACGGATGTATAATCTCGTTGCCGATGTGGAGACGTACCCGCAATTTCTGCCGCTTTGCGATGGCTTGACCGTTCGTTCCAGAAAAGAGCGCGACACCAAGACCCTGCTGGTTGCCGATATGACGGTCGGCTACAAGGCGATCAGAGAAACCTTCACGACTCAGGTTCTTCTCAAACCTGAGGAATCGGCCATCGATGTGAAATATCTGGATGGGCCGTTCAAATATCTCGACAATCGCTGGCGTTTCGAACCCGGCGAAAATGGCGGCTGCTCGGTCTACTTCTTTATCGATTACGAGTTCAAAAGCCGTTTTCTGGGCGCCGTCATGGGCTCGATGTTCGACCGCGCTTTTCGCATGTTTGCGGAAGCCTTCGAAGCGCGTGCCGACAAGATCTATACGGATTGAGACAGTTCGATCAGCATCTCAAGGGATGTCTTGACCGTCGCGAGACGAACCGTGTCGCGACCCACATCTCCATACCGCATCTCCCGATGAAGGATACGCCCGGTCCGCGCCTTTGCAGCAATATGGACGAGACCGACCGGTTTGAGCGCCGACCCGCCGCCGGGACCGGCAATACCCGTGACCGCCATGGAGACATGCGCGCGTGATCGATAAAGCGCGCCATGCGCCATTTGAAGCGCGGTTTCCATGGAAACGGCACCGAAGGTTTCCAGCGTCAGGGCGCTGACCCCGAGCATGTCCATTTTGGCGTCGTTGGTGTAGGTGACGAAGCCACGGTCGACCACGGCAGATGACCCCGCGATCTCCGTCAGCGCTCCTGCGATCAGTCCGCCCGTGCAGCTCTCCGCCGTCGATAGCATGTGTCCCCGAGCGGTGAAGTCGGCCACGACCTTGCGTGCCAGCGTCTCTATGTCTGACGGAAACACGCTCATGCAGGCCTCTGGCGATAAACAACGGTCGCGGTTGCGATGGCGGCTATTCCCTCACGCCGACCGACAAAGCCGATGGTTTCATTGGTGGTTGCCTTCACCGAGCAACGGTCGAGTGAAATGTCCAGGATGTCGGCAAGGTTCTCACGCATCGCCTGCCGGTGCGGGCCGATCCGTGGCTCCTCGGCAATCAGTGAAACGTCGGCATTCATGATCGTGCCGCCATTGCCCCGCACGACCTTTGCCGCATGTTCCAGAAAAATGCGCGATGCAGCACCTTTCCACTGCGGGTCGGATGGCGGAAAATGATCGCCGATATCACCGGCGCCGCACGTTGCCAGCAACGCGTCCGTCAGGGCATGGAGCGCGACGTCTGCATCCGAGTGGCCGATAAGCTTCTGATCGTGCGGGATGAAGATGCCGCACAGTGTCACGCCATCGCCTTCACCCAGCTGATGCACATCGTAACCGTTGCCCGTGCGTACATCCGGCAACGCGGCGGAAAGTTTTTCGTCAGCCATGGCGATATCCCGTTTCAAAGTCAGTTTCACGTTATCGACGATGCCGTCCACCAGCTTCACCGGTGTGCCGGCCCATTCGGCAATCGCGGCATCGTCGGTAAAATCGATGCGACCGGAGGAGGTGGCATGTCTATGCGCCCGTAGAATGAGAGAATAATCGAAAGTTTGCGGTGTCTGCGCCGCGTATAGATTGCTGCGCGGCACGGTTTCTCCAACATAGCCATCATGGCCGCGCTTCAGGGTATCTGCGACCGGAACCGCAGGCAAAACGGCCTGCGCTCCTTCAGCAAGCGCGTTCGCGATCCGCTCCAGCAGATCGACATCGATAAAGGGGCGCACCGCATCATGGATCATGACATGGGTAACATCGCGCGCCTCAAGTGCTTCAAGCCCGGCCAGAACGGATTGCTGGCGCGTCGGCCCGCCTGTCACTCGGCTGATCCGATCATAGGCATTCAGTCTTTGGGCGATAGGTTCGAACAGGGCACGATCGTCGGCATGGGTGACGACCACGATGTGTGCAGATCGCTCCCACCCCAAAAATCGCGCGAGCGTGTGTTCGATAACGGCCTTTCCGCCGATGAGGCGATATTGCTTGGGACCTTCTTCCGGTGCGCCTGCGCGTTCTCCACGCCCTGCCGCCACCACGACGATACCGATTCTCATAGAGCCTTCCTGCATTGAACCCATGTCATTTATGCATTTCTTCATCGGTTTACTTCGGTGGTGTAGCGTTTTAGGAAAAGGATGACCAGTGGGAGACGCGCTGGCTTCTCAGGCATCATCGACACGTATGATCTCTTCACACAGCGACAAAACGGCAAGTCAAAAAAACACACGCTTATATCAGTGAAAGTGCTTGGCAAGAGCACGAACACTGTCTAAAAATAATGCAAATTTAAAAAATGCATGAAAGTTGACCATTTGCTTAATTTGAAGCTGTCAGACCCGTTTCAGATCGGAACCGCCACCGTTCGCAACCGGGCGGTGCTTGCGCCCATGTCTGGTGTGACCGATTTGCCGTTTCGTCAGCTTGCCTGGCGCTTCGGTGCCGGTCTTGTGGTGACGGAAATGGTGGCCAGTCGTGAGCTCGTTGCCAATCGCGGAGAATCATGGGCCCGACTGAAGAATGCGGGCATGGTTCCGCATATGGTACAGCTTGCCGGGCGCGAGGCCTACTGGATGGCGGAGGCCGCAAAAATCTCCGCAGATAATGGCGCCGGGATCATCGACATCAACATGGGGTGCCCTGCCAAGAAAGTCACAGGCGGATTGTCCGGCTCGGCTCTCATGCGGGAGCCCGATCATGCTTTGACGCTGATCGAGGCGACGGTCAAAGCGGCGAATGTACCGGTCACATTGAAAATGCGGCTGGGCTGGGATGATTCGTCCATCAACGCCCCGGAGATCGCAACGCGTGCAGAGGCGGCAGGCGTGAAGCTCATCACCATTCACGGTCGCACACGCATGCAGTTTTATGAAGGTCGTGCCAATTGGGATGCGATCAAGGCCGTGCGCGACGTGATCTCCGTGCCTCTCATCGCCAACGGCGATGTGGAAACGAATGCCGATGCCTGCGAAATCCTGCGCCGTTCTGGCGCGGATGCCGTCATGGTCGGGCGGGGCGCACAGGGGCAGCCCTGGCTGCCAGCTGTTCTGGCAGGCCACGCGCCGCCGATGCCGGAGCAGATCGCTGATATCGCCGTCGAACATTATGAATTGATGCTGGAATTTTACGGCATCGAAGCCGGTCTTCGCCATGCGCGCAAGCATCTTGGATGGTATCTCGATCGATTTGCGCCTGACATGAAGACAGATGACAAGGTTGACATCATGACATCGAAGAATACGGGGCAGGTGATAGCCCTGCTGCGCTCGGCCCTACAACAGGGAGCAGAACGATCTGCTGCGAGGCGGGCCGCATGAGTGCCGAGACTGCACCCCCCGGTGGCAGCAATGTGCTGGCCATGGCTGTTCTCAATGCCGTTCAAAACCCGGTGATACTGGTCGATGGAGAGGGCTTCATTGCGTTTGCCAACTGGGAGGCAGAGGCATTTTTCGGCGCAAGTGCCACGCATCTGGCGCGCTACCGCATTTCGACCTTCATTCCCTTTGGAAGCCCACTGCTGGCCCTGATCGATCAGGTGCGCGAGCGCCGTGCGCCGGTCAATGAGTACCGCGTCGATTTGTCGTCGCCGCGTCTTGGTCAGGACAAGCTGGTGGACCTATACGTCGCGCCCGTTGTTAGCGAACCGGGTTCGGTTGTGGTTGTGTTCCAGGAACGGTCCATGGCCGACAAGATCGATCGTCAATTGACGCATCGTGCCGCAGCCCGCTCCGTGACGGGGCTGGCGTCGATGCTGGCCCATGAAATCAAGAACCCGCTTTCGGGCATTCGGGGTGCGGCGCAGCTGCTTGAGACATCCGTTCCTGATGAAGACCGCGCTCTGACCCGGTTGATCTGCGATGAGACCGACCGCATCGTCTCTCTGGTGGATCGTATGGAGATTTTCTCCGACGAGCGCCCCGTGGACCGCATGCCGATCAACATTCACTCGGTGTTGGACCACGTGAAGGCGGTGGCAAAAGCTGGCTTTGCGCGCAATGTGAAGATCAGCGAACACTACGATCCGTCCTTGCCGCCCGTCTATGCCAATCGTGATCAACTGGTGCAGGTCTTCCTCAATCTGGTCAAGAACGCCGCCGAAGCGGTCAGCAACCAGCAGGATGGCGAAATCATTCTGACGACCGCCTATCGCCCCGGCATTCGTCTGTCTGTCGCGGGGACGCGTGAGCGCATTTCGCTGCCGCTGGAATTTTGCGTGGTCGACAACGGTCCGGGTGTTCCGTCAGATCTCGTGCCGCATCTTTTCGACCCTTTCATTACCACCAAAACCAACGGTTCGGGTCTGGGCCTTGCCCTCGTTGCCAAACTCATCGGTGCCCATGGCGGCATCGTGGAATGCGACAGCCAGAACCATCGTACGACTTTCCGCGTCTTGATGCCCGTTTCTCCGGAAGTGGCGGTAGACGACAGCATTTTGCCGAACCCGACAGGACTTAATCGATGACAGCAACGATTCTTGTGGCCGATGACGACGCGGCCATCCGCACCGTCCTTAATCAGGCTCTCAGCCGTGCCGGATACGATGTACGCATCACCTCCAACGCGGCGACGCTATGGCGCTGGATTTCTGCGGGTGAGGGCGATCTTGTCGTGACCGACGTCGTCATGCCGGACGAAAACGCATTCGATCTTCTTCCTCGAATCAAAAAGGCCCGACCAGATCTGCCGGTGCTGGTCATGAGCGCCCAGAACACTTTCATGACCGCCATCAAGGCCTCTGAAAAAGGTGCCTATGATTATCTGCCCAAGCCGTTTGATCTGACGGAGCTGATCGCCATTATCGGTCGCGCTCTGTCCGAGCCAAAGCGCAAGCCTGCCAAGCTCGATGACGACATGCAAGACGGCATGCCGCTGGTAGGACGGTCCGCCGCCATGCAGGAGATCTACCGCGTCCTGGCGAGGCTGATGCAGACGGATTTGACGCTGATGATCACGGGTGAGTCGGGCACGGGCAAGGAGCTTGTGGCGCGCGCGCTTCATGATTACGGCAAACGCCGCAACGGCCCTTTCGTTGCGATCAATATGGCTGCGATTCCCCGGGACCTTATCGAGTCGGAACTTTTCGGTCACGAAAAGGGAGCTTTTACCGGCGCGCAGAACCGCTCCACCGGTCGCTTCGAACAGGCTGAGGGTGGGACGCTGTTTCTCGATGAAATCGGCGATATGCCGATGGATGCCCAGACCCGTCTTCTGCGGGTGTTGCAGCAGGGCGAGTACACCACCGTTGGCGGCCGGACGCCCATCCGCACCGATGTTCGCATCGTCGCCGCGACCAACAAGGATTTGAAGACCTCGATCAATCAGGGTCTGTTTCGCGAAGACCTCTATTACCGTCTCAACGTCGTGCCGTTGCGCCTGCCCCCGCTGCGTGACCGTGCGGAAGACATTCCCGACCTTGTCCGCCACTTCATCCAGACGGGTGAAAAGGAAGGGCTGGAGGGTAAGCGCTTCGAGACCGAAGCGTTGGAACTGATGAAGGCCTATGCCTGGCCGGGGAACGTTCGTGAGTTGGAAAACCTCATCCGTCGTCTGATGGCGCTCTATCCACAGGAAGTAATCACGCGCGAAATCATCGAACAGGAGCTTCAGTCCGATGTCGCTGACAGTCCGATTGATCGGACAGCCGTGCGCAACGGCTCGTTGACGATCTCCCAGGCCGTGGAAGAAAATATGCGCGATTACTTTTCCGGGTTTGGCGAAAGCCTGCCTCCGCCGGGTCTTTATGATCGCGTTTTACGGGAAATGGAATATCCCCTCATACTTGCTGCACTGACAGCGACGCGTGGCAACCAGATCAAGGCTGCGGATTTGCTGGGACTGAACCGAAATACGTTGCGCAAGAAAATCCGGGAACTGGGTGTATCGGTCTACAGGAGCTCAAGAACAGCCTGAGTCTGTTGACAAGGCGTGTGTGTCGTTGCATTTTCGCCACAAAGTGTTGCTTGAAAATCACGGGAGCGTCCGGATTCGTCGAAGAGCGGCGTTCTCTCTTGCAAGACGATAATGTCGCATAAAGCGGCTTGGGAAATGATCGATGCGCAAACCTGTCGCCGATAAGGTTTCCGACCGTGCGTCGGCCGATATAGTCATTGCCGACCGGCGGATGTCATTTGCCTTCCCCGGACTGGTACTCGCCGGCGTTGCGCTGATCTGTGCGATGTTGACCCTGTTCGTGCTGCTCGGATTGACCCCGATTGCGCCGACGACAAACGTGGTCATCGCTTCGGTCATCATCAATTCGCTGTTCGTCATCGGACTGATGTACCTCATCGGTCGCGAAATAAATCGTCTCATGAAAGCGCGGCGACGGGGCAGGGCGGCGGCGCGCCTGCATGTGAGAATCGTCGCTCTCTTCTCCATCGTCGCGATTACCCCCGCCGTTCTGGTGGCGATCTTTGCGAGTATTACGCTCAATGTCGGTCTCGACCGTTGGTTTGCCCTGCGCACCCAGGCCATCGTCGATTCGTCCAGCAATATCGCCCAAGCCTATATGCTCGAAAATGCTGGCTATTTGCAGGGCCAGACGCTGTCCATGGCGACTGACCTCGACCGCAACCGCGCACTTTTCTATCTTGACCGCACTGGCTTTGTCGAGCTGATGACGCGGCAGGCCAAGGGCCGCGGGCTGCTCGGCGCGTTTCTCGTGCAACAGGATGGCGATGCGGTCGTCCAGGCCGACATCAAGACAGAGCGCCCCCTTCCAGCCATTCCGCAGGATGCCCTGCAAAAGGCTGGTGCTGGTCAGCCTACCCTCATTCCTCCCGGTGTCACCAATCTCGTTGGCGCCATCATCAAACTTGAGGGCATCGGCGGAACGTTTCTTTACACCGTGCGTGCTGTTGATCCGAAGGTGATGTCTGCCATGCGGCTGATGGAGGAAAACCGTGCAGAGTATAACGCGATGGAGGCGGGCCGTGCACCATTGCAAATTGCATTTGCGATTCTCTATCTCGGTTTCGCGCTCATCGTTCTTCTTGCTGCCATCTGGACCGCCATCGCCGTTGCGGACCGTATCGTGCGTCCCATTCGCCTTCTGATCAGTGCGGCCGACAGTGTCGCTATGGGCAACATGCATGTGCTTGTACCCGTCCGTGCAGCCGATGGAGATGTCGGTAGACTTGCGCGAACCTTCAACAAGATGATTGGTGAAATTCGCAGCCAGCAGGACGAAATCATCGAGGCCAAGGATGATATCGACAATCGCCGTCGCTTCATCGAGGCGGTGCTATCGGGGGTGACGGCGGCTGTGATCGGCGTCGACGAATATCGCAACATCACGATTGCCAACCCCTCGGCAGAAGAGTTTCTGGCTGTCTCCTCCGAACAGCTGGTGGGTTCACCGCTGGTCGAGATCGCCCCTGAAATCGAGCATGTTGTGACGGAAGCCGCAGCGTCCGCACGGATGGATTTCCGACACCAGATCAACATCATCAGGCGCGGTAAGGAGCGCACGTTGAACGTTCAGGTGACGCGGGAGGATGCTCGTGATGGCCACGAATCCTACGTCATTACGCTCGATGACATCACCGATCTCGTCATCGCCCAACGCTCGACCGCATGGTCGGAAGTGGCACGGCGAATCGCGCATGAGATCAAAAATCCGCTGACACCGATTCAGCTTTCGGCAGAGCGCATCAAACGTCGCTTCGGCAAGCAGATACATGATGAAACAGACCGGGCGGTGTTCGATCAGTGCACAGACACGATTGTGCGCCAGGTTGGCGATATCGGTCGCATGGTGGACGAATTCTCTGCCTTTGCGCGCATGCCCAAGCCGACCAAGGAGATGTCAGATTTGCGGACAATCCTCAAGGACGCCACATTCCTCAGGGAAATGGGTGCAGCGCATGTCAAATTCGCAACCGAACTGGGCGATGAGCCGCTTGAGGGGATGTTTGATTCACGCATGCTCGAGCAGGCCTTTGGCAATCTCATCAAAAATGCCACGGAGGCGATCGAGTCGGTTGAAACGAGCGATGCGCCTCGCGAAGGGAGAGTCCTGGTCAGGGCGTCTTTTGATGAGGAAAACAACCGGTTTATCGCAGATGTGATTGATAATGGTCGTGGTTTGCCAGTCGAAAACCGTCATCGCATCCTAGAGCCATACATGACGATGCGCGAGAAGGGCACAGGCCTTGGTCTGGCCATCGTCAAGAAGATCATTGAAGAACACGGCGGTCATCTGGAATTGCATGATGCGCCGACCGATTTCGATCAAGGCCATGGCGCCATGATCAGAGTGCTGCTGCCGCGTGTCGAAGTGGCGCTCAGCGAGAGAGACAAGGAAGTTGCATATGGCGTCTGATATTCTGGTCGTAGATGACGAAGCGGATATCCGCGAAATCGTAGCCGGTATTCTGTCCGACGAAGGCCACGAGACACGGATGGCCTTCGACAGCGACAGTGCGCTGGCGGCGATTTCCGAGCGCGTTCCCAGGCTGATTTTTCTCGATATCTGGATGCAGGGTAGCAAGCTGGACGGTCTGGCGCTGCTGGACGAGATCAAGAGCCGTCATCCCGAGCTTCCCGTCGTGATGATTTCGGGTCATGGCAATATCGAGACGGCAGTCAATGCCATCAAGCGCGGCGCCTTTGATTTTATCGAGAAGCCGTTTAAAGCCGACCGTCTGATTCTGATTGCCGAGCGGGCGCTTGAAAACTCCAAGCTCAAACGCGAGGTTTCAGAGCTGAAAAAACGCGCCGGAGATGCCGTCGAGCTTATCGGCGCATCGCTCGCCGTCTCGCAGCTGCGCCAAACCATCGACCGTGTTTCGCCGACCAATAGCCGCATCATGATTCTTGGTCCATCCGGTTCCGGCAAGGAACTCGTGGCGCGCATGATCCATAAGAAGTCCTCGCGGGCGACCGGACCCTTCGTTGCTCTGAATGCCGCGACGATCACGCCTGACCGCATGGAAATTGCGCTTTTCGGCACCGAAGGCCTTCCTGGTCAGCCACGAAAGGTGGGCGCGCTGGAAGAGGCGCATCGCGGCGTTCTTTATCTGGATGAAGTCGGAGAAATGCCACGCGAAACGCAAAACAAGATCCTGCGTGTGCTTGTCGACCAGCAATTCGAGCGTGTCGGTGGCGGCAAGCGCGTGAAGGTGGATGTGCGTATCATCTCGTCCACGGCCCATAATCTGGAAGGATTGATTGCCGACGGGCTGTTTCGTGAAGATTTATATCACCGTCTTGCCGTGGTTCCGGTTAAGGTTCCGGCCCTTTCAGAACGTCGCGAAGATATTCCGTTTCTTGTCGATATGTTCATGCGCCAGATTTCCGAACAGGCGGGCATTCGGCCACGCAAGATCGGGGATGACGCGATGGCCGTGCTTCAGACGCACGACTGGCCGGGCAATATCCGCCAGCTTCGCAACAATATCGAGCGGCTCATGATTCTTGCACGCCCCGATAATGTCGAGACGCCGATTTCTGCCGATATGCTGCCTGCCGATATTGGCGACATGCTGCCGAAGATCGCGGCGCAAGGCGACCAGCACATCATGACGCTTCCCTTGCGCGAAGCGCGTGAAATGTTCGAGCGGGATTATCTGGTGGCGCAGATCAACCGGTTTGGCGGCAATATTTCCCGCACGGCGGAATTTGTCGGCATGGAGCGTTCTGCTTTGCATCGGAAACTGAAGTCGCTTGGCGTCTGACGATCCTGAATTTGCTGTTCTGGCCTGTAGAGAGAGCGTATGAAAGTCATCATTTGCGGCGCAGGCCAGGTGGGTTACGGCATTGCGGAGCAATTGTCGCGGGAAGATAACGAGGTGTCCGTTATCGATACCTCAGCCGCTCTGATTGCAACCATCACCGAAACGCTGGATGTACGCGGATATGTCGGGCATGGCTCGCACCCGGACATGCTCGCGAAAGCGGGTGCCGATCAGGCAGATATGATCATCGCCGTGACGCTATACGATGAAATCAACATCGTTGCCTGCGAAGTCGCGCACGCGTTGTTCAGTGTGCCCACGAAGGTCGCTCGCATCCGTGACCAGAGCTACCTCCAGCCGGAATATGGCGATCTGTTCAGCCGCGAAAACATGTCCATCGATGTGACGATTTCACCCGAGATCGAAGTTGGCAAGATGGTGCTGCGGCGTATCGCGTTCCCGGGCGCGACGGATGTGGTGCGTTTTGCGGACGACAATGTCTCCATGCTGGCCATTGAGTGCATGGAAGACTGCCCTGTCGTCAATACGCCCTTGCAGCAGCTCAGCCATCTCTTCCCAGACCTGATTGCAACGGTTGTGGGTGTCTATCGCAACGGACATCTGAAAGCCGTCGATTCGTCGGAGCAGCTGCGTACCGGTGATCTGGCCTACGTGATCTGCCAGCGCCAACACGCGCGCCGTACGCTTGGTCTTTTCGGCCACGAGGAGAAGGAAGCAGCCCGGATCGTTATAGCAGGCGGCGGTAACATCGGCCAATATGTGGCGCGCTGCATCGAAGACGTTCAGCCGAAAACGCGTGTAAAGATCATTGAGGCCGACCGCGAACGCGCCATCGCGGCATCCGAGAAACTCAACTCGACAATCGTGCTGAATGGATCGGTTTTGGACCAGAAAATCCTCCACCAGGCGGATATTCAGGATGCAGACCTGATCGTGACGCTGACCAACAACGATCAGACCAATATTCTGGGCGCTGTCATGGCGAAGCAACTTGGTTGCAAATCCAATCTCGCACTTCTGAACGGCCCATCATTTCACGATGTCGCGAAGTCTTTGGGTCTGGATGCCTATATCAATCCGCGTGCTGTCACCATTTCTCGTGTCCTGCAACATGTTCGGAAAGGTCGCATTCGTTCCGTCTATGCGGTGCAACGCGGCAATGGCGAAATTATCGAGGCCGAAGCGTTGGATACGTCGCCTCTGGTGGGGCAGGCGCTTCGCGATATGGAGTTGCCGGATGGTGTTCGCATCGGCGTCATCTATCGGGACAAAACCGTGATACGCCCGGACGGCGGGACCAAAATCAAGGCGAGAGATCGCGTTGTCCTGTTTGCGTCATCGGATGCAGTGCGTGAGGTGGAACAGCTATTCCGAGTATCAATTCAATATTTCTAAAATATTGTGTATGAAGCAAAAAAGCTCATCCTCGTAAATCCGGGTAAGTTTTTCGACATTGCGGAACAGATCGTGATTTGATACCAGAGTTGCTGATCGGCTGACACGGGGACGCGGTTCGGCCGATCCTATTATTGATTATGCATTCCCGGTCTCCCATCCGGGCAAAAAAGAAAGAAGCGGCGCCATGGCGGAACGTTCTCAAAACCTGCAAGATCTTTTCCTGAACACAGTTCGCAAGCAGAAGATTTCGCTGACAATATTTCTCATTAACGGTGTTAAGCTGACGGGTGTGGTGACATCCTTCGATAATTTCTGTGTTCTTCTTCGCCGTGACGGACACTCCCAGCTCGTCTACAAGCATGCGATTTCGACCATCATGCCGGGCCAGCCGATGCAGATGTTTGAATCGGAAGAAGGCGCCGCTTGAATTAGCGGCCACGACGACAATACGACAGTCATGATTATACCGACAACGGAACCTTGAGCTAGGTTCCGTTGTTTTTCGGCGCATGCGCTCTTATATCTTGATGGAGCGATTTCTTTACGATCCGAAAGGTGCGGGCACATTTCTACACGCGATACATCGAATGAATCCATCATCCCGGAACTGGAAAAGCGTCGGGATGACATGCGCGCCGTTGTCATCATCCCGGTCTTGAAGCAGGGGCGTGCGCCACAGGAAGCCTCCGCGACGACGCCCCCCCGTTCGATGGAAGCGAAACTTGAAGAAGCCAAGGGCCTGGCGCTTGCCATTGACCTTCACGTGGCTCAAGGCTTGATCGTGCCGGTCAACCAGCCACGCCCGGGTACGCTGTTCGGCAGCGGGAAGATTGAGGAAATCGGTCAGCTTCTGGACGAAACCGATTCCGGGCTGGTCATCATCGATCATCCGTTGACGCCTGTTCAGCAGCGCAATCTCGAAAAAGAGTGGAACGCCAAAGTCATAGACCGCACCGGTCTCATTCTGGAGATATTTGGCCGTCGCGCCTCTACCAAAGAAGGCACGCTTCAGGTCGATCTTGCCCATCTGAATTATCAGAAAGGTCGTCTGGTCAGAAGCTGGACCCACCTTGAGCGACAGCGCGGTGGTGCTGGCTTCATGGGCGGCCCCGGTGAAACGCAGATCGAAGCTGACCGTCGCTTGCTGCAGGATCGCATCGTCAAACTAGAGCGCGAACTGGAGCAGGTCGTTCGCACGCGCCAACTTCATCGCGCCAAGCGCCGCAAGGTGCCGCATCCAATCGTGGCGCTTGTCGGTTACACCAATGCCGGAAAATCAACTCTCTTCAACCGCGTGACTGGCGCTGGTGTGCTGGCTGAAGACATGCTTTTTGCCACGCTCGATCCGACATTGCGCCGCATGAAATTGCCGCATGGTCGTACCGTCATCATGTCCGATACGGTGGGTTTCATCTCCGATCTCCCGACTCACCTGGTCGCAGCGTTCCGCGCGACACTGGAAGAAGTTCTGGAGGCCGACCTTATCCTTCATGTGCGCGACATGGCTGATCCTGATAATGGTGCGCAATCGTCTGACGTTCTTCGCATTCTGAACGATCTCGGAATCGACGAGAAGGTCGCCGATACCCGGATCATTGAAGTCTGGAACAAGGTCGACAGGTTGGATCAGGAAACGCACGACGCCATCATGCACAAGGCTGAAGGACGCGCCAACGTCCGCGCTGTCTCGGCCATCACAGGCGAGGGCGTCGATGCCCTGATGGACGAAATCTCGCAGCGGCTCTCAGGCGTTCTGGTGACAAGTTCTGTTGTGCTCGACGTCGATCAGCTTCACCTGCTGTCATGGGTCTATAGCAATGCCATCGTCGATGGACGCCAGGATAACGAAGACGGCTCTGTCACGCTGGACGTTCGTCTTTCAGACCCGCAAGCGCTTGAACTGGACAGAAGACTTGGTCACCCGAACAAATCCACGTCAGAAGAGAGTGAAGCCTAGAAATCCGGTTCCGCGCGCATTGGAGTTTTCCTATAAAAAGCAAGGCGAGCCGCGATTTTGCTCTAACTTTCCGGTTGAGATTGGGAAAATTTGCTATTTCAGGGTTTATTACCAGGTTCTGATAAGTTTTTGATTCCATCAATCACCACTATTTAGTTAGACTTTCGTAATGAAATCCATGTGATACCATCGGCTCGTTCTCACGAGCTGATGAATATGCAAGCTTTAGATCTCAATACCGTTATGCTGCTCCACAAGCTTTCTTTCTTTGTGGCTGGGCTTTGCTTTTTATACGTACGCTCCCAGTCGCGTGAAAGTGTGGGGCTCGGGTTTCTGGCTGCGGGTTTCTTTCTGGTCGCGATGGCAACAACACTGCTCGGAATCGGCAAGATTTTCGCGGATTACACCGATGCCTTATCCTTAGCCGGTAACTTTGCCGGGTTGGTCGGATATTCCATCTTCTGGATTGGAATGTGCCGAATTAGTCGGCAACGCCTGAGGCGCCGCGAATGGTTCGTGTTATGCTTGCCCGTCGCCGTCTGTGTCACCTTGCTTGTTACAGGCGGATACCACTCGACCGAAATCCGGACGATTGTCTTTCAGATTACGGCAGCGTCTCTGCTATTCGCCGCAGCCTTCACTGTTTTTGCGGATCGGATCGTCGAGCCGCTTCCGGTTCGAAAAGCGCTTGCAGCAACGATCATGTTTGCTTCGTTCCTCAGCGTCTTGATTGCCATCGGTATTCTTTTTCCAAGCATTGCGTATGTCTCCCCACGAAACGCGTTCTTCATCTCCATCATTTGCCATTTTGCCATTGCCGTCTTCGTTCTGGCATTGGTGAAGGAACGCGCGGAGGAGGGGTTACAGCGGCTTGTCGGTCTCGATGTCTTGACGGGCGTTCCGAACAGGCGGTCGTTTTCCTCCCGTCTTCCAGAGCTGATGCGCCAAGGTGATACAATCGTGATGATCGACATCGATCACTTCAAGCGCATCAATGACGGCTTTGGACATCTGGCAGGCGACGAAATCCTGATCCGGGTCGCTCAAGAATTGGCGAACCGCATTCGTCCGAATGAAAGCTTCGCCCGTTTCGGTGGAGAGGAGTTCATCCTCTATATTCCTGCAAAGGACGACGCCGACGCAATAACTTTTGCCGAAACGATTCGGCAGATGGTCAGTTCGATCAAGCATTCCATAGAAGACCAGAAAGTCGTCGCAACACTCAGCATGGGGCTTGCCGTTTGCGAAGGCAAAAGCTGTTCTCCGCTGGCTCTGATGAAACGTGCCGACACAGCGCTTTACGCATCGAAAGCCGCCGGCCGGGACAGGCTGACCGTTTACAGCGAGGGGGATGCCGAACGCCCGCAAGATGTGAGGCACGCGAGCTGATAGGCTCCCTACGGCTCAATCTGGCGCTCGATCGCCTTTGCCGATTGCCACAGTTCCTCCATCCGCTCCAGTGTTGCCGCCTCGAGCGTTTCGCCATTTTCGCTGAGCGATGTCTCGATGTGGCGGAAGCGGCGGCGGAACTTGGTGTTGGTGCCGCGCAGGGCGTTTTCCGGGTCTGTCTTGACGTGACGCCCCACGTTGACGAGGGCAAATAGCAGATCGCCCAGTTCGTCGGTTACCTTTTCCGGTTTGCCCGACGCCAGAGCCTCTCGCAGTTCGGCGATTTCCTCTTCGATTTTATCAAGGATGGGCTCGGGTGCCGACCAGTCGAAGCCAACCTGTGCCGCCTGTTCCTGAAGTTTCAACGCTTCCGTCAGAGATGGCTGCGTGCGCTGGATCGATCCCAGAAACCCGGTTTTGAAATCCTCGGTCATTCCGCGCGCGGCACGACGCTCGGCACGTTCCCGCTTCTCCTCAGCCTTGATAACATTCCATTGGATTTTAACCGATTCCGGCGTGTCAGCGTCAGAGACATCAAACACATGCGGGTGGCGGCGGATCATTTTCGATGTCACGGCCTCGACCACATCGCCAAATGAAAACGCACCCATTTCCTCGGCAATGCGGGAATGAAACACCACCTGCAACAACAGGTCGCCAAGCTCTTCGCACAGATCGTCCAAATCGTTGCGCTCTATGGCGTCGGCGACCTCGTAGGCCTCCTCGACTGTGTAGGGCTTTATCGTTTCAAACGTCTGCACGATATCCCAAGGGCACCCCGTTTCGGGTTGCCGCAATGCTTCCATTATCTCGATGAGACGGGAGATATCCTTCGAGGGTTCCATATGCTGGCTGCTTTCTGCTGCTGGTTCAGTTCAGGGGAATTTCATTTTCAGCCTTGGAGGACTGATAGTTTGCCGACAGGTCTGCGTAAATTTTCTTGATACGGGCGACCTGATCTTCAAGATATATCTTGCGCTGCGCCTCTTCGGTCTCAACCAGATCGGTGACGAAATACGACGTCCAGAACGCATTGCTGCGCCTGTAGCCGCCTGGCTCCAGTCCAAAGACTTCTTTCAGAATTTTCAGATCATGCGGGATAGCGAAGGCATCACGTGAATCTTCATGGCTGAAGAAAGAATAGAAATTATCGAACCCGGCCCATGTTATGGCTGACATACACATTGTGCAGGGTTCATGGGTGGAAAGAAAGATCAGCTCTTTAGGATCCGGCTTTTCACCCAATTCATGAAAGCGCTTCAGCGTATGGACTTCACCATGCCACAAGGGGTTTTCCAGCTCATTGTTGGTTTCCGCCACCACGAGCGACAGGTCTGATTTGCGCAATATTGCGGCGCCGAAGATCTTGTTGCCCAGTGCGACGCCCTGTTTGGTCAGCGGCAGAATATCGTTCTCGATGACATCGAGAAGACGAGAGGCGATCGTGTGTTCAGTCAAGGTATGTTCCTGTTCAATTGGAGCCTCATCATTGGGCATTCGACAGCAAATATCGCCAGAAAAATGCACAAAATTTGTAGATAATAGTTGGAATTACAACAGTGTGACGAATTCGAGCCACCGGTCGCTTTTCCTCCAAATCAGCGCTTGCCGAGAAATAAAAATCTACTGCAATATAGCAATGGAATTTCTGTACCTTCAATCCTGACGCATGATCGGACATAAGTATGGGTATGCTTACGAACGCCCCAGACAAAGCTGACCATCGGCTTACGACTTTTCCTGCTTTTTTCAAGGTGGAGAAGCGTCCCGTCGCGGTTTTTGGAAATGGCGATGAGGCGTTCGCCAAGGTCCGTCTTCTGCTTAACACAAGCGCTGATATTCGCGCGTTTGCCGACGCTCCGCAGGATGACTACGCGGCCTTGCTGGGGCAGGGACATGTGACGCATCACCTGCTGCCTTTTTCGCCGGAACTCGTTGAGGGTATGGTCCTCGTTTTTGCGGCGACCGGTGAAGAAGCGCTCGACCGTCAGATTGTCGATGCTGCTCGTTCTAGATCAATTCCCGCAAATGCCGTGGATCAGCCCGGTTACTGCGACTTCTACACACCGGGCCTGGTGTCCCGCGCGCCCCTTGCCGTTGCCATCTGTACCGAAGGTGCGGGGCCGGTTTTGGGTCAGATCGTCCGTGCGCGGATCGATCAGATGCTGGCGCCGTCTCTTGGTCGGCTTGCCCGTCTGGCGATCGAGTACCGGGATGCGGCTGAACAGAATATCCCCAAGGGTGCTTTGCGTCGAAATTTCTGGCGGCGTTTCTTCTCTGGCAGCGTCGCCGATTCCGTTGCCCTGAACGATATCGACGCGGCGCATGACGCTGCTGCACATCTGCTGGCGTCGCCCGAGCGTCCTGAAGGCTACGTCTGGCTGGTCGGCGCGGGTCCGGGTGCCGAAGATTTGCTGACATTGCGCGCCCAGCGCGTCCTGATGCAGGCTGATGTCATTGTCTACGACGCGTTGGTACCACAGGAAATCGTGAACATGGGCCGACGCGATGCAGAGCGCCTTTCGGTCGGCAAGCGCAAGGGCTGTCACTCGAAATCGCAGTCCGACATCAACAGGCTTTTGGTGACATTGGGTGAGGAGGGCAAGCGCATTGTCCGTCTCAAGTCCGGCGACCCGCTTGTCTACGGTCGTGCAGCCGAGGAAATGGCGGCGTTGCGGGAGGCCGGCATTGGTTACGAGATCGTGCCGGGCATCACCTCAGCGTTTGCGGCTGCCGCCGATTTTGAATTGCCGCTGACGCTGCGTGGCGTTGCGTCTTCGCTGATTTTTACCACCGGTCACGATCTCGCGGGAGACATCCTGCCGGACTGGGCGCGTCTGGCGGTGTCGGGTGCGACGATTGCGGTCTATATGGGCCGTTCGGTCGCCGCATCAGTGGCAACTCGGCTGATGAATGCTGGCCTTAATGGAGATACGACGGTTGCTGTCATCGAAAATGCCAGCAGGTCCTATCGCCGCCTTATGCATGGGACACTAAAGGATCTACCCGACCTGGAACATCGCGACGAACTGACCGGTCCGGTCATGGTTATCATCGGCGATGCAGTTGCGGGTGCGAATTTCGAACGGTCGGAAGCGTTGGCATCTACCGATGTCCTTTCTGATCCAAAGCAGGAGTATGCAAATGGTTGACAAGGTTCTGACAGCCAACCGTCTCGATGACGGCATCGCCGTATGGCTCGATGCGAACGGTGTCTGGAACGAAGATCTCCAGTCAGCGCTCGTTGCCCGTCACGCTGAGGCGGAAGCCTCGCTCGAAGAGATTGGCAAGCGCGATTTTTCCGCCAATAAGGTGGTGGATGTGAACATCGTCGACGTGACCGAAGAGAACGGCCTGTTGTGGCCGACACGCCTGCGTGAACGCATCCGCGCTGCTGGCCCAACCATTCCATACGCCGACGGCTTCAAGGCAGCCGACGCGGCGTTCATTGCAGTCTGAGGAATATCATGTACCGCTACGACGAGTTCGACCACGCTTTTGTCCAAGGTCGCGTGGAGCAATTCCGCGATCAGGTGGAACGACGCCTTTCAGGTGAGCTGGCGGAAGACGCTTTCAAGCCGCTGCGCCTGATGAACGGCGTTTATTTGCAGCTGCATGCCTATATGCTGCGCGTCGCCATTCCCTACGGCACCCTGAATGCCAAGCAAATGCGGATGCTGGCGCATATCGCTCGCAAGTACGATCGAGGGTACGGCCACTTTACCACGCGCCAAAACATTCAATACAACTGGCCGCGCCTTGCTGATACACCAGATATCCTGGCTGAACTGGCAAGCGTCGAAATGCACGCATTGCAAACATCCGGCAATTGCATACGCAACGTCACGGCTGATCACTTTGCCGGCGCTGCGGCCGATGAAGTTGCCGATCCGCGCCCCTATGCGGAAATCCTGCGTCAATGGTCATCCGTACACCCGGAGTTTTCCTTCCTGCCACGCAAGTTCAAGATTGCCGTCACGGGTGCAGAGAAGGATCGCGCTGCCATTCAGGTGCATGACATCGGTTTGCATTTGAAGAAGAACGAAAAGGGCGACATTGGCTTTGCCGTTTATGTCGGTGGCGGGCAGGGCAGAACACCGATGATCGCCAAAAAGATCAACGACTTCTTGCCAGAAGAAGATTTGCTGTCTTACACGACTGCGATCATGCGTGTTTATAACCTGCACGGCCGTCGCGACAACAAGTACAAGGCGCGCATCAAGATCCTCGTTCACGAAACGGGTGCTGAGGAGCTCGCGCGTCAGGTAGAAGCAGAATTTGCTCAGCTGAAAAATGGTGAGCTGAAACTGCCAGATGGCGATATCGCGGCCATCACGTCCTATTTCGCGCTGCCGGATTTGAAGGCGCGTCCTGAGGGATGGGAAAGTCTGGCTCGCTGGAAAAAGGCAGATATGGATTTTGCCCGCTGGGTGGACCAGAACGTCCAGCCGCACCAGAACCCGGATTACGGCATGGTGACGGTTTCGTTGAAGCCCATTGGCGGCATTCCCGGCGATGCCTCCGACGCGCAGATGGATTTGATTGCCGACATCGCCGAAGAATACGCTTTTGATGAAATTCGCATCAGCCACGAACAGAATATCATTCTTCCGCATGTGGCGTTGGCCGATCTGGAACCCGTCTATCGTGCCCTTCTGGGGTCAGGTCTCGCGACTGCGAATGCCGGGTTGATTACCGATATCATCGCCTGTCCGGGCCTGGATTATTGCGCGCTGGCCAATGCGCGCTCTATTCCGGTCTCGCAGGAAATCTCCAATCGCTTTGGTTCGCCGGAACGTCAGGCCGAGATTGGTGAACTGAAGATCAAGATTTCCGGCTGCATCAATGCCTGTGGCCACCATCATGTCGGCCATATCGGTCTGCTCGGTGTAGAAAAGAAGGGCGCTGAACTCTACCAGATCACGCTGGGTGGATCGGGCGACGAGAACTCGTCCATCGGTGAAATCATCGGTCGTGGTTTTGAGCCGGAGAAGGTAACGGACGCGGTGGAGACCATCGTCGATACTTACCTTGGCCTGCGCTTGTCGAAAGAAGAGACGTTTCTTCAGGCCTATCGCCGCGTCGGCGCGCAGCCTTTCAAGGAAGCGCTCTATCCGGCAGCCGCCGCAGCCGCATAAGGAACAGCAGGATGACGAAAATCTGGAACGAAAGCGGCTTCGTGGAGAACGATCCGTGGGTCATCGAGACCGAAGAGGTCACGGCGCAGGACGGCCAACAGGCGGTTCTGAGCCTCGATGCCTTCATTTCGCGCGCCGAGGAAAGCAATGATATCGGTCTTGGTGTTCTCGTGACACCGGCGGATGACGTCGAAAAGCTGCGTCCCTTCATCGACCGCATTGCCCTGGTTGCTGTCAGCTTTCCGGCGTTCAGCGATGGTCGCGGCTTCAGCCACGCGTCTCTGTTGCGAACCCGCCTCAACTATCCGGGCGAGTTGCGGGCGGTGGGTGACGTGTTGATCGATCAGGTGCCGCTGATGCTGCGCACCGGCTTTACAAGCTTTGCGGTGACGAATGAGACTGCGATCCATCGTCTGTCAGAAAATCGTCTGCCCGCAATCGACGTCTATTACCAGCCGACGGCGAAACCATCGGCGGTTGGAGAAGCCTACAGCTGGCGTCGCCAAAAAGCAGGCTGAGACATTGCGTAGAAATATGAGTTTTTGACACGAATTTCCGCGCGCATATCACCAATGACAATCCTGTACCTTCAAAAGCAGGTCCGGATGGTTTATTGCCCCAGCTGACACTATTGCATATCACGTGAAATGGACGGATAGAGAATGAACGCTCCAGCCAAAACGGAAGAATTTTCGGCGAAAATCCCCGATGGCGTTTACGCCGAAACGGTACTTTCGGTCGAGCACTATACCGATCACCTGTTCCGTTTTCGTATGACGCGTCCTGCCGGCTTCCGTTTTCGTTCAGGTGAATTCGCCATGATCGGCCTGATGGTTGGCGATAAGCCTGTCTATCGTGCCTACTCTATCGCCAGCCCCGCTTGGGATGAGGAACTTGAGTTCTTTTCCATCAAGGTGCCGGATGGCCCTTTGACCTCACATTTGCAGCAGATCAAGCCCGGCGACACCGTGCTGATGCGCAAGAAGCCGACAGGCACGCTGGTGCTGGATGCTCTGACGCCGGGCAAGCGCCTCTATATGTTTTCGACAGGAACGGGGATCGCGCCCTTCGCCAGCTTGATCCGTGATCCCGAAACCTATGAAAAGTTCGAGGAGGTCATCCTCACCCACACGTGCCGTGACGTGGCAGAGCTGAAATACGGCTTCGATCTCGTCGAAGAAATCAAGAACCATGAGTTCCTCAGCGAGTTGGTCGGCGATAAACTGAAGCATTATGCAACGGTCACGCGCGAAGACTACGCTTTCACGGGTCGCATCACTGACCTTATCGAGAATGGCAAGCTGTTTGCGGATCTCGGTGTGCCGTCGTTCGACCCCGCAATTGATCGTGGAATGATCTGCGGATCGTCCGCCATGCTGAAGGATACAAAGACACTTCTGGAGCAGGCAGGCCTGAATGAAGGGGCGAACAACAAGCCTGCGGAGTTCGTTATCGAACGCGCATTTGTTGGCTGATCATTCATCTCTGAACTGAAAAAAGGAAGCCCACGGCTTCCTTTTTTGTATCAAACCTTTGCTTTAGCTTCTTCCTGGCTGGGCGCTATATCGTGTCTGAAGATCAGGAAGAGAACGATCGCGATGGCTGCAATACCGCCCCCAACAAGGTGGGATAGCGCGTAACCGCCGGCCGTGGTCAACCAGCCGGCTACACCGTTGCTGAGGGAAGCGCCGATGCCTTGTACGGTCATAACGCTGGCGAGCCCGACGTTGAAGCGTCCGGTACCCTTCAAGATGCGTTCAACGGCAATCGGGGTCGCGATGCCGAGAAGACCGGCTCCAATACCGTCTAGCAATTGAACAGGATAGATGACCCAGAAATCGCTGAAGGATGCTGCGAGCACGCCACGGATGGGTAGAGCTGATAGCGCGATGATGAACACCGCCGAAAGCCCGAAACGACGGATAAGCCAAGGGGTGAGCGCCGCCACGAAGATCATGGCAAATTGTGCGACACCGGTGATGATCGCGGTGGTGCGGAAGGGTGTGTTGAGCTCGATCGCGAAGTTTTGCGCGATCAGCCGTCCCATGGGTGCATTACCGAAGTGGAAAATCAGAAGGATAATGGACAACAAGATCAGTCCACGCTCCTTGAAGAGGACCTTGAAGCCGGATGGTCCCGGCTCGCCTTTATCATGGCCCAGGCCGCGCGCCACCTTATGGTCGATGCGTTTGGGATCGATGGCCACAACGGCGGCGAGGGCGCCGATGGCGGTTGCGACCATAAGACCGATCACGCCGGAAATGCCGAAAGCGGTGACAGCGAAGTAGGTCGCAAACAGCGAGACAAAATTACCGCCGTGGTTCCAGAACTCGTTGCGCGAAATCTGCTGGGAGAACAACCGTTCGCCAACCAGACCCAATGTTAAACCGGCAAGAGCCGGACCGACAACGGCACCAACGACTGCCGTCATGATCTGCCCGGTCCAGACCACGGCCTCATTCGTAAAGATGAGCGTGATCAACGCACCGAGCGTCACCAGCACCACCGGCACGGCAATCAGTGTCCGTTTCCACGTCGATCCATCGACAAGAGCGCCACAGAGCGGCGTGGCAGCGAGCCCGATGAGGCCACCGACCGTGGCGATGACGCCCAGTTGCATCGCTGACCATCCATTGGTCGCAAGAAATGCATCCAGAAACGGTCCAAGCCCGTCACGGGCGTCCGCAAGGAAAAAGTTGAGGGCGGCGAGCGCGAAAATCGAGCGGTCTGAAAGGCCCGTGTTCTGGGAACCTCCGGAGGAGCGTCCGCTTTCGGCGAGAGGCGTTGTCAGCGTTGTCATGAAGGGCTTTCCGAAAGGGATGAGACGAAGCTGGCGAGAAACGCGTGGAACAGGTTTAGGTTGCTTATGAAGTATAACGACAGATGCAAAGGAACCATCATTGCGGTGGGGCGTTCGATTTTCACAAACAAGGAAAACGCGCATGAACGCCAAACTGATTTCCATCGTCGCACTCGCGGCAGGGCTGGCAGCATCCCCGGCATTGGCTGACGAGAGCCAGTTTCTTTCTTCACTGAAAGGAAGCTGGAAGGGGTCCGGTACTGTCACGATGAAAATAGGCTCGAAACCCATCAACGTCACTTGCACCTTCGACTCAACCGCCTCGGGTCCGACCCTGCGAATGAACGGAACATGCCGCGGACTGTTGGTGGTCCGCCGTGCAATTTCCGCCGACTTGCGTGCGTCGGGTACGCGCTACCGGGGCAACTATGTCGGTCCATCCGGAATACCTTCAGCACTTTCTGGCAGCCGTAGCGGCAACTCCGTCAATCTCTCGGTCGCCTGGAAGCGTGTCATCAATGGGGACCGGGTCGCAGCAATGACGATTACGAAAGTTGGCAACAACGGCTTGCGTTTGCGCACCACCGACAGGGATGGCGCTGGCGGACCAACGGTTGTTACAGCTGATATTCAGCTAACCCGTTAATGATAAGCATTTTCCTTATAGTGAAAAGGCCCGGATCGCTCCGGGCCTTTTTGTGTTCGTTCGCTTTTTATTCCGCAGCTTCCGCATACTCGCTCATCGGCGGGCATGTGCAGATGAGGTTGCGGTCGCCGTAGACGTTGTCGACGCGGTTGACCGGTGACCAATATTTGTCCACCCGGAACGCACCCGGTGGGTAGCAGGCCTGTTCGCGTGAGTAGGGACGATCCCACTCGCCGACCAGATCTTCCACGGTGTGAGGCGCGTTCTTCAGCGGATTGTTGGTCTTGTCGGACCGGCCTTCCTCGATGTCGCGGGCTTCCTGACGGATAGCGAGCATCGCGTCGCAAAAGCGGTCGAGTTCGGCCTTTGGCTCGGACTCGGTCGGCTCGATCATCAGCGTACCGGCTACAGGCCAGCTCATCGTCGGGGCGTGGAAGCCGCAGTCGATCAAGCGCTTGGCAACATCGTCCACCGTCACGCCACAGCTGTCGTTCAGTGGACGGGTGTCGATGATGCATTCATGTGCCACGCGTCCGGCCTCGGACTTGTAAAGCACATCGTAAGCACCCTTCAGCCGTGCCGCGATGTAGTTGGCGTTCAGGATCGCGACCTTGGTCGCCTGCGTCAAACCTTCGCCGCCCATCATCAGGCAGTAGCTCCAGGAGATCGGCAGGATCGAGGGTGAGCCGAACGGTGCTGCCGAGACCGCACCTGAACGCCCATCGCTGGCCGGGTGGCCGGGCAGGTAAGGCGCCAGATGCGCCTTGACGCCGATTGGGCCCATACCGGGACCGCCGCCGCCGTGCGGAATGCAGAAGGTCTTGTGCAAGTTGAGGTGCGAAACGTCGGAGCCGATATCGCCCGGACGGGACAGGCCGACCATAGCGTTCATGTTGGCACCGTCGAGATAGACCTGGCCGCCATGCGCGTGCGTGATATCGCAAATTTCCCGGACCGTCTCTTCAAACACGCCGTGGGTCGATGGATACGTGATCATGCAGCACGAGAGGTTGTCTGCGTACTGCTTTGCTTTTTCACGGAAATCATCGATATCGATATCGCCGTTTTCACGCACTTTCACCGGGATGACGCGCATTCCCACCATTTGCGCCGAGGCAGGGTTTGTGCCGTGTGCGGATGTCGGGATAAGGCAGAGATCACGATGCGCATCACCCCGTGCGAGGTGGTAGTTGCGAATGGTCAGGAGACCCGCATACTCGCCCTGCGCACCGGAATTCGGCTGCATGGAGAAAGCGTCGTAACCGGTGACTTCGCACAGCTTGGCAGAGAGATCGTCGATCATCTCCTTGTAGCCCAGCGCCTGATCGGCTGGTACGAAGGGATGAATATCGGAAAATTCCGGCCATGTGATCGGCAGCATTTCGGCTGTCGCGTTCAGTTTCATGGTGCAGGAACCGAGCGGGATCATGGAGCGATCAAGCGCCAGATCGCGGTCCGAGAGACGGCGGATGTAACGGGTCATCTCGCTCTCGGCGCGGTTCATGTGGAAGATCGGATGCGTCATGTACTGGCTGGTGCGCAACAAATCTTTCGGCAGGCGGTACTCCGGTTCGAAATCCGAGATCGAGAAATGACCGCCAAAGGCACGCCAGACGGCTTCGAGCGTCGCCGGGCGTGTGCGCTCATCGAGACTCATGCCGATCTTGGTTGCGCCGATCTTGCGAAGGTTCACTCCACCTGAAACAGCCGCGCCCAGGATAACGCCCTGCATGTGGCCAACATCGACGGTAATGGTGTCGAAGAATGTCTCAGGCTCGATCACGTAGCCCAGCTTTTCGAGCCCCTTTGCCATCAGCACGGCTTTCTGGTGGGTCTGCTGAGCAATGGCCTTGATGCCTTGCGGGCCGTGGAATACGCCATACATCGAGGCCATGACGGCGAGAAGCACCTGCGCGGTGCAAATGTTGGACGTGGCTTTCTCGCGGCGGATGTGCTGCTCGCGTGTCTGGAGCGACAGGCGGTAGGCACGGTTGCCGCGCGCATCGACGGATACACCGACAAGACGACCAGGCATGGATCGCTTGATCGCATCCTTGACGGCCATGAAGGCTGCGTGTGGGCCACCGTAACCGACGGGAACACCGAAACGCTGAGAGGAGCCAATGGCGATGTCAGCCTTCATTTCGCCGGGCGATTTCAGAAGCGTCAGCGCCAGAAGATCGGTGGCCACGGCCGCAATCGCACCGGTCTGGTGCAAGCGCGAGATCAGGCCCGTGAAATTATTCACGTGGCCATGCGTTCCGGGATATTGGAACAGCGCACCGAAAACATCGACAGGGTCGAGATCGGTGAAGGGATTGCCGACAATGACGTTCCAGCCCAGTGGCGCGGCACGCGTTTGGATGAGCGCAATGGTTTGCGGATGGCAGTTGGCGTCCACGAAGAAGGCCGTCGCCTTGGACTTCGCCACGCGCTGGCACATGGCCATGGCTTCGGCAGCAGCCGTTGCTTCATCGAGGAGCGAGGCGTTGGCGACATCCAGACCCGTCAGATCGGAAATCATGGTCTGGAAGTTCAACAGCGCCTCAAGACGGCCTTGAGAAATTTCCGGCTGGTACGGCGTATACGCGGTGTACCAGGCCGGATTTTCCAGAATGTTGCGCTGGATGACGGGCGGCGTGATGGTGCCGTAATAGCCCTGACCGATGAGCGAAGTCAGGACCTTGTTCTTGTTGGCGGTTTCGCGAAGACGATCCAGCGCCTCGCGTTCCGTCAGCGCAGTGCCCCAGGCGAGCGGCGTCTTCTGGCGAATGGAGGAGGGTACGGTCGCATCGATGAGCGCATCCAGGCTGTTATAGCCGATGACCTTCAGCATATCCGTCATTTCCGACGGTGACGGCCCGATATGACGCCGGTTGGCGAAGTCATAGGGCTGATAATCGGTGAAATGGAACTCTGTGGGAGTCGTCATTACGCAATAAGCTCCTTATAGGCCGCTTCATCCAGCAGCGCATCGGCGTCGGACGCGTTGGCAAGCTTGAGCTTGAAGAACCAGCCCGCACCCTGCGGATCGGAGTTGACCAGCGACGGGTCGTCGACGATGGACTGATTGATCTCGGTGATTTCGCCGTCAAGCGGACAATAGACGTCCGATGCTGCCTTGACGCTTTCAACCGTTGCGGCATCTCCATCCTTGGAGAAGGTTGCGCCGACTTCCGGCAATTCCACGAAGACCAGATCGCCCAACTGTTCTGCGGCGTGGGTGGTGATGCCAACAATTGCGACATCGCCTTCAATCTTCAGCCACTCGTGTTCTTGAGTAAATTTCAGCATTGGTCTCTCCGGAAACTAGCGTTTGTACGTGGGTGTAATGAAGGGCAGGGCAGCAACGGCCACTGGCAGATACTTGCCGCGAACTTCCGCGAAAATAGCCGTGCCAGGTGTCGCGAATTCTTTTGGCACGTAACCCATGGCGACAGGGCCTTCGACCGTCGGGCCGAAACCCCCCGATGTGACTTCGCCGATTTCAGTCTTGCCTTCTGCGTCGGCAAACAGCTTGGCGTGGCCGCGCACGGGCGCCTTACCTTCCGGCTTCAGGCCTACGCGGCGGCGGGTCGTGCCGTTTGCCAGCTCACCCAAAATTCGATTTGCACCAGGAAAACCGCCCTCGCGATCACCTCCTGTCCGACGCGACTTCTGTATCGCCCAGTCAAGCGAGGCTTCGATCGGCGAGGTCGTGGTATCGATATCATTGCCGTAAAGGCAGAGACCAGCCTCGAGACGCAGGCTGTCGCGAGCACCAAGGCCAATGGCTTCACAGTCAGGGTGTGCAAGCAGCGCGTTCGCAACCTCTTCGGCCTTGTCGGATGGAACAGAAATTTCAAAACCGTCTTCGCCGGAATATCCGGACCGGGAGACGATGCAGGGAACGTCATGCAGCGGAATTTCACGCACATCCATGAATTTCATGGCGGACACGCCCGTCCAAAGTTCGACCAGAACAGCCTCGGCACGGGGACCCTGGAGAGCAATCAAAGCGCGGTCATCGAGCAGTGTGATATCGCAGCTATCGGAAAGATGCGCTGTCATATGCGCAACGTCCGCGTCCTTGCAGGCGGCGTTTACGACGACGAAAAGATGATCGCCACGGTTGGTGATCATCAGGTCGTCCAGAATGCCACCATTGTCATCGGTGAAGAAGCCATAGCGCTGACGGCCTTCTTTCAGAGTGAGGATATCGACGGGAACCAGCTTTTCGAGTGCCAGCGCTGCGTCTTCAACCTTCCCTGACTTTGCCCTCACGATAACCTGACCCATGTGGGATACGTCGAACAGCCCGGCGGATGTGCGGGTGTGCAGGTGCTCCTTCATGACCCCGGCAGGGTAATGCAGAGGCATATCATAACCTGCGAAAGGCACCATGCGCGCGCCAAGAGACATATGAAGGGAATGCAGTGGTGTGACTTGTAACTCGGCTGTATCGGCCAAGGACGCCTCCAGGGTTACGCGATGTCGCGCGGGCTCATGTCAAGACACCGTTGAAAGTGCCGGGTTCAAGAGCCCCCTCTGTCCTTGTCGCCTGAGATTGTTATCCCTTCGGCGAGCCGTCCTTGTGCAGGTGGCTTCTCTCCAGAGTTCCGTCCTTTTCCGCTGGTCCTTTTGCCTGAGAGTTTCCGGGGCGGTTGCTCCTTCGGCCCCGCATTGAAGCGGTGTCTCCCAGCGGGATAGACCTTCATTATCTGCTAAGCCAGTTTCTTGGCAAGGACCAAATGACGCAGCCAAGCAGTTTTTTGTTCCGCTTGCGCCATCCCTGACACGAGACGGCGGCACGTCGCCTGCGCTTTTCGCGAAGGCAGCTAACCGGCTTTTTTCTCCGGCAGCTTTTTGTGCTTGGTAGACGCCAAATCCTCAAGTTCCTTTTCTGTCATGGACTTAGCCATGGTTTTTGAAGCACCTTGTAAGCGTGATTTTGGCATGTCGCCGCGTTTGGCGGCAAGTGCGGCCCCGGCTGCTTTCTGTTGGGCTTTGGACTTTGCGGGCATGATGATCTGTTCCTCAGGGTTTTCGAATGGTGGGGAAACGTGTCTTTGAATGCGGTGGTTCCCATCGCGCGCAATTGCGCTTTGATTTACGACAAAAACCGAGATATCGCTTCGTGTCATGAGAGCCTCGATGAGCAAGCAACTGGTATCGGCGACAACGATTCTGCGCATCTTTTGCGCCACGCTGATGCTGTCGCTGGGTTTTGCTCACAGGCCGGTCGAGGCTTTGGCGGCTCCTGCGCGTGCTTTCGATGAAGCCTACCGTTTTCCCGACGGAAGTTTTGCCGAGATTTGCGAAGCGCATGCAGATGTCGATGCGCCTCATAAAACCAGGAAGTCGGATCACTCAGGCATGCCGTCGCTCTTTTGCGACGCC
The DNA here is from genome assembly GCF_023757665.1 of Rhizobium skierniewicense Ch11. Lineage (NCBI taxonomy): Bacteria > Pseudomonadati > Pseudomonadota > Alphaproteobacteria > Hyphomicrobiales > Rhizobiaceae > Rhizobium > Rhizobium skierniewicense. The sequence continues at coordinate 360,436 of NZ_RXPG01000005.1, forward strand.
TGCCGTCTGGCGTCCTCCATTCTTCTCCCAACACCGGACGCGACGTCCTGGGTGAGGGCGCATTTCGCGTGGCTGGACAATCGCCCTACGCCTTACATGTCGCCATCGCAGAGTGTCGATGACCACCGCCCCAGAGCCAGGGCACCGCCTGTTCCTCTTTGATCCTGATAATAACTTTTGCCTGAAACGATGATTGCCGCGCTCCAGGAGCCGCAATCGAGAGGATTCAAAGATGAATATTCGTCACATTTCGCTGTACACCGCTTTGCTGACATCCGCTTCTGCCCTGCCGGCGCTCGCTCACACCAGCTTCGTCAACACCACAGCCGCACAGGAAAGCACCATCGTCGCCGCCCTTCAGGTTCCGCATGGCTGCGAGAGTGGCCTTGCCACCACAGAGGTGCACATCAAGCTTCCGGAGGGCTTCATTTCGGCGAAACCACAACCCAAGGCAGGTTGGGACATCGAGGTCATGCAAGGCGATTACCAGAAGAGTTACATGAACCACGGCACCGAGGTTAAAAGCGGACCGGTGGAAATTCGCTGGAAGGGCGGCGATTTGCCGGATGCCTATTACGATACCTTCAATGTGCAGGGGAAGATTTCCGGCGTCGATGCGGATACCAACCTGCCATTCAAGGTGACGCAGGTGTGCGGGAAGCAGGGAACAGCACGCTGGGATGAGATTGCCGCAAACGGCCAGGACCCGCATGCGCTCAAAAACCCGGCACCCACCATTCACATCGTCGCCCAGCAATCTTCAGGCATGGAGCATGACCACAGCTCGGCTGCCCCAGATCACGGCGCCATGGAAGCGATGGAGGATGTCGTCAAAGTCGGAGATTTGGAAATCTCTGATGCGATGAGCAAGGCCATGCTTCCCGGGCAGCCGGTCGGCGGCGGTTTCGTTACGATCAAGAATGATGGTTCTGTTGATGATCGTCTGGTTTCGGTGGCGTCGCCACTCGCCGGTCGTGCCGAAATTCATGAAATGGCGATGGTCAATGATGTCATGAAAATGCGCAAACTGGATGCCGGTATCGCCATTCCCGCTGGCAAAACGGTTCAGCTGACGCCGGGGGGCCTGCATTTCATGTTCTTTAATGTCAGCAAACCCTTCGCCGAGGGCGATAAGGTACCGGTAACACTGACGTTCGAAAAGGCCGGGAGGGTCGATGTGATGATGAACGTCGGCTCAGCCAGGGGTGGCCAGGAAAAGCATCAGCACAACTGATCAGAAAGAGCTGCCGGGGAGAGATCTCGACCCGGCAGCCAATCTTGTAGACGAAATCGCTCAGATATCTGCGCGACCCTTGTTTTCCTCATAGGCTTCGATGACTTCCTCAAGAGTAACCTGCGGGTTCTGATGTTGTCCGGCGGTCAGAAAATGCGCCGACATTGCGGATGGCATGACGACGGCGTTCATCACATTGATGTCAGTCTCGTCCCTCTGACCCGTCTTGCGCGTGAGCTCGCGAACGGCCTGCTCGACCTCCGCCTTTCTCGACGGACGCTGGACAGACTTGATGCTATCAGCCACATATCCGGCGGTGGTCGCTGAGACTGTCAAAACTTGCACCATGCGATCACCCTCCTGATCTTGAATTGTACCACGTTATCAGCGGCGAATTTATTCTCAATTAAATCCATCGGTTGTATTTGAGGCGTGTCTTCATGAATTCGTCAATGGATTTTTTATGACGTTTGGGATGTTGGGTATTTTCTCTTTCCTGATCTTTGTCGTAGACATCGTTTCGGCTTTCATTGTTGTCCGTTCCTGCTGGAGAACCCCATGCTCAACATTGCCCTTGTGGCTTTCGGAGGCGCAATCGGCTCGGTTGCCCGTTATCTCGTTGGCGTTTGGAGTGTGCGTCTCGCTGGCCCGAATTTCCCTTGGGGTACGATGACCGTCAACATCGTTGGTGCGTTCCTGATCGGCCTCCTGGTCGAGGTGGTGGCCCGCCGCTTTGACGCTTCGGCCGAAATCCGGGTGTTTGTCGTCACGGGTGTCCTTGGCGGCTTCACGACCTGGTCGTCCTTCACGCTGGATGCGGTGGCGCTTTTCGAGCGTGGAGACGTCGGGCAGGCGGCGCTTTATCTCGCGGGAAGTCTCACCCTTTCTTTCACCGCCATCTTTGCCGGGCTGGCCTTGGGACGCAGTTTGTTCTAAAGGCAACACAAATGCCGCACATCAACGATGCGGCGCCCAATAAAAGAAAGACTAGAATCGTCATGGCAGGTATCGAGCACATCAAGGTTGAAGCCGAAGAGTCCGGCATGCGGCTCGATCGCTGGTTCAAGATTCACTACCCTGGCCTCGGCTTTGGTCCGCTGCAAAAGCTGATGCGCTCCGGTCAGGTTCGTGTCGATGGCGGACGGGTTAAGACCGATGCACGCGTGGAAGCCGGACAGATGGTTCGGGTTCCGCCACTGGATGTCGATTCAAAGGTCAAGGGCGGGCCGATCAGTTCGACCGATCTCAAGAACTCCGACGATGTCGATCTGTTGAAACGCATGTTGCTGCATGAAGACGAAAAGGTCTTCGTGTTCAACAAACCCGCTGGCATTGCCGTGCAAGGCGGTTCTGGCATCAATCGCCACATCGATGGATTGCTGGAGGCCTGGACGAGCTCCAAGGGCGAAAAGCCGCGTTTGGTTCACCGCATCGACCGCGATACATCAGGCGTTCTGGTCGTGGCTCGCACCAGAGGTGCCGCGCAAAAGCTGACCGCCGCGTTCCGCGAGCGCGACACCAAGAAGACGTACTGGTCGCTGGTCAAAGGCGTGCCGCGCAAGCATCAGGACAAGCTTTCGACCTGGCTTGTCAAGGAGCAAACGCCGGATGGTGACCGTATGCGCATTGCAAAGCATGGTGAGGAGGGCGCCGACCACGCCATATCCTACTATCGCGTCATCGATACCGCTGCGCAAAACCTCGCATGGCTGGAAATGGAACCCTATACGGGCCGCACCCACCAACTGCGCGTTCACGCGCTTCACATGGGCCATCCGATTATCGGCGATCCAAAATATTACGTCGAAGACACCAACTGGGATTTCCCCGGCGGTGTCCAGAAACGCCTGCATCTGCATGCGCGAAAGATTGACATTCCTCATCCCTCTGGTGGACGCCTGCGCGTAACGGCGCCCCTACCACCGCACATGGTTCAGACCTGGAACCTGCTGGGTCTCGACGTGGCCGATGGCGACAGGGACGACGAATGAAACTCGTTCTTTTCGATTGCGATGGCACGCTGGTCGATAGCGCCGGACTGATCCATGAGGTCATGGCCCGCACCTTCGTCCATTTCGGTTATGATCGACCTGACGTCTCGCTGACGAAATCCATCATCGGTCTGACGCTGGATATCGCCATTGCCCGCATGCAGGGAAAGCCGCATGTGGATGACGAAGCCGTCGCGATGACCGCGCATTATAAGGCGATCTATGCCGAAACGCGCGCAGAGGCGGGCTTTGAAGAGCCAGTGTTTGAAGGCATCCATGCCATGGTCGATGTGCTGGCAAAACGTGACGAACTGTTGATGGGCGCGGTCACGGGAAAGTCTCGTCGCGGCCTGAACCTCATTATGGACACGCACGGTTTCCGTCAGCATTTCATCGTCTCGCGCACGGCAGACGATTGCCCTTCCAAGCCGCATCCGGCCATGGTGACGGAATGTTGCGGCCAGACGGGCATCGTTCCGACAGATACCATTGTTATCGGCGATGCGATTTACGATATGCAGATGGCGAAGGCCGCCGGCGCCAAGGCTATTGGCGTTTCGTGGGGCTACGCATCCGTCGATGATCTCTGGAAAGCGGGTGCTGACGCCATCGTCAACCACCCCAATGAAATTCCCGGTCACATTCCGGGTTGATGAGGACGTATCATGCGTGACCTGTTGAATGATTTGACAGAGGGTCTAAGCCATCCGGACCCCATTCGCCGCTCGCAAATCCAGATGCAGAAGCCTTTGCCAAAGCGTTTCTACAAGCATGTGACCGTGGGTGAAACGGAGGAGGGTGGCTTTACCGTTCTGCTCGACGGCAAGACGATGCGCACTCCCGCGAAAAGCGTGCTGACTGTGCCGACGCGCGCGCTTGCGCAGTTGCTGAGAGATGAATGGGATGCGCAGGTCGAGGTCGTTGACCCGACGATCATGCCGGTTTCCCGTCATATCAACACCGCCATCGATGGCATCGCCAGCGATCCGCAGGCGGTGTTCGAGGATATCCTGCGCTTTTCGTCCAGCGATCTTCTTTGCTACAGGGCAGGCGAGCCGCAGGCTTTGGTCGAACGCCAGTCGGAGCAGTGGGACCCCATCATTGACTGGGCCGCCAACACGCTTGGAGCACGGTTCATTCTGGTCGAAGGCGTCATGCATCAGGACCAGCCGCGCGAAGCGATCGCCGCGTTTGCCGTGACGGTGAGGAAATACGATACTCCGATCGAGCTTGCGGCGCTCCACACCATGACGACGCTGACCGGCTCTGCTCTTCTGGCGCTTGCCTTGGCTGAGGGTGAACGCAGCGTAGAAGAGATTTGGGCACTGGCCCATCTGGATGAAAACTGGACGGCCGAGCAATGGGGCGAAGACGACGACGCTCAGGTCAGAACCGCAAAGCGGTTTGTAGAGATGCGCGCCGCCGTTGACGTCCTGCATGCTGCCAGGGCAAACCACGCTTGAGGTTTTAACGGTTTTCTAACCGTAAATGATGATGATGGACGCAGAGCCTGACGTAGGGGGAGGCGTCTATCATGCATCATTCGCTGAAGCGCCTTTGCGTTCTTTTACCCATGTCGCTCGCCCTCATGTCCTTCCGGCTTGAGCCCGAGGCGCGTGATGCAGACCGCTTGCTCTACGATGTCCGTGGCGCGTTCGTGGCTGCCAGACCCGACATTTCGGCCGAGCTGATGCAGTCGATCCAGTATGAGATATCCAACGCCATCGATTCTACCACGCGCGATAAAACCCGCCCGCGTGTTGTTCTGACCATTCGTCTCTTGAACGTTTCCAATGCGTCGCTGATGTTCGGAGAGCGCGCGTCTGCTCGTGTTGTCGTGCGTGCCGCCGCCGTGCAGACCGGCGAGGTCATTGCAGAAACAAAGTTTACCGCCACCATTCTTGGCATCGATAGATCCTTTATCCAGCGTGAACTTGCACATGGCATTGCCGAGCGGGTGATCACCGAGTTTCGTCTGAACCACCCATCTGCTGTCACGACGGCCTTGTTTCCGAGCCGTTTTTAATTCACCGTCACAATCTTTGTATAGGCAATGGTTGAAACGGCTGACGGAGGATAAGGTGAAGTTTATCGGTATCATTGGTTTGACGTTCTCTGTCCTCATGCCCTTCAGCCTTCACGCAGACGAAAACCGCATCGACAGGGTTAGACCGGACGCGCCGCTTCTCGCTCCCTACGGCACGTTTCCCGTCGGCGTCCGCAGCCTCAAGGTTGTCAATCCAAAGCAGATCGATATCGTTCATAGAGAGCCCGGCAAGGAGCCTCCGCGCTATGACCGTCCGCTGCAGCTGGAAGTCTGGTACCCGGCCGATCATGCCGATGGCGGCGGCACATACAGCGTTCTGTTGCGCGACGGAGAGACATCGGTATCCCTCACGGGTCGCGCCAAGCGTGACGCAGAGCCACGCAAGGCGAATGGCGAAAAATTCCCGCTGATTATTATGTCGCATGGTTATCCGGGCAACCGCTTCCTCATGAGCCCGATTGCAGAAAATCTTGCCAGCAAAGGATATGTCGTTGCGTCGATCGACCATACTGACAGCACCTATGACGACCAGAAGGCTTTCGGCAGCACGCTTGTCAACCGCCCGCTCGATCAGCGCTTCGTTCTCGATGAAATCGGGAGACTGTCCACTGACAAAAACAGCTTTCTGTCAGGTGTGGTCGACGTCAACAATACGGGGTTGATCGGCTATTCCATGGGTGGGTATGGCGCCGTGGTGACGGCTGGTGCGGGTGTGTCGGCGACGGCGGTGGGCGCTGACTGGAGCGCGAAGGATGGCGCACTGGCTATTCACCAGGCAGGAACCAAAGAGCACCAAGCCCTCTTCGATCCGCGCTTCAAAGCCATCATCGCCATCGCGCCGTGGGGCATGCAGCGTGGTATGTGGGACGACAAGGGATTGGCTGAAATCAAGGTGCCGATCTTTTTCATGGCAGGCAGCGCCGACGATGTCTCCGACTATCAAAAGGGAATCCGCAAGATATTCGAAGGCAAGATGCCGGTCGACCGCTATCTCCTGACCTTTGCTGAGGCCAACCACAATGCTGCCGCCACCATGCCAGCACCTGCGGAAAGCTGGGCAATGAACGAGAAACTCGGCTTTGCGCCGTTCGAGCACTATGCCGATCCCGTATGGGACACGGTACGCATGAACAACATTGCGCAGCACTTTGCCACCGCATGGTTCGACATTAAGCTTAAGAACGACGAGACAAAAGCGCGCTACCTCGACCTCGTCGAGCAGTCCGACGATGGGGTGTGGGCCGCCAACAAGGATGGTAGCCTGAAACCCGAACATACCTATTGGGCTGGTTTCGCCAACCGCACCGCCAAGGGCTTGCGACTGGAACATCGCAAGCCGGACTGATCTTTTGGCGGCGCCAACAATCAACCCAGGCGTTCGGCATGCCACTTCAGGTGATCGTCCATGAAGGTGGAGATGAAATAATAGGAGTGGTCGTAGCGATCATGCATCCGCAGCGTCAGACCAATGTCCGTATCTTTGATTGCTTCCTCAAACAGCCAGGGACGCAGGCCTGATTCCAGGAAGTTGTCGGCCTTGCCCTGATCGATCAGAAACTCCGGGAAACGAGCGCCATCTTCCACCAGCGAGCAGGCATCGTACTGACGCCATGCGGCCCGGTCTTCTCCGAGATATTTCTCGAAGGCAGGTGCGGACCAATCGGCAGACGAAGGGGCCACGATGGGCGCGAAGGCCGAACAACTCTTGAAACGGTCAGGGTTTTTCAAGGCAATCGTCATAGCGCCATGGCCACCCATGGAGTGTCCGAAGATGCCTTGGCGGGTCATGTCTACCCGGAACTGCTGAGAGATGAGGGCAGGGAGCTCTCGTGTGATGTAGCTGTACATCTGGTAGTGATCGGCCCAGGGCTTTTCAGTCGCGTCGAGATAAAACCCGGCGCCCTTGCCCATCTGCCAGTTGGTGAGTTCATCTGCGACGTCATTGCCACGCGGGCTAGTATCGGGGCAGACCACGATCAGTCCGAGCTCCGACGCCATGCGCCTGTATTCCCCCTTGTCCATCACATTGGCATGGGTGCAGGTCAGGCCAGACAAATACCAGAGAACAGGGCAGGGCGCCTCGATCGCTTTTGGCGGGACAAAAACTGCAAACGTCATCTCGCAGTTATTGACCTCCGAATCATGTGTGAAAACGCCCTGCATGCCGCCAAATGCGGTGTTTTGAGAGATGATTTTCATGGTTATTCCTATTCTGGGTGAGCAGATTACGTCGCGAGCGACACCGCGGCATTGACGGCCGCCGCGACCAGCACGGTGTTGAAGAAGAAGGACACGATAGAATGCAAAAGCACGACCTTGCGCATCGATGTGGTCGTCACTGAGACATCCGATGTCTGCGCCGTCATGCCGATGACAATGGAGAAATACAGGAATTCATAAATGCTTGGCTCTTCTGTCTGGGGGAAGTCCATGCCACCGTGCGTTTGCTGTCTGCCGGTGGCCTTCGTCGGACGCCAGAACACGTGGGCATAATGCATCGCGGTCATGGTGTGTATCGTCAACCAACCGAAAACGACGGACAGAAAAGCCAGAGTGAGCGACCAGACCGTTTCACCACTCGTATGATTGAGCGCGCTGAAAAGAGACACGACCGCTACACTTACGGCCAGAAAGGTGATCGCGATGATCAGAATGGCGGGCAGGTCGTCGCTATCGGCATGCGCCTTCAAATGACTTGCGGTGAGGCGAGGGAGCCGGAACAAAATGATCACCAGATATGTCAGGAAGAAGACGACGGCAGCACCCTCAACCGCCAGGGAGGGCTCGGCGATGAGTGAGCCGATCAAGACCAGCGCAGCCAGAAATATCGCGATCAGAAAAGGACGATGGCGGTAAAAATTGCTGACCCGGGGCTGGGTGGCTTTCATGATGGTGCTCCGATCCACTGCCTATCTTTTGACGCGGCGGCAGAGGCGGTCAAGCGTTTCAAGAAACTGCGAGCGGTCGCGCGGAGAGAATGCAGCGTTATAGCCCTTGCTTTCACCTGTCTCACGTAAATGTGCGCCCAAATCTCGCATCGCAGTCGCCATGCCGATATTGGTCTTGTCAAAGACTCGACCCGTTGGCCCGGTGACCTGCGCGCCGTTGGCAACGCAGCGTCCAGCCAACGGAACGTCGGCGGTGATGACGATATCGTCGTCGCCAGCGCGCTCTGCAATCCAGTCGTCCGCCGCATCGAAAGAACTTGAGACAATCACATTCTTGACCATGGGATCACGGGAAGGTCGCAAACCCGAGTTGGCCACGAACGTCACCTCCAGTCCATGCCGCTCCGCAACTTTCAAAATCTCGGCCTTCACAGGGCAAGCATCGGCATCGACATAGATTTGCGGCATCGTTCTCTTCTTACGCTTAATCTTCAGATCGCTTTTAGAAGGACTGGCCAAAATACCCAAGAGCTATTTGCGGCGGTTGATGGCACTCATTCGAAAATGGAAAATGGAAGCCGCAGCTTCGTGGGGCGCCGGCCAGCCCGTGAGGCGTGTGACACGGGCTCCGACAATCAGCTCTAGACTTAACCTGCGGGCCGGGTTGCAGCGGAAGGAGCGGGGCATGGACGTCGCTTTTTTGCCTTTGGCCTTATCAATTCCCGGGGAACACAGGGTCGCTCGTTGACAGAGAGAGTTTTCTCACAGCTTGACAATTAAACGATATATATAATAATATATTGTATATCGTATTGGAGGATTCCGTCATGCAAGCCGTCGAACTATCACCAAAACTCTCCGTCGCACCGCAGCCTTCTATCGAAGATATCAGGGTTCTTCGTGACCTGGGATTTACGACACTCATCAACAACAGGCTGGATAAAGAAGACGATGTTCAACCGGGCACCCGCGCTGAAAGAGATGAGGCGGAGCGCTCTAACCTCTCCTATTCATTCATTCCCATCAGCGTTACGACGATAACGGAGGCGGACGTTCGTGCGTTTCAGCAGGCAGTTGATCAATCGGAAGGCCGCGTATTTGCCCATTGCAAAACCGGAACCCGATCCCTCAGCCTGTATCTGATAGGTGAGGCTCTTGACGCTCGCATGTCCGTTGATGGGGTGGTTGAATTCGGGCGCCGTCACGGCTTCGATACCAGTAGCGCTGTCACTTGGCTAAGTCAGCATGCAGCGCGAAAGCCGCGGGTAAAGGGATTTTTCGATAAACACACATCAAGCATTCAGTATGTCGTGTCCGACCCATCAACGCGGAAATGCGCAGTCATAGACCCTGTGCTCGACTTTGATGAGAAGTCCGGTGCGATTGCGACGACCAACGCCGACGCGATCGTCGACTATATCCGTGACAATGACCTCACCGTCGAGTGGATACTCGACACCCATCCTCACGCCGACCACTTTTCAGCAGCTCACTATCTGAAGGGAAAGACCGGTGCGCAAACGGCAATCGGTGAGCGCGTGGTGGATGTTCAAGAGCTATGGAAAACGACCTACCACTGGCCGGATTTCGCAACTGACGGCTCACAGTGGGATCGACTACTTGCCGATGGTGAGACCTTCAAGATCGGCTCGATTGACGCAAAGGTCGTGTTTTCGCCCGGGCATACGCTCGCTTCCATAACCTATGTCATTGGCGACGCGGCCTTCGTAAACGACACGCTCTTTATGCCAGACGGCGGAACCGCCCGTGCCGACTTTCCTGGAGGCGATGCTCGCCGTTTGTGGCAGTCTATCCAGAGCATCCTCACGTTGCCGGATTCGACGCGGATATTCACCGGCCACGACTATCAACCGGGCGGTCGGTCACCGCGCTGGGAAAGCACTGTTGCCAGTCAAAAATTATCCAATCCTCATATCGCCGGTCTTGGGGAGGAAGAATTCGTTGCGCTTCGAACGAAACGCGATAAGGAACTTCCCATGCCGAAGCTTATTCTGCATGCATTGCAGGTAAACATTCGGGGAGGGCGTCTGCCGGAACCTGAAGCCAATGGCCAGCGCTATCTAAAGTTTCCGCTGAACGCACTCAAGGGGGCCGCATGGTCATGAACTTGGATCCGAAGATAAAGACTAAACTGCCGCCTGCGGAGATGGCCCTGCGTGCTGACACGGTTTCAAGTCTGTTGAAGGTTTTATCGCACCCCGCACGGTTGATGATTGTCTGCACGCTGGTGGATGGCGAATACTCCGTTGGTGAACTGGAAGACAAAGTCGATGTTCACCAACCGCATCTGTCACAACACATGACGGTCCTACGCAGTTCCGGGATCGTTGAAACGCGAAGGGAGGGCAAGCAGATATTTTATCGTCTAACGGAGAAAAAGGCCGCACAACTGGTCGGCGCGCTCTATGATATTTTCTGCGTGGAGGACGATCAGTGAATACATTTCTTCTCTCCACAGTCGGAGGCATGCTGATTGGTACGTCCGCCGTCATGCTGTTGATCCTCAACGGACGCATTGCCGGGATCAGCGGTATCGTTGGGCGTCTGGCGCTGGGGATCGATGTGGTGACCAATCTCGCCTTTATCCTCGGGCTGCTGCTTGGACCCATCGTCTATCTGTTTTTCTTTGGCGGTTGGCCCGTCATACAGATGACCGGTGGCTGGCCGCTCGCCATCATTTCCGGGGTGCTTGTCGGGTTCGGCACGCGCATGGGGTCTGGATGCACCAGTGGTCACGGCGTACTGGGCCTGGCACGACTTTCTCCGCGATCCATAGTCGCCGTCGTTACGTTTCTGACTGCTGGCGTGGTCGCCGTCGCCGTCCTTCGAGGTCTCGGATTATGAAAAGAGCCATATCTCAATTTGCGGCGGCGCTTGGCTCCGGCTTGGTCTTTGGATTTGGATTGTCACTGTCTGGAATGCTGAACCCGGTACGCGTTCAAGGTTTCCTCGACATCTTTGGTTTATGGGACGCCAGTCTCGCATTCGTCCTTGGTGGTGCAGTCATGATCGCCTTTGTCGGAACGCAGATAATAAAACGCATGCCGCATCCGGTTCTGCGCGACACCTTCGATCTGCCAACAAACCGGCGGGTCGATGCACCGCTTATCGGCGGCTCAATTCTCTTCGGTCTCGGCTGGGGACTGGGCGGCTTTTGCCCTGGTCCGGCCATTGCATCCCTTTCGGTAGGGCTGCCTCAAACCGCTCTGTTCGTAATCGCCATGCTGGTCGGCATGACCTTACATGACAGATTATGGAGCAAACGCATGTGAGCGCTTCCGACGCCAGCTTTAAAGACAGAGGCAATCAGTGGACTCTCTACCGCCTTGCGACGTTCACCTCGATCAATAGGGGAGTAAGAGCTCTCCATTGCATCTTCCTTTGACTGATAACCCATTGGTATCATTGATGGTACGCACTTCAAGCGTGAACTCACCCCCGCTAAGTACAATGTCAAAGCTGATTAGAGATGCAACGCCGCTGGCCCGTTAGAAACGCGACACTGACCGCCGGCGTGCTCTGACGGTCAGCCCCCGAGCGGACGGGCTGGGCCGGGTTGCAAGGGTCGGGAGGCGGCGGGTGATGGAACGGCTTCTTCGGCTTTAGCTTCCTCAGTCCTCACGTCTGCATTGTGCCAATAGCGGACGTTGTGCCCTTGATGGATTCCTTTAGCCAGCGAGCTTCTGCCCGAGGTAGGTTCCCGCGAAAGCTCCGCATCCCGCCGCAATGCATAGTACCCAAAATGGAGCGTCGAAAGCACCTGCAAACGACGATGATAGACCAGCGGCGATGCCGCCTAAAACACTTGGCAGATGTTTTTTCATTTGATCTCCAAATTTGAATGCCAGTTAATTTGGAAGAGCTTAGCTCAACTTTTGCTTGGAACAACTCCTATGTCCATAGTGGGCCAAAAGCTGCCTTCATTCAGCTGCTTCCAGTCGAGCGAGAGCTTTCTGTCGTCTTGCAATCACTTCCGGATCGTTCATGAAATCCGTCCTGCGCCCACGTTTTCGGCCACGTTTCTGATAATCGTTGCTCTGGCTGCCATCTGGAATCTCGAACATGCTGTTAGTCTGTCCGGTTCTTCGCGGCCCACGCTTGCTGCGCTGTAGATCGCGGCCTTCCTGCATCTCCGCAACCAGTGACAGCATGTCATCCAGTCGCTTGTTCTCAACCACAGGCGGCCGCCTGGATAATCGCAAACGATGACTTTTTGACCTGCGAGCGACGTTGCCCGTTCCGTTGGATCTAGGGTGAATATCACCTTGTCATAGCGCAGCTTCAGAGACTGAGACAGCGTGCCGACTTCTTTGCGGCACATGGCGCCGTCGAGGTTCTCATGGGCGGCGAGGGGACGGTACATATCTTTCGGATTGCGTGGTGGCTTGCCGAAGCGGGCATTGAAATCGACAATAAATTCTGGAGCATAATTATTGGCAGCCTCTATCGTGTCGATACCGCGGAGCCGCAGCTCCTTGACCAGTCGATCCTGCAGAGTCTGATTGGCCCGTTCAACCCGGCCCTTGGCCTGTGGGGTATTGGCGCAGATGATGTCGATGTTCAGCTCATAGAGTGCGCGTCCAAACTGCGTTAGCCCACTCGTTCGATCTTTCTGCGAAGCATGTGTAGAACGAAACACGCCATGCTTGTCGCTGTAGAAAGCCAGCGGTTTACCCCATTGCTGCAAATAAGCTTTTGTCGCATGCAAATAGTCGAATGTGTTCTCAGATCCGGCAAAGCGCAGGTGCAACAGCTTTCCGGTGGCGTCATCGATGTAGACGAGCAGGGCGCATTTTGGGCCGCGGTTCTCGAACCACCGGTGATGAGATCCATCGATCTGCACGAGCTCGCCAAACCAATCGCGCCGGCCGCGTGGTTGAAAGACGCGTTTCGTGCGTTCTTTCCGTGATATCCAGATGCCTGCCTCGGTCATCCACTGGCGCAGCGGTTCCTTGCCGATCGCCAGTTGGTGCCGTTCAATCAGCTTCTCACGAGCCAAGGTCGGGCCGAAATCGGCATACCGTTCTCTGACAAGATCGAGAACGGTGTTGCGAAAATCCTTGCTGTGACGCCGGTTGCTTGGTTGCTGACGCTTCTTAGAGACCAGACCGGGCATGCCGTACGTCTCATATGCATTTAACAACCGATGCATCTGGCTGCGGCTGATGCCGAGCACGCCGGCGGCCTGGACAACACTCAGGCGCCGATCGTGAATCTTCTGGATGACTTCGAGGCGATGCAATTCTTTCTGCGACATGGTGATCAAAAAGGACATGGCAACTCCGAACCCTCCTGACCGCTGTCAGGCTGAACATCGTCGCATCCTTGCTCCCAACGTTGATATTGACCAGCGTCGTCGTGCGAGGAAGGTGTCGCATTACTAAAAGGGCGTTACATACAAAGATTGCATAATATATATTATGGAACAACCGAGCCATTTTGTTTTTATTGCGTTCGCGTTGCTTTTACGGAAATGGCTCTCTGCTGGTCCGGTAAAAGAGCCATTTGGTTGTTGCGAAATTCATTCGCCAACGAGACCGTTGCATTCAACACATGACGTTCGGATCACTGAAAACGTCCTCGATGATCCTCCAAGCGATTTCCATACCATCCGGCGCGTCTTGTTTGTCCAGCGCTGGGATTCGTTCAGACAGAAATGACAAAGCGCATAGCTTTCGTCATCGAACGGTTGATGCCTAAAGATGCCGCATCCGTCGACGATAGCTTTCGACGATGTGGAGCCAAGCATTGACCGCCCAGTCGTGTAGCGAGAAAGCCCAGGGATTGTGACCGAGCCGGAAAGCTGCTCATGCCATTGTTCCACGGCCCTAACGATGTCTGTATTAGACCTACGGAGTACCTTAGGAAGGCCTTCAAGGAACTGATCTAGCGCGCGCGCCACCTTTACCGGATCACGGGCTTTCCATACGCGGTGGAAGGCCTTGCGGGCTGCATAAGCGTGTTCCAGGTAAGGATTTACTTCAACGATATTCAACGATCGTTGGACAGGTTCCGCAAACGACCTGAAGGACAATAAGTACGGATCAGTCTTCTTGAATGCCTTAAACTGGCTTTTCGACAGGAGTTCCGAGCCAATCTCCAGCATTCGCTCGCGTATCAGGAAGGGATTCACTGCGATCATGGAATCCGGCAACGTCTCTGCCACGACATTGAAAAGACTGTCCACGGTGTCGACCACCGCAACCACGATGGCACCTTTGTCTGGCATACCTTGAAGCCACCTGCGGATGTCGGCCGCCCTACCTGACATGATATAGTGAATGACGCGACGATCGCAGACATCCCACATCACAGTTGCCGTCCGACCGCCGATCTCGCACTTAGCAACACCTAGTACTTGCGGCGTCGACTGAAGGTGCTTCAACAAGCTTTTTTCCGCCTGATCGACAAGAATTTTGCGAACCGTCTTTCGGTCAAGGCCAACTCGCACCGCCAATTCGGACACTGAGACGCTCGAGTCTGCCTCTCGTCGCAGATATTCGACGAGGCGAGAAGTCGTCCGAAAATTTTCCTCAACTCCCGGAATCGTCTGGCGATAGGATGTCAAACACTTATGACACCACATCCGATGGTAGCTCACGAGCAAAGCGACTGGAGACCCCGACCGAGGGACATCAGATATGAGGATCTGCCTTCGTCCATGCATCCGCGCCCGCCCTCCGCATGTGCAAAAGAGCCCTACCCTAGCCGTCTCGACGCGTGTCACGTACTTCTGTGTCGTTACATTGAAGTCCGGCGGCGCGAGAGCGACCAGTCCCTCTGGAGGTTCGATTGCAGCGTCAATCATGGCCATGCACCTGATACTGTATACGATCTGCAACCAAAAGATCCCAGATGACTGCTTGCCAACATAATTATTTAAGATGTTTTGTCAATGTTCACAATTACTTAGTCTTGCTTTTAAAGCTTGCGAATTCACTCACTCAGCGCAATATTGAGCCCAACCGGAGGTGACGCATGAGTGTTATTAATCTTGACGGAATGGTCGCGTGCGTTGACGTGGACGGCGGACCGCGACTGTGGGCAACCTTGTGGTCTGAACTTTGGCCTCTGAATTTGAGCGAGGACGTCATCAGGAGACGGCTTCGTAGCGCCGAGCGGCTGTATGAGGTTACAGACGAGCTATTCGGCCCCGGCTCCCTTGATCGTTTCATGACGCACTGCGATTTGGAGAAGCTAGAAGTAGCTTTAGATGCATTGTTTCATCGCTTACGCAATGAAGCACGGTCCAACGACACCAACATGAGCAAAACTTTCCACCGCTCCAAATCCTTCATCTCAGAAGCTATGGCGAGCTGGCATCCGAAGGCTAACACACGTGATTTGCAGGCTGCACTCGCTGAGATCGACGACTTTCACAAGAATACCGCGTTGGGACGAGAAGCATCGGCAGCCGCCATTCGCTCTCTTCCTCCGATTGTGATCGTGGAGCTTGGTAAAATCTTCGATCCAGGGTCCCCGCGAAATCCTTTCCGCACATTTGTCGTCAAGTTTCGCAACTACCTAATCTTCTTAATCCTTCTGAGGTGCGGACTCCGGCGAAGTGAGCTCGCTCTTGCGACCACTAACGACATCATTTCCGAATTCGACCGTCGGCTGGACCGAATGGTCTATCGCATAAATGTAGTGGAGACGGGCGTAGAAGACGAACGAGCGCAGCGCCCTTCTTTAAAAACGATCCAGTCGCGCCGTCAGATTTTCATTCCGGAATATTTATACAAGCTAATCCGGCGCTACGAAATCGAAGTACGGCCACCGACCACTACGCCGTTTCTCTTTGTGTCGCAGAAAAGACGTCCAATCTCGACGCGGCAATTGAATAATATCTTCGAGGTTGCGTCGAAAGCGCTTTCCGAGGACGCAAAAGCTGCGCTCGCGCAGCAACAACTCGACAAAGCTTCTTGCCATCATTTGCGCCATACCTGTGCGGTCGGTCGCATGAAAGCGCACCATGCCAAAGGTACGCATCACGACGAAATCATGAGAATGATGCGCGTGTACTTCGGGTGGGACAAAGACTCCGAAATGCCCCTCCACTACGCCCGCGCGTATTTTGAATCGGAGAATGCGAAAGTATGGGACGCGGCGTTGGACGCCAGCGTCGACGTTTTGCGAGCAGCCGGGCTCTGCTCATCTGAGGAAGATTGAAATGGAGACGCTTCCATCCGGTTTTCAGGAACTCCGACTTCCTAAGCTCCCCAAACGGCTATCTTACTATGACGACTTCGCCTGCAAGGAGCGGATAATTGAAGATATCGAAGGGTGCGATACCGTGAGAATTATGATCGGCGGTGATGTCCACTGCTGTAATCTGCAGGTTTTCGGTGACGCAGCCAAGACGATGAGGGTGGTTATCAGCGAATGGGTCCGAAAGGTAAAACCAACGACTGCTACGATACAGTTCGCAGGGATGACCGCATTCGTCCGTGAGTGCGGAAACGACAAGTTAAAGGAACTTATACTGCTCGATCCGCTGGAGCTCGCTCGATGCTGGAATTTTACGATCAAGCCGTTCGTGACCTACGAAATGGCCAGCGCGATACGCTCGTTCCTGCATGTCCTAGCGTCGAATGAGATAGCGCATTGGAGACCGTGCGACGCCGTCAGGATTCGTCACTCGATCCGTAGCCCAGCTAAGGACAGGTTCGCAAAGATCAGAGCCGGTGCAAGCTATCTGCGGCAGGACGAGCAGTCACGAGTAGTCAATTACCTCGATCATTTTAGCGCCGAAGTCTCTGACACGACAGCATTAGCGGAGGTCATTCAAGCCGCGCTTCTTGTACTTGGATTTCAGCATGGGCTACGACCAGGACAGTCCGCTCGACTTTTAGAGAACGAAATGGAGTTTTTCGACGACGGCACGATGCACATAACGGTTCCATATCTCAAGCAGCCGCGCGGAACCGTCCGACGTGTGAGCATTCGCTCGATCAAGAAGGAATGGGTTTCAATCTTTCGTGAGTTATCAGGTCGAAATAAGCGGAATCTCACCACAGGAGGTACGGAATCCAGGCGATACCTATTGCGTCTAACACCAAGACAGGTGACGTCCGAGACAAGTCAAGCGCTGGCCTCTCTTGCGATCGAGAGGAGCGCTACTGACTTGCGTCACACTGCGGCGCAAAGGCTCGCGGACAATGGAGCTACTGCTGCGCAGATCATGGACTTTTTGTGTCAAACGAGCGGAAAGATCGCTCAGCTCTACATCGACGCCTCTCCATCACAAGGAAAGATAATAAACGATGCTCTCGGGCTCTCGCCTTTCCACCAAGACCTCCCAGCGAAACACGCTTCTCGGTTCTTGACAAAAGAGGAACTGCTCGCACTGCAAACTGGTAAGAGGCGTGCCACATGGGTTCGCTACCGGAGTAGTTGGTGGCTGCGCCAATGGCCAGAGCTTGTGCGCGCGCAGCCCGGTTACCGCATGCTACGACTGCGACCGCTTCATCCCGAGTGCTGACATTGAAGTACATCGGGAAGTGGAGGTCGGATTAACGCGTGTCGTTCAGCAGTTTCAGAGCCATGGTAACTGGCACTCCGGCACCCCTGCCTTTAATCAGCTTGGATGGACCATCAAGAATGTGAAAGCTGTGATCAAGGCACTTTCTCTACGAGCTTCGAAATGAAGGAGTTCGCACGTTTCATTAACGATTCCAGAGAATTAGCAGAAAAGAAAAACGTCTCTTGGAATATTTCCGTCGACGCAGTGGGCAACATCGTGAAGGGCCACCGATTGGAACTTGGAAGGATGGCAGGATCGCGTCAAAACGGCCCTTCTTTTTCTCGGACGATGCCAGATGAAAAGACCTTGGATTTGATGAACATAATTAGGGCAAGACAGAGACTTGACCCGATTTTTTGCAAGGCACCGGCGGAACCGTGGATCGACCTAATGATGGCAGTCATCATCGACCAGATTTTCGTCAAGGTCAACAGGCCTGCACAAGTGCAGCGGCATTTGCTCATGATCAGGATCATAGCGGCCGAGAGCGGCCCTACGCCGCCGTGGCAACTAGAGCCCTCAACCGTCCGCCGTGCCTATAATGTCGCTCTTGGCATAGGGGCATCCGGCAAGAGTGCCTTGGATCTCTCCACCACGATTAAAGTCTATTTCGACCAACTGCGACTCGCAGAGGTCCCAGCTCTCGGGAAGTATTGCGTTGCCTACGATGATGCCGCGGGCGAAGAGCGCGTGCGATCCAGAAAGGCGTATCAAAACGACCGACATGCCAGCAATCAGATTCTGGATCGACTATCAGATCGGCGCTCTCCGGAAAAGCTGCCCGACAAGAGATCATATTTCATGATTGTCGATATCGTATTCGCAATGGAGCCGCACAACGTCTCCGACTGGATACGATTCTCTGCAATCAAGCTGATGATCGTGACGGGACTTCGCGCCGAAGAGGTCCTAGGAGCGCCGGTCAATTGCCTTTCCTGGCGTGAATACCTTGACAGTGACGGCAACCCGCCTGCCCTTGGCGGCGGCGTTTCGAGGGAGGTGTTCTTTCGATATTTTGGTCTCAAAAAGGAGTCAGAAAGTAATCGTGGAAGCGCGGCGCTCTATGAAACAAGTCAAAACGTACCATTGCTTTTTCAGAGGATATTTGAAGACACGGTCGACGATGTTCGACGCGTCACGGCACCTGCTCGGGAACGCTTGGCTGCGCAGGCAGCTTCGGGCCGGCTGCTTCCCGAATACGGTCGACACGAGATCGTCCCAGCGATGGAAATTTTCTCTCGCCTCACCGGAAACCTCAAATATGCTGACTGCGAGCTCCCACCAGAAGTCGTGGCGGCCTATCGGAAGAGCCTTGATTTCGAGCATTTAAAATCCTTGCGCGACTATCAGGAGTCGTGCGGTCGCGTCTCGCATACTGTCATATCGTTCTTCTCACGAAAAAGCTTCCAACCATACGATCATCATGGCACCCCTATCCTCGGGAAGAACAAAAACTGGTTCTCATGCTATTTTCGCGTCGGCGAAGTCGAGGACGCACTACAATGCGAGCTGGTAACAAAATCGCCGGAACTTAACTCGCTCGTGATGCAAGGAGATCGACGTTACGGCACACATGATATGCTGTTTCTTATGCCCGTCCGAAACTTGGTCGAGGGCCGAAATCGAGGCGTGCTGGATGTCGAACGCTACTATGCGTTTGGGAGAGCTGACTACGGAGACATCGATCTCGCTCTTGATGGTAGCAATCCGAACTCGATTTTTCGCCGCTACCTTGGCGAAGACGGCAGCTCCCTGTGCGTCAACACCCTCGAGTTCAGACATCTTCTCAGTGACGTTCTGTTCTGCAACCACGTCTCCGACGTTATCAACGCCAAGTTTTTTGGACGTCACACGTTGAAACGAACGGCTCAGTATGATCACACGACTTTGTCAAAGGTTCTCGAGGAGATGGACATAGGCGTCGAGGAAGACGAGCTTCTCGATGATACGCAGCGCGAGATGATCGCCGAGATCCTTCGCGACAGCATCGGCGGCCTGAAGGTGGAGCAATTTCGCAAAATCCAGCGCGAAAAAGGCGATAAAGCGGCTGTTCGGTATCTGGCCGGCGCTGTGGCTGGGTTCACTATCACCCCACTTGGAGCGTGCACCTCGAATTTCGTAGCGGCGCCGTGTCCACGTCATCTAGAATGCTTTCGCCGTTGCGAGCATCTGACACGGACCTCCGACCCCGCCGAGGCTCAACGACTTGACGACCTCTTGGAAGGGTTCGAGATTCAGCGAGACGCTATCCTCGAAATCCCCGAGGCACGACGCACTCTCGGTTGGCAAAGCCAGCTATCCCATGTGAATGTGCAGATCGAAGGCACGCAAGCTGCGATTGCCGCCGCGCCAGGTAGCAAGGTCTTTGCGAATGGGGACGATCTCTTCTTACCGGTAGAAGATGAGGAAGACATTCTTCCCAGAAAGCCTCCGCGTGGCTGACAAGGACGCCCTACTCGCCGAGATCCTTCAAAAGATGCTTGCGGATGATAGGAAAATTACACTCGGGGCCGTTGTTCGGCATTCAGGCGGCGCGTTCAAGCACGCTAGTGATTTATGCCGCGTTAGAAGCAGAGATCTTCTCGTGAAGGCCGCGATTGTACAGCAGGATCAGCTCCGATCAAAATTAGAGGGCATCGATGTTCTCGATGTTGAAACCTTATCGATTGAGCTGGCGAGGAGTAGGGCTAACGAAGAGCGTCTTAAACACCAGAAATGGGTTCTATCGTCTGCTTTGTGGAAGCTAACCAGCATCATGACAGAAGCGGGTAGGATCAAGATGCAGGAGTATATGCGCCGGCATGCTGAAGTCTTCGATGATTTGGAAAAGGAAGCCTCGATACTTCAGTCGAGAGGAAAACAGGCTGACTGACCGCACAGGCAAGAACGGCACCATGATCGCCCAGGAGCATGTGGACTCGTTGGTCGAGTACTTGGAGGCCATGACTGGGCGTCCCCTGCCCCGTCGTGGAACGGAACTTAATAAGACGCTCGTCGCACGAGCATGCGGTTTCGACAGGCAGGTTTTTAGAACCAACCCGCGGTGCGCAAACCTGCTCGCTAGGGCGGACGAGGACGATCGCGTTGCCAATCTCGATCTTTTGGCTCAGGGCGAGCTCAAGCGCGAACAAAGAAGCTCGAGCGACGCTCAGTTGCACGCCATAGAGGAAAAACTATTGCGAACCACTGCGGAGAACCGTTCTTTAAGACAACGACTTGAGCGGCTTTTAAGGCTTGAGGCTCTCCTCATCGAAACAGGTCGACTGCCTTGACCAGCAAAACAGCATCCGAGACTCCCCGAGAGCACACGATGGAGGTTGTTGTAACATCCATTCATCCTTCTGCTGCCGGGGATATCATCCTCATTGGTCGCGACAAGTTCGAAAATCTCGTTCGCGCTTTGGTTCCGGGCCGGCTGTTTGCGGATTCTCCACGCGAAGGCGAGACTTGGCGGATATCCGGAAGCCGGCGAGTCCACCCTGTTTACGGTGACCAGACCTATGCTACCGTTGCGTTACCTTTACTACCAAGTGGCAAGTCAATTGTGAGGTTTCTTGCCGTCAATCCTCGCTTTGTGGGAGTCGGCTGGGCCACGGCCGAGCTTTTGTGGACGAGGTTTGGTATCGCCCTCTACGACACCATCCAGAGCGCCGACGTTGCAACGCTCGCAAGCGTCTGCGGCATAGAGCGTGCAGCGACGATCGTCGCGGAGTTCGCTGGTTTTGCGGAAAATCTGGAAGTCTTCAAAGAACTCGACAAGTACGGGACCTCCCCGCAGACCGCCGGCGCTGCGGCGAGGCTGTGGGGGCGAGCCGCCATCGCCAAGATCAAGTCGAACCCCTACTCGCTCACCCTTCTCGAACCCTGGTCGTCGGTGGATGACCAAGCCCTAAGAATGGGAGTTTTAAAAAACGACGCCCGGCGTCTCGTTGCGGGAGCCGAGCAGGCTTTAACCACGGCTCTCAAGAAGGGACACATGTTGCTCTCTCGGAAAGAGGCCCTTCGAGCCACCCAGGCAGTTATTGGATCGGGAGCCGATCCTCGTCGAGCACTCCATGTTGCGATCGAGTCTGGATTAATCGTCAACGTTGCTGAAGACTCCTTACAATTGCGCGGCTGCGAGTTCATGGAGCGGGAGATCGAGAGGCAGATCGGCCTTCGACTCAAGTTAGCCCGAAAGGTTGAAAGCGACAGTATCTTAACAACGCTTCGAAACCTCGCTGCACTCCAGCGCTTTGAACTTACCGATAAACAACGCGATGCCGTGTTCATGGTCGCGTCCGGCTCGGCAAGTATTCTTACAGGCGGCGCGGGAACGGGAAAGACCGCGGCACTGCGCGCGATCGTCGAATGCGAAGAACCGATACACGACGAGACATCCGACGCACGCATTCGTCTCGTCGCCCTCTCCGGACGGGCGGCCCGTCGTATGGCGCTGGCAACAAGAAAGGAAGCATGGACGCTGGCTCGGCTGCTCACGGCGTTCGACACTGGTGTGAGGATGGAAGAGGGGCTGATTGTGTTCGACGAGGCGAGCATGCTCGATACACCCAATGTCTACCGCGTCCTTTCCAAGCTGGGAGAGGACGTACGAGTTCTTTTCGTCGGGGACCCCGGACAACTCCCTCCGATCGGGCCGGGATTGCCGTTTCAGAAGCTCGTCACGTCCCCGCACGTTCCACAGGTAAAACTTGATCTCGTCCATCGCCAGGCAGAGAACACCGGGATTCCGTTCGTTGCCTCTGCCATCCGGCATGGATCCTTACCGACGTTTCAGACCTTCGACTTTGCTTTTGCACACAGGCCAGGGGTCTTTCTCGTACCTTGCCGAACCGGGGATGTGCCCACTGCCGTCCGCAAAGTCTTCCGAGCGATGGTAGGACCTCCGCCACGAGCTGGCTTCGCCGACGCTCTGTGGAAACGTGACGTTCAGATCGTGACGCAGATCAATTCCGGACCGGCGGGAGCCAGAGATCTCAGTAGGGATATCGAAAGCGAATTCATGGTTAAACAAGTACCGGTTGAGGACTGGGGATTTCACGAGGGTTCCCGCCTCATTTGGCTTAAGAACGACTATAGGAAGGCACCCGTCGTCGATGCCAAGGGAAAGGCGGTCATCGATCCAACGACCGGAGAGCCTCGTTTTAACGGTTTTTTCAACGGATCACTTGGCATCCCTCGACTCGTTGACGGGCGCTGTCTTCTTTCCTTGGACGACGGAAGCTCTGACTTCATCACCCGGTCGGATGTTGAAAAACTCGCTCTCGGGTGGGCGATCACGATTCATAAGGCGCAGGGTTCGTCATTTGACACTGTAATCGTGCCCATCACTCCCTCCCCTTTGCTCGACCGAACAATGCTCTACACTGCCGTCACCCGCGCTGAGAATACGGCGGTGCTTGTTGGCGATCCTGACTTAATCCGAGAAACGATCGAGTCTGTGGCTAGAACTACATTCAGGGGCTGCGGTCTGGTGTTCCACATCGAACCAGAGGCCCCTTATCTTACTTAGCGAGCGGACCCTTCCGGCTGCATGGAGCTTGAAAACGTGTCCACAAACCCATGTTCCTTGTTCGATCCTCCAGAGGATCGAACATCGCGCACAGCGCGATCCTAAGATGTTCCCCGTCCCGATACCTACATAAGGACATGAATACGGAGCCGGTCACCGAAGGCCGAAACGAAGAGAAGGACGGCAACGCCGTTGACAGGCTTCGTCTTCATGTCACTCTCGACGCTCTAGTGAAATCGATAGTTTGGAGTCGTTTGCGCGATGCCGTTGGACCGCCGTCTCTGTCTCACAGCATGGCGCACTAATGTAAGGCCTGACCGGAACAAGTCCGCGGCTCTCCGTCGAATGGTAGGGGGATACTCCTCAGCTTCTTCGATTTGATATGTTTCCCGCACAACGGGAGCATCGTAAGCGGTGTGCCGCTGGCACATTGAATTCGCACCCCTAACAAACATGCAATTGCGGCGCGGGCATTTCACAGGATCATGCTTGATCACTTGATGGCGCATATCTGGCTCATGCGGGTCGAATTTTGTAGAAATCAGCACAGATAGTCGCTAAATATTGCCCACAGCGCGTGCTGCGGTGCTGCGGGTTCCCCCGAAATCCACGGAGACTACGATCAACCTCTCACAAGGAGCGCGAACCCATGTCTTCAACGATGTCCAAGGGCCGCATTCAATCCACTCTCCGCCACTTTCTCGATAACGAGGCATCAGGCGGTGTCATCCTGATGTTCGTTGCCGCACTGGCAATCGCGACAGCGAATTCGCCCTTGGCGGACGCGTATTTCAATATCCTTCATGTCTATATCGGGCCGCTCAGCATCCAGCACTGGATCAATGACGCACTGATGGCTGTCTTCTTCTTGCTGGTAGGACTGGAAATAAAGCGAGAGATGCTGGACGGCCAGCTATCGACCTGGAGCAGACGTATCCTCCCAGGAGCCGCCGCCGCCGGAGGGATGGTGTTTCCGGCGCTGTTCTACATTTACTTTAACTGGAACGATGCGTCCGCGCTCAGGGGATGGGCCATTCCGACGGCGACCGATATCGCTTTTGCGCTCGGCGTGCTGTCGCTGTTCGGGAAACGTGTCCCGGCATCGCTGAAAATCTTTCTAGCCGCGTTGGCAATCATCGATGATCTCGGGGCAGTCATCGTAATTGCACTGTTCTATACCGCCGACCTCAACCTGCTGGCACTTTCCGGCGCGGCTATTGTCGTCGGCAACCTAATCATTTTTAACCGGATGGGCGTGAAAGCATTGTGGCCCTACCTGATGCTGGGTGCAGTGCTCTGGGTTCTGGTGTTCTCATCCGGTGTCCATGCTACGCTGGCGGGTGTTGTATTGGCGCTGACGATTCCGCTGAAACTCACGCCGGGCACTCCGGAAGCCACTCATGCACAATCTCCTTTGCATAAGCTGGAGCACCATCTTCACAAGCCCGTGGCGTTTGCCATCGTCCCGATCTTCGGGTTTGCCAATGCTGGTGTCTCGTTTGCCGGGGTTTCCATGTCAATTGTCACCGAGCCGCTGACCATGGGTGTCGCCGCCGGGCTGCTGCTCGGAAAACTGGTCGGCGTTCTTGGCACGGTTGCAATTCTCGTGAACCTCAAACTTGCCGAGCTTCCTGCACAAGCGAGCTGGGGACAGATGGCCGGGGTAGCACTCTTGTGCGGTATCGGCTTCACCATGTCTCTGTTTATCGGACTGCTGGCATTCAACGATCCTGATGTACAGGATCACGTGAAAATCGGTATTCTGCTGGGTTCACTAACATCGGGCTTGATCGGTGCGGTTTTGCTCACCGCATTTGGCCGTCGATCCGAGACTTAAATCGGGCGCTCCACGGTAGCAGGTCATCGATCTGACTCTGCTTGTGGCCGTTGGCGATGGCGGTCAGGGTGGCGCTCATGTAGGCGAACGGATCGACAGCATTGAGCTTGCAGGTTTCGATGAGTGAGGCGATTGTCGCCCAGTTCTCCGCTCCCGCATCGTGTCCCGCGAAGAGAGCGTTCTTCCGGTTCAACGCAATCGGCCTGATGGTCCGCTCAACCGTATTGTTGTCGATCTCGATGCGGCCGTCTGTCAGGAAGAGCTTCAAACCATCCCAGTATTTGTTGATGTAGGCCAAGGCCTCGCCAAGCGGGGACTTGGTCGCGACACGGCTACGGTGATGGGCAAGCCAGGCCTGCATGTCGGCGACGACCGGCGCTGAGCGTTCCTGTCGTCCAGCAAGACGAGCCTTTGAATCACGGCCTCGTAGCTCGGCTTCAATGCGATACAGCTCCCCGATCCGTTTGACGCCGTCCTCGGCAATGGGTGCTGATCCGTTGCGCGTGATCTCCACCAGCTTGCGCCGTGCGTGGGCCCAGCAATAGGCAAGCCGAATGTTTGGGCCAATGCGCTCTGGTGCGATCAGTCTGTTGTATCCGGCATAGCCATCCACCTGCAGGATGCCGGAGAAGCCTTGCAATATCCGCTCGGCATGAAGGCCCCCTCGACCAAGAGCGTAGGTGAAGGCCACGCCCGGTGGAGCGCCGCCGCCCCATGGGCGATCATCCCGCGCCAGCGCCCAGAAGTATCCGGTCTTGGTCTTGCGCGAGCCGGGATCGAGAACCGGGGCGCGGGTCTCGTCCATGAACAGCTTGGTAGAGCGCTTCAGGTCGGCGATCAGAGCATCAAAGACTGGACGGAGTTCGAATGCCGCCCGCCCGACCCAATCGGCGAGCGTCGAACGGTCGAGATCGATACCCTGGCGGCTCATGATCTGTGCCTGCCGATAAAGCGGCAGATGTAGGCCATCACCAGACCGCTGCCATCCCAGTAGATCAGCTTCAATCGGTCCGCCTTGCGTGATCGGAATACGAAGACCGTCCCCGTGAATGGGTCCTTGTGCAGTTCATTCTTGACCAGCGCCGCCAATCCATCGTGACCCTTGCGGAAATCGACAGGCTTGGTCGCCACCATGATCCGAACCCGGTTCGAGGGAAAGATCATGCAGGAACCGCACAGGCACGTGCAACAGCGGCGATCCGGGAGGCGGACGCGCCTTCTTCCAAGCGGATCGTGATAGCGCCGATGACGATCTCGGGACGGCTGGCCTTCTTGAGGGGCGGCTCCACAACGGGCGGATCGACGATCACCGCTGCAAACTCCATCGCATCCTCGGGTGGAGGCAAAACCAGCTTGCCCTGCCGTGCCATCGTCCGCCAAGTGGAAAGGTGGTTCGGCTTCAGGCCATGTCGCTCTGCCACTTTATTCACCAACGCTCCGGGCCGAAGGCTCTCTGAAACAATCTGCGCCTTGACGTCGTCTGGCCAATGCCGCTGCTGTTCACGCCCAGACTTTCTGGTCGTGAGAAACTCCAACGTACTCTCCATGGAGAAACTCCCTTTGCTCATCCATGGAAAGCGGATCACAGATTAGGACGGACAGAACAACGTGGGAGCGGGACACCGGTTACGGAGCATCCCGATGCAGACTATGCATCCGTCGCCTTTACGCGTCACAGAACGCGTGGCGTCCAAAAGTCCTGCGGAAAATTAGAGGAATCTAAAGGATTTAAATATCCTTGCGTGGAAGTAACTGCTAGAGCGATTCCGTGAAAATGGGATGGAGTCGCATGGCTGGTCTCGCGGTAAAAATCCAGGAACTCGATGACAAACTCCTTGAAGAGTTCATAGACATATGGCTCACCCGGAAGGCGACGAAGTATCTTCGTGTCGAAACGCTTGGGAAGGCGAATGACAAGGGTCGCGATGTTGTCGGGTTCTGCTCTGATGATCTGCACGAGGCTGACTGGGATCTGTATCAATGCAAGCGGAAAACGCATGGAGCCAAGCTTGGGATGCCAGAATTCCTCGCTGAACTTGGAAAGGTTTTCCACCATCACACGACAGGCACCTACAAGACGATGCCGCGGGAATTTTTATTTGTGGCACCGCGGGGAGTTGTCGGGCCGGTGCAAGACCTCCTTTTGAATCCTTCGACAATCGCTCCCGCGTTAGTCGCGGGATGGGATCAGTACTGCCGGAAATCGATTACGGCAAAGGTAGACATTCCACTCAGCACGGCCGTTTCCGCGGCTATCGCAAGTTTCGACTTCAAGCAGGTAGACTACTATTCCGCGGCAAGGCTCGCCAAAGACCCGGATGCGAACCCGGCGATGAGCAAGCTGTTCAATCTCCTTCCCGGCGACGCGCCGGAGGGTACGATGCCGGACGAGATTGCAGTCAGCGAGTTGACCTATCTGGCACAGTTGACGCAGGTTTACAGTGAATTCGCAGGCAAACCCTTCTTTTCTACTGATGACGTCCTCTCCCATCCCGAACATGGAAGACACCTCAGGCGACAGAGAACCAGATTTTTCGAGGCCGCCGCCTTTGAAAGATTTCACAGAGACAATACTGCGCCAGGTGCGGTGGAAACGTTCAAGAAAGATATCTACGATAGCGTCATAGATGCATACGAGCGATCGCACTCTACAAAGCTCGATCGCGTCGATGCCGTTCTTAACCACGCACTGTTGGTTCCCACAGATCTGCGTGGAAAGATTGCGCGAGGTCCTGTTCGCCAAGGGATGTGTCACCATCTCGCCAGCGACGGAAAACTGAAGTGGGACTAATGTCGGAAGAATTCGGGGAACTGTTCAACTCGCAGCTCGAGGCAGGCATACGCGCCGTCGTCGTGCTCGAGAACCTGCGTCCAGTGGCCGCCGACCTTTCCGAGATGGTTCTCTTCGATCACATCGTCGTCCATTCCGCGGATATTGGCGGCCCCAAATCTCTTCATGCCGACGTGCCTGGCCGGAAAGGGGAACTCCTTGTTCGAAGAAGGCTAGTAGAGGCTGGGCTCGACCTCATGCGCCGGTGTCATCTTGTCGAAAAGGCAACTGACGACAACGGCTTCGTCTGGAGGGCTTCGGACGACGCGGCATCGTATGTCGAGCTTCTCGAAACCAAATACTCCGAGCATCTCAAGACGTGCGCTGTCCGGCTCGCGACGGAAGTCAGACGTCGCTCGAAAGAAGGGTTCAAGGAATACGCGCGGGAGAGACTTGGCGACTGGGGTGAGTCCTTCGGCACCAAGGGCGGGGCTTGATATGGCTGCTGATCGGATCGTCATCAAACGCCTTGCGTTCACGGGGCCGGAGAAGGCGCTGAAGGATCTCCCGTTCGTTCCGGGGCTGAACGTTCTATGGGGAGCGTCCAACGCCGGTAAGTCTTTCATGATCAAATCGCTGGACTTCATGTTCGGCGGTGGAACGCCGCTGCCTGGAATCGCACAGCTTCAAGGATACGACCGCTGCTGGATTGAATTGGATCTCCCCCGCTCTGGCGCGACGACCTTGTCGCGGTCACCGAGAGGCGGCAGCTTCGCCGTATACGCTGACCCCGTCGAAAACGCGCTCGGGACGGATCCAGAAGGAACACTGTCGGCTACCCACTCTTCTGGGACAGATAGTTTATCCGGATACCTCCTTGACCAGGTCGGCATTCAGGGCAAGCAGATCGCATCGACGTTATCCGGCGACAAAGTCGGGTTCAGCGTCCGGCACTTGGCCCGCTATATGTTTACGGAGGAAACTCCGATGATGTCGGAGGCTGCTCCGATTAGGATATCGGAGCGGAACAGTGAGACGCTGGATCGCAATGTCCTCAAATTCATTCTTTCAGGCATCGACGACAGCGCCGTGGTGGTCTCGAAGAGCACCAAGGAGCAGAGGACTGCGAATTCCGGGAAGATAGAGATCGTCGACGAAATGATCGCTAGCACGCAGGCTGAGCTTGCGAAATTATTTCCCCAAGACGATGCCATAGACGAGTTGGATCTCGCAGCGCAGAATGAGCGTCTGACGGCTTCGCTGCGCGCCTACCATACCACCCTTTCGGCAGCGCAGCAGCGTCTCGACCTCCTTGTGCAGGGCCGCCGTCGGGCTAAGGACGAACTCGAGAACCTCCACTTCCGCATCGCTTCGATCAATTCAACCGTCGACCGCTTTGGGCTGCTTGAAAACGTCTACAACAGCGATATGGAGAGGCTCGAAGCTCTTGAGGAAGGCGCGGCTGCCCTTATGGCTGGCGCTCGCCGACCCTGCCCTCTATGTGGAGCCGACCCCGCCCATCAACATGAGGCGCACGGTCTTGAGGTTGTTGAGCTGTCGCGGGCTGCGGTGGTCGCAGAGATTGTCAAAATACGAGGTGAGAGTTCCGATCTCAAGCTCACCGTCCGATCACTGACCGCGGAGTGGGAAGGACTGGTAGCTCGAGCAGCTCAAATACAAGAGCAGCTCGCTCAAGCCGAAATCAGGATCGCCGGTGCCCGACCTGCCGAAGTCCAAGCTAGAAAGTCCTACGAAGAGATCGACCAAGCGCGGCAGAGGATCAAGGATGGTCTTGCCTTGAAAAGGCGTATCGACAGTCTGAAAGTCAGGAGGCAAGAGCTCGAGTCCTTCAAGGCTGTGAAAACCTCCGACCCAGTTGTTCCTGGAATCAGCGGCCCGCTGGGGCACGAGTTCGCCATGACGGTACAATCAATACTCCACGAGTGGCAGTTCCCCGGCGAACCCGTGGTCTCCTTCTCGGAGAAGCACGACATCCTCCTGAACGGTTCGGATCGAGGAAGCAACGGCAAGGGCGTCCGTGCGCTTATGAACGCAGCCTTCAAGATTGGCGTCCTGATCTTCTGCCGTGAGCATAATCTGCCGCATCCTGGTATCGTGGCGCTCGACAGCCCGCTCCTAAGCTATCGTGACCCCCACACATCGAGGCACGGCGAGCTTTCTGCGGACGAACAGCAGGTAAAGAACGCCGGGCTAAACACGTATTTCTACGAATATCTCGAACGGCAATCGTCGCACGCGCAATTCATCATAGTCGAGAACGATCCGCCGCCCTTCAAGCTCGGCCCAGACGCAATGGTGACGACCTTCAGCGGCCCTGTTTCCGTGAGTGGTCGTAGTCCCACAAGCCAGCGAAGCGGACTTCTGTAGAAATCGGCAATCCTCCGTGACCTTAGGTGCTTCTCTTCAACCCTGCCTGGTCAGCACCAACTATGGATGATCCTGCCTTTCGACATTCGGATGATATGGACGTCGTCTTTTGACGAAGGGTCGCGTGCCACCGAATTTTGGTCGGTTCCATTAGGGGCTCAATTAAACGATTGCCCCTACGCAGGGCGGAAACACTTAAAAAAGCATGTATTCCGGTTGCGCTTTGAGGAATGCACCTTTCGTGACCGTAGAGAAGTAAGATTCTTGAATGAGGTTTTTTTTCTCGGCCGACCAGCTATCAACATGCGACGGTCGAAGGAAAAAATTCTCCGTCGTATCAAGCGCCAAAGTAGAAAGCGCGAGCAATCGCTCTTCGCCCCTCTTCAGCATAACGGGCGCAATGTATTTCCTGGCGTTTGCTGACTGCGCTTTGGGATAGCTGAAAATCACCGCCGTTTCACTCCCTGAAAGCGGGATCATATTCAATGCAATGCGCGGCATTTTATTGTCTTTTGGATTTTCGATGGTTGGAAAGAACGACGACGACGCCAGCACTGCGGCGCGATCCGAGATCACGAAAATCGAATGCGTTATTTCTCCGAAGCGGCCTTTCAGCATGTTCGTGTCATAGTGGTCGAGGCGATACCGCCACGTCATCCATGCTTTGTGCATAGCTTCGACGGGTGCAATAGCTGACATGGTTCTGTCATTGGGATTGACCAGCCCCAGTTTTACATTGGTCTCGTGGGTAAATTGCAGTTTCGCTGCACCTTCTAAAATGGCATGTAGTTCCCGCGTTAAAGAGCGATACGCTATTAAAAATAGTTGCTCGGCATTTTCCAGATCGAGTAGTTTGGTATCGATAGGACGGAAGATTTCCGTGTCGTGTCGATTGCAGAATCCCGTGAATGTAGACGCATTGTTACGGCCGACCCTCTCAAATTCGCAGACGGGTTTCGCACCAGCGAAATTTATCTTTAGGCCGTAGACGTGCTTATCTTCTTCAATGAAAGATAGAGCCGTCGACTTCTGGACGGAGTGAGCACGAATTGCAGGTTTTTCGCAACCCATGTCCGGACACAAGCATTTGTTGAATTTCTGATTTATCGCCTCGAAGAAGAGCCCTTTGTGTCTGCCGTCAGTCATCGTTTTCATTCTCACCCCTATCCGCGCCTGCAGTATTCAAATCGATTTAGTTGACATACGTAGAGATAAAATCGACCAAGCAGCGCAGTAAGTAATCAACAGGAGGTACGATGCCAAGTTGGCTCAACAGCTTCTTTTCCTTAAGCCATGAAATCCCCTCCAAGACCGCTCTAACTGTATTTTGTGCAACGCTCCTGATACTTTTTCTACCATCAGAGTGTTTTCAGGCACAACGAGATTGTTGGACACGTGTCAGCCCAGCCTGATCCATCGGGGTCCGTTCCTGGCGCAAAGTTGCCGAGACAGCAGTTGGCCCCAAGAGGTGATAGGCGACCAAACGCGATGGCGCAGCTTCGCGCCCTCATTTCGGTCGTGCGGGAGTTTCGATAGATGTGCCGAGAGCCGCCAGACCACTTAGAGGCAGCATAAGGGTCATTGCCCGTGGGCATTAGCGGTGCCTGAAGGGGGCAGAGCGAGTCGGCCGCTCCTGACGACGGGGCTCAGGAAAGCAGGGTCTGCTTGAGTTCGAGAAGTATAGAACGTTGGGGATTTGTACCCATGCCATAGTCATCCACATTTCTTAATGTGGTGCGGCATCCTATATTCTTGGCCTATGACCGAATCAACAAATACCGCATCCGAAAAACCCAAGTATGCTCCGTCGCGTTACATGCGTGACCGCCACCCCGACCTGTTCTCCGACTCGGTGTCGGAAGTGGAATATGAGGTCGAGCGCGAGGTGTTGTCATACCACCTCGAAACGCTTACCAATCAGAAAGGCGAAACCGCATTCGAGAACTTCGCTCAGCGCCTTTGCGAGAAATTCATCGCGCCGAATATTCGTCCTCAGACGGGTCCGGTTGGCGGGGGCGACGGTAAGACCGACGCAGAGACATTTCCCGTGTCGAGTGAAATCTCTACGCGCTGGTTCGTGCCCGACAATGACAAGGCCGGCGAGCGCAAGGCTTTCGCATTCAGTGCCAAGAAGACTTGGCGCTCAAAAATCAAGTCTGACGTCGCCGCCATCGCCGGTACCAAACGTGACTACGATCAAGTCATCTGCGTCACGAACCAGTTCGTCCCCGCGAAGAAGTCTGCCGACCTTCAAGACGAGCTTTTTAAGGAACATGGCATTCCAGTCACCATTCTGGATCGCACATGGCTCCTCGACCGCGTCTTCAAGCACGACAGTATGGCGATTGCCGTCGAGGAGCTTGGCGTTGGCAAGGGCACGGAGAAGCAGACCAAGAAGCTGGGGCCGAATGATACCAAGCGCGCGGCGGAGCTGGATGCCCTTGAGGCAAAGATCGCTGATGGTTCGCAGTATCAGGGGCAAACTGTCGCGCTGGTCGAAGATGCGCGACGTGCTGCGCTTCTGGCTCGAGGATTGGAGCATTCGAGCGCCGAAGTGAACGGGCGTTTCGATCGCGCACTCCGTCTCGCGCGAGATAACCACATCAAAAAACTTGAACTCGCTATTGCCTACGAGTGGGCATGGACCTCCCATTTCTGGCATGAGGACCACCTTCGCACGTCTGAACTCTACGACGATGTCGAACGTCTCGCTTTCGGTTCTGACGATGCAATTGACTTGGAGCGTCTAAGCAATCTTCTGCCCCTGATACGCATGAGCGTGCACACGGGCTCGATGGACGCATCGAAAGGAAAGCTCAAGAACCGCACCGCTGCACTCAAGTCCGCGCTGGAAGCTCTGATGGTGCAGACCAATCGGCCCAACAACGCGCTACATGCTGAAGCCATGTTGCTGATGACTCGTGTCTCCGAAAAAGGTGTTGAGCATCGCGACGACCCGCTGAAGAACATCTGGGTCTCGTTCACCGACGTTATCAAACGAGCCGAAGGGCTAGGAACATTCCCGTTCACGAGCATCGCAGATGCCCTCACACAAATCGGCGAATTCATCGCTGACAGCGACGAATTCGACACGCTGTTCGAGACCATCACCGATGCCCTCGCGGCACGCAGCGGCCAAGGCGAGGCTGCAAGGAAGAATGTTCAAAGGGCGTATCAGAAGCTTGCGAAGGGATTGCCCTATGACGCCATCCGCTGGTTCGGCCGTGCCGTCGCGCTGCTCATCAAGGAGGAGTACGGGGACGAGCTCATCGATGCGTTGCTAGGCGCAGGATTCGCCTTCGAACAAGTCGGCCTTCCGTGGGCTGCAAGGAATTACACCCTCGCCGCCGTCAGTCAGGAATTCTTCGCCTTCAAAAGATACGGCAGCATTGGCGCGTTGCGGTCCTCGGTCTTGTCCAGGTACTTCGACACGGAATTCAAACTCGGTCGAGTTCCACAGATCCTGAGCGCGCACGAGCTCGAAATGATCGTTTGTACTGCCCAAGCACGCACGGACGGGCAGCGCCGCCGCCTCAACAAGGTGCAAGAGTCGCACATGATGCAGATCGCATCGCTGCTTCTGCAAACTCCCCTCGATAAATTGAGCGAGATCGCTCAGCTTCCTGATGCGCTCGAACGGCTCGCATTGCCAATGTCGCGCACCGCTCTTCTCTACCTGATGGGAAATGAAGACATCCTGAGAACGGAGGGCTGGATACCGGAACAAGAGACCCCCGAAGGCGCAGAGATCTTCATGCGAGACCTGCGTGATTACGGCGTGAAAGCGGACTACCCTGCTCCAGACTTAGCCCTTGGGGAAACCGTTACGCTCTCGTCCAACGTGCTCGGATGCCGCATCGAGTTGGCTTGTGCCAACAATCTAGTCTCCATCGGCATTGGCGAGGCTGTCCTCGGGTCACTGGAAGCCTTGCTAGCGACGAGTCTCGATCATCGCATGTTGCCTCAGGTGGATCACTTGCAACTGCGGGTTACGCCGTCCGACACCGTCGGACTCAGCCCCGTTCTGACGTTTGCCGATGTTGACGGCGAGCCCATCGGCACGATCGCGCATCGCATGGTCATGGAATACAAGACCAAAGAGGATGCGCTATCGTTTCCGCATTGGATGAGTGATGCGGTTCTCGAAATCTTCCTTCGCTTCGCCGCGCCTCAGGATGCCGAGGCGTGGGGTAAGGCGCTGTTCGAAGATGAACGCGCCCTAGATCGCGCGCTGACGTTCTCGAACGTTCCAGTCATGCTCGCTAATCTGCACGGTGATCGCGCGCAGCTTTCTCTCGCTGATTGGATCGATCCTGCCGACCCCACCTATGAGGTCAAACGCACGAAAGTATGGCCCCCCGCACCAGCTCCCGAGGCGATCAAATCGTTTGGCAACACACAGCGCGGCGAAGGCCTTGCGCCCAAAGAAATGCGCGATGCGGCCAAAGGCAAGCACTCTAAGACGCGCTGGCTCTCGCCTATCGATATGCAGAAGTGGGACAAGGCGAAATGGAACGGCACCTTCTTCATGTGGTCCCCGCCCGGCCCCGACATGCCGCCTCCCATGCTGGGACTCGCGTACGAGAATTCTTCGGTTGCTAAAGACATCTTCAAGTCATGGCGTAAGCGGTATGGCGATGACGACGTTAAAGACGATCTCAAAATTACTATCGTTCGCGGCATATCGCGCGATTATCCCGCTGCTTATGCCGTGATGGTCAGTCAAAATCCGGACAATGTTCCAATATCGGAGGGGAATATCATCGGATTTGTGTCACGCATCAATCGCATGTACCCGAATTCAACACAGAACCTCGATCGGTTCGTCGCGGACTATTCGCGTCACGGTCGGTACGTGCTGTTTCCTGCCCACTTGCCAAACAAGCTGGCGCAGCCCGAACCTATTTTCGACCTGCCTATAGGCAAGCACAATCTGACCGTCATTAACGCCTGGGAAATCACCACCAATGATATCGTGGCCTCAGTCTTGGATTTGGATGAACCGCCCTTTATCCCAGCGGACCAGCCGAATGCGCCCGTCCTCAAAACGCTGGAATGGCTAAAATCCTTACGCCTCGAGTAAGTGATGTCCGGATTGGCGGTGGTTTTGATCGGCGAAGGATTGGCTAGCGTAAGCACACGAGTGACCGCTTCGGGCCAGCTTGAGACCTTGGCCTGGCTAACCTGAACGCCCGCGTCCTCGATATGGACGCTGAAAGTGGTCAGTCTGGTTCCGGCCCCATTACAGCCGTTAACCGCGACGCAGCTCAATGTCTCCTGTTGGCGGATACTGTTGAAAAACTCCAGCAGGCCGCTTTTCATTCGGGCTCATTGAAATAATATCGCGCATTCCACGCTCCCAGCACGTCAGACGCAAAGTGGTTTCCTCTCTCCCGTACCGACAGAAAACTATGCCTGACGGTCGGGCAAGCCGCGCCTTACCGATGCTCAGGGGAGTATTTCAACAGTATCGGCGCAATCCGGCCATTAACCTCGCATCTTCGAGACGACCTTTGGTCGTTTGGTCCATGTACCAAGACCTACACAAGATTCATCTTTCCGAACCTAAGGGGCGTTACACGACGCGGGAATGTTGAACAGGCGGCTGCATCAGCTCAATTGTGATACCATCCGGGCCAGAGATGTACGCGACCATTGTTCCGCATCGGGGTCCGGCCGGTATCGGCTGCGGCGAACCCTTCACGGCCCACCCCGCCCTCTCAACCCGCGCGATCGCCCTGCGGATATCCGTAACCGTGAAGGCGATATGCGCGGCGCCGATCGCACCCGCGCTCTGAGGTGTCTCCCCCAGCGTACGGCCTGTCGAATATTCGAGAAGCTCGATAGGGTAGCCATTTGGAGATGCCACCAGCGCCATTCGGCAGCGCGGATCGTCAACCCCCGTGGCCTCCCGTAGAAACTCTCCACCCATCTCTCCTCGGCGAACAAGGTCGAAACCCATCGCCTCAGTCCAGAACTGGATCGCATCCTCCAGCGAGGCGACTGAGAACCCCGTGTGGTCCACAGCTATCACGCCTGCATGTTCGGTCATTTTAATCCTCTCATATCTACCAGTTAATTCTTTGACCGAGCTAACCACGGCTCGATAGCCTTAGAATCTTTCTTTCGTCTCTCGACATCGTTGGGAGCAAAACTTCACGTTGTCCCAAGTCTTCTTCCACTTCTTTCTCCATGAGAATGGCCTGTTGCAGACCGGACAGAACTTAGTGGGCAGGTCTGACTTCTCACGACGCTTCGGCATCCGTTACTCCAGACAGTCTCCATCGATAACGAGACCTTGCCGTGCGTGGCCAACTCAAGCCGACGGTAGCGTGCGCGCGGTCAGCTTGTTTCCATCCGGGTCGCGGAGATAGGCGACAAATGAGCCATTCGGGCGTTCTGACGGCGGTGTCTCGATCGAGTTTCCTCCGTGGCTTGTCCCGGCGTCGTGCCATGCTTTCACATGCTCCGGGCTTCGAGCGACAAGACCGATCGTCCCACCGTTGGCGACCGTCGCTGGTTTCCCATCAATCGGCGTTGTTACCATAAGGCGGCTTCCGCCATGTTTGTAGATAAGCCTCCCTCTGGCGTCGATTTCACCGGGCTCGCCGCCGAGGGCAGCGAAGGTGGCGTCGTAGAAAGCTTTCGATCTCTCCAGATCATTGCTGCCAATCATTACGTGAGTAAACATCGGTCGTCTCCTGTCAGCGGTTGCTTCCAAATATGGCCGAAATTTAACACAAAGGGATCTCAAGTCTCGGAGCCCTGATGCCGGAAGAACCCAAATCGACTACACGAGAGTTCGTGGTACAGACCTGACAGAATCAGTTGGCAACATTGTGTGTAATAGGATCAGCATGAAGACGATCGGGATACTCGGCGGCATGTCCGCCGCTTCCACGCAAATCTATTATCGCGAACTCTGCCGGATGACGCGATAGCGTCTCGGAGGGCTTCATTCGCCGGAATTGCTCATCCGTTCGCTTGATTTCGCGACGATAGAGAGCCTCCAGGCATCGGGAAGATGGGAAGACGCGGGCGACATTCTGAACCGGGAGGCGAAAGCCTTGGAGCGTGGCGGTGCAGATTTCATCATCCTTGCGACAAACACGATGCACAAGCTTGCTGATGCAATGATGCAGGGCGTCTCTATACCCTTGCTGCATATTGCAGACGCCACTGCGGCGCGCATCAAGCAGCAGGATTTGCGAACGCCTGGTCTCATGGCTACTGCATTCACGATGGAGCAGTCCTTCTACGTGGACCGGCTGAAAGCTGCGGGTCTTTCTTATATCCTCCCGGATGCGCCGGACCGAGCCGAGACCCATCGGATCATCTACGAAGAGCTCTGCCGCGATGTCATCACAGCGGACAGCGGGACAGCCTATCGCGATATTGCTGCGCGTCTCGTCGAGCGCGGAGCTGACTGCTTGATCCTCGGCTGTACTGAGGTCGGGATGTTGCTCAATCAAGAGCTCGTCGCCGTACCCGTATTCGATACGACGCTAATTCATTGTGATGCAGCGCTCGCAATGGCATTGGACGATTAGCTTTATCCTGTAACTCAATGAAAATTTCGCGCCTTAACTTTCAACGTATCAATGTGCAGATCCCTGATGAAGATGTCCCGCGCCTCAGGCACCGGTTTCTGTCTATCTCGAGAATCTCCACCACCTACTGAGCCGTGAGCGAACTCGTCGCCGCGTCCGGATGGTGCTTTGAACACGACATCCATGTCAGCCAGACCGGAGAGATCCCCAGAAAGGTCGAATAGCTGCTGGGCGACCAGATGCACGACCTCCCCTTCCCGCTGAATTCGTCCGTTGATGGCCATCATGCTCGATCCAAGCACAACGCGGCGCCGCCTCTCGAATAAACTCGGCCAGACGACCACGTTCGCGGGACCGGTTTCGTCTTCTATCGTGATAAACATCACGCCTTTCGCGCTTCCCGGCTTTTGTCGAACCAGGACAAGACCTGCGGTGTAGACCCATCTGCCGTCGCGGGCAGACATTGCGTCTTCGCACGTAATCATGCTGCGCTTGGTCAAGCTCTCCCGCAGGAATGCCATGGGATGTTCGCGCAGTGTCAGGCCGACGTGTCCGTAGTCCGCAACCACATTATGCCCCTCGGTCATCTGCCGGAGCTCGACTTCAGGCTCCGCCTGCTCAGCGATCGATTTCTGCTCGCGGTCTGCGGCAGCCGCAAACAGCGGCAAAGGCTCGTCACGCAGCGCCTTGATCGCCCAGAGCGCATCGCGGCGTTCGAGCTGAAGCGATGGCCGGAAGGCGTCGGCCTCTGCGAGTTCTACGAGAGATGCTGCCGGAACACCGGATCGTCGCCACATATCATCGACGGAACTGAACCCATCGTTCATGCGCGCGGCAACGATTCGAGCCGCATCCGACGCTGCCAAGCCCTTCACCATCCGCATCCCAAGGCGCACGGCATGACGGTCGGTATTTCCGATCGGCTCCAGCGTGCAGTCCCACCTGGATCGATTGATACAGACAGGCCGGATCTCGACGCCGTGCGCACGGGCATCGCCAACAATCTGCGCAGGGGCATAGAAACCCATAGGCTGGGAATTCAGCAATGCAGCACAGAACACATCCGGGAAATGGCACTTGATGTAATTCGAGGCATAGGCGATCAGCGCAAAAGAGGCAGCGTGGGATTCCGGGAAACCGTAGGACCCAAAACCTTCGAGCTGCGAAAATGTCTTCTCGGCAAATTCGGCGGTATAGCCGTTTCGCACCATTCCGGAGACCAGCTTCTCCTTGAACCTGCTGACGCCGCCCGTAAATTTGAAGGTCGCCATTGACTTGCGCAACTGATCGGCCTCACCTCCCGTGAACCCAGCGCAGACCATGGCGACGCGCATGGCGCTTTCCTGAAACAGCGGCACGCCCAGTGTTTTGCCCAGCACGGCTTCCAGTTCCGGCGTTGGATAGTCCACCTTTTCCTTGCCTTCCCGGCGGCGCAGATAGGGATGCACCATATCCCCCTGAATAGGACCGGGACGCACGATCGCCACCTGAACGACCAGATCATAAAATGTCCGCGGCTTCAGACGTGGCAACATCGCCATCTGGGCTCTGGATTCGATCTGGAACGTGCCGAGGGTGTCGGCTTTGCGGATCATTGCATAGGTCGCCGGATCCTCTTGGGTGATCTTTGCGAGATCCAGATCGTCGTCCTTATGCTTGCGGATCAGGTCGAATGCTTTGGACATGCAGGTGAGCATGCCCAGTGCCAAAACATCGACCTTCATGAATTTGAGGGCTTCCACATCATCCTTGTCCCATTCGATGATCTGCCGGTCTTCCATCGTGGCAGGCTCGATGGGAACGAGGTCATCGAGGCGGTCGTGGGTGAGCACGAACCCGCCGGGGTGTTGTCCGAGATGACGTGGTGCGCCCATCAGTTGCTGTGCGAGTTGCAGCGTCAGCTTCAGCCTGCGGTCATCGGGATTGAGGTTCAATTCCCTCACATTGCGATCACTGACCTCTTCCGACCAGGACCACATGCCCGACGACAATGCCTTAATCACATCCTCAGGCAGGCCAAGCACCTTGCCGACATCGCGAATGGCACCCTTGGCACGGTAACGGCTGACGGTCGCACACAGTGCCGCCTTCTCGCGGGTGTAGGTCTTGTAAATCCACTGAATGACCTCTTCGCGTCGCTCATGCTCGAAATCAACATCGATATCCGGCGGTTCGTCGCGCTCTTGGCTGATGAAGCGTTCGAACAAAAGGTCATTTGTGGAAGGGTCGATGCTGGTGACGCCGAGAATATAACAGACGGCAGAATTGGCAGCCGATCCGCGCCCCTGACAGAGAATTCCTTGCGCGCGCGCGAACTGAACGATCGAAAACACCGTCAGAAAATACGGCGCATATTTCATCGCCTTGATAAGATTGAGTTCGTGCCGAACCGTCGCCAGAACGTCTGGTGGCATACCCTCCGGGTATCGGTCCGGCACGCATTCCCAGACATAATGTTCGAGAGACTGTTGCGCGTCTTTACCCGGAACGATCGCCTCCTCGGGATACTGATAGGTCAATTCCTCAAGTGAAAACTTGCACTGATCGACAATCTCCATCGTCCGCCGCAATGCTTCGGGATAGCGCGGAAACAGGCGTTCCATTTCCTCTGGCGGCTTGAGATATCGATCAGCATGACGTTCACGTTCGAAACCGACGTCGTCGATGGTTGATTTGGTGCGAATGCAGGTGACGATGTCCTGAAGCTGCCGTCGTCCCGGCTCGTGAAACAGGACGTCGTTGGTGACGACGGTTTTGACCTTGTGGCGCGTGGCCATATTGGAAAGATCGTGGAGCCGAAGCTGATCGTTTGGTCTGCGGCGCAGGCAAAGGGAAACATAGGCGCGATTTCCAAACACCTCCGCGATCTTCCTGAGCTGCAAGGCACATGTATCGTCGGCGAGATCGGGAATGAGGATGCCGATCATGCCATCGGCGTAGGTTCTCACATCGTCCCAATGAAGGACACAGTTGTTCTTGCCGCCTCGCCCCTTGCCAAGCGTGATCAGCCGGGTCAGACGCGAATAGGCGGCCCGGTCCGTCGGATAGACCAGGATCGACATGCCATCCTGTAGGTCAAGCCGGCAGCCGACGACAAGCCGCAGGCCGGTGGCGCGAGATGCTTCCAGTGCCCGGATAATGCCAGCCAACGAATTGCGATCCACGACACCGATGGCGTCGATGCCGAGGCTTTTCGCCGTCTCGAACAGTTCGGTCGCGCTGCTGGCACCGCGCAGAAACGAAAAATGGGTGGTCACCTGAAGCTCGGCATATCTCATGCGAATATCCCCTGTACGAACCATTTGTGCGACCCGGTTTCGCTATCTACGCCGTCGCCAGCCCGGAAAACCCAAAGGCGTTCGCCCGCTTCGTCCTCGATGATGAAATAGTCCCGGACTGCGGCCCACTCGGATGTTCGCTGCCACCACTCGCCGAATATTCGTTCGGGACCATCGGCGCGTTTCACCTTGCGGCGTTTGCCACGCCATGTGACGGAAACGGGAGGATGATCGGGCATCAAAGCGATGACCTCGACCAGTTCGGGATGAGCGAGCAGTCGTACCGGACGCGGCCAGTGATGCGACCAGGAGACGACAATGTCATCTGCAATGGGTGCAATCCGCTGAACGCTGCGCTCGGGAACATCGGAGGCAACGGGTGCGAGGCGGTAGACACGCTGTCCACGGTTGCCGAAAATGTCGATGAGCGGGGTGATGTCCGCGATCTCGTCTTCGACAAGCGAAGACGCCCTCTGTGTCTCTTCAAGCGGCTCGACCATGATGGCCGCAAGGGTAAGCTTCTCGATCCCGAAACCCGGATCAATCTTCTCGGTCCTGTCGCGAAACAGTTTCGTCAACCATGAGACATCGCGGGCGGCCTTTGCTGTTCCTGCCCGCAGTGCCTGGGTCGTGTTGTCGACCTTGTGGACGATGAGATCAACGCGGCGAACACCCAGACCCTTTTTCTGGAGTTGGTTACAGAGTTCGATGACCAGGCGACCGACATATTTGTCGATCGTTTCGGCAGCGCCGATCGGCTCCTGGAAAATGCGGCTGACTTCGATCAGTTCGGGCGTGCGAATGGGGTCTATGGGTTCGCCGATGCGGCCGAAGATCTGGTCGAGGCGGCGTGCGATTTCTGGGCCGAAGCGCAGTGTTAGCGGTGCCCGCGGCGTCGCAGAAAGCTCACCGATGGTTCGAAAGCCGAGCGTTCTTAGATCGCCCACCACCTTTTCAGGCAGACGCAACAGAGAAATCGGCAACCGCTCGACCGCTTTTACGGTTTCGCCGCGCGGCACGATCACCGTCTCTCTGGCGATGGCGCGTGCGCAGGCATGAGCGGCACCCCAGGTGTCGGCGATCGCGACACGGGCCGTCAGCCCCCTGCCCCGAAAGCGATTGGCAATTCCCGTCAACATGGCAAGCTCTCCGCCCCGGAGATGGTCGGCACCATCTGTGTCCATGACGATGCCATCAGGCGCATCGACTGCGACGATCGGAGAGTATTGGCTCAGTGCCCAGAAGGTAATGCGCTCCAGCGCTTCGGCGTCCGCCTTCGGATCGGCATCGATCATCATCAGTCCCTGAAACAGAGCCTGTGCCTTTGCAGCCTGCATGCCGACACGTAGGCCTGCCTTCTTCGCTGCAGCATCTGCCGCCGACACCCAGCGTTTCGAGCCGGATTTCCCGATCACGGCGATGGCCTGTTCAGCCGGAATGCCGGGATCGGCGCGACGAATGCGATCCGTCGACAGATCTGGAAGATAGATCGATACGACCCTGGTCATCACACGCTCCAACAATAAACTCGGCACACTCGCCTGCGCGCGACCGCATCAATTCCAGCAACCATCTCGCCCGCCCAACACCCGGCACTGGTAACTCCTGCGACGGCAGCGCACTCACCCTCCACCGGGTCATCGACGCCGTCGGCTGGCCAAAATCATTGGCTTCCGTCTGTCTTCGCCACCTGCGAACAACAAGCGCTAGGCTCCCTTTCTTTTCCGCTGCAAGCTGAAGCCGCCGACTTGCCAGCATCGGCAGTCGCACAACCTCGCCGACGACCGCACCAAGGCCACCGAAGGAGAGCGCCTCTTCCATTGAGGCAAGCACGTCCTCCTCGCGATCGCTTTCCACGAAGATGACCCGGTTTGCGTCAAGACCTGCCTGCGCGAGCGCAGGAAAAAACAGATCCGGGCGCGTCAGGCACCAGACGATCTGGCCTTTGGTACGAGCGGCGACGCCTGCGACGAACAGGGCTGCGGCTGCCCCATCGACGGTTCCAGCCCCACCACCTGCAAATTCATGAAGAGCACCTCTGGCAAGACCGCCTCCCGGCAGCACCGCGTCGATTGCGCTCACCCCGAACGGCAGACATTCCGCTTGCTTGGCCACGACGCCTTCCAACGAGGCGATGCGATCACGCAGATCCGCTATGACATGCTCGCGCGCAGCAGCCATCGTTCACGCAATCCTTCCGGTTCGTGTCGTTTGTGGGAACGGCTTCATGCCGTTTTCAATGTTGAAGTTCACGTTCTGTTCCTGCGCTCAACAGGAGTCAAGAGGCGCTAAATTAGGAATGCAGTCCTCTATTTTTAGCAACTCAAGAGATTCGCAAATTGAATCAGTGAGTAAGATTTGGAACGGTGCTGGGTGACGCGTACAAAATAAATTTCAGGGGAGCCTGATCAATCCCTCAACATCGGCTGTCGATGCGTGCAAGCCCCGCTGATCATACGCTTCATATTCAGGAACCATCCTACGCCGATCGCGCTTACCAATGCTGAAGCTTGAAGAAAGGTAGCACCGAAGTGGTCGAAGCCAGGGTACGCGTCATCGATCTAGAAACAGGCGGCAATGGCCCGAACGACGTTTGCGAGATCGGGTGGCAGGATGTCGTCATCGATCACGCTGGAAAGTGGCAGGTCACTGACGAGCGCGGGACGCTGTTCGTCAACCCTGGCCGTCCGATTTCACCCGACACGATGGCGATCCATCATATCCTGGATGCCCATGTCGCGGATGCTCCGTTCTGGAAGGAAATAGCATCAACCGTTCTCCGTCCACCCGGCCGTATCGACGCCTTGGCAGCTCATCGAGCCGCTTTCGAGCAAAGATATTGCACACCTCGGTTTACAGGCGGAACTCCCTGGGTCTGCACATGGAAATGCGCGCTGCGCGTCTGGCCAGAGCTTCCGCGGTTTTCCAATCAGATGCTGCGTTATCAACGAATGCCCACCGGACTGGTGCATGAAATCGGCCTCCCAGCGCACCGGGCGATGCCCGACGCCTACGTTACGGCTCATCATCTCCGCGACATGTTGAACCAGACCTCGCTTGTGGATTGCTTGGCATGGAGCAGCGAACCAGGCCTTCTGCCACGCGTGCCGGCAGGACCAGATCGTGGAAAACCGTGGGACCGCATCAGCCTCGAAACTCTCAACGCGTTTATCGCAGATCGGGATGTGGACGTCCGCTTCAGTGCACAGATCGAACTGGCCCGTCGAAATGAGGACAAGCCGTCTCAGGATGCGGAACCGGCGCAAGGGACGCTTGGGTTCGAATGAGCAACATGTATCCGGATACGCCAGATGGTCGATACTTCGTCGTGAAAGGCAGGCTGTGGCGTCGCAGCAATCCTAATCTCGATGAACTTACTCGCACAGCCCTGGTCAAGGCTTTGATGGCCGCACGCCGGGCAGTTCGCGACGCATCGGCAGGCTCGCCAGAGATGAAAGAAGCTCGCAAGAAAGTGGATGCGGCCAAGGTCGCGCTTGGTGAACGCGGCCCTGTCTGGTGGGATGACGGCGCGCCGGATTTCAACCGGCACCTTGCCAAGAATACTCCTTACGCAGCCTGGTTCGAACAGTTGGAAACGGACTGAGATGTCATGGCATCCGGAAGACAAAACTCTGACCCGCTGAGCGAAGGACACAGGCATGGAATTTGATCTGGCGCGTTTCATCAAAGCGCAACAAGACACGTACTCAAAAGCCTTGCAGGAGTTATGCAACGGGCAGAAGAGGTCTCACTGGATGTGGTTCATCTTTCCGC
The DNA here is from genome assembly GCF_023757665.1 of Rhizobium skierniewicense Ch11. NCBI lineage: Bacteria > Pseudomonadati > Pseudomonadota > Alphaproteobacteria > Hyphomicrobiales > Rhizobiaceae > Rhizobium > Rhizobium skierniewicense. Next base: position 405,249 of record NZ_RXPG01000005.1, read on the forward strand.
AAATCAACGGACTTGGTCGATCGGAAACTGCACGATTTTACGCGATCTCTGGACGTTCTGAAGCCGAAGCCTACCTCAAACATCCTGTTTTGGGAGCCCGTTTGGAAGAGTGCACGAACGCCATGCTCAGCCATCCCCACCTCAGTGCACACGACATTCTTGGCTCTCCTGATGACCTCAAGTTTCATTCCAGCATGACGTTATTTGGCATCGCTGCCCAGAGTGGTTCGTCATTCGAGACCGCCCTTCACGTTTTTTATGGAGGTGAAGGCGATCAAGCCACGCTTTCAGCGTTGAAGAACGATGGATGATCAAACGCTTACCGACTTTTGCAAAAGTCAGACTTAAACTGGAATTCGGCCGCGTGAATTAGCTTCCGCGTAAAGCTATTTCAGGGTTGTCGCGGTGCCCAAACCTGAATTCCGATACGTCAAGGATGCATTTTTGCTCCCTTTACGATCTTATCGACCACCTTCTTTTCGGCTCTGAGTGCCAGTCCTACCAGCTTCGAATTGCCTGGGCTGAACTGAGCGAACACCTCCCTGTTGGCAGCGTCGTGCCCTGTTGAAAACATCTCCTCGATATAAGCCGAGGCTGTAACGTCGCGGTCGAGAACCCGGCTATGAATCGTGCGCAGCGTATCCTGATCCGCGGCGAGGACCACGATTGGCTGGATCGTCATGGGATTGTAGACATGACCAACCGCATCCCGATATGGTTCGCCGATGATGGCTGGTGTCTGGGCAACGATGCCGCTGGTCAGGAAGGCGGTGACGTTCAACTTCTGCCAGGTTGCGAGGTCATTGCGGATAACGATTGCGATCTTGGTGTCGAACATGCGGTTGAACTCCATTCAGGGTATCGAGGGAAAAGAAGACCTAGCTCCGAGCAAGGCGGGCGGTCTTGAACGTTCGTGCAAAGTCGGATTTGCCGACGGCATGCGTTTCGCTGCGCCCTCTCATGGTGTTGAGCGGATTGAAGCCCGGTTTCATGGCAACGCATTTTCGCCGCATCGTCACGACACCTACGCGTTAGGGCTGACGCTCCACGGCGTACAGACATTCCGCTATCGCGGGACCGAGCGTTTCAGCAGCCCCGGAAACGTGATCGTGCTGCATCCCGATGAGCTGCATGATGGCGCTGCAGGTACCGAGGATGGGTTGATCTATCGGATGATCTATTTGCCTCCCGACCTGATTGGCGCAGTCAATGGTTACCGTCACGCCCTTCCATTCGTTCCCGATCCGGTCGTTGCCGACATCGGCCTCTGGCAGGCACTGGCAGAGATTCTTTTCGATCTGAGCGAAGAGCCAAGCGACCTGATCATGGACGACGTTGTGATGCGGCTGGCATCGGGGCTCTCTCGTCAGGCAGGTGCTTCGCCGAGACCGATCGCAAGGTCGGCAAAGTCTGCGGTCCTCCGGGCCCGCGACTTCATCGAGAGCCACCACACAGAAGTCGTTCACTCAGAAGCACTGGAAGCTGCGTCTGGGTTGGACCGTTACGAACTGGCCAGACAGTTTCGCAGAATGCTGGGTACCAGTCCGCATCGATACCTCATCATGCGCAGACTGGAATTGGCGAATCGGTCTATCGCGGCTGGCAAAGGTCTGGCGCAGTCGGCAGCAGATGCGGGCTTTGCCGACCAGGCACATTTTACCCGCCATTTCCGCAAAGCCTTCGGCATGACGCCAGGGCACTGGCTGGCAATGCGTTCTGCAAGCTCTGGCTGAGTTTTGATTGTATTTGAATTGCCATCGGACGCGACCAAGCTTGGTAAAGGCGATCGCGGGCGAATACGATCCGCCCGCTTGTGCATCATGCTGCGTCGATTACGGGATAGTCCGTGTAACCTTCAGCGCCGCCGCCTGCGTAAAACAAAGCAGGTTTTGGGTCATTAAGCGTAGCACCCGTCTTGAGACGCCGCACAAGATCGGGATTGGCGAGTGCCATGACGCCTAACGCCTCTATATCGGCAAGTCCTGCTGCGACATCGGCACCTATCTTTTCACGCGAACGACCAGGCCGATTGAGGATCAGTGGGCCACCGAAAGAGCGGCGCATATCTTCCAGCAACAGATCGGTGCGAGTGTAGAGAACATGTATATAAGCCAAACCCATCTTGCCAAGTTCGACTGCGAGATACCGATACAGTTCATCGTTGTCCTGACCTTCGGCAATGCCGCCTGTCGCAACACCCGGTGAGAGGCGAATGGCAGTTTTCTGCGGACCGATAGCATCGACGACCGCACGGACGACATCGATAGCAAATCGCGCCCGGTTTTTCATCGTGCCGCCGTACTCATCGGTGCGATGGTTGCTGTCCGGGGCGAGGAACTGGTGTACCAGATAGCCGTTCGCACCGTGGATTTCGACGCCATCTGCACCGGCTTCGATAGCGCGCTTTGCGGCATAAGCAAAATCCGCAATCGTATGCTGGACTTCCTCCGTCTCCAATGCGCGAGGTTGTGGCACCGGCTGCATCCCGCCCATCGTGAACATGAAATCTCCGGACGCGATTGCGGAAGGAGCAACGGGCTGGCGATGATGCGGCGTGTTATCAGGGTGAGACCGTCTGCCGACATGCATGAGCTGTATGAATAGGCGCCCATTTGCCGCATGGACGGCGTCAGTGACCTTGCGCCAGCCAGCGACGTGCTCGTCAGTGTAAATACCAGGGGTCGCCAGGTATCCTTGGCCATCGTCAGACGGCTGGGTTCCTTCGCTAATCAGTAGCCCGAGCGATGCTCGCTGTGCGTAATATTCCGGCGCGAGGTCTCCGGGTGTTCCGTCAAGCTTGGCGCGGCTGCGGGTCATCGGTGCCATGGCCAGACGATGCGGCAGGGTAATCCCGCCAAGTGTGAATGGGCTCCAGATATCGGTCATCAGATTCTCCGGTGAAAGGTGTAGGGGTAGCTGGCGAGCCTCCTCGCCAGTTGCGGTTCAGTAATTTGGCTTGGCTGTCCGTCGGTCTTGTTAGCTGGCCGAAGCAAGACTCTCCGCAAACTCACGGTAGCTGTGCAGCGGGCGCTTCAGCATCGCCACAAGCCGTTCGACATCGCCTTCATTCGGGATCATGCCGTCGGTAACGTAGCGTTCTGCCATTAAACGCATTTCATAAGCGGTCCACTTCGGCATAAAGCTCGCCATGTTCTGTTCGAAACCCCTCGGATCATCACCGCCATAGACGATATCGCGACCCAGGACCTCGGACCAGATTGCAGCAACCTTGGGTCCCGTAAGCGTGTCGGGACCGACAAGATTGATCGTTTCGACTGGCAAGAGTTCGGAGGCCTGATCTCGGCGGATCAGTTCGATTGCAGCGACCTCGGCAATATCGCGCGCATCAACCATTGCAACGCCCTTGGAGCCGATCGGCATCGGATATACGCCGTGATTGAGAACGACATCCTTGATCATTATCTCGTTGTCGATGAAGTAGGTCGGGCGCAGGATCGTGGCGCTGAATCCCATCTCGCTCAGCATACGTTCGCCACCCGCCTTCACAGCAAAATGCGGGACGTTGACGGAGTTTTCGGCGTTGAACACCGAGAGATAAACGACGCGTTCGACACCCGCCTCTTTGGCAATGTTGAGGGTGATGAGAGCCTGAGTGAACTCGTCGCCCGTAACCGCATTGAGAAGGAACAAGGTGCGGACACCTTTGAATGCCTCGCGAAGAGCATCGAGGTCGAGCAATTCGCACTGGGCAATCTCGACGCCCTCCGGAAAGTTTGCCTTCGCGGCGTCGCGCGTCAGAACACGAATCTTGGCGTTGCGTTCAATGAGTTGGTTTACGACGTGGCGGCCAACACGGCCGCTGGCACCTATTACGAGAATGGTCATGAATGTAGCTCCTTGTGAGGCCGCTAGGGCGCTGTTGACATCTCCAAAGTTAGATGATCCAAATTTCCTCAAATAGACATCATTTCTGGACGCATCATCTCACAGGTGGAACACATGGATTTGCTCGCACTGGCGGATTTCAATCTCGTTGCTCGGCATGGCGGGTTTGGCAAAGCAGCGCGCAATGCCGGGCGACCGAAAGCCACACTATCCCGACGCGTCGCCGATCTTGAGGCGAGCCTCGATCTTCGGCTTTTCGAAAGGGGAGCACGGGACTTGAAGCTGACGGAAGAAGGTCGAGCCCTCTTCGAGCGGACTACGCAACTGCTGACGGAGCTAGAAGAAACCGCAACTGCTATCGCGTCAGGGGGGGTGTCACCACGTGGACGTCTGCGCATCAGCGCGCCGCTCATGTTTGCACAGGCAGCCTTGGGAAAGCTGGCGGCAGGCTTTGTGCTGAAACATCCCGAGATGCGGGTCGAGATCGTCGTGGAAGATCGTACCGTGGATATGATCGAGGAGGCTTACGATCTTGTCATCCGCGTCAATCCTCAACCCGATATCAACCTCGTTGGTCGGCCCTTTCTGCGTGACCGACAGGTCATTGTCGCTGCTCCAGGCCTCGCCTGGCCGGAGCCGGATAAGGCAGTGCCATCAGTGGTTCGCAGTTTGATCGGCAAGCCAGACACCTGGACTGTCGTTACGGATTCAGGGTCTGCAAAGCTTGCGACCACGCCGGTGCTTGGCATGTCGTCGAACACGATGCTGCGGGATGCGGTCTTGATGGGTGCGGGCGTCGCACGGCTTCCGCTTTCTTTGGTCAGCAAAGACATCGCCTCCGGTCGTCTCAACCACTGGGGCGATGTCGAAGGCGCCGAAACGGCGCTTTGGGCGCTCTATCCTTCGCGGCGTCTGCTCAGCGCGCGCGTATCAGCCTTTCTCGATTATCTTAAAAAGGCTTTTCCGCAAGGCACCCCGGAAGAACTCGCTGCCTATTTGAGCTGACGTCGGCGTCGACACCGCATGGCATATCCAAGCGAAAGCAGCCTATTCAGAGACGAGTTTTGAGCGCTGGTGCGCGCCCCGAATCGCCTGAGTTCGGTTCGCCCTTCGGTTCTATCAAGAGCACCTTCACCTCATCTCTAGCCCGTGGTCGATGTACCACGCCCTTGGGAACGACAATCAGCTCGCCGGCTCTCACTGTTCGAGACGGCTCGCCTTCGATGTCGAGCTCCATCTCTCCTTCCAACACAAGGAAAAAGTCATCAGTCGTGTCATGCTTGTGGAACGGATATTCGCCCTTGAACTTCACGACCATCACATCGTTCTCGTTGTAATCGGCGATCACATGCGGGTCCCAGTGACCTGAAAACAGGCTAAGCTTCTCATCGAGATTGATGGATTCCATTTGCTATCCTTTGTTGGCTTGAAAGCAACCGCTCAGCCCAACAGTTACACTGGACGTCGAACTGGGTATTGAACGATCGTGCAAGCACGACGGGTTCCTGCAAAATGGTTGCGGAAAAGGCTTCAGATCGCGGAAACCTTTTCCAGAGCGGAACGTCGTCATTCGTTGATGAGGACGACCTTCCCCTGCATGCTTCCCCGCCCTGCCCTGTCATGGGCAGCGGAGGCCTCAGCCATTGGGAACGTACTGTCGATCACCACCCGGATCGTGCCGTCATCTAGCAGACGACCCGCCTGTGCCAATTGTGCACCATTGGAGCGCACCTGAGCCGTTGAGACGACAATGCCGCGTCGTTGGGCCTCTTCATGGCCGGAAAAGCCGAGAGGATTGACCAGATAGAGCGCACCACCTTTTTTTATGACATTCAGGAAGCGCTCCATGTTGGAGCCGCCCACCGCGTCGATCACCAAATCGACATCTCGCATGACCGTCTCGGCTGACTGTTTGGTGTAGTCGATAAATGCGTCTGCGCCGAGATCGGCAAGAAGCGCCTCGTGCCTTCCGGAAGCAACTGCAATCACGCGGGCGCCTTTCCATTTTGCCACCTGAACCATCAGGTGTCCGACCCCACCGGCAGCGCCATTCACCAGCACGGTCTTTCCCTCGAGCGGAGCCGGTGCATGGTTGAAGCTCTGGAACGGGTTGGGTTTATCGTGGCCACGCTCTACGAGAAACTGCCATGCCGTCAGCAGCGACATTGGAGCGGCGGCGGCCTGCACGTGATCGATACCTTTAGGCTTCAGTGCGAGATCCGAGGCCGGGACGTTGACATAGTCGGCATAGGCATTGCTGCCGGTCATGAGGTCGTGGGGGAATCGCACCATTCCATAGACCTCGTCCCCGACGCCGAATGCTTGGACATCGTTCCCGACTGCGGTGACGATACCGGAGATGTCTGTGCCCAAGATCAGTGGAAAGACAGGGCTGGGTCGCCACTCCGGCGGAAGCGCACGATAGCCGTCCCGCAGATAAAGATCAGGGGGATTGAGACTTGCCGCACGCACCCGGACAAGGACTTCGCCCTGTTCGGCAACAGGCCGCGGAGCCTCTTCGTAACGCAGGACCTCTGCGCCACCAAATTCGTGCAGGCGGACTGCTTTCATCATCTCGGTCATATCGAACTCTTTCAAATTGAGATTTCGCTGACCAGATGTACGCGCATCCTTTACGATTGATAATGGCGCTTCAATTCGCTTTAATAGTGCCATGAAGGAACAAATTGGCATCGAACGGTTGACCGGCTTGATCGCCTTTGCGCGCGCCGGATCGCTGGGCAGCTATACGGCGGCAGCGCGGTCGCTTGCCATCTCGCCGTCAGCGGTCAGTAAAAGCGTCCAGCGACTGGAAAGCCACCTTGGCGTTTCGCTGTTCACCCGAACGACGCGATCTATTACCCTCACCAATGAAGGACGTGACCTGCATGAACGCGCATTGCGGCTGCTGCGGGATGCTGAGGACATCGAGCAGGCCGCAAAGGCCGCGCGCTCCGAACCGGCGGGAACGTTGCGCATTGCCGCTTCTCTGCCGATAGGTCTGCATGTCATCGCACCTTTGCTGCCCAGGTTTCGCGCACGTCATCCAAAGGTTTCGATCGATCTCAGACTGAATGATCAGAGGGTTGACCTCATCGAAGAGGGAATAGATCTGGCTGTTCGCATCGGCGACCTTCACGACTCCCAGCTTCTATCACGGAAACTTTCTCCGCATCTGCTTTGCTGCTACGCCTCCCCGGAGTATCTGGCCACGAATGGTGCGCCAACCCTCCCGATCATCTTCAGGAGCACCAGACGGTCAACCTGCGCTATCAGAGCACTGGGCAGTTATTTCGCTGGTCGTTCCAACTCAAAGAGCGAGAAATCGAGATCATACCGTCGTCGGCAATCATCGTCGATGCGAGCGAGGCTGTCTTAGCAACGATCGCAGCGGGAGCGGGAATAGGAATGGCGACGAGCTTCATGGCAGCGCCATGGGTAGCCCGTGGTCAACTGATCCCTGTCCTATCCGATTTCTCTTGCGAACGTCACAACATCACAGCCGTTTGGCCGGAAAGCCGCCGGACCAACCCCGCTGTGAGAGCCTTCCTGAGCATCTTGATGGAGAGTTTCGGTAAGAGGGAGAGATAAGCAAGATCAGTTTCAGTTCCTCGTCTGCCGTCAACAGGCTCGTTGACTTGGAAGAGATGAGCCACCATTTGTGTGACATGCCGAAGCGTGAAAAAGATGAGATCGAACTGATCAGGACATGGACCCTGCCAGCCACGGTAACAATGGGGTCGGCCGTTCGGGCGAACGGCGTTCTTCAGGAAATACAAGCAAGGCTGCCAGCGATCTCTAAAAAGTCGATCTCGCTGGAAGGCGTCGATCTCACACTGGCGATGGCGGCTAACGAAAAGACCGCATTCAACGCGGCAGCGGCTATCGTCGCGAAAGTGGTGGCGGAAGCCGGAGCAATGCCGGTCATCCCGCGAGAAATCGAGGACATCCTTACGATCAAGACTAGCGAGCGACATCGTTGGCTTGCAGACGGTCGTCTGCCGAGCGCCGGTACGAGGACCGTCAGACTGAACGGACGCGCTCGTCAGATTACGTTCCATGTGTTCGACCCCAAGGTGGTGGAGGATCTTCTCGACAGAGGAGCCGCGGAAGAATGGCGTGTGGAGGATGCCGAGGCGAAAGCCGAAAAGCGGCAGCGGGCTACGTATCAGGCGAAGTTGACGCGGTCGCTCAAGAAAGAGGCTGCAAAAAAGTCTATGACGTCGGAAGACGGCGCCAAGGATTCGGCCCCCAAGCTTGGCGGCTGGGAAGAGTTCGACGTTGACGGACTGCTTCGCTAGATCTGTTCATAGCTCAATACCGCGTCAGTCAGTTGGGCTTAAGCATCCTGAACGTACGCGAACCTTTCAAACTTACCGACAGATGCCAGGCTGTAGAACACTGGCGTAGAATACCCCGAAAATAGGCACCAGTTTCACCTCCCTGGCGATGTCTGGTTCGGAATATGGTCCAGTCGCGCTTTGGCCGCATTCGGAAATCGCTCACCTGACAACGCCACGAAAACGTCAAAGTTCATTCAGGCATGGTTCACCGTGCAGGTCGCTAAATCACATCACCCTCAACGGAGTGACGAGAGATGCGCAAGATAATTTTCAGCGCGGGAATAATTCTAGGTAGTCTGCTTGCCAACGTCGCCAACGCGATGCCGTCAGTTCATCCATCGGTTCCCTTGGCCTCAGACGTTCAGAAGGTCGACTACGCTTGCGGACGCGGCTTCCACCTTTCCCCACGTGGCTATTGCCGACCAAACGGCCCTCCACGCGAGTATCGCGATCGGTGGGATAGACGTGACCGCTGGGAAGCCAGACGCGAATGGCGCGATAGACGCGAATGGCGAGAACGCCGCGATTACTATGACCAACGGGAATGGCGTGGGCGACATGAGTATCGCGACTACAGATGGTAATGCCGGATCCTCTCGCGAATATAAACACATTCCGTGAGAGCGTCAGAAGAGCCGTTCGTCAGGGGTCAGTTAAAGCTTTTCCCAATTAAGGAACCAGAGGCGCGTGATGCCGTTACGTGATCATCCAGCAAGGAGGAAAACCAATGGATCATACGAATCACGTTCGCCTATCGCCGACAGAGCTGACCCCAGAAATTCTGGAAGGTGCAACCGTATATGGCGCAGATGACCATAAGGTTGGAAAGGTTGATCACGTGCATGGCGGAACAGGCGGCCAGGTCATTATCGACGTCGGCGGGTTCCTCGGAATTGGCGCAAAGCCGGTAGCGGTCTCCCTCAGCGACCTCGATTTCATGCGAGATGAGGACGGCGATGTTCATGCCGTCACTTCCTGGACGAAAGACCAATTGAAAGACATGCCGGAACATCATCACTGATGTAGCCACGGCCCGGTCGCAAAGACCGGGCCCTAAATCTAACTCCCTCCGAATATCAGAAGATTACAAGACGCCGTACCTGCTTAGCTCGCTCCCCATCCACGCACCTGCTGTCCACCAAAGACCATTTCAGTCGGCATCTGAAAAATAAAATAGGGATTGAGCACGGGCAGCGCCGTCGCTTTTTCCAGCCGTTGCATATGTTCATCCTTCAGCACAATGTCGAGCGAGGCGATGTTTTGGGTGAGTTGCTCTATCCGGCTGGCGCCGATCAGCACTGAGGAGACGCCAGGGCGTTTCGCTACCCAGGCAAGCGCCACTTCCGCAGGCGAACGACCAACCTCTGACGCCACAGTCTTCAGAACATCGACGATATCAAAGTTACGGTTTGTGAACAGCATGCCGCCGAACGGATTGTCACCATTAAGGCGTCCATCGCTTTCACCTTCGGTAACAGGACCGGCTCGGTCCGGCAGGCCGGGCGCACGGCTGGCTTCGCTGATTTTTTCGCGACCGTATTTTCCCGTCAGCAGCCCAGCCGCAAGTGGGCTCCATGGCACCATACCCAAACCGAACTCGGCACCTGCCGGAAGAAGGTCCAGCTCTACGCCACGATCGATCAGCGAATAGGCGTATTGCAAACCGATTGGCTTGGGTAGGCCGTGCGCTTCCGCAAGCGTTGCTACCTTTGCGACATACCAGGCAGGTGTGTTGGAAAAACCGTAATGCAGGATTTTGCCAGCACGGATCGCATCGGTCAGCGTCTGAAGAACCTCTTCTGCTGGCGTCGTGCGGTCCCACACATGCATCCAGTACATGTCGATGTAATCGGTTTTCAGCCGCTTCAACGAGCCTTCCACACCCATGCGGATGTTCTTGGCACCGTTGCCACCCCATAAGGGCGTGCCCTGCCCGCGTGGAAAGCCGGATTTGGTGGCAATGACCAACCGATCACGCGTGCCGCTGTCCGACACAAATGTGCCAAGCATCTCCTCGCTTTGGCCAGCGGAATAGACATCCGCCGTGTCGATGAAATTGCCACCGGCTTCGACATAGGCATTAAAAAGCGCGCGCGAGGTTTCGTCTCCGGCACCCCAGCGTTCCGCACCGAAGGTCATGGTGCCAAGCGCCAGCGGGCTGACGATCAGGCCGGATTTGCCGAGTGTGCGGTAACTGGTGAGATCCATCGGTGTTCTCCATCGTTGTTGTGCAACAGGATGTAACGACAAGCGTCCCACAGAATAAGCCATTGATAGCAGCATGAACTTGTGAGCACAGTGCATGAATGGAACGAAACGAACTCAATGATTTCCTGGCCTTCGCGGCGGTGGCGCGCGAGCGCAGCTTTACCCGCGCCGCCGCCATTCTCGGCATGTCACCCTCTGCGCTGAGCCATGCGATGCGCGGGCTGGAGGAGCGGCTGGGCGTCCGGCTTTTGTCGCGCACGACGCGCAGTGTCGCGCCGACCGAACCGGGCGAGAGGCTGCTGCAATCGCTCAATCCGGCGCTCGCCAATATTGAAAGCGGGCTGGAAGCGCTGGCGGAGTGGCGCGACAATCCTTCCGGTACGGTCAGGATAACCACCTTCGCCTATGCGGCACGAATGGTGCTTCTGCCGAAACTGCCAGCCTTCTTGCTGGCCAATCCGGATGTCCGGGTGGAGGTCAATATCGATGATGGCCTGACGGATATCGTCACAGCCGGTTTCGATGCGGGCATTCGACTGGGAGAAGCCGTCGCCAAGGACATGGTCGCTGTGAAGCTTGGGCCGGATTTAAGGACGGTGGTGGTGGGAACGCCATCCTATTTCAAACGCTATCCTCCGCCGTTGACCCCCTATGACCTGGAACGCCACGCCTGTATCGGATACCGGCTGACGACCTCAGGCGGACTACTGCCCTGGGAATTCGAGAAGGACGGCAAGGAGATCAATATCCGCACCAGCGGCCCTTTGGTCGCCAATGATGGCGATCTGCCGGCGGCTGCCGTTCGTGCAGGTGCGGGACTGGGTTATATCATGGAGCATGACGTCGCTGAGGAGATCGCTGCGGGGACCCTCGTCCAGGTCTTGAAGGACTGGTGTCCCAGCTACCCCGGATTTTACCTGTACCATCCCAGTCGCAGGCAATCGCCATCAGCCTTGAGGGCACTCATCGCTTCACTCAAGGTCGGATGAAGCTTGCATATTTGCTCATTGTATAAACGAATGACCGCCAGCTCGAACCGTTCAAACTTTTTACATATCGGCACGCCGACAGTCTGCGCCCGAAGACTATGTAGGGTCTGGAACAATGTGGTCTCTCGGTCCGTTGCTCACCGTTAATGTACGGGAAAAAAATCGGAATTCGAAATGCCAAGGTACTTCTTCCACGTCAGGGAAGCAGACACCCTTTCCATCGATTTTGAAGGCGCGGTGCTTTCAGGTGACGATCAGGCCATAAGAGAAGCGCTTCAGGCAGCGAGGGAAACACTTGCCGAAAAAATAATATTCGGAGACATCATCAGCCACACCAGCTTTGAGGTCGTTCGCGCCGATGGTCACCTGATCGCCGTCATACCCGTCTCGTCAGTCTTGAGGTTTCAGTAGGAAATAGCTTAAATCCTCGGCTAAACGGCTCTCTTCGCTACCTCCCGGTCGGCTTGGCGTGTATTCGTTCCTTGAAGTCAAATATCTTCCCTCCAGTCCTCGAAGCATATCGGACAAAGATGACAATCGTCGCATCCTATCTCTATCGCAACGGTAAACGCGCTGATGTAGTCGAACTCTCTTCGCAGCCCTTCGACGCGAACGCCAACGAGTTCGTATGGATCGGGCTGACCGATCCAACAGTCGAGGAAATGGCATCTCTAAAGACGATGTTTGGGCTCCATTCCTTGTCTGTCGACGACGCGCTGAATGGCAAGCAGGTGCCGAAGGTCGATATTTATGGCGACCAGCTATTCGTCGTCGCCAAGACCGCGTATCTCGAAAACGACAGGATCGCCTATGGCGAGACCTGTATCTTTGTCGGTCAAAACCATGTCATCACCGTGCGGCATGGGTCGGCACGATCACACCAGAAACTGCGCGAACAACTGGAGCAGGCACCGCAGCTTCTCTCGCATGGTCCCGATTACGTTCTCCACGGCATTCTCGATTTCATCGTCGATGGTTATCTCCCCTTGGTCGAAACGATAGAAGACCGGGTTCTGGAGATCGAAAAGCACGTTCTCGTTTCCTTCCTTGAGCCGGAGCAGATCCGCAGGATCTTCCGAATGCGTCGGCAGGTCATCAAATTCCAGAGGGTGATGGGCCCGATGGCTGAAGTTGCCAGCAAGCTCGCCCACCTTGAATTGCCCTGCGTCGACAACAACGCCAGGCCGTTCTTCAAGGACGTCCACGATCATGTTCGGCGTGTCGAAAACATGGTGATCGGGTTGCGTGATATCGTGACATCCGTATTCGAGGCAGCGAATCTTCTGGAGCAACAGCGGCAAGGCGCAATTACGCGACAGCTCGCCGCATGGGCAGCGATCCTGGCAGTACCGACGGCAATCGCTGGGATTTACGGCATGAACTTTGAGAACATGCCCGAGTTGAAGTCGCAATACGGGTATTACGTCGTTCTGGCTGTCATTCTCGTTCTCTGCGGCATTCTGTATTACCGCTTCAAACGAGCACGGTGGCTATAGTCCAGTTGGCCTGCAACCGGCCGACAGTCAGGCGCTGTCACTTTTTTAGCTCCCCGGCGCCGCGGCTGATCCGGTAAGAATGCCGCCATCAATGGTCAATTCGGCTCCAGTCATATAGGCGGCTTCGTCGGAAGCCAGCAACACAGCCAGCGCAGCGACTTCTTCCGGCCTACCAAAACGGCGCATTGGTGTGTCCCTGACCAAAGCGGCCTCGCGGTCCTTGCGATCCGGGCCTGTGCCTAGCATCGGCTCCCACATCGGGGTCATCACCGCAGCCGGGTGGATCGAGTTACAGCGGATGTTCAGATTTTGACTAGCGCAATAGAGAGCGACGCTCTTGGTGTGGTTGCGAACTGCCGCTTTGGATGAGGCATAGGCCGCAGCCATCGGGATTCCAACCAAGCCCGAGCGGGACGAGATATTGATGATTGAACCCGCACCATTTTCCCGCATGGCCCTGATGGCATAACGGCAACCGAGGAAAGTCCCATCCAAATTCACAGCATGAACGGCACGCCAATCGGAAAGTTCAGCGTTTTCCGGATCATGAGCAGGCGGAAGGCTGTCGACTGGTGCCTCGAACCCAGTAATCCCGGCATTGTTGACAATCACGTCAATCCTCGGGAACTGACGGGCAATCTCCATCCAATCGTTTTCCGAGGAAACATCAAGTCGGACGAACGTCGCTCCGATTGCCTTTGCTAGATCCCGGCCACCTTCCACGTCGATGTCAGTGACAATGACATTTGCCGCTTCGTCAGCGAAAGCGTGTGAGATAGCGGCGCCGATGCCGCGCGCAGCCCCGGTTACGAGTGCGGTTTTCCCCTCGAGTCTGGGCATAAGTAAATCCTCAAAGTATGAATGGCAATTCGAGATGCGCGATGTTCTAAGCTGCGACATCAATGGTGCTGGTCCAGACTATAGGTCAGCATTGTTCATGGTCTTACACTCCTGTTGGCCCAACTTGTCGACCCGCGCCTGAATAACCAGTTAAGAAATGGAGGTTGAACGTACATCGCCATACCGCTATTTGAAGCCTTCGCGAAGGAAGATGACGGCATCCCTTGCCTCCTCCGACGATATTGTGTGACCGACCCCAGGATAGATTTTGGACGTCACCGTGAAGCCTGCCGATCGCAGTTGGCCAGACGCGACAGTTGTCGCCGACGGCGGAATTGTCTTATCCTCTGCACCATGCATCATCAGAATATCTGTTCGTGCTGAAGATGACGTCGGCGGCAGAGCCAACAGACCTGCAAAGGTGACGAGAGCGCCGACCTTCCAACGACCCGATGCCACTCCATCCAGCGCCATGATGGCGCCTTGCGAGACCCCGATGAACGCCACTCGGTCCAGTGCGTCTTCGAATCCCTCACGTTTGACGATCTCAGAGACCACCCTGTCGAACGCTCGGCGCGCGGCGTCTATCCGCTCGGGGCGCATGATCTGGTCATCGACTGCAAACCATTGACGACCACCTGACTTGTGCGCAAACGGCGCGTCTGGCGCAACAAATACTGTGTCCGGCAGCGTCGCCTGCCAGGAGTTCCTGAGCGCTTCCATCACCGACCCTCGTCCTCGGATGCCGTGGAACAGGATCACGAGATGATCCGCACGCGTTCCTACTCGAGAAGCGGTCGATTTGGAGGCGCTCTCTGCCCGTACCATCTGGAAGGGTTTGGCAGCAGGGTCGACCTTAGGCGACACCATTTGGGGTCCTGTTTCCGCAGCCATCACAGCACCTGGACTTGCGGCGACATAGATTGCGCCAATAAATATGACGATTAGGGAGAAGATGGCGGCGAGATTGGAGGGCGTCATGGGACTTTCCTGTTGCATCCCCTCAACTTTCACTCGGAACGTTCGTTCCGGTCCACAGCTACGCCGCCACTGACAATCTCGTTATTGCCATTTGTCTGCCTCCAATCGCCAAGACCTCTGCGCCGGGAACAACCCCGCACATGTCCCGTTTCAGAATAGGCACCACAGCACATTCAAGGAGATTTCAATGCAGCGATTTGCAGACAAGGTTGTCGTCGTGACTGGCGCTGGTTCAGGAATAGGCAAGGCAACGGCGGAGCGTTTCCTCAGCGAGGGCGCGATGGTGACCCTGGTCGGCCGCACGAAGGCAAAGCTCGAGGGCGTCGCCAAACCCTATGCTGAAGATCGGGTTCTGCTCGCCGAGGCTGACATATCGAATGACGGTGACGTGAGAGACCTGATTTCTCGGACGGTCGAAAAGTTCGGGCGCCTGGATGTTCTTGTCAACAATGCAGGTGTTGTCGCCCAAGGCGACGTCGGTACCCTCACCACAGATGATTGGCGCACGGTCATGGCGACAGATGTGGATGGCGTCTTCTACGCCAGCCGTGCGGCCATCCCACATCTGAAGTCGTCGCGGGGCTCCATCATCAACGTCAGCTCCGTATCCGGCACGGGTGGCGACTGGGGCATGGCAGCCTACAATGCCGCCAAAGGTGCCATTACCAACCTCACGCGGGCGATGGCGATGGACCATGGCAAGGACGGCATCAGGGTCAACGCAGTGTGCCCGAGCCTGACGCGCACCGGGATGACCGAAGACATGATGGATGACGACAAGCTCATCGCGAAGTTCAACGAGCGCTTCGCGCTCAGGGGGCCTGGCGAACCAGAAGACGTTGCGGCGGTGATCGCATTTCTCGCGAGTGACGACGCTCGGTTCGTGACAGGCGTCAACCTGCCTGTCGACGGTGGAATGTCGGCGTCTAACGGTCAGCCGCCTCAATAGGAAGTCGAACGGCCCCTGAGGAATTATCCTCCGGGGCCGCCACAAAACTCTAATCTACAGGTCGTTTCTCTTCTGCCGCCGGCCAGTCGTTGGCCGGCTCTTCGATCACATCATCATCTGCAGGATCTGGATCATGCTCATGAGCGACCAACATGCTGTTGACCTCCACGATAATGACACTGCAAGCGTCCTCATAACTGACGCCGTTTACAACGAGACCATCGACCAGTTCTTCGAGCTTGGAGCGAACCTCACGTTTCCAATCATCGGTCATTTCTCTCTCCTTTGTTTGACGGGTTTTTCAGTAAGTTCAATCCAGACTGGCGCGTGATCGCTGGTGTGCTCCCAGCCACGGACATGCTTGTCAACGACGGCTTTTGTCAGCTTCTTTGCGAGGTCAGGACTTAGTAGAAAGTGGTCAATCCGAAGTCCGGCGTCACGGACGAATGCGTTCCTAAAATATGCCCAGAAGGTGTAGACGCGTTCGTTCGGATGGAAATGCCGAACCGCATCCGTCCAGCCTTGGGCCACCAGATTCGTATAAGCTGCTTTGACCTCGGGCCGGAACAGCGCGTCGTCTATCCACCGCTCAGGTTTGTAGACATCGAGATCGGTCGGCATGACGTTGAAATCGCCGACGAGAGCTACGGGAACCTCGAGCTCGAGCAGTTCGTCCGCGTAGGAATGCAGTCGCTGAAACCAGTCTAGTTTGTATTGGAACTTCGGCCCTGGGACTGGATTGCCGTTGGGTAGGTAGAGGCATCCAACAACCATTCCGTCGATGACAGCCTCGATGTAGCGACTTTGGCTGTCT
Organism: Rhizobium skierniewicense Ch11; assembly: GCF_023757665.1. Classification (NCBI taxonomy): domain Bacteria; kingdom Pseudomonadati; phylum Pseudomonadota; class Alphaproteobacteria; order Hyphomicrobiales; family Rhizobiaceae; genus Rhizobium; species Rhizobium skierniewicense. The sequence continues at coordinate 421,715 of NZ_RXPG01000005.1, forward strand.
TCCGGATCACCGGGCAGCCCCCGCCTTGTCTCAAGCGGCTCCTGACCTCGTGCAAGGATAGCGACACCATTCCATGATTTTTGGCCGTGCCAGATCGCACCATATCCTGCGCGTTCCAGCTCTTTGCGTGGAAATTTGTTGGGCGGTGCTTTCAGTTCTTGCAGACAAACGACATCAGGTCGTGCCTCATCCAACCAACGAAGGAGGATGTCGAGGCGACCATTGATACCATTGACGTTATAAGTGGCGAGCTTCACCGAAATATGTCAGCGATTGCGATCACCTTTGTCGCCCTCGCCTGACTTCGTATCATTCTTTGCGTCATGGCGCGCATCGGCCGAAAGCGAACGGGAGACATCGACGCTCTCCTTGAACTTCCCGTCTTCATCGCGGCGGACGTAACGCTTGTCTGTGCCGGTATCGATCAATTCTCGCTTGGTCATCAAATCTTCCTTTTGGTTGCTGTGCAAGGAAAACGCGCCCCGCTGTCAAAAGATGCATTCGAATCAGCGACCTAAGACAGACTCGCAAAACGGGAGGCCGCATGCGCCTAAGTCATTGAAAAACGATTCGTTTTAGCAAGGAACGATTCGCGCACTGATTCGGTTGAACCGCGTTGGTTGTGTGAGGAGTGCGCGTATCATGAGTTCCCCGAGAGCAAACTGGAAAGGTTTCATCAAGTTCGGCGAAGTGTCATGCGCGGTGGCGCTTTACACCGCCGCATCGGCGTCGGACCGTGTCGCTTTCAACACGCTCAACAGAGCGACCGGAAATCGGGTCAAGCGCGAGTTCATCGATAGTGAAACCGGAGACCCCGTCGAACGGGAAGACCAAGTCAAAGGCTATGAGACCGAGAACGGACAATACATCGTTCTTGAACCGGAGGAAGTCGCGGCCGCCGTCCCCGATAGCGACAAGACGCTAACGATCGAATCCTTCGTTCCCTGTTCTGACATCGACACCGTGTATTTCGACAAGCCCTATTATCTGACGCCAGACAAGACGGGTACGGAAGCCTATGTTCTGCTTCGCGACGGCATGAAGGAGGCCAAGGTTGCGGCTATCGCACGGACCGTGCTGTTCCGCCGCCTCCGCACCGTCCTCATCCGCCCACATGGCAAGGGCCTCATCGCTTCCACTCTCAACTTCGACTACGAGGTTCGATCGTCGCAGGAAGCCTTCGAGGATCAGCCGGATGTCAAAAGCGATCCCGAATTGCTCGAGATTGCCGAACTGATCATCGCAAAAAAGAAGGGCAGCTTCGACGCCAGCACCTTCGATGATCGGTATGAGGAGGCTGTAGCAGAACTCGTCAAGGCGAAGATTGAGGGGCGATCGCTTCCAAAGAAGAAAGCCGCCCCGGCCGCCAAGTCCGTCGATCTATTGCAGGCCCTGCGTCAGAGCGCGGGCCTCGACGCCAAGAAAAACAAGTCAAAACGGACCGCTGCCAACGCCAACGCTGGCGAAGAAACTGCAAAACCTAAAAAGGCAGCGACCAAAGCAAAGGCGACGGTCGCACCGACCCGTCGCGCCGGTTAAGAGGAGATCATCATGACTGTCCGCCCCTATTGGAAGGGTTACCTGAAGCTCTCCCTCGTCAACTGCGCCGTTCAGATGATGCCCGCGACGTCGGAAAGCGAGAAGGTGCGGTTTCACACGCTGAACCGCGCCACCAACAATCGCGTGGTCAGTCACTACGTGGATTCCGTTACAGGCAAGGACGTGAAGGAAGAAAACGAGGTCAAGGGTTACGAACGTGGCGAAAACGACTACGTCATCCTTGAAGACGAAGAGCTCGAAAACGTTGCACTGGATAGCACCCGGACGATTGATATTTCAACGTTCACGAAACGAGACACCATCGAATGGATATGGCTCGATACACCATACTATCTGTCTCCGAATGAGAAAATCGCGCAGGAGGCGTTCTCCGTGATCCGTGACGCTATGGCATCGCAGGACATGGTTGGAATTTCGAGGCTAGTGATTTCGCGCCGGGAACGCGCCGTCATGCTGGAACCGCGCGGCAAGGGAATTGTCTTGTGGACGCTGCGGTATGGTGACGAGGTGCGAGACGAAAACAGCTATTTCGATGGTATCGCCGATGAAGAGCCCGATGCCGACATGATGCCACTTATCCAAAAGCTCATCAAAAAGCAGACGAAGCCATGGGACGCGAAGATGGTCGTGGATCCTGTGCAGGACCGCCTGCTCGACATCATCAAGGAAAAGAAGAAACAGCAGAAGAAGCCAACCCGTGCCAAAACGAAGGCCCCTGCGTCTCCTTCCAAGCCAAGCAACGTCATCAACATCATGGACGCGCTCAAGAAATCGGTCGCTGCAGAAACACGCGCAAAATAAAGCCCGTCAGGCAGACGCCTTCCGGGCTTTGTTCAGTCGCTTGATCGCCTGCTCCAGCGACCTTTGGCCCTCATTGTAATCCTGCCAGGCCGTGCTCTCATAAAAAAGGCCTGGAACAGTCCTGACGGTGAAGCGCGTGGGATCGAGGTCTGCCCTCACCTGAGTCCGGTTCAAAGGCATCGACAAGGTCTCTCCATGACGTGCGCGTGGAGAGCGCGGCGCCTTCCTCAACGCCCTGGTGGAATTGTCTTGACGCAGCCATGAAGCTCCGCAGTTCGCGGCGCTCCGAGTTCTACAAGCGATGTCAGGCAGCAACCTTCTCCAGCTCCGACAGTGCCTCCGAGGGGAGCTCGATCGTCGCTGCTGCGAGGTTTTCTCGCAGATGGCCGCGTGACGAGGTGCCGGGGATGAGGAGAATGTTTGGCGATCGCTGGAGAAGCCAGGCAAGCGCCACCTGCATCGGCGTGGCGTTGAGCTTTGTCGCCACATCGGACAGGGTGGAGGATTGCAGAGGCGAGAAGCCGCCGAGCGGGAAGAACGGCACATAGGCGACACCTCGGGCAGCGAGCGCTTCGATCAAGGCGTCGTCGTTGCGATGCGCAAGATTGTACTGGTTTTGCACGCAAACGATGTCCGTGATCTTTCCGGCATCCTCGATCTGCTTTGCCGTGACATTGGAAAGACCGACATGCCGGATCAGACCCTGTTGCTTCAAATCCGCCAGCACCTCGAGTGCTTCGTCCAATGAACCTTCCGCAGGGCCGTGCACGTCGAACATGGCGCGCAGATTGACGACGTCGACCACATCAAGCCCGAGATTGCGCAGGTTGTCATGTACGGCCTGTGTCAGTTCCGCGCGTGAAAATGCCGGTTTCCAGGATGCGTCCGCACCTCTGCTCGCGCCGACCTTGGTGACGATCAGGAGGTCGCTGGCGTAAGGATGCAACGCCTCGCGTATGATTTCGTTGGTTACATGCGGGCCGTAAAAATCGCTGGTGTCGATGTGGTTGACGCCGCTTTCCACAGCCTCACGCAGCACGGCTAAGGCCTCTGCACGATCACGCGGAGGACCGAAAACGCCTTTGCCAGCAAGCTGCATAGCGCCATAGCCCAAACGGCGCACCAAGTGGTCGCCAATCTTGAATGTTCCTGAAGTTGTAATAGTGCTCATCGCCGGTCTCCATTGTGTTGCTGGAATATAAGTCAGGTGGCATATGTGCGACAAGACGATATGATCCGGACAGGTTGTCCGGCAGCATGGACAATGGCGACGGGTATTGGGAGAACGGGGTGGCAGATTTAACGGATCTGAATGCGTTTCTACTGGTGGCTCGATCCAAGGGGTTTCGGCAGGCGGCACGCGAAAGCGGCATCAGTTCCTCGGCGTTGAGCGATGCGGTGAAACGGCTGGAAGACGAGCTTGGGGTGCGACTGTTCAACCGTACCACAAGGAGCGTGCTGATGACGGATGCGGGGCGTCTCCTGCTGGAGCGCACCGCACCCGCATTCGCAGAGGTGGCCTCGGCGCTGAACGAGGTCAAAAGCAGCCGCGGCCGCACATCGGGGGAGCTTAGGCTAAATGTGCCGATGAGTGCGGCAAAGCTGGTACTGCCTAAGATCGTGCCTCCATTCCTTGCGGCCTATCCGGACATCCGGCTGGAAATTGTCACCGATGAGAGTTTCGTCGACATTATCCAGAGCGGCTGCGATGCCGGCATTCGTTACGATGAAAGGCTGGAACAGGATATGGTCGCCCTGCCGATCGGCCCGCGCCAGCAGCGCTTCGCCCTTGCCGCCTCGCCGGAGTATCTTGTAAGAAAAGGCACGCCACAACACCCGAAAGACCTGCTCTCGCATGAATGCATTCTCGGCCGATTTTCAAGGCGCGCCATACCTCCGTGGGAGTTCGAACGGAACGGGGAAGAGGTCCTCATTAATCCAAAAGGCAACCTCGTCGTCCAATTCGGCGGCGGCACCGATCTTGGCATCGACGCCGCGGTTGCCGGTTCCGGTGTGATTTACATTTTCGAGGACTGGCTGAGGCCACATTTCGATAGTGGTGATCTGGTGCCGGTGATGGAAGACTGGTGGCTACGGTTTCCCGGCCCGTTCCTATATTATTCCGGACGGCGGCTTGTGCCTGCGCCTTTGCGCGCGTTTATCGACTTCGTGCGGCAAATCAAAAAGGATACAGGGAAAGATTTGCAGTTAGGCCAATGACTATGACAGACGACTTAGCCACCTCAAACACAACATGGAAAAAGCTGTTCTCTCTCAGTTACTTGGCTGACACCGTCCAAATCAAACGGACATCGAGACGAAACGAAGTGGATGCGTCAATCGTTCGGTCATAAAATTCCAGGAGCCGCTGCGTCATAATCATTGTCTGACCACATGCGCCTTCTTCCCAAGCCGCTTGATCGCCTGCTCCAGCGACCGGTGGCCCTCATTGTAGTCCTGCCAAGCCGTGCTTTTCTTCAACAGCCCCGGAACTGTCCTGACGGTAAAGCGCGTTGGATCGAGGTCAGCCCTCACCTGCGTCCAGGTCAAAGGCATCGAAACCATCGCTCCTCTACGTGCTCTGGGAGAGAGCGGCGCGACGGCAGTGGCCATGCGGTCGTTGCGGAGATAGTCGAGGAATATCCTTCCTTCCCGTTGGTTCTTCGCCATCTTGATGAGGTACAGATCCGGATTTTCCCGCGCCATATCTTGGCAGACGTCATGCGCGAAAGCCTTTGCCTCGTCCCAGCTCAGCTTCTTACCCCTGGATGCTGCGAGTGGAGTCACGACGTGCAAACCCTTGCCGCCTGTTGTCTTGCAAAAACTGACAAGGCCCAGTTCTTCCAGCCGATCACGGATCTCGCGCGCGGATTCGACGACTGCTGCGAACTCAACGTTCGGGCCTGGATCGAGATCGAATACCAGCCTTCCCGGAATCTCGGGCTGATCTGGCAGGCAATTCCAGGGGTGAAGCTCGATCCCGCCGATTTGGGCAATGGCGGCAAGTCCTTCGACGCGATCTATCTGTAGATAGGGCTTCTTGTCACCAAAGACCGTCACGAGCTCCAGAAGGTTCGACGTTCCTGGCATGGCATGGCGCTGGAAGAATTGTTCGCCACCAATTCCATCAGGGCAACGAAGGATCGAGCATGGCCGACCTTTGATATAGTCGATCATCCACGCTCCGACAGCCTCGTGGTACTGGGCGAGGTCAACCTTGGTGACAGGCTTTTTGTCATCCGCGTCTGGCCAGAGCGCCTTGTTGGGGCTTGAGATCATGACGCCCATGACCTCTTCCTTTGCGCCCCACCGGGAACGCTTGGGTGGTGGCTTTTCGGTCTCGGGATCAGGGACATCCACATCCGATGGCGTCGCGGGCTCTTCGGCTTCCACCTCCGCAGCAGGCTTGTCTTCGCGCAGCCCCTTGAACGCGCCCTGTCGAACCTGGCCGTCCGCGGTCCATCCGGCGAATTCGATCTCGGCGACGAGCTCGGGTTTGAGCCAGACGATATCGTCTGACGTCTTGGGTGCCCCTATTCCTGTGAATGGAGATTTGGCCGCTTCTATCTCTTGAAGCTTCGGCAGAAGTTGTTGGATCGTCTTCGCGCTATACCCTGTACCGACACGCCCGACATAGACGAAGTGCTTGCCGCTGAAGACGCCAACCAGCAGTGATCGAAATTTTCCATTGGTCTTGGCATAGGCGCCGATGACCACTTCATGACCAGCGCGACATTTGGATTTCGCCCATGTCTTCGTCCGGCCGGACGCGTAAGGAGCATCTGCCTCCTTGGAGACGATACCCTCGAGCGATAGACGGCATGCCGACTTCAGCACGGCGTCGCCGCCCGTCTCGAAGTGTTCGACAAACCTCAGGCGAGGATCCTCGCGCGCATCGGACATTAAGGTTTCCAAACGCGACTTTCGCTCCGTCAGGGGAAGCTTTCTTAAATCCTCGTCACCATCAAACAGCAGATCGAACGCGAAATAGACAAGATCGTCGGTCGTCCCTTCAGAGAGTGCTGCCTGCAAAGCCGCGAAGTCGGGTGCACCTCGCTCGTCGAGCGCGCAGATCTCACCATCAATGATGCAGTCAGGAAGCGCCGACGCCGCCTCCGCAATCGCAGGCCATTTGGATGTCCAATCCAGACCTTTGCGGGTCTTCAACGTCACCTCACCTCCAGCGACGCGCATCTGCACCCGGTAGCCGTCGAATTTGATCTCGTGGATCCAGCCTTTGCCCGCGGGTGGACGTGTCAGGCTCTCGCAGAGTTGCGGGGCGATAAAGTTTGGCATCGCCGTTTCAGCGTTGGTTGACTTGGCTGCCTTTGGTCGAGCCGACCTTTTCTTCGGCAAAGTCTTCGTGCCAGCCTTGCGCTCCTCGGCGGCAAGACCCTCATTGCTGTCCCACACTGCGTCTGCCTTAACCGTATCGCCTCGCGTCATAAATGGCTCGGGCTTTTTCCCTTTGCCAGCGGCGATTGCCTCCATGGTTCTACCGGAAGCGACGGACGTCAGATTGTCATCCAGTACGGCTGCTCCGTTATCGTCAACTGCATAATCGTCGCGGTGTTTGATCAGCAGCCAGTTGGTGCGCTTGCCGCCGTCGCGGTCGTTGCGCATCCTCACTAAAACAAAGCTTCCATGCACTCGACCACCTTCCAAAGTGAACTTGAAATCACCCTTCGCCAGTGCCTCCTCGGGGGTCTTGTTGCCCTCGGGCTCCCAGTAGCCGCGATCCCACAGCATGACTGTGCCGCCGCCATACTGACCCTTCGGTATCGTTCCCTCGAAATCGCCATAGTCTAGGGGGTGGTCTTCGACCTCCACGGCAAGCCGCTTGTCACCAGGATCGAGAGAAGGACCTCTGGTCACAGCCCAGGATTTAAAGACACCATCGAGCTCGATACGAAGATCATAATGCAGCCGTGTCGCGTCATGCTTCTGGATGACGAAGCGGCGACGGTTGGACGCCTTGACTTCGACCTCTCCGCTTGGCTCCAACGTCTGCTTGAAATCGCGTTTGGATCGGTACTTGCTGAGATTGTCGGCCATGGCATCCACCCCTACTCGCCAACGCGGAACCGCCTTATGCAGCGCCCGATACCCGAAGTGCCCCAGCCTCGCCGAGACTACGCTGGACCGCGGAGATCTTGTCGGACGGGATGTCTGCGGACACTTCGATCTCACCTTCGAGAGGGGCATCGCCGCGCACCGCACCGCTTTTCGAGACATCGCCACCAGATGCAACTGACCCTGATGTGTTCTCCGCGGTGGCTGACTGAATAAAGATGTCCGGACGCGAAATGCCGTGCTGCTGGACAAGGTGCTCCACCGCAATATCGGCGGCAGAGCGTGTATCAAATGTCGCTCGGATTGTGGTGGTGCTGTCGTCAGCCATAATGATATCTCCTGATGTGATGATTGAAGACCTAACCCATTGCCGCCGGGTTAGTTTCCAAGAAAATGCCTTCAAGCGGATCGCTAGCCCGCCGAAGGCAAAATGATTGGCGCCCTAGTGCTCGGCGCTTACCATCTTCACGTGGGACAGATGCGTCTCCAGACTGGGCACACGCCGAACATGCGAGACTCTTCAAAGTTCTCCCTTCTAAACGTTATCAGAACTGAATATGCACGTACGTAGCCAAGCAACGCGGCTTATGCGGGTAGCAACAACCGTGGTGGCGGCATACGACGCTCGCGGCCCCCTTTGGAAGAACGACCTTCAGGGCTCGTTGAAGGCTGACACATACAGAATGATCCTGCCTCTGGGATCATTTCTGAAAATCAGGCCGCCTCCCGCCTTTGATCTTCCAGGAACATAGTCCAGTACGGTGCTGGCTCTCTCAACGATACCGGAACCATCACGGATTTCACCGTTGACAGCGACCTGCGATGCGGTTGCGCTTGCAACATTCGAAACTTCGAAAGACACCTGAAACCCGTTGCTGCGCTGTTCAGTGATGACTACGGTTGCGGTGAGGTCAGGTGATGTATCCTGATCTTTAAACGCGTCTTTTGCGATCCAGAAAATCACCACGAGTACGATTACTGCGGATACCAGTCCGGTGACCCACTCGACCCAGTGCGGATTGTTTGCCTCGAGACTTTTGTCGCCGATTGTTTTGGTCATGAAACCCTCAAAGGATAAGTCGAGCGGCAGCCGCTCCGATCGCACCGGGAAAACTCAGGATGACGATCGCCATAAGCACCTGCGTGGAACCCAAGTCGTCAGTGCGGTGAAACGTCCAGAGACAGTAGGCACTGATGGATCCTGCTATCACATAGCCAGGTAAGGTAAAGCGCACAAAAGCATGCCAGCTTGGCGTACCCTCCGCGAGATCGTGGCTTCCATGAAATGACAGCGCGTAAACGAATCCGTGCATGACGATTAGCGACGCTGCGATGATCACAAGGCCGTGCCAAGGCGTCATCTTAAACGAAAGCAAAATCATCTCCTCGGTGGGCGCCACGTTCAGATTTAAAAACAGCGCACCAACCGCCATCAGAAAGAGCTCGCCGCCATAAGTCGTCTCGCGATTTTGAACTGGATCATCGTCACCCTCAGCGTCTTCATCGTCAGATTTGCCACCTAATTGGCTACGGCCCAACATGGCACCAATGCTCGCCGGCACCGCCAGCAGAGCAATCATGCCCACAATCTCATGTGAGGTTTGACCAGTCTGCAACACGCCTATGGAAGAGAGGATCAACGTGCTCGCGACCATACCCAATGCATAGGCGATAACAGCATCACGGACAGATTGTCGCCAACTCGAGGTCTGCTCAAAACCTATCCGGCGAGACAAGCCGATCAATAGAGGCAAATTGATCAAAAGAAGGAGCAAAAGCCGGGTGCGATCCATGTAGAAGCCAAGCTCCCACATTTCCATCGTCATAAACATCGGTAGAGCGAACAGAAGAGCGCCCGCAACTCCGCGCGAGATTCCAGCGAGAAATTTGCTTGTATCGAATCCACCACTTGTGCCGACTTTCGAACCCAATCTCGTTCTCCACAGAATGACTCTGGTCATGCGCGAGGACCGGATCGTCGCAATGCTGAACCTTAACAGCATCGAAGAGTGGATGCGAAGACAATCACGTCGCGCTAATCAAGGACTTTCCAATCTCCAACCCACCTGATAGGTTCTCACTTTGTTCGCGGTCATTTTTGACGCATCCATAGCGGTTTATGGAGCTACGCCCATACCGAATTCGAAGTAGGCGCACATCAAGGATAACGGCATGGCAGTTGCCTACCTCGAAAAACTAAACGAGCAGCAGCGCAAGGCCGTAGAGCATGGCGTCGGGCTGGCTGAAGGCAACACAGCAGGGCCTCTGTTGATCATTGCAGGTGCCGGATCTGGTAAGACCAACACGCTCGCCCATCGCGTGGCGCATCTCATCGTCAATGGTTCGGACCCGCGACGTATTCTCCTGATGACCTTTTCGCGCAGAGCCGCCTCCGAAATGGCCCGCCGCGTCGAGCGCATCTGCCGCAATGTACTGGGTGCCAATGCGGATGTCCTGACAGACGCCCTTGCCTGGTCCGGCACGTTTCATGGCATCGGTGCCCGCCTGCTGAGGATGTATGCCGAGCAGATCGGTCTCAATCTCGACTTCACAATCCACGACCGAGAAGACAGCGCCGACCTCATGAACCTCGTGCGGCACGAGCTCGGATTTTCCAAAACAGAGAGCCGCTTCCCGACCAAGGGCACCTGTCTCGCGATTTATTCACGCGCCGTCAACTCGGAGACGCCGCTGAACGAGATTCTGAGACAGCACTATCCATGGGTCGCCACATGGGAAGAACAGTTAAGGGAATTGTTCGGAGCTTATGTCGAGGCAAAACAGGCGCAGAACGTTCTCGATTACGATGATCTCTTGCTCTACTGGGCGCAGATGGTCAGCGATCCCGATCTCGCCGACGACATCGGTAATCGCTTCGACCATGTCATGGTCGACGAATATCAAGATACCAACAAACTCCAGTCGTCGGTCCTGATGGCACTCAAGCCCGGCGGCCGCGGCTTGACCGTGGTTGGCGACGATGCCCAGTCGATCTACTCTTTCCGGGCAGCGACAGTTCGCAACATTCTCGACTTTCCAGCTTCCTTCAGTCCGGCGGCAGACGTCATCACACTCGATCGCAATTACCGTTCGACCCAGCCCATTCTGGCGGCGGCCAACGGTGTGATCGAACTGGCGCGCGAGCGCTTCACCAAGAATCTGTGGACCGAACGGGAGTCGCTGGAGCGACCCAAACTCGTCACTGTCAAGGACGAGACCGAACAGGCGAATTTCATTGTCGAGCAGGTGCTGGCCAATCGCGAGACTGGCGTGACGCTGAAACAGCAGGCTGTGCTATTTCGTACATCCAGCCACAGCGGCACGCTCGAAGTCGAACTCACCCGCCGCAACATTCCCTTCGTCAAGTTCGGCGGTCTGAAGTTTCTCGACAGCGCCCACGTCAAGGACATGCTGGCCGTCCTGCGCTTCGCCCAGAACCCGCGGGACCGTGTCGCAGGCTTTCGTCTTCTGCAAATGTTGCCGGGCATCGGCCCCAAGAAGGCCGGTGTCATTCTCGACACGATTGCGTCCGATCCCGAACCGCTCTTGGCGCTTGCTGAAATTCCGCCACCACCGAAGACTGGCGAGGACTGGACGTCGTTCGTTCAATTGCTGGGAGGCCTTCGCAAAACGCAGGAAGGCTGGCCATCGGATATCGCGCAGGCCCGTCTCTGGTATGAACCGCATCTCGAGCGCATCCATGAAGATGCCGATACCCGTAAGGCCGACCTCCTGCAACTCGAACAGATCGCCAGCGGCTATCCTTCCCGAGAACGCTTCCTGACCGAACTGACACTTGATCCACCGGATGCCACCAGCGATCAGGCGGGCGTACCATTGCTCGACGAGGACTATCTGATCCTGTCGACTATTCATTCCGCCAAAGGACAGGAATGGCGTTCAGTCTTCATGCTCAACGTTGTCGATGGCTGCATACCATCGGACCTGGGGACAGGAACGACGCAGGAGATTGAGGAGGAACGGCGTCTGCTCTATGTCGGCATGACGCGGGCAAAGGACAGCCTGTCGCTCATCACACCTCAACGATTTTTCACACATGGTCAGAACTCGCAGGGCGACAGGCACGTTTATGCATCACGTTCGCGGTTCATCCCGGCGACGCTGCTGCAATACTTTGAACCGATGGCTTGGCCGAAAGTCTCAGCCGCAGCATCTGAACGCAGTGCCCAGCAAATCCGCATCGATGTCGGCGCTCGCATGCGCGGCATGTGGAAATAGGAGCGACCGATGTGCAATCTCTATAACGTGACCACGACACGTGACGCCGTCCTGCAGTTTACACGGGCATTCCGCGATCTGGCAGGGTGGAACGAGGCAAGCTTCGACGTCTTCCCCGGCTATCAGGCTCCCATCGTTCGTGTCGCGGAAGACGGTCAAAGAGAGATCGTCCGGGCAACATGGGGCATGCCTTCACCTCCGGCTTACGTGAAGAACTACGATCCCGGCGTCACCAATATCCGCAACGTCTCCTCACCGCACTGGCGGCGGTGGCTCGGACCGACCAGTCGCTGCGTTGTTCCCTTCACGTCCTTCGCGGAACCGGATCCTGCAAGCAAGGTCGGAGGCGGACGCGTGCCGAATGCCTGGTTTGCCAAGGATGAGACCAAACCCTTGATGTTCTTCGCAGGCTTCTGGACGCCTTGGAAAGGCATTCGCAAAGTCAGAGACGGAGAGCAGGAATTTGAACTGTTTGGCTTCCTGACGACGTCGCCCAACGAGATTGTCTCACCCATCCACGAAAAGGCCATGCCAGCGATCCTGACGACGCCGGAAGAAGTCGATACGTGGCTGACGGCACCTTGGGACGAGGTGCGTCACCTTCAGAGACCCCTGCCCGGCAATATGCTCGTCATCGTGCCTCCGGAGACAAAACCCGACCTGCCGGAAGAAGGGCTGTTGCTGTGAAGAGATCACGTTGCATCGACCCGGCTCGGGAGCAAATCGACTTCTCTGGGAAGCACAAGGTCGATCGGTAAGGCCCTGACATGCACCCCGTTCGCAAGATCATTCACGTCGATATGGATGCCTTCTACGCCTCCGTCGAACAACGTGACAATCCAGAGCTCCGTGGCAAGCCGCTGGCGGTCGGTGGATCTGCTGCCCGCGGTGTCGTGGCAGCCGCGAGTTACGAGGCAAGAGCCTTCGGCGTCTATTCAGCCATGCCGTCGATCACAGCCAAACGAAAATGCCCCGATCTGATATTCGTGCCGCCACGTTTCGATGTCTATCGTCAGGTCTCCCAGCAGATTCGAGAGATTTTTGCGGAGTACACACCCGTCATCGAACCACTGTCACTCGATGAAGCCTATCTCGACGTGACCGAGAACCTGAAAGGTATGGAGATCGCTACTGAGATAGCACTGGAAATCCGTGCCAAGATCAAGGAGGTCACAGGTCTAAATGCCTCTGCTGGCATCTCATACAACAAGTTCCTGGCGAAGATGGCGAGCGACCTGAACAAGCCCAATGGCCAGGCGGTGATCACGCCGAAGAACGGGCCGGGCTTTGTCGAGGCCCTTCCCGTCAAGAAATTCCACGGGGTTGGCCCCGCCACTGCAGAGCGCATGAAACGCCACGGCATAGAAACTGGTTTGGATCTCAAATCAAAACCCCTCTCCTTCCTGCAACAACATTTCGGAAAATCAGGCCCATACTTCTACGGCATTGCCCGCGGCATCGATGAGCGGCAAGTCAAAGCCAACCGCATCCGAAAATCCGTCGGTGCTGAAGATACGTTTGTCGAGGACATCAATACGCTCGATCTTGCTCAGGCCGAATTGCGCCCCTTAGCCGAAAAGGTCTGGCGGTACTGCGAGGCGCACGACATCACCGGAAAAACGGTGACGGTCAAAATCAAATATTCGGATTTTACCCAGTCAACACGAAGCAAAACGTTGGCTTCAAGTGTTTCGAGCGCGGCTATGATGCTTGAGATCGCCGACACATTGCTGGGGTCTGTTTTCCCGTTCAAAAGGTCAGTGCGCCTTTTGGGTATCACTCTGTCCTCCCTTAGCATCGAAGACGGTGCCCAAGGTCCACAGCTTGATCTTGGATTGTGATCGTGACGGGCTAGCAGTCGGCTACATTACTCGTGGACGGAACCAAAGTCCTGCGTTGTATTTTCCATGACACCCAAAGGAGGCCGGATATGAACAAGGACACGAAAGCTTAGCGAGCAATCGAAGACACTGAGAAAAAGCCAGTCCATAGCCAAGACCACCCTGCGGCCGGACCTCATGCGAGGAAACATTTGACTGACGAGAGCAAGACACGGGTACTGGAGCGTTGCACGGATCTAAGCAATACAAGGTGTCGCTAGAGGACTTACGCAAAGCGCTCGACAATACTTGGGCGAAAGAAAACGTCCTGGTCGCGGTCGCCGCCGGTGCGGATGGCACCAGTGGTGTTATGGATGGAGCAGACGCTACATTGCGGCGCGGCATCGAACGATTAGCCCATATCATTTTTTTCCGGAAGTCCAAATGATCGTAATTTCTGGCTCGGGTTCCGAGAAGGCGCAGATGCCGATTTTATCCGCACGAACTTTGGCTCGCTCAAACCGACAATGTGCGGTTCGGACGCACCTGAGATGTCGAAAATAGCCAAGCCGGATCTGGATATCAAAAACACGCTCAAGCAGCGCCTTGAGCATCACAGCTAACATGCCGTTTTCTCCGACGTTTCCTCACCAAACAACGATTCGACCGACCGACTAGGGAGAACAAAACCTACGACACGTCTATATCCGCAGCTACAAGTTTCTTGCTTATCAAACAGCTCATGAAGATTGAATCAGGGGAATTTAGCAGGTCGATCATCGTGGTGATGTTCGGCAGCCGAGCGGTGATCTCATAGACACCCAGAGTGCCCAGCGGTTCACCGCCTGGATTAAGCGACCAGAGAGCCTCCCGATACTCTCGCACTGCAACTTTAGTGTTTTCGAGTGTCATGCAAAAGTGCATGCCCACATCCGGCCCGCAACCTATCTCGTGGCCATAGACAGTAAATTCCACGATTGTCCCCGCTTACATCTTATCTATGAGCATTTGACGGTCAACAACCAGTTCTGCAGCCAACCGCATAAGCCGTACCTTTTCCTTAGAGAGGAGTTCCTTCGTCGCTCGATATTCGCGTGCAAGGATATGATCGACCTCGGCTCGAAGTTCAGGCGCAGGAATGAAGGAATCGTCAACAGAGTTCGCTCCTACCTGGTAACGAAGGCTTTTCCCCAGACCGTAGCTCCCCACAACGCGGTAGGCTAGACGTGTAGCTTGATCGAGATCGCTTCCAGCGACACCTCCGGCGCCAATTGACCGGTTACCAAGTACGATTTCTTCAGCCGCGGTGCCGCCCAGCATAATACGAATCTTTGCTAGCAAATCCCTTTCGGTCGGAAGTGCTTGATTGCGCATCTTGTAGTGTAGCCGACCGCCGTCTTGTACTTGTTCGCCCTCTCTCATATGAGATTCGACACGAATGCTGATTACGTCGGCGACCCCCGAAGCCAGCGCTATGAGCGCGTGGCCGATCTCGTGGACGCTAATGCGATGAAGCATGTTTTCGGGAAGCGGCACCTTCGCCGGGAGCACCGCTTCGACGTCTTGAATGCTAAGCTCACCCTTTCGAATCCTAGCCGTGCGTTTTGCCGCACGTGCAAGCCTTTCCAAATCTGCCGGCGTGATTAATCGTAACTCATCCGTAACTTTGCGCAGATCTTTGGCTGAGAGCATTCTATTAATATGAAAGGACAGGATCTCCGCGCGTTCCTCTTCTTCAGGCAACTCAAGGTAGATGTGTTTTTCGAGCCGCCCTGATCTGAGCACAGCATTGTCTATCAGGTGAGAGTAGTTTGTCGCTCCAACGATTATCGTACCGGGCTGTTCGAGTGCAAGCGTAGTCAGTTCGAGAAATCTGCCGATTACGTTGCCTTCGTAAAATGCATGATCACCCCGCATGGTAGCGCGGTCTCCGATTGCATCCAGTTCGTCCAAGAACAGTACGGCACCGCGGAGCGCCGTTGCCTCCGCAAAAGACTGGGTCATAGCGGCGAGCATGTCGCCAAGGTGTCCGTTTCTCGATCCCTGCCATGTCCCCACAGACGTCGAGACAAGAGTGAATCCAAGTTCGCGTGCAAGCGCGGTGGCGAAAAGCGTCTTGCCCGTTCCCGGCGGCCCCATAAGCAGTACACCTCTGTCAACGTCTGTCCATGGGATCACCTCTCCTCGCCAGTCGGCCACATCCTGCTTGATCACATCAATCCAAGGACGCGCCGGACCAAAGCCAGGCAGTTCCGAAAGCTTGGGATGACGAGCGGCCGCCGGAATTGGCCCAACCAAGCTCGCGATGTCCAGCCCATCCAAAGAGTTTTTAATAGTAAGGCCGATTACGATCTCCGCCTCCTGCCGAGCGATCGCTTCCGCAAGTGACACGTCGATGTCTTCGGCCCCAATCACCTTGCGAGCGGCGATGATGTGTCTCGCGCTGGGCGGCGAGACGCTTACGACGACATCTGCGGCCAATTTGAGGGAAATCTTAACCGCATCCAGTGATGTCGCGAGATAGATCACTTGGTGTTCTGGGCGAAAGACCGTGAAATCCTCACTTGCCTTCGACGTGGTTGGGCGAGATGTTCCACCAATAATATAGACAGGACGACGAAAGTCGTCGTAGGTTGAACTGGCACGGCCACCGTTCATCAACACATTCGCTGCTGACTTGGCATGCGAGATCCACGCCTTATCAACAACGCAAATGATGATCCCTTTTGCGTCGGTCTTAAACTGCTCGGTGCCACGAAGTGCCTGCCGCAGCGCGCAGAGCATAAGGAATTTGGCAGGGTTTCTAGCGAGTTCTCTGAAAACCTTTTTTTTAATATGGTGCCTCATTATTCGCGCCCGCCTGCAGCATCACCGAGGCGGTACCAGCCGGTAGTGCAACGAACCACCCCCATCGATTTTGATAGCATCTGTATCTCGGAAATGGGAACCAGCGCTCTAGGATCCTTGTCTTGGCAGGAGTTCCCAACGAGGACTGGAACCGGCCGATAAACGATCTTCCACTCGTTGAGCGTCCTCAACAATCCGAAATCATCATTTATGGCTGCTGACCTAGAACGAGCAAGAATATCGTAACCGAGCGCCACAAACGTATCGCCGTAGGCATCCATGAGCCTTCTTGGGCTGGTTTCGATACCGTCGCAGAACCTAAGCATGTTGAACCTCCAAAGTTGATTCGCCGGAGACGATTAAATCCAAGCCGAGGAGGACACTGCTCAAAGATTCGTTTCCGTATTTCGGCAATGAATTTCCGCTTTTGGGAAATATGTCAACAATTTTCTTATGTTCGTTTGCATGGATTCGAGTCTCGTGAGATTTGTTGCGAATGGCGACAAAGCACCTCATCGTGAAGGCCGCACGCACGGCATTAGGTCTTTCCAGGAAAGACTTGGCGGAGCTTGCCGGCTTATCGGACCGAACGATCTACAACATTGAAACAGCCCAAGATTACGTGCTTCTCGATACACTGATGAAGGTGAGGTCCGTATTCCGCGAACGGGGAGTCGAGCTCGTTGAGCCCAACGAACGTAGCGGATGGGGTTTGTTCTTCGTGACAGACGATGGCGATCGCTGAGGCTCGCTGGGCCGATTTATGCGGTCTTGTAATTTCACAGAAACGCAACAGCTAACTCGCAACGCTTTCGAGAGTGTTGTGCAACAAGCCAAATATCCTATTCGCAACAAAGCAACGCGCGCTCAGGGGACGGTAGCCGGGCTAAGCATCTAAAATTCCAACCGTTATTGCTACTCACTCACTCAGCAATAAAATTGAAACGGCACTCTTTGGAACATTTAGAGGGTGCATTGTCGGATTACCGCAAACATGTGGTCAGTCCTTTGTTCTGGACTAACCCGATTTTGTCTCGATGCAGACACAGCACTCAACCGGCTCTATATTTCTCCTGATGCTTCGCGGCGTCTGATATCCAGTTCTTCACTGTAGCGACGCAGCGTGTGGCTTTCGGTCAGCAGACCGATGGGTCTGTTTTCGATCCTGTCATTGACCACAGCAAGCGCTTCGCTTTCCGTTGTGTCGAACAAGGCTGCGGCCTGGCGGGCGTTCATGGTCGGGAGCAGCACGTCTGTTTTGTAGCGCAGATAGCTCTCAAGGCTGATTTTTTCAGCGTCGCGTTCCATTGGGTCGGCGTAGATTTCAGCGACCAGAACGATGCCAGCGTAGCGGCCGTCTTCGTGGATCATGATGACGCGTTGCGTGGAACCGAGCGAGAATGTTTCCTTGAACGCTGGCAGGCCCATACTGACTTTTGCCGTGCGGACGTCGGCACGCATGATCTTCCCAACCGTCAGGTCGCGTATCCAGCCGATGTCGTGGGCGCTGCGAATACTTTCACCACGAAGGTGGAAGCGCCATGTTGCGAACGAGTAGCCGAACGTCGTGCGCACCACCAGCGACGTCGTGATCACGGCCGCCAGCACCAGCACCGTGATCTGGAAATCGCCGGTGAGTTCAAGAGCGAGAAACGTCATCGTCAATGGTCCACCGATGATAGCGGCCGCAAAAGCGCTCATACCGATGACGGCATAGACGATGGGTTGAGTGTCACCGTAACCGATATAGGGCGCGCAAATGGCGAAGATCTTGCCAATCAGCGACCCCATGAACAGTGAGGCGAAAAACAAACCACCGCGAAAGCTCGACCCTATGGAGATCGCGCTGGCGGCGGCTTTCAAAAGAAAAATCCCGATCAACCCGGCCAGTGTCATATTGGCATCGAGGTTGAGATGCAGCGCGCCGTGACCGCTGGACAGAACCTGTGGCGAGATCAGTGCCAGGGCGCCAACTGCTACGCCACCGATAGCCGGTCGCAGCCACAATGGAATTTTGCTTTTCCGCGCGGTTTCCTCAATGAAGGATACGGTCTGCATGAGCACGATGCCAATGCCAGCGCAGACCGCTCCCAGAAAGATCGCTGGTAGGTAGTCGGGTGGCGTGACTTCACTGGAGCCAAAGATATCGATGCTGAGGCCGTTTTGCGATAGCAGCCCGGCGACCACGGTCGCAACCAGCGCAGAAACGATCAAGGGTGCAAGGGTAACGATCGTATAGCTGCCGATGATGAGCTCGATGGCGTAGAACGCCCCGGTCAAAGGCGCATTGAAGGCCGCCGCTATGGCACCTGCTGCGCCACAGCCGACGAGGATACGCATGTCCCCTCGCCGCATTTTCAGATTGATACCCAGTTTGGACGCAATGCCACTTGCAACCTGCGTGTAGCCAGCTTCCAATCCCACGGATGCGCCAAATCCATTGGAGATGATATTCTGCACGCAGACAATGATGCTGTCCGTGAGCGACAGGCGTCCACCGTGCAAGGCATTGGCTTCGATCGGGTCGATCATCGGCTTTTTGCGGGTTCTGGAAATCACGAAGATGAAAGCGCCGAGCAGAATTCCACCCATCAGCGGCCCGGCCAGCACAATCCAGCTGGAGAGATCACTGCTGCTGAGCCTCTCCACGCCGAAGATGACCACATGAAGCTGCGTGGCGACGGCGCCGATCAACACAACGAAAAGACCCGCAGCAGCGCCAACGAAGATGGCAAGCACGACGAGAGCAAGCTCGCCGCGACGGAAGACAGCGCGTAGCCGCGTGGAACGCAGATTATCAAAAAAGCTTGCGAGGCTGGGGGCGCTGAACGGCTTGGTCGGCATCATATTCTCTTGGCGTGTTCATGGCGCTCGCGCGCCTCTAACCCCGAACGTCGAACTCGATTTCAAATTGCATCTGATCATAGCCCGGCTCGACGTGATCCGGCGTCTCATGCAAGACTATGTCATAATCAAGCGGTGTGTGCATATGCGTCAGCACTGCCCGTTTTGGGTCTAGCTTTTCGATCCAGCCCAAAGACTGTTCCAGGGACAGGTGGCTGGGATGATACTTGTATTGCAACGTATCGATAATCAATACGTCGAGATTGCCAAGCGTAGCCACTGCTTCAGGCGGAAAATCGCTGACGTCGGTGCAGTAACCGATGTCGCCGATGCGAAAGCCAAGCGAGTGGGTATCGCCATGCGTTTGCATGTGAGGCTTGAAATGAATTGCCCCACCTGCTCCGCTGACCGAGAATTCCACACCCATATCGGTAATAAGGTAAGGTTCGACAATAGGCGGATAATTGCTGCCTGGCGGCGTCTCAAGGCAATAGGGAAAGCCGTCACGAATGCGCTGCATGGTGACAGTGTCCGCATAGATGGGAATGCGCTTGCGGCTGGAGATGAAATAGCCACGCAGATCGTCAATGCCGTGGAGATGATCGGCATGCGCATGCGTATAGAGGACGGCGTCGATATGCTCTACCTTTGCGGCAATCAGTTGTGCGCGCAAGTCCGGCCCGGTATCGATGACAACGGTCGTCACGCCCCCGTCCGGCGAGAATTGCTGCACCAGGAAGGCGGCGCGGGTGCGCTGATTTTTCGGGTTGTCAGGATCACAGGCACCCCAGTCGCCGTTGATGCGCGGCACACCGGGCGATGAGCCACAACCGAGTATCGTGAAGCGACGCCGAAAGCCTGTCACTGCCTACACCTTCGTCATTTTCGAAAAACAGCGAAATGCGTTTTCGGTGGTGATACGTGCCATCTCTTCTGAGCTGACGCCATGAACCTCTGCCAGCACTTCGGCAGTGTTGACGACGTAAGACGGCTCGTTGCGCTTTCCGCGCCAGCGCTTCGGTGCCAGATAAGGTGCGTCCGTTTCCACCAGAAGCCGATCCAGCGGAACGGTTGCTGCGATATCGCGGATATCCTGTGACTTTGGAAAGGTCAGAATACCGGAAAACGAAACGTAGCCGCCAAGCTCCACTCCAGCTTTCGCAAGGTCCGGTCCTGCGGAAAAGCAATGGAGAATGAAGGGGAACGGCCCCTTCCCGCTTTCCTCGCGCAGGATTGAAATCATGTCGTCGTCGGCGCTGCGGCTATGAATGACGAGCGGCAGTTTCGTCATGCGGGCCGCCTCGATGTGGCGTCTCAGGCCGGTTTTCTGATCTTCCGGTTTCTGCGTGTCGTAGAAATAATCCAGCCCCGCCTCGCCGATAGCAACGATCTTGTCGTGACTGTTCGCCAGATGAACCAGATCATCAGCGCTGATATCGAGTTCTTCATCCGCGTTGTTGGGATGCGTACCCACAGAGCAAAAGACCGACGGATATTTTTCCGCGATCTTCAACAGCGCCGGCAGGCGTGCGACCCGCGTGGAGATCGTCACCATCTGCGAAACACCAGAGGCGTGAGCGCGCGCAATGATCTCGTCGCGCTCTGCATCGAAGTCGGCGAAATCCAGGTGGCAGTGTGTATCGATCAGCATTGGCATCAAGTCTCTGGCGCCACGTAGCGCGGGAAGACGGGCTTTGGCGCGTCGAGTGGCGTCCCGGGAGCGAGACGACCATTCTTCCCCAGAGCCGCGAAGTCGCGCTTGTCCGCAGGAGCGGCAATGGTATCCAACAGCTTTGCGGCCGAGTCCGGCACGAATGGCTGCAACAGAATTGCGATCTGGCGAACCACTTCTGCAGTCACATACAGCACGGTTCCCATGCGCTCAGGATCTGTCTTCTTCAGCGCCCAAGGCTCCTGCCCGGCAAAATATCTGTCTGTTGCGGAAACCACGGCAATGATCGCGGCCAACGCCTTATGGATCATCTGCTTGCCCACTTCGTCACGGCAGACTGCTTGCAGCGCATCTGCGGCTGCAAGCAGCTCCTTGTCGTCATCACTCAGCGCGCCTGGAGTCGGTATCTGCCCATCGCAGTTCTTGACAATCATGGACAGCGAACGGCTGGCGAGGTTGCCGATTCCGTTGGCAAGATCCGCGTTGACGCGTGTCGCGATCAATGCGTCGTTGCAATTGCCATCCTGACCGAAGGATATTTCGCGGCACAGAAAATATCGGACATAATCAACGCCAAATTTTTCGAGTATTTCGAACGGATCAATAACGTTGCCGAGAGACTTCGACATCTTCTCGCCGTTGTTCAAGACAAATCCATGCGCGAAAACCCGCTTGGGCAGCGGCAATCCGGCGCTCATCAGAAAAGCTGGCCAGTAGACCGCGTGGAAACGGATGATATCCTTGCCGATGATGTGAACGTCTGCTGGCCAGTATTTCGCACGAGGACCGTCTTTGTCTTCGATGTAGCCGGTTGCAGTCATGTAGCTGGTCAGCGCATCGACCCACACATACATCACGTGCTTCGGATCATCGGGAACCTTGACGCCCCACTCGAATGTCGTACGTGAGATCGAGAGATCTTTGAGACCTGATTTGACGAAGGAGATGACTTCGTTCCGGCGCTCCGCTGGGCCAATAAAGTCAGGATTGTCTTCGTAGAGCTTCAGCAGCTTGTCCTGATATTCGGACAGCTTGAAGAAATAGCTTTCTTCCTCGACCCATTCCACGGGTGAGCCCTGCGGACCATAGCGAACGCCATCGGCACGAACTTCCGTCTCATCTTCGGCATAATAAGCCTCGTCACGAACAGAATACCAGCCGGCATAGCTGTCCTTGTAAATATCGCCAGCATCCGCCATCCGCTTCCAGATATTGCGTGATGCCTCATGATGACGCTCTTCTGTGGTGCGGATGAAATCGTCGTTGGAGGCGTTCAGCAATTTACCCATGGCGCGGAACTGGTCGGAGTTGCGCTGCGCCAATTCCTCCGGCGTAATGCCTTCCGCCTTCGCGGTCTGCTGCATCTTCTGGCCGTGTTCGTCCGTACCTGTCAGAAAGAAAACGTCCTTTCCATCCAGGCGCTGAAAGCGCGCCATGGCATCCGTTGCGATCAACTCATAGGCATGGCCGATATGCGGCTTGCCGTTCGGATAGGAAATCGCTGTGGTGATGTAGAAAGGTGTCTTGTCTGTCATGACGCTCAATCGGTTTTATGGTCTGTTTTGAGATAAACCGCTCTTAGCCTATTGTTCGCACAAGCGAAAGCAAAAGCCGTACAAAAAGGATGGGTTCAAACCGCGCGCATGTCTTCCAGAATGGAAAGGACCATCTGCTTCTTGTCCAGATTATACGCCTGGGCAATGGTGATTCGTTCTGAAAGCGACGACGAAAGACGTGCGTGACGTTCCGCAGCATTAAGATCGCCTGCAATAGCGGCCGCCCTCGCCCGCTCCATCAAGGTCTCGGTGGCGTGTTCCATGAAGAAGCCGAGGACGATATCACCGTCTTTCTGCGCCAGAACGTCGGCCAACTTGTGCATCTGCCTGCGCGCAGACGGCCCCGCTGCCGCCATGACTTCACCGAAGACGTCGACGATATCCGAGCCGCCGTAATTGAGAAGTTTCAGCGCTTGGGAAACGCTGCCCTTGGACGCATCCAGCAGAGAATCGCGTTTGTCGGCCGACATGGTCAGGCCCAGGTTTTGCAGCGCCCTCTCCATGTCATTGTTCTGCAAAGGTAGCAGACGCAGCGGCATGCAACGTGACCGGATGGTGGGCAAAAGCTTGCCTGGCGCGTGGGAAAGCACCAGAAACATCGCACGTTTCGGTGGCTCTTCGAGTATTTTCAAAATGGCATTGGCAGCGTTTCGATTGAGGTCGTCAGCGGGATCGATGATAACGATGCGCCAGTTTCCCGTGCCTGAGGTCTGGGAGAAGAAATGCCCTGCCCTGCGAACCTCATCCACGGTAATTGCGGATTTCACCTTGCCGGTCTTTTCATCGACCGGACGCGTGAGATGTAGCAGATTGTGCGATGCGCCGGAGGATATCTGACGGCTGACCATGGAAGCCGTGTCAGGATCGGCAATGGTTTCCGGGGCAGCCAACGGGTCCGGATGAGAGAGGACGTGGTTGGCGAAACGGAAAGCGAGCGTTGCCTTGCCGATCCCCTCGGGTCCTTCGATCAGAATGGCATGGTGGCCTTTGCCGGAACGATAGGACTGTGCCAGAAATTGTTCCGCCTCCTGATGGCCGAACAGTTTCGTGTTTTCCTGCGGCGCAATAGCCCCGTCCAGAACGCCCTGACCCTCACTCATTGCGTGACGTCCGTGCGAGCTTTGATCTTTTCAAGAAGCGGCTCGACCAGCGAAAGCACATCCGCCGTCACCTTGTCCTGCGGCTGATCGGCATTGACCGTGCGACAGCGACGTGGCTCGTTGAGCGCTATGTCGAGATAGGCTTCGCGGCGCTTCTCGTGCGTTTCAAGCTCTTCCTTTTCGAAGCGGTCCGGTGTCGCGCCATCGTCTGCACGCTTGCGCGCACGGGCCAGGCCAGCGGCGGCAGGAATGTCGAAGATCAATGTCAAATCCGGCATTGTTCCGTCGATGGCAATCCGTTGCAGCGTCTCGATAAATTCAGGTTCAAGGTTCCCGGTGGTTCCCTGGTAGACACGCGAGGAATCCAGAAATCGGTCGCACAACACGACGGCTCCTTTCCCCAAAGCTGGACGAATGACCTCTTCGACATGGTCATTGCGGGCTGCAGCAAACAGCATAGCCTCCATACGCACGCCGAAAGGCTCGGCAGCACCTGATAGCAGCACATGCCGCACTGCTTCGGCACCAGGCGAGCCTCCGGGCTCACGCGTGACGATGACCTCAAACCCGCGCTCACGCAAGGTTTCAGCCAGAATTTTAATCTGCGTGGATTTTCCAGCACCCTCGCCGCCTTCGAAACTGATGAACAATCCGGTGTTTTCGGGCAATGTCTTTTCCTGATTTCAGCGGTTACGCCGTATCGTCTTTAACCCATGCGGAACCGTTGCGAAACGGTTAAGTCACAGCCAAAAGAGAAGCAGTTCCTTAAGCGCGCCCGCGGCATTCTGGGTCAGCGTCCCTTTTTCAACAGCAGCCGTGGTATAGAGCGGCACGTCACGGAGCAGTTTTTCTCCGGAAAAAATCTTCAGCGTCGCGGCGTTGTAGCCCGTGTCCAATGGAGCGTTCAAAGGCCAGTTATAGACGATCCTTCCCGACAGACGATCGGGATTGTTGATGGGAACGAGAACACTCACCTCCTCGCGGACCGTCAGGGAAACGGCACTCGTTGAACCACCGTAAACGCCGATATTGCCGACGATCTCGTCCTTTTGGAAAAGATTGCGCTTTTGAAAAGCCGTCAGTCCCCATTCAACGACGCGGCGGGCTTCCTCTTGCCGTGTTTTATCGTCAGCCAGACCCGCAAGCGTCAGATAGATGCGACGACCATCACGTTCGGCCGACACGACTGCAGAAAATCCCTGCCCTTCTGCAAAGCCCAGCCCCAACCCGTCGATACCATTTCCGAGGAGAGAATTCTTGTTGCGCTGAAAAATGCGGTTCCACTCAAAATCGGGCTTGGCAAAAAGTCCGTAACGATCCGCGTAGGTGTCGTGAACATGTTTGGCCAACACCACCATGTCACGCGCTGTTGTCTTGCTGACCTTATCGGGAAGGCCGGTCGAATTGGCAAAGGAACTGCCTGTCAGGCCGAGCGCAGTGGCGTGATCCGTCATGCGTTTGGCAAAGGCCTCGTCCGATCCGGCCAACCCTTCGGCAACGACAAGGCAGCCGTCATTCGCGTTTTGGACGATGATGCCTGTGAGCAGGTCGTTGATGCTGACGGTGGATTTGAGCGCTGCAAACATGGTGGAGGTGCGAGAAGGCGCACCACCCGTCCGCCAGGCATATTCCGAGACGGGGTAGCCCGTATCGGCACTGACCTTGTTCTTGCTCAGAGCATCCATGACCACTTCAACCGTCATAAGCTTGGCGAGTGACGCCGGCGCAAATGGTGTGTTTTCATTGATGGCTAGCAAAACCGTGCCGGTTTCGGCATCGATCATATAGGCCTGCTGCGCTTTCACAGCCAGCCCGCCGGACTGTGCATGGAGCGTGCAGACGCTTGCCCCCAGCAGGGACGCTGACATCAGAAAAGCTTTCAAATATCGGTTAAATGTGCGCTTCAAAACACGAGCCCGCCATCACTTGTATCAGAATGCCTGCATAACGTCATAACACACCAGCATCCGCTTGTGGCCGATACCGGAGGAATCATACGCAGGGCGTGAGATTATGCGCGAGACAAGACCAAAGGGTAAAGATCAGCGATCATTACCCTGTCTGTTTTTCACAAAAGCAATGATGGATTGCTCGTTCAGGCCGCCTTTGTTGACAAGAACCTTATCGAAGGCACTTGCCGCCTTGGAGACCGATGCGGTTTCTTCCGAATAGGCTGAAGCGAACCGGCCTGATGGTGTCGGCGCGCGCAAGAAGTTGCCTTCAGGTCGCTCGTTCAGGATAGGACCATATTCGGGCAATACGACGAATTGCTCACCGCCCTGCCCCACCACGGGTGCAGGGCCATCGACCAGCGGCATGGCCTGAAGCGCCTGGCTCTTCTTCGAGCCGACCAGCGCCATCTGTGCGGAACCGCCATATGCAGGGCTGTTTGGGATAGGAAGGTTCGACGATGACGCGGACGCCACCATCACGCCACTTGCGATCTGTCCTTCAGGATTGATGCCGGGGCCGCGAGCGCCCTTCGGAACGTAAGACGCCATCAAATAAGGCATATCATGACCATCCAACGGCGCGCGGCCCACATACTGGACGCGGACACTGGCTGTACCGGTCGCCTTCATATCCAGGAGATCTGCCGTCTTGCTCGAAACGTCGATCAGACGCCCCTCATGGAACGGGCCGCGGTCGTTGACGCGAACGACAACCGAAGAGCCATTCTTCAGATTCGTAACGCGGGCATAGCTGGGCAGAGGAAATGTCGGATGGGCAGCGGAGAGGTGTTCTTTATCATAGGCTTCGCCGTTGGCCGTCAGACGACCGTGAAATGCGGAGCCGTACCAGGATGCGAGACCTGACTTGTCGTAGTTCTGCTCTTCCTTGGGAAAATAGCGACGACCCTTGACCGTGTAGGCATTACCCACCAGGAACCGCCCGCCGCCCTTGGGAATATTCGCGCCATCCGCAACGCGCGGACTTGCTTTCACGCCATACTCGGACTCGGAGAAGTATTCCTTGCTGCGTTTCTGCTTCGGCTTGGTTTCCGACGTCGTGGAACAGGATGCCGTTGCCGCGCACAGAACGGCAATGCCGAGCCACTTAGCGCTCACACCGACTTTCATTACAGCAGATTTCAAATCCATGCCCCGTATCACTATGGGCCGCCTCCGCAGCAGCCCTACACACCTCGATCATCACGCCCTCTGACATCGAAGCACCTAACAGGCGCCTAATCTTGCCCGCAACATGGCGAAATTGCGAACGTTGAATGCGATTTCGATAAAATTGTAACGAACGTGGTTAGCCAAGAGTTAACGCGCCGTCGACATTAGAGGCGCTAAAATGCCTACCTGAACGGATTGACGGCATGACGCAAACCGATATAAAGCGACACGCATAACGTGGATGGGTGTCCGAGTGGTTTAAGGAACCGGTCTTGAAAACCGGCGTGCGTGAGAGCGTACCGTGGGTTCGAATCCCACCCCATCTGCCACGTATGTTTCGCATACGTTCCTATATGTTCCGTTTTTGTCTTGCGCAGTAACCATTTTTAGGTTTCTCTGTTCCCATTCGTTCCTACCGCTTTTCATACAATCCCATGAAAAAGCGGGTACGGTTGCGGGTACTTTCAAATTGAAATGCGGGTACAGCGAGAACAAGCGTGCTGACAGACACAGCGATCAAAAAAGCAAAAGCCAGAGATAAAGCTTACAAGCTTGCAGACACCAATGGCCTACATCTCTTTGTCGCCACATCCGGGTCAAAGAGCTGGCGGTATCGCTACTACTTCGCTGACAAGGAAAAGCTTCTAGTCCTAGGCTCATATCCCGACGTGTCTCTCGTGGACGCGCGACGACTCAGGGATGACGCCCGCAAGCTCTTGAAGGATGGGAAAGACCCATCCGCGCTGAAGAAGCTCGAGAAAGTCATTGGTCGAAAGCAGGCCGGCGAAACGTTCCAGGCGCTGGCCGAGGAATGGCATGAACACACCAAACCGACTTGGACCGATCGGCACGCCGCAGAGGTGTTGACGACGCTCAAAAGAGACGTCTTTCCTCTGTTGGGTGACCTGCCTATCAGAAGCATAGATGCCCCTACGATTTTAGGGGTTTTACGGCTTGTTGAAAAGCGTGGCGCTGTGGAAACAGCAAAGCGCCTCCGGCAGCGGATTTCCGCTGTCTTCGTTTATGCAATCTCGTCCGGTCGCGCCGACACCGATCCTTCGGCAGTTGTCGAAGGCGCGCTCGCCCCGCTCGAGAAAGGGCGGCAACCATCGATCATCACTCTGCAGGGCGTGAGGCAGATCCTAGCGGACGTTAACAACACCCCTGGGCGAGGTTACAACAAGCTGGCAATTCGTCTGCTGGCGTTGACGGCAGTTCGACCAGGTGTTCTTGCTGAAACTCCATGGAGCGAATTTGACGAGCTCGACCCGGAGAACCCCGTCTGGATAATCCCCGCGGCTCGGATGAAATTGAAGAAGCGCCTCAAGAATGAGGAGGCTTACGACCATCACGTTCCCCTGTGTACGCAGGCGATGGAACTGATCGACGTCCTCAGGCGCGTGAACGGCAGGTTTCCCTTCGTCTTTCCAAACCTCAGGAAGCCACGACAGCCAATGTCCACCAACACCATGGGGTACATGCTGAACCGGGCGGGCTATCACTCCCGGCACGTTCCTCATGGCTTCCGGGCCTCATTTTCATCGATCATGAATGAAAGGCTCCCGCAGGAATCGAAGATCATTGATCTCATGCTTGCTCACAAACCGAAAGATGCAGTCGAAGGCGCATATAACCGTGCACAGCACGCCCAGCGGAGACGTGAAATCGCTCAAGAGTATGCGGACCTTATTTTGACCGGAGCTCCGTCAGCGGCTCAACTTCTTATGGGACCGATCAGGGTAGTAAACAGCAAACTGGAAACGGGGGCTCGGGTCACAAAGCTGAAAAAGGCGAAGCGCGTCGCCTAAAGGTGCAGGCATAGCAACCATGCGACCAATATGATGCTTGCCACAGCGACGACTTTACCTTGCGGCTTGGCAGCCTCTTTGATGTTTCGTGCTCTAGGTCGCATCATGCCGGCTTCTCCCGATCTCCGCGTGGCGGAGGCGAAACGCCTTCAGGATAATCTCAACGATGATGATCCCGCCGATTCCGACTATAAACCCGCCCACGCTTGCAGATTGCTCTTCAGGTACGCTCAGTTTACCAAATGCCCACTGGAAGAAGATGGTTCCCAACGGACTAAGGTAATAGGCCGCAACGCCACCGACGAAAAACTTGCGAAGACTGGCCCACGGACCAGTCCACTCCATCGCAACGGAAACGGCAGATCCGGCAATACCAGCGAGGGCGACCTTTCCCTCGTTCGAACTAAGCCATTCCCAAAAACTCATTTTCGCTTCACTCCTGCACGGCGCGGGTAGCAGCTCTCGCCCCACCGTTGCCATGCCTCGCGCACTCTTGGCGCGTCCAGACGCCGCCGGCGCATATGCCGACAACTGTCCTGTCAATCTTTCGCTGGTCCGCAGGGGTGGCCCCGCGGGCGCCGATCAAATCAGTTCCGACCACGCGGCGCAGGCCCGAGACATTTCCCGGCCCCGAAATCCCACATCCCGCTAGCGCAATCGTCAAACCGATCACGAGCGCCGTCCGCACCATTCCCAGCCGCATTGTTTTGCCTTTCCGTTTTGACTATCGCGCGTTCTGTCGCGTTACGGTCGATCATGATGACGGCGGCGGTGACAAAACTTGCCGCCGCCAATCCTAAAAGGAGGTAGACGCCGACGCGTGTCATCAGACAGCAACCTCGCGGCCAAAGAGCGTGTTGATCCGTCGGGCGATCACGTCACGCTTGCGGTAAGCAATGACGCCAAGAACGGAGATAGCGACGAAGATAGCGATCCAGCCCCAAGGGAGACCCATTGACCAGGCAGCAGCGCCAGACCCGAGAAGAGAGCTCGCGCCGCCTTGCACCGCTTCCTTGGTTGCAACAGCGTCGCGGCGGAGCTGGGCGAGCGTAGCCGAGCCGATCACGCCGTCTGCGACAAGGTGCGGGTGGGCGGACTGGTAGGCTTTCACGGCGGCAGCGGTTTTCTCACCCATCCAGCCATCAATAGCGCCGGGATTGAAGCCCTTCGCAGAAAGAATGGTTTGAGCTTCCTTCACCACGTCGTCGGGACGCTTCGGAGCGGCATCAATGGCGACGCGAGGCACGCCCTCGCCGACACCGGTGTAGATGCCCAGTTCGAACAATAACGCCTCTTCCTTCCGGCGACGGACAAGACCAGCCAGTTTCTTCCCCTTGGCCGTGTTATAGTGGCTGCCAAGGTAATCGGCTGCGGCTTTGGTTTTTCCCGCGCGCCACAGCTTCGCCCATTCCCAATCCATCGCGCCCGTGCCGAGATTGAAAATTGCTGAGACAGACGCGTCCAGTTCGTGCTGCTTACGGTTCGTTGGGGAATTGTTGACCGCAGCGGGTTCAAACTCACTGGCGAGAACAGCGGCGAAAATCGTATCGGACTGCTCTGCGGTGATTTTTGTCTTACCAGGCACCAGCTTTGTGATGCCGATTTTTGCAAGTTCACGCCGTACCGACGGACTGCCCATCGTGAACCCAGTTCCGATTGTTGGTACGCGGACTGGATCCAAATAGCATGTCAGCGGGTTACCTTCGTGACCACGCGTGAAAGCCCTGCCTTTTGGCGATGTTGAAGTGATTGACGGTGTCATGAGTGCGCTCCGAAACAAGGGCAGCACTCATGCGCTATCGATGTCCTTCAATATCACGCGTCACGTGTTGCAACAATCCAGCATTTCCAGTAATTAGAAAGGGAATGCGCATGAGTGCTGATCCACCTTAACCGGAGACATGCACTCATGACCAAGACCGTGGTTGCCTTTGGCGATCCGAAAGCCCAGAAGAAGTGGTCTGGCGGGCTTTTCATTGACATTACCAAGAAGAGCTATTTCGACCGCAAATTCATCGGCACCTCCGACGAATACGCGATCCAGCGCCTTACCGATCTGGAATCGGAAGCGGGCGACACGATCACGTACGACCTGTCGGTTCAGCTTCGCAACAAGCCCACCTATGGCGACGCTCGCCTCGAGGGCAAAGAAGAAAGCCTTCGCTTCGCCAGCGATCAGCTGAAGATCGACCAGATGCGCCACGGCGTGTCTGCTGGCGGCAAGATGAGCCGTAAGCGCACCGCACACAACATGCGCCAGATCGGCAAGAACCGTCTCTCCGATTACTGGTCCAAGTTCAACGACCAGATGGTTTTCATCTACCTGTCCGGTTCGCGTGGCATCAATGAGGACTTCATCGAAACCGTCGAATGGACCGGCCATGCCGAAAACCCAATCGAAGCGCCCGACAACGACCACATCCTCTATGGCGGCGACGCGAACTCCAAGGCGACTATTGATGCGACGGACATCATGTCCCGCTCGCTGATCGAGCGCGCTCAGGTCAAGGCACGCATGATGTCTGCCAAAGACCCCAAGAACGCGAACATGATGCCGATCCAGATCAATGGTGAAGCCCACTACGTCATGGTCATGAGCCCTTATCAGGAACACGATCTGCGCACCAACGATGCTGGCGGCTGGCTCGAGATCCAGAAAGCCGCGGCAACGGCGGAAGGCAAGGCAAACCCAATCTTCAAGGGTGGCCTCGGCATGATCAACAACACCGTACTTCACAGCCACGAGTGGGCGATCCGCTTCAAGGATTACGGTGCAGATCAAAACGTCCAGGCGGGCCGCGCCTTGTTCATGGGCCGACAGGCTGGCGTTATCGCGTTCGGCTCAGCAGGCGGCTTCCGCTACACATGGACCGAAGAAACCAAGGATCACGGCAATGAGCCGGTTGTTGCGTCTGGCGTCATCGCTGGCGTGAAGAAGACACGGTTCAATGGTCGCGATTACGGTGTGATCTCTGTCGACACCGCCGCGAAAGACCCGAACAACGCAGCATAAGGGCAAGCCCGGCTAAGTCCGGGCTAACCTCCCTCTTCAGCGGTCTACGCGACCATCCAATGTCAAAGGACTTTCGATATGGCGCTCATTCAGAGCAAATACGCCAAGGGCACCGAAGCCCTGTCTTACCCCTCCAACGCCGGTGAAGCTGTCGCTATTCGCTTCTCCCACCAAGTGGCAAACGCTCCTGCTGCCGGTGACATTCTCGAGCTGGCTTGCATCCCATCGAATTGCCGCGTCGTAGACATCGTTCTCGACTCGGACGATCTGGACACAAACGGCGCACCCACGATGTTGCTTGACGTGGGCATCATGAGTGGCGGGTTCAGCGATGAAAACCCTGCCCGCACATGCGGTGCGGAGTTCTTCTCCGGCGCAAACGCAGCTCAGACCGGTGCAGTGGCTCGCCCGACGCTCAAGTCGGCCTACCGCACCACGCCTTCCAACATCGATCGCTCCATCGGTATCAAGTTTACCACGGCAGCGGCCACCTTCGCGGCGGGTCAGATCGGGCTGACAGTTTTTCTGTCCACCGAGTAACCCTCCGGGCCGCGTGACACATGAGGGGGCGGCAAGCCCCCTTTTCTTTAAAGGAGTGGGCAATGAAAACTCTAATCGAATGCAAGACCGGCCACACGATCCAGACACTCGGCGGTGTCTCCTACAGCTTTGATCGCGATGAACACGGGCGTTTTGTCAACGAGGTCGCGAGCGTACTCCATCGGTCGCTGTTTCTGAACGTGGATGTGTATCAGGAAGTGCCGCTTACGCCTGAGGCGGATGATGATCAGGAAATCCCTGCGTTCCTGAACGGTGGTATCGACCCTGTCGAACCTGAGCCTGAGCCTGAGCCTGAGCCTAGTGATACAGCGGCCCAAGAGCCGGTCAAGCCAAAAACGACAACCAAGAAAACTGCTTCCAAGGCTTAACGCATGCCCAAGGCGAATGACATTCTGCGGAGAACCAGCGTCCTTCTTATCGACGATGAGCACGCTCGCTGGCCTCTCACGGAACTCGCCGACTGGCTCAACGAGGCGGTGAAAGCCATTGTTCTGGCGAAGCCTTCCGCCTCCTCCCGTACTTTGCCCCTCCCGCTTGCCAAAGGCACCTATCAGGAATTACCCGCGATGCTCGATGGTGTGACACCGCTCCAGCTGCTCGGCGTGAACCGCAATCTTGTCGGCGATGGATCAACCCGTATCGGTGGCCGCGCCATCCGCACCGCCGCTCGAGGGCTTCTGGACGCGCAGGAACCGAACTGGCACGATCCGGCATATGAGCCCTTCCGCAAGGAAGTTCGCCAAGTCGTCTTTGACGAGAACCTGCCGCTAGAGTTTTATGCGTATCCCGGCAATGACGGGAATGGCGTGGTCGAGGTAGCCCTATCTTACCTACCCGCCCCGGCCCTTCCTCTGGCTGGTCAGGACGAAACCACATATGCGGCATGGGACGTTGAGATTGGCTTGCCTGAGCCCTACTCCGTCCCTCTGCTTGATTATGTGCTCTACAAGGCGTTCTCGAAAGACGATATCGCCGGAGACCCGACCAAAGCGATGTCGCACTATCAAACCTTCGCGGCAGCGGTTGGCATTAAGGTTCAGGCCGAATCGTCAGCCAATCCGAACAGGAGACGCTGATGCGCGATATCGATGATCTGCTCCCCGAGGTTTTAATCCACGCTCCCAACTGCTCTGATCCCATTGCGCGTCGGTACCTGCGCGAAGCAGCTCGCGATGTTTGCGACAAGGTGGATCTTTGGCGCGAACGCGATCACATCACGATCAGCGATGCTGAAGGTGAATGCCTGTCCACCATTTCAGACGCCGAGATTGTGAAGATTGAAGCCGCAGACTTGGATGGGGTGACGCTTACGCCCGAAACCCCGGAGTGGCTCGATGACAATTATCCCGGCTGGGACAAGCCGGACGACTCGGGCGCGACGTCGCGCTTCATAACCCAGATTAAGCCAGGCGCGATCCAAGTCGTTCCACCCAATACCGGCAAGCTATCGGTTCGGTTCATTCTCAAGCCATCCCGCAAAGCCACCACTCTCCCTGATTTTCTCATCGACAAATACGGCACCGAAATAGGCAAAGGCGCTGCGGCTCGCGTTCTGATGCTCCCGACGGATGACGGCGGACCTAACCCTCAAATGGGAACGGTACTGCAAAGCGAGTTCACCGCATTTCTCGACAAACTGCCAATGAAAGTTGCCAAGGGCCAGCAAGGTGCACGTCCTCGCACAAAAGGGAGCTACTTTTAATGCCTGCCAGCACTTATGCCGCCAACGCACTGCTGAACCTATTCCTGCGCGGCGTTGCGTTTGTCGCCCCTGCCCGCGTTTATATTTCGCTCCACACAGCAGATCCGGGCGTGGCTGGAACGTCTGAGGTCACATTGGCCGCTTGGCCCGATTACGTGCGCCTCGATGCGGCTCAGGGTGGCGCTGTGGCGACCGGTTTCATGGCCGCGGCGACCAAAGCTACTGAAAACCTGCTCGAGCTGCTGTACCCCGCTCACAATGGCGCTGCACCTATCACTATTACCCACTTCGCGATCTGGACCGCCGCCAACGGCGGGGAAATGATCTTCCAAGGCGCGCTGACCGCGAACAAGACGCTCAACCCCACCGATGAGTGCATCATTCATGCCGGCGACCTTGATGTGACGGTGGCCTGATGGAAAGTCGGGGATCGGTCAACGGATCTGAGATCAACGCGCTGCCCTTGAATGCGGGAACATTCCTCGTCGATTGCGCCGCTGTTGCGACCGTTTCGGTTGCTCCGTCGCTGTCTCTTATTCGTCGTCTCGTCTCAGTTGCCGCAGCGATCATCACGGTACCAGGTACTATGTTGCTGACGGCCCGACGCTCCGGCGCGGCACTCATGACCATCACCGTTTCCCCCAGCGCCAGAATGGCACGTCGTGCGACGTCTCGAATGGCGTCTCAGATTGGGGTAGCAGCAACGATGAAGCTGGTTCGCCGGGTGGCGCCAGTCAGTTCCACTGACGTCCGCATCGATGCGGCCGCGCTGCTGTCGTGGCGCTTCATCCGCCGCACCGATCAACAGCGCATCATGAGGCTGGAACGCGCACGCCATTCGCTTGTCTACCCCGAGAACCGTCGAATGACCGTGCCCGCTTCGAGAAACATGATGCAAGTACCGCGCTGCGCGGAGGTAATGCCTTGAGCGACGTCATGACCAAGCAACCCGCCGACGTGCTCGACTATGATGTCGATTTCGTCCGCTGGCTCCCTCCCGAGGACAGGATCATATCAGCGGTGAGCGTCATTGAGGGAGCGACAGCCCAAATTGATCGGACAGACTTTTCCGACACCGTCGCAAAGGTTTGGATTTCCGGCGGTGAAGATGGTGACAACGGCACCGTCGCTTTGACGATTGCCACGGTCGCGGGCCGCACCAAGCAATTCTGTTTCAATATCAAAATCAGGGAGTGCCGTTGATGGGCCTCAAACTGTCTAACAACGCTGTTTCGTCGTTAAGCGCTTCGATCACGGCAGCGGCAACCAGTCTCGCTGTCCAGGGAGCGGATGCTGGCAAGTTCCCTGTCCTCGCTGCCGGCGACTGGTGCCCCGCAACGATCATTGATGCGGCCGGGAACATGGAGATTGTTCGTGTCACTGCCCGAAATGGCTCAACGCTCACAGTCACACGTGCACAAGAGGCAACCACTGCAAAAGCTTTTGCGACTGGCTCGCGCATTGACGTGCGATTAACAGCTGGCTCCATCGGAAATATGATTGGGCAGAATGCTGAAGCCGTGGCTCTCACCGGTGGCAACATTTCGGGCACTACCATCAGTAATATACCTGATTTGGCGATTGCAGATGGCGGAACAGGCGCAAGTACCCCTGCCGATGCCAGAGCAAACTTGGGCCTTGGAAACGTAGCAAACACTGCTCCCGCCGACATGCCTGTATCCTCGGCCCAACAGACTGCCATCAACAACGCGGCGGGTGCACGCGTTGCCAAATCCGGTGACACCATGACCGGCGATTTGATGGTTCAAAAGAACTATCCGCAGATCCGGCATCATTATCCGAGCGTTCGCATATGGGCAACGCAGGTCCGAGAGAACGGTTTTTTCTACCTTTGGGACGAAAGCGGAAACGCAGCCAGGTTCTATGTGGGCACAGACGGATCCATGTGGACTTCTCAGCTAGGCGACATCAATACCCGTATCGAAACCCGCGCCGCTGCCTACGCGGATGATCGCATGAACCAGCTCAAGCCATATGCAGGTAATGATGCTAACAACATCAATTTCCCTATTGGAACGACGCTTGCTGTCGTGGGCACGTCACCTACAAGAAACCAGTTCATGAACGTGTTTCTGTCTGGGACGGCCTCTGACTTCAGCACATCGGGCACCATGATTGCAGGTACTTGGGCGGCAAGGGGCCGTCCATCTT
Organism: Rhizobium skierniewicense Ch11; assembly: GCF_023757665.1. NCBI lineage: Bacteria > Pseudomonadati > Pseudomonadota > Alphaproteobacteria > Hyphomicrobiales > Rhizobiaceae > Rhizobium > Rhizobium skierniewicense. The sequence goes on from NZ_RXPG01000005.1 coordinate 457,605, forward strand.
CAGGAAACTGCATTGTTCAAAGGATTGGATAGATGAGCAACGAAATCACTCTCAATGGCTGGACTATCCATAATGTTTTCAGCGTAAGAGCTACTGACCAGCCAGAGGCGTACACGCTCGATATCGAATTTTCAGGTCCCGAGACCTCACAGATGCGAGCTCCTTTTGGAAGCAGGCCTGACGATCCTTACGGTGTCGGCCCAGCAGCTCGGCAATGGTTGGTCGATAATGCCGGAAAGTTTGAAATACTGCCGCCGACTTCTCCAGAACCCACGCCGCTCCTGCCCGTTACGAAGCGTCAACTTCGTCTTACACTTGTTCGCGAGGGTATTTCCATCGGAGGTATCGAAGCGCTCATTGCATCAATGCCTGATGGATTGGAAAAGGAAGAGGCCCAGATCGAATGGGCAGACGCGCAGACATTCGACCGTAACCATCCGACGCTTTTAATGGTCGCTGGAGCGCTCGAATTGTCGCCTGAAAAGGTCGATGAAATGTGGCTTAAGGCGATGCTCGCCTAATTTATTCTGCACAGAGGAGCGCATCGTTGGCAAAAATCGTCATCTCGGCATTCGCTGGCGAAAAGCCGCTGATCCTGCCCCGCTTACTGCCAGAGACGGCGGCAACCGAGGCGGTCGGCGTTCGCCTTGATGATGGCGGCCTCACCCCAATCAATGGCTCACTCAAGACCGGCAGCATGATTGGCGGCGATGACAGGACGATCTACCGCCATCAAAACAACTGGCTTTCTTGGCCGGGGATTGTGGACGCGACACCAGGGCCAGTTGCACAAGACCGCCTGTACTTCACCGGCGACGGCGTCCCGAAGATGCGGGTCGGCGGAACCGTCTATCCGTTAAAAGTTCCTCGACCCACCGCCGGTGCTGTTGCGGCAGTAACTGGAAGCGGCACCGGAGACGTTCAAAGCCGAACTTACGTTTATACCTACGTCACAAGCTTTGGCGAAGAGACGGCACCGTCACCGGGCAGTCCCATCATCGACTGGAAGCCTGGACAAACCGTCACTTTGAATGGGATCGAGGCTCCTCCGGCTGGCCGGTCCATAACCCTACAACGCATCTACCGCTCCCAGACAGGCTCGAGCGGAACGTATTTGTACCTAATCGCAGAACGGGCAGCCAGCGCTGCGAACTTCGTTGACAACATCGCTGTTGATGCTTTCCAGGAGGCTTTGCCTTCTGCTGGCTGGGACGAACCACCGGACGCTCTGACCGGGATCACGTCGATGCCGAACGGCATGATGGCTGCTTTTGTGGGCAGAGACGTCTACTTCTGTGAGCCATGGCGCCCACATACATGGCCCGAGAAGTATGTCATGAGCTGCGACAGCGATATCGTTGGCTTGGCTTCTATCGGCTCAGTACTTCTGGTGATGACAAAAGCCAACCCATACATGATGACGGGCTCTCACCCCGATTCGATGCAGAGCGTGAAGCTCGAAGCAAACTTCCCATGCATCAATCCGCGCGGGATCGTGGATCTTGGTTTTGCTATTTGCTATCCGAGTAATGATGGGCTGATTTCGGTCAAGGCGTCGGGTGAAGTCAGTCTGGTGACAGAACAGTTATTTCGACGCGACGAGTGGCAGGCGTTGTCCCCCCAGACGGCGGTCGGTGCTCAACATGGGAACATCTACCTGTTGTTCTATGATGTGACGCTTAATGACGAGCGCGCTACGGGCGCCCTATTCATAAACGTAAATGCCGCGCCTTTCCTTGCTCGATCCAGCGAGACGGCCGATGCGGTTTTCTTTGATGTCGAATCTTCGGGCCTTTTCTTCAAACGAACTGGCGACGCAAACGTTTACAGGTTCGATGACCCAGCGGGCTATCCAGAGAGCTACTCGTGGCGATCAAAGGAATATTGGTTACCAAGGCCTGGTACATTTGGTGCACTTCTGGTGGATCAAGGTTCGATAGGCGATACGACAGCCGCTGCACGCGTTGCAGAGGAGAGAGCCCGAATTACGGCTGTCAACGAAGCGACGTTCGCGTCTGGCTTGCTCAACTCCGCAATCAACGAGCATGTCGTCGGGTCGATGATACTCAACGGCGATGCAATGTTGCCCCTGCCCTCGCCACTCGCTGCCAACATCAGTATTTTTGCGGACGGAAAGCTTGTCGGTACCGCGAACAAGTTGGGCGCTGTGTGTCGCCTCCCTGCGAAGAATGCTCGATGCTGGGAGATCGCGGTGCAGTCCAACCTGCCAATCGGTAGCATCTCCCTCGCTACATCCGTCAACGAGCTCCGGGGATAAAGATGGCATCGCAGCAGCAGATCATCGAAAAGGTGGAAATCCTCGACGGCTCCCGTGCCGGCGCAAGAGACAAGGCAGCGGTGCGGATCGAGGACGTCCAAGAGCTGCTGCAACTCGCCCAGGTAAAAACCAAGACACTGACCGCCGCACCCACCATGAATGACTTCAACTCCCTGCTCAGAGACCTCAACGAGATATCAAATCGGCTCAACTCTGTGGCAATGTCGATTCAGCGTAAGATCATTCGATGATGAAAGAGGTCATCTACGGCCCGACCGACGAACTGGTGGCACTGGCGGCGCGACGTGGCAAACTGAGCTTCCGCGACGATGCAAAAGCGATCGCTATCCAATCCGCGAACGGCATCGACGGCGTTGTAATTTTCGACGCCTTCACCACGCGCGGGTGTTGGGTTTCCGTCGTATCAAATGGCAGCCGCAGATGGATCACTCGCGAGCTGATTATCAAGGTGTTCTGCTACCCGTTTCTCCAGCTAAACTATCCCCGGCTCAATTCTTTTGTGTCGGTGAACAACGCCGATGCCATTCGGTTCAATGAGCATTTCGGGTTTCAGCGCGAAGGCGTGATGCGAAAAGCTGGCGACGAGGGCGAGGACTTGATTGTTTACGGCATGCTTCGCGAAGAATGCCGCTGGCTGCCTGAACGCTTCGCTGGAAAAATCGGACGCGCGGCGCTATAACAGACCGAACGCGCATGAGTGCTGACCTCTCAAACTATAGGCAGCACCATGGGCAAAGGCAGCAGTTCTGCCCCTGATCCAGATCCACTGATCGGACAGGCGGCACTCAAGCAAGCAGAAACCGGCGAAAAGTGGCTTTCCTTCGCCACCGATGCTTTTGCCATCTCTCAGGATCGGCAAAAAGAACTAGACGCTCTGACGACGAAAGTCACAGAGCAGCAGCTGGGCCTTGCGACTGATCAGGCTGGCTGGGCCAAGAAGGATCGCGAGCGTTACGAGAGCGTCTATAAGCCGGTTGAAGACGACTTCATCAAAGAAGCGACCAACTATGCGACCGACGCGCGCCAATCGGAAGCCGCTGCGGAAGCGCGGGCCGACGTGCAGTCCGCAGCAGCCACGAACCGTGCCGCTACCGAGCGGGCGAACGCGTCAATGGGCGTCACACCCGGTAGTGGCAGGTTCACCGGCGTCCAAGCAGCGGGCGACCTCGGCGTGACACTGGCGGAAGCTGGCGCATCGAACACGGCCCGGCAAGGCATCAGGGATAAAGGCCTCGCGCTTAAAGCCGACGTCGTGAACCTCGGGAAGGGCTTGCCAGCACAGGCCGCCGCAGGTGCTGGTGGCAGCGTCGCCGCCAGTGGCACGGCGCTATCAGGAAATCAGGCAACGAATGGGCAGTCCCTCGCAGCCAGCACCATTATGAACTCTGGGTATGGGGGCGCGATGCAGGGCTATGCCGGGCAGGCAAATACGCTCAACCAGCAATATGGCTTGCAGCTCGACGGCTGGAAGGCACAGCAACAGGCCAACGCTCAGGGCGCGGCCGGGATTGGAAGTTTCCTCGGTGGTATCGGCGGTTTGATTTTCTCCGATGAGGAGTTGAAGGAAAACAAGGAAGAAATTCCGGACGGTGAAGCGTTGGAAGCGCTGAAGGCCATGCCCATTGAGGAATGGGATTATAAGGAAGGCGTGGCAGATGGTGGCCGCCACGTCGGTACCTACGCGCAGGATTTCCAGCGAGAGACGGGGCGTGGAGACGGTCACACCATCCCGGTTCAGGATGCCCTGGGCATCACGATGAAGGCTGTTCAGGACATGGACAAGAAGCTCGACGCCACCATCGAGGCAATTGGATTGGGCGGGGTAAGTGCTGGAAGGCGCAAGCCGTCGGTCCCACAGGTTCCACAACAGGAGAACGCAGCATGAGTTTGGCAATTGGCCTTGGTGGCTTCATGGACGGCTTCACGGGCGGCATGCGAGCTCGCGATGCGATGGATGATCGCAAGCGCTCGAAGGTTATTCAAGAGCGACAGGATGTCGAATACAATCGGTCACTCGATCAGCGGAACGCCGTCGATCAGATCAACAAAGACGCTCGCTCTACGTTCGACGCTCAGGTGACGGCCGGAACGCAGAAGCCGGACAACTTCGACCAGTTTTGGAATTCTTATGCCGTCCCGAAGCTCAAAAATACCTACCTCGTGAATGGCGACATGGACAACGCCAAGCGCGTTCAGGACTGGGGCGACAGCGAGGATGCGAAGAACGGTGCCAAGCTGTTCTCTGGCGCGCTGGTTAAGGCACAGACTGGCGACAGCGCTGGCGCTCTTGCCGATGTCATTCAGGCAGGCAAGATCAAAGGCTATATCAACAACGGCTATGAGGTTCTTGGTCAGGAGCCAATTCTAACGCCTGATGGTAAGTCGCGTGGCTTCCGCATTTCGCTGAAGATGCCCGATGGTAAAGAGGTGCAGCAGGACATTCAAACCGCTGACTTGCCGAAGCTGATTGCCACGTTCGGAAATCCTGAAGCCGCGTGGAATAGCCAGATTGCGTCTCGGGCCGCCGCTGAAAAGGAAGCTGGAGAGCTCAAGCAGTACGAAGAGAAGAAGAAGATCGATAAGCAGTATGGCGTTGGTGACACGAAGCAACGCGGCGATGCAATCACATCATTGAGAAAGCGGCTCGATGGTGGACTGGCTGGCGACGAAAAGAAGTTCGACGATCTCTCTGCCGAGGAGAAAGAGAGGCTCATCGGCGACGAGCTCGAGCTGATACGCGGCCAGCCCGGAGTTGCCGGACAAGCAGCCCCATCGCGGCCCGAAAAGAAAGTGCTGGTCGATACAGTTACCGGCAAACAGGTTCAGTCGTCGTCGCCAAGCCCGGCCCCCTCGCCGCCCGAGCGAAGACAAAAGGATGATAATGCCAGAGCACCGACGCCAAGGGAGGCTCCCATGCCAGGCGTACCTGCTCGTGCGCAAGCTGGCGTCCGCTCGCGGATAGAGGATCTGAAAAGGAGATCCACAGCGGAGGCCCCCGGCGTTGCCGCCCCCTCACAGGAACAGGCTGTTAGCAAAGCAAATGCCGCCCTTGAGGGTGGGGCATCGGCAGAAGAAGTTGCGACAGGATTGCACGAGGCGGGTGTGCCTGAGTGGCAATGGCCCAGGGTAGTGCAAGAGGCGCTACGAGCACGGCAGCAGTCTTACGGACTGAACCCATAAAAAAAGGCCCGCGTGATGCGGGCCTTTCGCTTTTAGTTCAAGCCACAGAGCTATCGATAGATGGGCTCCGCCATCTTCTCTCGGAGCTGCGTTCCGAGCGCCTTATTCCCAATCAGCACACCATCTTCGCGCTTTGCCGCGTTCTTAGTCCGCGTCTGGATAGAGCGTTTGAGCGTCTCGGACTTGATTGGGAACGCCGCATGGATGCGGACAGAGTTGAACTTCTTGATACCGTCCAAAGCTTCCGCAGCCGTGTCTTTGTCGCCTGCCATCGTTGCCATCGCCCATTTGTTGATGAGCCGCTGGCGCTTCCGCTTCACAGTGGTTTCGGCGTTCTTCAGCGCGGTGTTCCGTTCCCATGTCTCTGACACTTTCGCCGGCGTGAAGCCGAGAGCCTGAGCGGCAATGTCCGTCGCGTCGATCTGGTCTTTCGCCAGTATCTGGTCTTTGCCGATGGTGGTGAGACCATCCTGCGAATACCGATATGCCTTCATCAGATCGCGTACGGCTTTAGGCGCCATCATCTCAATACCGCGGGCCACGTCGCCATCATCGGTTATGACGCGGAAGCCGGTATAGAGTTGCTCGCCGAGGCTGACTGTCGCGCCAAGGCTTTGTGCCAGCCAATATTGGTATTCATCCTTGCCCTGCAATTCGCGTGTCGGGGACCGGAACCAAAGGTCCGGCATGCCGATGCGCGCCGAAAGGTCGATTCCGAGATAGTGACCAGGTGCGCCGTTGAGCAAGATGCCGCCCAACTGGGGACCGAGGATATCAACGACATCAGCCTTGAACTGATCTTCGAACGCCATCGGATCGTCATCGTCACCAAAGATCATTCCGGCCATCATCATCGCGAGGCTGAAGCCCATGGTGCCGGTTACACCCGCCATTGCGGTCATCATGCCCAATACGCCTGCAAGCTGGTATCGGGCTTCCTTGCGGGCCTGCGCCGTCTCTCCCTTTGTCGACTGATGAATGTCACGAATGACGCGATAGAGCATGTTGATGTTATGCTGGCGGAAAACGAGCGCCACCTTGGCAAAATCGTTCTGCAGCACAGCAGGCCTAGAGCTGTTGGAATAATCGAAGTGGGTTTTCCACGTCAGATCGTGAGCCGTGTCGATGGCGTCAGAGGTGCTCTGCCCACTGTCACGCGCCATGCGGTAGGCGGCCAGCGCGGTAACCTCACGGTTCCAGACCTCGGCACGGTGGAAAGCCCAAGAGATTTTCTCCATGACCTTGGCCCGGAGCGGCGTGTATTCGACGCCTGTCTCGCCTACGCCTGCCAGATCGTGGCTCTGGGTGCGGTCGATCAATCCGGATTCGTAGAAGGCGTCCATTGCCTTCTTTTCGTCGCCGGTTAGCCGATCACTGACAACCGTGCCTTTGCCCGCCAGCGAATCCGCCGAGGCTTTTCCCAGCGCGGAAGCTGCTTTTCCAAACCCACCGAACTTCGCGCTGAGAACCGGCAGGCCGAGCATGACAGTTTGTGTCATGTTGACCAGCGCGGCACCGGGAGATGCAGCCAGGTACCAGACGAACGCGGTGCTGGTCATGGTCTGAGCCACTTTACTGCCGGTTGGGTTCATCACCCAGTTATGGCGGTTAGACAGTTCGTTGGCGAGCGTCATAGCCCGCGTCTGATCGTCCGCTTCCTTTGCCTGATCGGCGGTCTTGTTGACGAGCTCCTGAAGCTCGAGGCCATATTTCAACCGTGCCATCTGGTGAGCGGCATGGAACATATGAGACGAGAAGACGCGCAGTGCATCCTTACTGTAGCCAGCCGTGCCCTTACGGTGGATGAAGCGCTTCCGGGCGGAAAGGTCTGGCATCGATTCGAGATAGCGTTGCCATATCTGGTCCATCACGTCACCGCCGACGTTGGAGCCGCCGAGTATCTCTTCAATCTCGGCAACGATGCGTGGGTCCATGGCTTTGCGCATGTCGCCGCCAGCTTCCATGACGCCTACCTCAACCTTGCCGGCTGGATAGTCTTGGCGCATCTCACGGGCCATACGGTCACGTTCGGCAGCGGTCTCATGTTTGGAGAAACTGAGAACCGCACCATCGATGTCTCTGACGGTCACGAAGTACCGACCGAAACGCCCCAGCGGGAAATAAGGAGCTTCAACGCGGCTGTTTTCAAAGGCGATGCGCATCTTCGTCAAACGCGCTTTGGCGGCCCAACGAGACTTCGTCGTTTCTGCCTTGTATGCACTCGTAGCATCTTCTTCGGCGTTCTTCTTATCGAGGCCCGAAAGCCTTGCGTCTTTGATCTTCTGCATCGTCCGCTTGTAACGATCCTCGGCGTTGCGCTGCGCGATCTCCTGCGCTTTGCGCACATTGTCCAGGAGGATTTCATCAAGCTCGTCGGCCTGTTTGCCATAAGCGACACTGACGTCGTTGAAGAGCTCCCGTCCCTTGGGCGGCATAGCCAGGTATCGTTTCCGCAGGGCGTCGTAGCCAGGCTTAGCTTTTGTCTCCTCATCGGTCTTGGACGGATCTACACCGGCCAAGGTGGCGTCGTGCATCAGATCCGCAAGCGCCTGCGCCTTTGCCTTGTCCTTACCGGCGAAGCCTAGGCGGGTGTATTTCAGCCAATCCTGCGCAACAGCATCGGCCTCGGCATGCTTGGTGCCCCTGAAAGCGTCCATCAACCGCTTGACGCGCAGATAGTCGCCGACGGCGGTCATGTTGGACCGCGCCAGTTCGCTGAAATAGTTGAGCGGGATGGTTTTGAGGAGAGCGGGCTGGATGTCGGTGAGCTTGCCGCGCAAGTCCTCGACGATGCGATCCTTGGTTACTCGCTTGCCGTTGGAGCTTCGCTTTTCTGCTCCGCGCTCTTTTCCCTGATAATCTGGCGAGCTTGTTTCAGATAGGCCTGTCGTTCCGGATCTCGCGCTGACCACTGGCTGACCGAGGCTTGCCAATCCTTCCACTTCTGCAACGTGTCGAACGTCGCGGGCGGGTCGTCGTGAAACCCTCTGATTGTCGCCTGCTGTGCCATCGCTGATAAGTCCCTTGAGCGCGACCGCCAATTTATCGAGCTTAGCGTCCAAGCCCTCGATGGCGGAAACATCATAGTTTGTATTTGAGGAAATGTCGATAAGTCCTGCCTTCTGGGCAATTATCGACGGTGCATAGAGGTAGGCAGAGTTACCTTCGGCGATGTCCAGCGTGCCGCGTTCGACGAGTGGCCGCAGGAAGGCATCAACGGCTTCGTGTGCATCGGTCATGTCGCGACGCCACTCGGCGACGAGTGCATCAGGGCTGCTCGCTGATGACACAGCCCTCTCGGCGTCGGGAGTGAGCGATCCACGCATTTCCGCTCCGTTGGCCCCAAAAGCCCAGACAGAATGCAGACCAGGCATCGCCAGCATTGCGATGTCTGTGACGCTGAGTGGGCCGTTGCTGGGATGGTTATGGAGTACGACGACGCGGCGATCCGGGTTCATAAATGCCCCGAGCAGCTTGTTATTGATGCCGGTCGCAGCCTTTTTCTTGGCCGTGCCGAACTCAATGACAGAGCCGTCATCATCAACGGCCATCAGGTACTCATGCCCGTTCTTGCCGAAACGCAAGACGGTGTCCTTCGCCCATTTGAATATCGCTTTGCCTGCCGGGGCCTTCGGAATGCCGACGGTTTGAAGATCGTTTGCAGTTCCTACGACGACAGGATCAGGGCGTTTGTTCTCTGTGGGGGCGTCGAACTCGTCGGCGTTGGCGACCGCGGCCACTGGCGTAGCGCTTTTGGGCTTCGGTTTCAGCGAGTCGAGCAAGCGATTGTGACGCGCGGACGTGTCGGCCAGTTCCTGCGCACCGGCCCACTCCCCGATCTGACGTTCCAGCGCCGGGGTTTGGCTTTTGATTTCCGCTGCGCGGCTTTGGTCAAACTCCGGCTGATTGGCAATGCGCTTCACGGTGTTTGCGATGCGTGTAGCCAGACCCGCCGCGTCAACGTCGGACGCATCATCGACAGGAATGGAATATTCCTTCTTGCCCCTAATGGTGACGTGGAACGCTCTGCCGTAGCCCATCGGATCGATACCGATCTTGAAGCCAGCATATTCGCCGAGATCGCGCACCCCTTCCTTGTCGATCAGTTCCTTGCGCATCGCTGCGACAATGGCGGCACCGAACTCTTTGCGCTTGTCGAATGTTTCGCCACCGATGGTACCGGCGAACTCTGCCGGTGCGGCGGCGGCCATAGCGGCATCCGATTGCACCAGAGGAAGTGCCTTTTCGATAGCGGCGGCTTCTTCGGTCAGAGACTTGATTTTGGCCTTGATGCGATGCTGCTCGCGATCATGTTCGACGGACTGACCCTCGAGCTGGCGCAGCTTACGACGAGTGTCCATCTCCTCGAGAATGAGAGGATTGCCAGATGCAGCAGCCTTCATCTCGGCTGCATTTGCCGCCTCGCCTGCGATATCCTCGATCTCGCGGGTTTTCATGTCACCCTTGCGGACCTGCTGAATGAAACGGGCCTTGGCTTCGATGGTCTGCCACTGACGAGCATCCAGCGTGTTTTTCGTGGCGTACCGTAGGATTTCGATCTCAAAGCCGTCTGGATCTTCACCATACAGCTCATTGCCCTGCCTGATGCCGCGCCCGTCGCGCTGCTCGAGGTCAGACGGACGCCATGGGGCGTCGAGGTGATGAAGCGCTACCAGACGATTTTGGACGTTGGTACCGGCGCCCATTTTCGCTGTGGAGCCGAACAGCAAGCGGATGCGGCCGGAACGGACCTTGCCGAACAGTTCTTCCTTTTGCGCCTCGGTATTGGCGTCGTGGATGAACGCGATTTCGCTCTCGGGGATGCCTCGATCAATGAGCTTCTGCTTCAGGTCATCATAGACCGAGAACGTGCTTTCGAGCGCGAGCAGATCGTCGGGGGAAACCTTGTCCAGCGCCTCGATAGCAGCCTCGTCACCATTGTCGGCACGTTCCATCAGATCGCGGAAGCGGGCCGCCTCTGCTGCCTGGGCTTTCTTGGGCGTGGACAGATCGATGAACACGAGCTGGGTGCCGCGCTGGTCAGACCATGCGTCATAGATCCGCTTCATCTCGTTTGCGGCGCGGTGAACCTTAGACTTGCGATAGTCGCCGTAGGAAGGATCGATCAGGCGCATGTCGAGCGCCGCCTTGCGGGCGTCGGACATGACCTTCAGCATGTTGTCCTGACCCTTTTCGGCCTTCTTCGGCAGGTTCTCGGCGCGCCAGACCAGAGATCCGCGTGGAAACTCTAGGTTTCCGTTATCGTCGGACTTGCCCTCGCCGATGAATGAGGCCTGATCGGGGGAGCGCTCGACCACGACGTTTGTCGGCTTGCCACCCTTCACCTTCGGCAGCGGAAATTTCTTACCCTGAGCTGCCAGCTGGGCAATGATGTCATCATTGGTAATGACGTCGGCGAAGCTGCGGTACCGCTGCATCAGTTCAGGGACGTTGACGAACTTGGCGAACCGGCTATTCAGCTTGTACTGGCCCGATGGTGACAGTTCCCAGTCCGTGACGACTTCGCCAAAGACGCGGGCCCACGCGTCGAAGTGAGCGACGCCCATCGCGCGCAGCGCTTTCTCGTCGAGGTAACGCTGGACGGTAAACATTTCGGCCATGGTATTCGACAGAGGCGTACCCGAGAGGAATACCAGGTTGTTGTTGCCCGTCTTTTCCAGGACGAAACGGGACTTCATATAGAGGTCCGCCGCCTTCTGGCTTCCGGCCATATTGCCGAGACCGGCCACCCGCTGCATCGATGTGGAATAAGCGAGGTTCTTGAACTCGTGGGCTTCGTCGACATACAAGGCATCCACGCCCAACTCGTCGAACGTCAGCCCGTCATCTTTCCGCCCGGAATCGAGCAAGCGCTCCATCTTCGTTTTCAGACCATCGCGCCATTTTGTCAGCTGCGCGACGTTGCGGCTCTTCTGGCCTGTCTCACGTCGCACTTCCGCCATAGAGGCTTCCAGATCGTCCATTTGCTGCTGGATGAACTGTGCTTCGTAGTTTGGATCGATACCGATCCTGCCGAACGACGAATGGGCAACGATGACGGCGTCCCAGTCGCCGGTAGCGATGCGAGCGAAAAGACGCTTACGGCGATCCTTCTCGAAATCCTGCTTCGTGGCGGCCAGAACCTTGGCGCCGGGATAGAGACGGACGAAGTCGGCGGCCCACTGGCCCACCAGGTGGTTAGGCACGACGAGCATCGGCTTGCGCGCCTGCCCGGTGCGTCTCTTCTCCATAATGGATGCTATGGCAGCAAATGTCTTACCCGCGCCCACGGTATGGTCCGCGAGGGCGGTACCGCTCTGCAGGGTGCGCCAGATGAAATTCTTCTGGCTTGGCCGCAGGTCGATGATGTCATCACTGACCTTGCCCGGCAGCGTGAGGTGAGACCCGTCAAACTGCTGCATGACATCAGTGTTGAACGTGTCGTTGTAAAGCCGTGACAACTGGTCGCGGCGGGCGTCGTCTTGCCAAAGCCACTTGCGCCATTCGGCCTTGACCCGTTCAGCTTTTTCATTTGCTGCATCGGTGGCGGCCTGATTGACAACAGACTTACCGTCGCTGGTCCGATCATGAATCGTGATGGACTGGCCGTTCATCACGGCACTGAGCACGGTACCGACGGCGGCACGATCAGTTCCCCACTGGGTTTGCGCCGCTGGCGTCACTTGCGGTACCGTCAGATCCCACTTTGCGTTGGCCGCGGAATAGAAGGCTCGCGGGGCGATGGATGCCTGAGTGATATGAGAGACGAAGTCCTCGACGTGTTTTGCAGGCAGCCATGGCGCACCGGGCTTCACATCGATGTCGATCGCTTCAATATCTGCTGGGATGACGTCGCGCAGCGCATTTACGTTACGACGGAACTCCGGATCTTGCGCCGATGCTCGTTCGGCTTCTGCCAGCTTCTGCTTCACATTACCGGAGAGATACTGATCAGCAGTTTCATACGAGCCCGTGGGCGTCCGATAGACCAATGGGCCGAGCTCATCGACAATGGCTTCCGTCGATTTTCCGTAGAGCCGCGACATGGCTTCGAGGTTGATGCGTCCGTAGTCGTTCAGGACGGTTGCAAGAGCGTCTTTCGCCGTCGCAGCACTGGTTGGACGCTGGTATGGCTGCTGGGTGCGACGGGTGAAGATAGCGGCTTTCTCTGCCGTGGCTGGGCGGGCCTTTTCTCCCGTTTTCTTCGCTACAGCGGCGCTCAGGCCCTTGTCGAATTTCTGCTCGAGCGCACTGATCTGGGGCCATGTCGGATCGTCACGAAACAGGCGCTTGTTTGCATCTGAATTGATAGGACCGTGTTTGTTTACAGAGGCATCGTAGAAAGTGTTCAACCGCCTTCGCAGGTTCTCGACTTGCTCAGGCTTGGCCGTATCGCTGATCTGGGCACGTCGCAGGCGCGCAAAGGCATCTCTGACCCGGACCATGCCGGAAACACGTTCTTTCGCAGTGTCGTTGGGGAACGTGACCGCTTTTGAACGCGCCTCTCCGATGTGATCCTGCTCCCTGACATGGATCGTGCCGTCGGGTGCGGCGAACATGGTGCCGACTTGGACATCATTGACCGTTTCAGGGACGGTGACAGTTTCTGTCACCCTCGCAGCGACGGGTTCTCCCATGATGTTCTGCGGCAGCGTCTCGATTGCCTTGGCGAGCTCTGCCGGCGTGTCCTGCCCACCACGGGCCACCAATGCCGGTTCGTCCGGGCCGTACATCGTGCCGTATGCGCCGAAGTCGCCGAGCATCATTTCTGGGTTCTTGGCGAAATAGGCGTTCAGCGGAACAACGTTGCCATCCTTGCCGCGATAATCCTTCACCTCGAGCCATTCGCTCGACTTGGGCGCTTGGCCAGCTTCCCTGCGCTGCAACAGCACGATGTCTGTTGTGACCTCGGTACCGGCGTTCTTGAGGAAGGCGTTGTTCGGAAGTCTGATCGCTCCGATGAAATCAGCCTTGGCGTGAATAAGGTTTCGCGCCGCCGCGGACTGTCCGTCGAGGAATCGGTTTGTAACCACCATTGCCAGCACGCCACCGGGGCGCAGCGTCTCGATGGCCTTGGCGAAGAAGAAGTTATGGATCGACAGCTTGTTGAGGTGGCTGCGCTCCTTATCGTAGAGCCGTTCAGATCCGAAAGGCGGGTTGCCTATCGCCAGATCGAAATAGTCGTTCGGCAGAGACAGCTTCTCGAAGCCCATCGGCGCTTGAATGTTGGCGTTGGGATAGAGGTTCTTGGCAATCAGGCCAGTGATGCGGTCGAGCTCGACACCAGACACCCGCGACGCGCTGCGCAGTTCACCAGGCATCAAGCCAAGGAAGTTGCCCGCACCGACGGACGGCTCGAGGATCTGGCCGCCTTGGAAGCCGAGACGCTGCGCAATGATCCATGCTGCATTGACGATATTGGGCGCGGTATAGTGAGCATTCCGTGTCGAGGATTCGGCGGCGCTGTATTCCTCTTTCGTCAGCAGGTCTTTCAGTTGGTCTGCTTCGCGCTCCCAGCCCTTTGCAACGCTCCCATCTTCACGCGGGAACGCGGTACGGAGGCCGCCCCAGCCCACCCACTTCGCAAGCACGGACTGTTCGTCGCGTGTTGCCGGGCGCCGCTCTTCCTCGAGCTTCTTGACCAGCTCTATCGCGGCAATGTTGCTCTTGAATTTCGCCTTCTGACCGCCTTCGCCGAGTGCGTCCTCATCAGTGATGACGTAATCGGTCTGTCGCTGCTGCGCTGGTGTGGCGGCAGATTGGACATCCTTGAGGGCGGATGCTATATTCTCCACACGCGGCGAGGATGGCGCAGTTTCCCGGCCTCCCCACAAGTCACTGAGACGGCGTGAACTTTTCTCAGTGCGCCGCTTTCCCGTCTCATATGCCGTCAACAACCAAGTTTTTGCTGCACCATCGAAATCAAGCCTGACACCAGCGTTTCCGCTCTCGTCCGCGAGCTGAATTCGGCGTGAAGTCGAGCGGCTTTCAACGACCTTGAGACGGTCGAGAAAACCTTGCAGATCACTCAAAACTTCTGGATGCCACGCGATGAGCTTCGCAAGACCCGAGCCATTGTTCTGGTCAGTGCCCTCGGTGCCCCACACGAGATCAATAGGGCCAACATCCGGGTGCGACAGAGCGCCTATGGCGTCTCCGGTCTGGCGGCGTTCAAGCTCAAGCGCAGCCTCGCGCCACTTTCCTTCGTAACCGCGTAGAATGGGGCCGAACGAACCCTCTTCTACTCGATCTCGACTGTTCTCTGTCCGGCTCGAGCGGCCTTCATCAGATCTTGCGACGTCTGGTCGCTCTGAGGCTGCTCGGTTCCCTCTGGCGGGAGCAACAGATAGTTCTCCCTGACCATCTGCCACGCTTCGTCCGGCTTGTACCCGCCCTCCTCGAGCTGGTTCGCTTCCAGATATGTCTGCTCCGCCGCGCTCTTCAGCGCCTCGTCCAGCGTCCCGTCGGCTTTCAGTTCCTTGTACCGGTTCGGCAGGAACTCTTTCCAGTGCTGACGCCCCAGCTCGATCCAGTTGTTCAGGTTCATTCGGGGCTCCGTTGAGCGCGTTGACGTCTGTGGCTTCCACATCAGCCGCGCTCGACATGCCGTCGAACGCCGATGCGCGAGGGTCGTATTTGACCCCCATATACCATGACTTGAGGTAAGGGCGCGAACCTTCGCCAAGGTCCGCCAGCATAGCCGAAGCATATGCGGCAAAGGTTCGCGCTCCCTTTTCAATGTGATAGCCTGCAAGTGTGAGCCCGGCCTGTAGCAGCTCCGGGTCTATGCCGCTATTGAGCGTATTGCCCGAGAATTTCTTACGAAGCAACTCGCGGGCTTTCGCCGCGGCGTCCTCGGTGAAGATCTTGTTCTGTGAAACCTTGGGTGTCGGCTTAGGTGCCGTTGCGGCCTTTGGTTCTTGTGAGACGTCAATAATCGACGGATCGAGCACTTCCACGACGTCATATTCGCCGTTTCCGCTCTTGTACATTACGATCTCATAGCCTTGGCGGAGCGCTTCGTTTCTGATCGCACCTTCGGCATCGGCGCCGGGCTCCAAATCCTTGAACGCCTCGTCTCTGAGGGCGTACCATTCTGGGGTGCTTTCGCGGATCTGGCCGCGGTTGATGGCTTTTGCGTCTGCCGGTATGGTGACGGCTACAGCCTCCCCCTTATTGGCATTTCCAAAGTAAGATGCGGTTTCACGATCACTCGTGAACATGATGCCCGTCTGGCCGGGTCTGAAAGCGAAACTGCCATTGCGAAGCGCGTCGATTTCTTCCTTGCTCGCTCCTCGATACAGTTTGCGACGTTGGCCGCTGCGCGCTGGCTTCGCCTTGGCAGGCCGTTCTATATCGGCAGAACGTCCCTTTTCGCGCGCCTCGTGTTCTCGCTTCATATCCTCGAGCGAAACCACGAACTCGCTACGGATGGCGTCGGCCAGTTCCTTGCCCTTCAGGACAACGCGCTCGTTTCCGTTATCCTTCTCGAGCGTGATCGCAACTGTCGGGCCTTTGCGGGTTTCGATCATGTAACGGCGACCGCCTGCACCGCCCTCGCCCCATCGTGCCTCGATGAGCTCAAGCAGTTCCTTGTTGGTCGCGCCCGCCTTGACTGCATCCGATATCGGCGTGTCACCGCCGTTGGTGCTGGCAATGCGGCTCAGAGCGTCTGAGATGACCTCTGCATCACTGCCCCAAATTTCATCCCAAGGGTGTTTACCCCAATCAGGCGTGTTCGGGTTGGTTCGCTCTTTCGCCGCCTGGGCCTTTGTCCGTTCCTGCACCTCAAACCGCTTGCCGCGCTGAACAACATCGTGGGTCTGCCCCATCTTGTTGCGAACAACGTAAGCGTCTGCCTTTTCCTGCGACGAGAACCATTTCGGCGCGAATGGCTCGGAGGTCTTGCCGGATTTGAGCCAGTTCTTGAACTCGCCCATCGTCGTCTGGCTGATATCGCCGAGGCCTTTCCAGCCTGCGGTATAATTTTCCAGATAGGCTGCCTTGGCCTCTGCTTCGTTGTCGAAGCCAGCCATGACTTTGTGCTCATCGAATCGCCCGCGGGCGGGGTCGCGCTGGTCCACCACAAACACCGGTGCCGCGTCGTCGAGCGTTTCGGTACCGGGGCGCACGAAAATATCGATGTGGTCTTTGTCTTTGCCGACGGTGCCGAGGATATAGCCGTAATGGCTCTTCATCTTGACGGACCATTCCTTACCCGACTGAGACTTTCCCTTGCGCTCTGACCCCGCGGGGTTCTCGACCGAGATATCCAAGCCGCCCAGCTTCAACCGGCCAACCTTATAGTTTCCCGCTTCCTTCTGTGCCTGTGACGGTTCTGGCAAATCGTTCGTAGGTGACGTTGCAGCCTCATTGGCCGCGCGATCGCTGTTCCCGTCATATTCGACTATCGCATTACCAGCATGCATCCTGCTGTACGCCGTATAGCCAGGCACGTCTTCTACCTGGTCCCATAGTTCGAGCGGGTAGCGGCCCACTGCTGGGGTGTCGTGTATCGTGATGCCGCGGCTCTCTGGCGATGCGCCCCAACCGTTCTCTTTGCCGTTCCACGTTACGAGGGTCGCTTTCCCATCACGAATAGCGACGCGTGCGCCTTTCTTCGGATCGGTGAGAGTTAGGCCCGCTGCGCTCAAAGCCCCAGCGTTGGTGTCAACATAAACAGTGCGCGCTGTGCGAGCCTTTTTGCCGCTATCACCTTCATGCCCCGGCTGGTCTCGTAGTGCCTTTGTACGTGTCGTCGTTCCGTCGGGATGGATATCGTATGAACTGCCTTTGGCTGTCTTGAACCGGCCCGCTAGCGTCTCGACGGTCTCATTCGCAGCACTTTGCGCGTCACGGACGTCGACGAGCTTCTTTTTCAGCGCGGGCGTGAGCACCTTCCACATGGACTTCTCGGAGCGCTGAATGCCTGCCTGCTGCAAGATGCCCTTTCGGGCCTGATCCGTTAGATCCACATCCCACCAGGTGGCATCGGCATCAGAGGACTGGATGGGCAACTCGGCAGCATCTTTCGCTTTCGCGGACTGCCGCTGCTTCAAGATCCGTTCGTTGACCGAATGCAGCTTCACTGGCAGCGTGGATTTGCTTTCACGCGCTGCGCGCTCTGCGCGGTACCGGTAATCGTCAGCCATTGAGGCGAGATCTTCGACCTTGATGCGGAAAGCATCGGCCAAACGTTTGCGCTCGGTCGGGAGCACGCTGCCCATATCAACCTGAGACGTGCCACCAAGCCGTTTGGCGATGGCCTGTTCTCGCGCTAGGTCATACAGGGCCGCATGGTTCTCGTCGGGCAACAGCACCGTGCTCTTGCCGATCTTACGGCTATTCGGACCGGCGTCGCCGATCTCTCGCTCTATGGGCGGATTGCGCTCGAGCTCCTGCGCCTCGATTTGAGCTGGCGTAAGGCTGCTGACGTTCATTGCCGTGGTGGGCACTTGGAACGGCTTGCCGGAATCGTCGATCACAATGGCTTCGTCGCCGTCGTTCTCATAACGCTCGATGCGGGCTGCGAACCTGCCAGCTTCCGGCGTATCTACAATGACGCGCTGGCCCGGCTGTGGCCTGATCGGGCGCAGTTCTGTCGCTGGCTTGTCTTCAGAGCGTGGCGGGACTTCCGATTTCACCTGAGCAGACATCGGCGCCAGCGGTTCCATGGCAGGATCGCCGGAAAGCTCCGGCATGGCGTCGATGGATTTCTCGGGGTAGCGATAGTCACCGATAGGCGGAGCGATCTCAGTGATGTTGGCAAGCGGCACCTGGTACACTTCGCCGCTGCCGCTATCGACGACAACAGCCTCGTCGCCCTCGTAGCTCTCCACGGTGCCCATGAACGGCTCAACACCTTCAGCATCGACGCGAACGGTGGCCGTGGGCCGTGGGCGGCCATCCTGCGGTACCTGCGCTGGCTGTGCTGCGGCTCTCGCGGCGTTACGTTGCTCTGCATGATCAGCTGCGCGACGAAGCGGGCCGCGATTGTCTGGTTCAGGGGCAACAGGTGTTGCTGTACCGGCAGAGTGGCTAGGTCTGGCCGCGCCGCCTGCAGCACCCATGCCGCCGCCCATCGCGCCACCAGTTGCCACGCCAGACGCAACAGCTTCGCCAAGGCCTTCTGTAATCTCCTGATCTGGATTGACGCGCTGAATGGCCGCGTTCTCGGCTATCGTCTGACCGGCGCTTTGCGGCGCTTCCTCGAAGATACCTTCGCCGACCATGCCTTTGGCAGCGCCAACGCCGATACGACGGGCAATGCCGCCCTCGACGCCTTCAGCGATGATCTTCGCAAGAGCACGGTCACCCATGCCGCCGAATGAACCGGTGACGACGCCAGCGGTGAGAAGTGCCTGTGTCTGGGCGTCTTCGCTGATCGAATCGATGGCTTGCTGTTCAGACATGCCTGTGTCGATGAGCTGCTTCACCGCGTCGGATGCAAGAAGCTGCTCGCGTGGCAACTCGCTGATCCGCTGCTTGACGGACTGAGCCGCGTCAGCACCCCCGAGTAGACCCTCGGTAATGCCGCCTGCAATCGTGGCTGTTCGTGCAGCGGTCGCTGCTGCTGCCTGTGTGGTTGCGCCAGAGGCGACGGATGAAAGAAATGCGCCCCGCGCCAGAATGCCGGAGGGCAGCATGCTTGCTACGGTCGCGGGACCACTTTCAGCAATGGCACCGAGATAACTGCGCGGATCTGTCCAGGCTGGGCCCAGCGTTTTGTTTTCATCGTCCCACCACTTCTTATCGCGGGCCGCCTCGCCTTCAGGCGTAAGCGTCGCCGATTGCTTCTCGATGCCCTCGGCGCGCTTTTCTGCGATCGTCTTTCCGCCACCCAACCAGCGATCAATGCTGTCGAGGGTAGAATTGATCGTTTCTCCACCGGGGAGCTTGTTGATCAGGAGCGTGTTGAGGTTCGTCATGGACTGGCTTGTGTTGGCCGCGCCAGTTCCCCAGCGACGCATCAAGTCACCGAACGTGCTTCCAGAGCGGTTTTCTTCGTCCCACTTCTTCTGCCAGTCCGCCGCCTCTGTTTCACTGACAGCGGCTAGGCGACCGTTGCTCTTGGCGAGGGCCTGATCAACGGTGGCATTGTTCGCGTTGACGTCAGCCGTCAGCCGTTCATTTTCGAGACGCTTGGCTTCCTCGGCATCAGACGCGGCCTTCGCCTGCGCCAAAGCCTTCGCCTCGGCTTCCATCGGGTTTACTGAACCAGCGTAGAGCCCCAAGCCATCGCTAGGCGCGTAATTCTCATCAACGACAATGCCTTTGCCCGCAGCCACGGTGGGCGCGACGGAGTTCTCGCCGGGATTGGCGGCGACGTCCTGAAACCATGCCGGTGCGTTTGGCAGATTGCGGTTCGATTTGTCGAACATGAACCAAGGCGTACCCTTGCCAGTCTGGTCTTTCAGATCGACGTGGAGCATGTCGGGGCTGTTTTTATACGTGATGAAGCGGCGCGCGCCACGGGAATACAGTTCCCGAACCAGTTGCGCCCGCTCTGGCTCGCTCATGCCCTTCATCGAGATATCGGATGCGGTGCCGTCAGCGTGCTCGCCCGGTCCACCGGGCTTCGCTGCTTCCACTTTGTGCGTCGGAGCGCGGTAGCCGGAGTTGATGGTGAAATCTTTGCCCATCGCCTTAGAGGTGTCGGTAAGGATTGCCTCAAACTGCGGCGCGATCTTCTCTTGGCCTGCATGCACGAAGTTGAGCTTGCCGCCGCCGCTGTTATGTTTTTCCTCGGGCTCGCGAACAAGTCTTGCCAGCCCCTTCGCCTCAGGGTTCGGCGCGCTGGACTTCTCTTCACCCTTCAGCAGGTCGCGGAACTGCCCCTTGGGACCATATAGGCCGAGCGGGTCTTGCTCCGGCACGAAGGCCGATGCCTGTACCTGTACCTGCGCCTGCGGCTCGCCCTTTGAATTGTAATACTGGTGGCGTCCGATCTTGGCCGTAGCTGGCATTTTGCCCGCCCAGTCCGGATTGACGCTGTCGGCGTGGTAGTGATCCGCACCCTTGCCGTCTGGTCCAACCGTCGGGTCTGGGATCTCGCCATTAAACACGCCGTCGATGATCCGCTCGGCATTGGCGCGCGCATTTGGATCGTTGAAGGACTTTGCAACTTCGGCACCTGGTGCTTCGTAGCCAGTGAATTGCTTGGGCTGGCGAACGACCTCGGCGGGGGAAAGACCGCGAATGCCCGAGCGGTTCTTGATGACAGCGGCGACACCGGCCATGCCTTCATCACCCTCGCCTGCAGCTTCCGCCAGAACGGTGTTCACGAGGTCGGTTCTGTCCCGCTCGTCCATGTTGGCGAGGAACGATGGCTTGGTTTCGACGGGCTTTGGAGCGTTGAGACTCTCGTTTGTCGGGGAAAGACCGGGGGCGTTGCCGCCGTACAGGTTGAGTGGGTCGTTCCACTCGGCATCTGTGCCGAGTCCGATCACGATTGGCATGCGTGGGCTCCTATCAAATGGAACCTGCACTCATGCGCGGGCGAGACATTTCGGTTATAGTTTGCGGCAGCAGGAATTGGAAGCTGTCGGAGAGCTACGATGTTCGAAATCGACTGGAAGAAGGCACCCAAGAATGCCCGCTGGTGGGCAGTGGATCAAAACGGCCAAGCACACTGGTTTTGTGCGCCTGACGTGAAAGCGTTTACTACCTTTTGGTTCAGTGAGCCTATCCCAGCACCCGCTTTTGGGTATACTGATGACTGGCGAAACAGTTTGAGAGAGAAACCGATAGATGAAGCAAAGAACATTATTTGAATTACGCCCGCTCGACAAAATGCAACGTGCTATTCAGTTGGCGGCGTTTCACTACATCGCGTGCTTGAAGGCGACCCCTAGCAACGCAGACCATCAAGTTACTATCAGGGGGCTGAATTTCAATTTCGAAAACATCAGAACTGCCGACTCAAACGAACTGCATGGTGAGTTTCAGAGTTGGGCGGCCTCGACTGTGTTGAGAGATGTGATCGAGAACTTTTCAGTGTTCCTAATGGGCGTTTACCGAGATGCGATAGCGAACGCCCCCGAACGTTCATTTTCTGTGACGCAAAGCCAGTTCGAAAGAAAGGGTATCGAGGATCAATTAGCCATCCTCGATGACGAGTTTTCGGTTGCTCCCGAATGGAAGGTTAGACTGGTTGGGTACAACCGCGCGCGAAACTGCATGGCGCATAGATTAGGAGTGGTGGATCCAAGGGATGCTACGGATGGATCAGAGCTTGTTATACGATGGTTGGTCGTAAACGCGTCGTTGGCGGAAACTGTGGAGAGTGACGTCCTCGATATCGAGGGGCCCATGGGAGGTCTTATTCGTGCGCAGCGCATTCATGGTGCCGGATCCGCAGCTATTGCTTTTGAAGATCGGGAAAAACGAGTTGCGGTCGGAAAGATGCTGCAGTTTTTCCCTGACGAAGTCTTAGAGATATGCCAAGTTTTTCAACTTGCCGCTGCTGCTTTCAGCGGTATTGGACGGCGCGAGAGCTAATCATCATAGCGACAACACCCTACCAGCCCAAATACCGTTGGCAAAGAACACAGATCGACGCGAACGATCCGCCGACAGACTTCGATTGGAGCGGGTATGATGGCAATGAATGCGTAGGCAGGATCAGGAAAGAGATGCACGGCCCGACGAAGGGCAATTGGCAATGGGCTGGGAGATATTCGAGCCTCTACAAAGGCAGCCCGCCGACCCCGAACACGGGTTGGGTCGCAAACGCCCGGATCGCAACACAGATGTGCGAGGAATACTGGGAGCATGCCAGACTCGTCATGAACCGCAGGAGGTGATAGCCACTTTACTCCTGAAATTGGAGTGATTGAATGAGCCCAAGTGACCTACCACCCGACTATCTGAGCCATTATACAAAGCTTGATGTCTTAGAGAGTATCCTTGACAATGGTCTCCGCGCCTCGAACGTACTGTATCTCAACGATGGGTCAGAATTAAAATTCGCGATCGATATAGCGAGAAGCGTTTTAAGAGACTTAGTGCAAAATCGCCCATCCTCTCACTACATTTATGACAGCGACATTGAGGACGGTCTAGCAGACGACCGATTGCCTTCTATCTTCGCGACCTCGTTTTGCACAGACGATGATTTACTGAGCCAATGGCGGGCATACGGTGGCATTAGTCAAGGCATAAGCATTAGTCTTCATAGCCAGCCACTAGCAGATATCTTTAAGAAACTGTACGGTTCCCCAACGAGAATCTCATACAAGGAAAACGAAGCGAGAGCGAAACTTTACGGTCTCCTGAGCCTTTCTCTTATAGACTGGGACGAGGTTCTAGGAAGCCCAGGTTTGACGCCAGCCGAAATTGCCGCCGGGGTCATCTTAGAACAGGCCCCTCGATACAAACATCCCGGTTTTGCAGAAGAGAACGAATGGCGATTTTTTATCACTCGCCCATCTCAACAGATGAACGACGTGGAATTCTTCACCCGTGGCGGCTTGCTTGTCCCGTTCCTTCCCGTATGTGCAGACAAACTACCAATATCGCATATAACTATTGGACCTGGTCCGCAGCAGCGTTTGAATAAGCAAAGTGTCGAAAACTTACTTAGACGAAAAAACTATCTGAATGTCGAGGTTCGTGTATCGGAGGTGCCGTATCGGACTTGACGCCTCAACGATTTCATATTTATCGCGCGATTTAACTCAGATCATCTGCTGCTGACGCCGTGTAAGCCCGGTCTCATCGCGTTTGATGATCGTGATCGGGCCCATTTCAGTTTCGAAACCGAGGCGCACGCTGCGCCCCGATTTTTCTTCGATGTGGATCGTGCCCACACCCTCAATGTACACCGCATCCCCCAGCTTAACGGCAAGTCGCAACATCAAGGCTCCTATTCAGCCATATATCGTTCGCGCTTCTCGTCTGAGAGCTTCGCGAGTTCGGTTTCAAATTTCTCGGTATCTACGGAGGCCAGACGGTCCAACCACGCGAACTCGCCGCCGTCGTCGGCGTCACTCACATCAGCAGCGGGTACGCCACCGAGCGTTGGCGGAACCTGTCGTGAGCCTGCGGCCGCTGCCGGCGTCTTTGCTTCAGCCTTCGGTGCGGCTTTCTTCACGCCGTAGGCCTTCTCGACCTGTGACGTGATGTTCTCATGGGCCTTTTCGAGGATCGCTGGGTTCAGCGGGTTGGCCGACGCCTGCTGAAGTCTGCGCACCTCGGCATCCAGCATCGTGTGCAGGATTGTGCCTGGCTGATATTCGACATGCTTCTCGAAGAAAGCAGGGACGGTGACGTCCTTGTAGTGCTCGATGGCATTCGTCTTGCCGACATTGGCAGAAATGATCGTCGTTCTGATCTCGTCGATCTGGCTCTCGAGCGGCTTCAGCTTGGCGCGCATCTCGGCGCCGGTCATTTCACCGTCATCGAACTGGGCAGTGATCCGGTCGCGTTCCTCGTCGAGGGACTTCAGCTTCTCCGGTATCGATGGATCAAGCACCCACGAAGGGCGGCGCTCTTCCACCACGGCTGGCGGCGTTGCAGCCTGCCCACCTTTTGCATCGCCCTCGGCAGCCGCGGCTGCTGCCGCTGCCGCTGCGGCGGCGTCGTCTGGCTTTGCTACTTGGCGCTGGGTGCCATCGCCGTTGGCAAGCTCCAGATCCTCGTCAATGACGGCGTCCGGCTTTTTGTCCGCCTCGGATGCGGCAAGAGCAGCAGCGACCGCTTCAGCGGCATGGCCGTCTAGGCCTTCCTCGCCGCCCTCAGCCCCGTCTTCGAGGCCTTCATCCACCATATCTTCGTCTTCGAGGCCTGCGCGCTCTTCCTCGGTCAGCATGTCCAGTTCTGCTTCGGTGGGCTTTAAAGCCATAGTCGTCTCCTTATGCGCCCAGGCCGATAGCCATAGGGTCCTGCGGTTGCTGTTGGGGTTGCTGTGCCGCCTGCTGCTGCGCGGCTTGTGCCTGCTGCTGCTGGGCTTCCATCGCGGCGGCCTGCATGGTCTGCTCGCCTTCGGAGCGCGACACGAAACCGGATTCGTGCAGGATCGCGTCGCCGATGTCAGCGATGCCCGGAGCCATGATCACGGCACCAGCTGCTTCGAGTGCTGATTTCTGGCTGCCGACATTGGCGGCGACGGTCTTGGCCTTGATGTCAGCGGCGTGGGCCTCGTTCTTTGCAGCCTCAGAGATTGTCTTGCGGAGCTGTGCCATGGCCGCTTCTTGCTGGAACTTTTGCTGCTGGGCCGCTGCCTGCTCTTTCTGCTGCTCTTCCGGCGACGGTGCCTGATCGTCCGCATCAGGATCTTTCATGCCGGTGACCTGACGGATGCGCTTCACGATCTCTTCGCGTTGCGGGATATCCATGCTCTCGACCACGAGATCGAGCATGACGATCGCTATCTGCGGGTTCACTGGGGCGAGCTTGCCGAGCAGCTCCATCAACGATTCGACCTGCGCCTGTCTGACGGTGGCGCGGTAGTCTTGCTCGTCGATGATGAAATCCGCCTTGGTGCGGACGATATCGTTTTCCGGCAGACCGTCGTTGACCGTCACATACTCCGGATTGCCGCGCATGTTCGTGATGCGGAATTGCTTTTCGTCCGACATGAACTGCTCGATGTTGGCGAGCAGCTTTTCGCCACGAACCTGCTGGGCAAATCGGTGACTGTCGAAGAGCTTGGCTGTGGCAAGTGCACCCTGTTCCTGCCGGGCCTGAATGGCGATGCCTGACACGGCATTGGTGCTGCGCCCAAGGTTCTCGTCAGTGACACCGCCTACCTGCTGCACCATCTGGATGTTGCGCGACATTAGCTCGAGGTGCCACTGGCTCAACTCTCTGTCGACGTCGAAAGCGAACTTCTTGCCGGTATTCACCTCGATGATGGCGTCCGGCTGGGCTATTTCCTCGCGCAGCTCGTCGATGTCATCTACCGCGCCCTTGTCCATGACCACTTTGTTGGTCGAAAGGATGTGCAGCGCCTTGCTTGCGCGCTTGTTGATATCGACCTGAATGTCTCTGATGTTGCGCACCAGTCCGTACGGCATGCCGTCGCGGTCGCGGCGCTTGTTCCAGATCGGTGTGAATGGGTATTTGTTGTGACGGTAAAGCGATGGCGAAAGCCACAGCATCCCAGCCGACGTGAAGAGGGCGACATACATGCGCATCGTCGGCTTCTTCACTACTTCGCCGTCGCCTTCTTCTACAGCGGCTTTATGACCAGGCGAATATTCATCGTAGATTTCGCCAGCGAAGGTGCCGCCTGAAATCTTGGGTGTCTGGACGGGCATCTTGAACCAGCATTCGAATATCCTGACGCGGCGTCGCTGGTATCCTGTGACGCGGTCGGAAACATAGGTGCCGTCGCCCCTGCCCTGATTTTCCATCTCGGGGCCGTCCATGGCTTCATCGCCATAGGCATCCATCATGGCAAAGCTGTCTGCATCGTCGATGCTGCGCTCGAGTAGTGCCTTGCGCTTCGGGAACATGGCCTGAGCTACATCGAGGTCGAGCCACTTGGTGCGGATCACATACCGGGCGTCGTTCAGATCGTATTCGGAGGCCGCGCTGTCCCACAGCATGTTGCGCCACGATTCGTAGCGGGAGAACAGCGGCTCGCCCTCGTCGTCACCCTGGTAGCCGTCCTCCATCCAACCAACGCCAATCTTCGCCGCATCTTCGAAAGAGCGGCTTACATGAAAGCCTGTGCGGTTGACGTCTGAGAGGTACTTGAGCAGCTCGGACTTGCGCTGCGCCGGCTTTCCCTCTTCCTTGCGGCGCGGCAGCACCTTGAAATCGGTACGCGCGCGCTTCTCGGTACCAATGACCCAATCGACCGTGACAGCAGTGACGTTGAAGACGAGGGCCGATTGCCCGCGGTCGTTCAGCACCTTTGTCTGCTCTTCGGTCCACTGGATATTGTCGTACATATCCGCGTCGACGGCCATATCGTGGCGGTTCTCGGACTGACGATCTAGCTCGCGGGTGTAGAAACCCAGAAGCCGCTTGTGGAGCTGGGTGTTACGGCTGTTATCCAGCGCGTTTCCAGCTTGTGGGCGGGTCGACGCCGGCGTGTCTGTCGGAATGGGCGATTCGTATCGCTTCTTCCTCACTGAACCGTCGTCAGCGTCGAGTGAAAACATTCTATTCCCTTATTTCAGCTTCGATGGTTCGCCCGGTGTTGGGGTCACGCATGGTGACTTCGGCCACGGTCTGCTGATCGTCAGTCGGGTATGGGGGAATAGACAGGAGGTCGCCCAGGTGGTCAGCGATAAACATCGCTATCCGGATCACGGTGCGACGGTCATGAGCGTTAAGGCCGAGGGTACTTGCGAACTGGTGTGCCGTGTGAGCGGCTTGGGCAGGGTCGCCGACTTCCTCTGACCATATCCATGCGCGGTCCATAGTGACCACGCAAGGCGTCAGCCTGTCGTCATATTCCCTGTCCGCTGGAATAAGAACCATACACGGACGGAATCGATCTTCCAGCCGTATCCAAGTGCCGATAGCCATAATGCCGTCTTTGCGGAAAGTCCATACGCGCTTATTTAGATCCAGATCTGGTCCCATTTTGGTGCCTTTCACAGCGTCATTGGGTCACGCGCTCTTCGGCGTGATCCGTTGTTGGATGATGTTGGACGGATGGTTCCGCACAGGCGGCGGACTTCGTCGCGATACTGAGCCTTTTGGCGGATCGCGTCGGGTGCGTGCTGGTGGCCGTTCTTCTTCGGCGTGTCGGACCAGACGCCCATATTCTTGTTCCAAGACTTCCGATAATTGTCGATATGCAGGATGCCTTGCTTGCACTTCTCCTCGTCGATCACGTAATTGACGAAGTCATCCTTCAGCGCCGGAAGCCCGATAGCCATCAGGTCGGGCGTTCTCGGTACGATGTGGATGTTCTGGAGCCTGAGGCCTTCCAACATTTCCTGTGGCGTCTCGATGACGAGCGCACCTGGTCGGCGCTGGTTGCCATCGTGCGGCAGGAAGTGGTGGCCCCAGACGAAACCACGCTTCTGCATTTCGGCGATGACGTAGCTGTACGGCTCGCCGCTGCACTCGAGGTAATCGATGAAGTGGTCCATCATGCCGACGGACTGGTGGAACCAGATGGCGATATCGTCATCT
Organism: Rhizobium skierniewicense Ch11; assembly: GCF_023757665.1. Taxonomy (NCBI): domain Bacteria; kingdom Pseudomonadati; phylum Pseudomonadota; class Alphaproteobacteria; order Hyphomicrobiales; family Rhizobiaceae; genus Rhizobium; species Rhizobium skierniewicense. The sequence continues at coordinate 485,182 of NZ_RXPG01000005.1, forward strand.
ACGCCCAAGTCCCAGAACGTGTTGACCGGCAGCTCTGGCCTCCATGGCACGCGGGTAATGCGGCCCTCTGCGCGCGCCCGTGTCATTTGCTTGGCGAGAATGACGCCCTCGGTGGAAACCTTGAAAGCTTCCTCGACGGTCGATGGGTATTCCTGCCACATCATCTCGTCGTCGTCGGAATAATCGTTCAGCCTGGTGGCGACGTACCAAGCGCGTTTGCCCAACGATATCTCACGGCCAATCTCGCGCTCGAGCTCGTCGAAATACTTATCGTCCTTCGGCGTGATGATGATGCCTTCGGGGTCGATCTCGTATTCGTCTGCATCCCACCACGATGCGAAGTGCATGCGGTACTGCAGGCGTGACAGTCGCTTGCCAGCATCCGCGTTCGCCTTGGCCTCCATGACCATCTTGTAGTAGGCGCCATCGCGGCCCTTGGCCGTGCTTTCAATGAAGGTGATGCCCTGCCCCGCGGCGGCCAACGCGCCGGTGACGATCTTCTCCGCCTTCAACGGCGATTCGAAACAGATGATGCCGAACTCGGAAACGTGCAGCCAGTTGAGCGTGTCACCGCGGGCCGAGGTGGAAACCTGTATCGAAGATCCGTTGCTGAAGATCTTCTCTTCGGTGTTGTCCACCTTGATCCGTCGCTCGGACTTGATGAAGTCCGGCAACCGCGCATACGCAAACTCGATCTTGTTGCGCATGATCTTGCTGGCGGTGAACTGGTCCTGCGCAATGATCGCTGCCCGCTGGTTCTCATTGAACAGGCAGGCATCCAAGAGCAGCAGCTGTATGACCGTAGAGAAACCGCGCTGGCGAGCTTTCGGCACGATGTTCCGGTGCCAGATGCGTTTTAGAAACGTCTCCTGCGCCTCGTTCGGCTTGAAGAGAACCGTCTGCCCGTCTTTATCGAGGATGTAGTAGAGGTTGCGGATGCGCCAATTCGGATCTTTGAGGTTCTCGAGGAACTGCTCTTCCGTCATGCCGGCGAGGTGCTCATACATTATCGATCGTCACCCTCAGGTTCTTCGACAGGCACGAAAGTGTTGGCGGCTTTGTCATCCTCGACCGGGACGAACGTGCTGTTGCCCAGCTTCGATAGGAAGGAACCGAGCGGGCTGCCCTTCTCGACGTCGTGATTGATATGCTGGACGGCGCGCCATGCGTCTTTCCTGCGGTTTTGCAGCCAGAACATCGCGGCCTTGGTGTCAGGCGGCACATGCTCGATGATCTCGACGCGCTGCGGCTCGCCTTCGACGACAACGATCTTCTCGCTATCGAAGCTGTAGCCTGTGGCGCGCTGGTACAGGCTGTGCTCGACGCGGTTGTCGGCCACGTCCTTGCCCATCTCGAGCGCTTCACGGAACTCTGGGTATTCCAGCTTCCAGCGATGGATGGTGCGGATGCTCACCTCGAATGCCTGGGCTATCTCGAGATCCGTAGCGCCGAGTCCTGCGAGCTGCTTTGCGATGGCGATGTTGCGTTCATCCCAAGACGTTGGACGCCCGCCGTAATTGCGCGGATCTGGGCGGAACGCTGCGCCGAACTCTGGGTGCTCTTCCTTCCACCACTCCATCGTCTCGCGCTCGATGCCGATGACGTGAGCGATCTCGTCTTCCGACACCTTGGCGAGGAACATCGTGCGGGCCAGACCTATGAAATGTTTCTGGTACCGGACGTCCTTCGGCTCAGGCGGTGCCTCGAACTTCGAGCGCACATCGGCCTTGGTCTTGCGGGGCTTAGGCTTGGCCTTCGGCTTCGTCACCTTGCCGGTCTGAGCCTTGCCTGTGGCCTTGCTGGTGGTTGGTTTCTTGATTGCCATCAGCCTGTCACCTCAAGGCGACGTGGGGTATTCTCACCCAGGCACCAGCATGTGCGCTTCATGACCACGCCGTGGCCGAGATAGAGTTTGAACACGCCTGTGCCACGGCACGAAGCGCAGTCGCTCACAGGCTCAGATTTCGGCTTTAGGAGTGACAAAACTCTGCCGAAAATCGTTGGCTTCTTCACCATTGGCGACCTCCGCGTCTCGCTCGTCCAGCGGCAAGCGCAGCAGCAGCACCAGATCCCGTTCTGCGATCCAGACTTTCAATCAGCCGATGGTTTCTAAGCGGGTGTGGTTCGACCACAGGCGGATGGTCCAAGACTTCTCTCGGCCAATGCGTATCCTCATCTACTGTCGGAGGGATATTTGTTATATATGGTACTGGCTCTGGTATTACAGCGCAATTGTCGAGCAATTGCTTGACCGCCCTGCTGTTTTTGTTGGGCTTTTCCCGTTCCACAGGCTGATTATCTTTGCGTTTCGATCCGTTTTCAGCTCGTTTTCGCGAGATATTCAGCGAGTTTTGTATTTCTGTTTCGGCGCGATGATTACTCAGTTTGCCGCCTGCGGTGATGAAGATTTTGCGCAGCGCAATGAGCTCGTCGAGGAGAGCTTTGGCCTTCCGAAGCGAGCAGTTCAGCTCACCAGCAAGCCAGCGTTCATTCCGCTCGATAGGGCCGGCCTCGTCGTAGATCAGGTCAAGGATCGTCGTGTAGGCACCACGCTGTTCGAGCGTAAGCTTACGGTACCCTTGAAGCGCGTCGCCGTGGTACCGACGATGATAAGGCATGGTACGACGGCTCATGCTGGCGTCCCTTCTGAGTGCAGTGCGAGTTGAAAGGGTGTGAGGGCGAGCGATCGCGTCATGACCTGCTCTCCAAATACTGCTCGAGAGCAATCGGAAGGCCTTCGAGAGCAGCATTGTAGCCCTCGCGGTACCCTTCCGGTTTAGTGTCGAACACATTGTCGGATTTGAACACCTCCGGCGTGATGGTCCATTGCTTGGAGCACCACTCGGCAAACTGTTCCATTTCGTGCTGCATGAGATCCGTGACAGCCCGCTCAAGCCTACTGGTCATGGCTGCCCCCTGCTCGTCTGCTGGGCCCACGCAATGGCCTCGTCGCGGCTGTGCAGCGTGACGACGGCTGAGCCGCGCCATTCGTTGGCGAATGCCTGCTGGTTGTCGTTGAGAGCCTTGGCGTAACCTTTGTGCCCCGTCTTAACCTCGACGAGATGCGTCTTGCCGCGAAAGCCGACGAGGAGATCAATGGGTTCGTTGAGCGAGAACACGGACATGCCGAACGCCTCGAGCGCTGCACGGATCTCTGGCTCTGCGATGTCGCGCTTTGCCGCTCGGCGGGCTATAGAGGTACCCGTCTTGGCCTTGCGTTGTTTCCTGAACTGGGCGGATGTGACGGGCTTCATGCTGGCACCGCCTCGCTGTAGCGTCCGGTGCGGTTCCGATAATCGTGCACATGGTTCGCCAACGTCTGATAGGTGGCTTCGAAGTCTTGCGAGTGCAGCAGGCCAACCCCGCCCTCGTGCTCCCAAGCGGCGATGTTGCGCTTGTAGTCGTCGATGAGGATGTCGCCCGGCGAATGCATGAACAGCGGCTTATTCAGACCGTCGATGACAGGCAGGATGTGGCACGCTGTTGATAGATGCTCTCTGACCCATCCACGCTTCTGCCGGGCCACATCCTGATAGCTGGACGATGGGCAGGCAGTGAGAATGATGGGGTTCATCCACGAGATGCTGTCGTAGAAGGCCTTCGCCCCCTCAAAGCTCGGCATATCCCTGAAAAAGCCGGAACGTGCGTTGATGAGTTGCCACATCGCGGCGGGTGACATCGCACGTTGATCTACACCGAAGACGGACGGGAAATGGCCGTCGAAGTCAGCCATGACGCCGTCTAGATCGAGATAGATAGTAGGATGAAATCTACGGCTCATTATTCAGCAGCCTCCGCAAAGGCATGACGAACGTTATGAACGGCCAGCAGCCGCACCATTTCGGGCGGCACCGAGTTGCCAACAAGATGATATTTTTGCGTCTTCGTGAGACGAACCTCTTTCCCGTCCAGAGTGATGGTGTCAGGCAGAGAGCCTTTGGCGAAACCATGCGCTGCCGCACCTTCCTCCGGCTCAAGCATGCGCATGCCAATATCGGTGATAACGTAATCCTCGCCTTTGACCTTGACCGTCACCAAGCCGTGGCGAGCCTTTTGCGTCATCGCACCTACCGGTTCCGTGATGCTTTGCTCGTACCCGCCGTTGCCGGTGTAGTAGGCTTGAAGGAACGCGTAGATAAGGCCAGCGTGGTTGCCCCCAGCGGTTGGGGTTGCCATAGGCTCGCAAATGTCGCGCCCGTCTTTGTTGGTACCGCGCAACGCCAGCATCGACGCTGCCACGACACCTTGCTGTGATCCGGTCGTAGTGAGAGCCGACACCGGGTCTCGCGCATCTCTTGCGTTCAGACCCGCGCGTGGTCCCTCATTGTGTTGGGCGAGGAATGCCGCGACAACGGCGGTTTTGCCTTGACCGTCTGGGGTGAACACCGGTGCCGGTTCGGACACATCGGCACCAACGCTCTCGCCAAACTGCCGTTGTAGGCTGATTGCTGCGACGGCATGGCGGGGTTCTGTGACGAACGTCTGCAAGGGTTCTTCTACATCGCCGCTGCGCCGTATGCCCTTCTCGCCGCCGTAATAGGCTTGGATCGTTGCGCCCAGACGCGGTACCGCAAGCATCATCTCCCCGCCCTTGGCGGTGGTTATCGTGTTCAACGGCTCATCGGTCGAACGTGCGCCGAGGTTGCTCTTGGTGTGAGTGATCGGCACGAGGAACGGCTTTGCTGCATTCACGACATACCGAACGACGCCGCGGGCGGTTCTTCGTTTGGTGGCGAGGGCCAAATCCTTCTTGCGCCCGAAGATCGATTTGACCGGTCGCGACCAGTCGAGGACTTCGCATACGCCTCGCCACGGCTTCAGGCCAAGGCGTTTTGCATCTTTACGCGGTGCATGGGTGCGCTCGGGCCAGACGATAGGAAGCCCGCCCAGCTGTGCCACGCCGAAATACCGTTTGCGAATGGTGTGGACGCCATAATCTGCGCAGACCAACACCTTTCCTTCAAAATTGTAATTCAGGCGGTTCATGTGTTTCAGCCAGGCGCGCCAAATGATCCCGCGTTTCTTTTTGTCGGGGATAAGCCATTGCTCCTGAACAGGGACGCGCTCGCCCTTGTTCGCAACAGTTCCGTCGAGCCTCATCACGCGCCCCGACACCGGGCAACGCTTGGCAATAAGACCGCCCCACGTCTGGATCTCGGGCACATTCTCGAGCGTAATGGTTTCCGGCCGCACGGTACCGGCCCAGCGGCAGACAACCCACGCCAGCGAGCGGCGACGCTTCGAGACAGGCTTGCCACCTTTGGCAACGCTGAAATGTGTGCAGTCCGGGCTGGCATGCAGGACGCGCACGCCCCGGCCCTTCGTTGCCTCTTTCGGGCACACCTCGAACACATCGCAACGGAGGTGGCGCGTGTGCGGGTGCCGCTTCTGATGAACAGCGACCGCGATAGGGTCATGGTTGATAGCCAGGTGGACGTGAAAGCCTGCCTGCTCGAGGCCGTCGCATCCCCCGCCCATGCCGGCGAAGAGAACAACGGTCATACGGTTATCGAGATCAAAGAATGATGGGCGCAGCGGTATGTTCATGCCGTGAGCCTCCGCGGCACGGCGGCACGCTCGGCCTTGGAACCGATGCCGACAGATGCGGTCTTGTGGAAGTGACAATACGAGGTGCCGTCATGCGTTGCGTTGGCGCAGAACAGCATGTTCTCGCGGTCGCCTTGCATCGGCCAACGGCAATGGCCGGCATCGAGCTCGTAAAGGCGAAGATTGCGTGGCTCCGGCACCGGAATAGACGGCACCGGCTGGGCAACGATGATCGGCGCAGGGACAGGTTTCACCTTTGGAGATGAGAAAGCCATACCGCTCGAGGCGAGCCGCGCAGAGGGACGTCTGGGCTGCGGGCGTGGCTGCGACGCCTCGGCGCGATCCTTCGCCATCTCCCTGCCGGGCCTGCCGGTCAGCGGCACCGCTGTCATCTTCTCAGGGTGCCGGTTGTAGAACGAAATTACCGAACTGCGAGTGATGCGTTCGCCAAACTTCCTGCTAAGCGCGTCAGCAATAGCCGCGCCGGTGCCGATTGTGGTCGGATGCGCTTCGATGATCGCAGCGCTACGCGCCTCTGCGGATAGTGTTCTCCATCGGTTCTTCATGGCTCACTCCATCCCCAGGGCGGCCATGTAAGTCTGCAAGATCGATTCTTCCTCGATGCGTTCGTTTGCATCCTTCTTGCGCAGGCGAATGATGGTGCGGATCGCCTTCGTGTCGTAACCCCGGCCTTTTGCCTCTCCCATCACGTCTTTTATGTCATCTGAGATCGCGGACTTCTCTTCCTCAAGACGCTCAACCCGCTCAATGATCGAACGGAGCTCGGCAGCGGCCACGGTTTCGGTAGCCGCTTCTCCGGTCTCGTCACGGTCGAAGGCTTCGATCTGCCCCGGCAGCGTCGGATTATGAGCTTTACCCCTCGCGGCATCTGTCAGTTTGCGGGCAGCTTCCTTGAGCACCGGAACTTGCTTCTGCTCGATTGTGAAATTTAGATTTGTCACCGTTCGACCCCTTCTATGCTGTCGAGCGTCAACTGACGCGCGGTTGCCCGGCGCGCGATGCGCCACGATTTGCTTTTGAGTTCGTTTTCAGAGAGGAGCTTCAGCTTGCCGGTGTCCCTGACCCGCGGGAGAAGAATGGTAACAACCACTCCACCGGGCTGGGCGATGACGGCGGCGAATAAGCGGTTATCGAAACTCTGAAGTCCGAATTTCGCCGCAGCAGCGAGGCCCTTTGTCCAGATCAGCGCCCTGAGAGCGTCAACCGTTGTTTCAGCCGCGTCAGCCAGAGCAAGAGCCCTCGCCTTTTCGGTCGCAAAGTCCTGATGGACGTCGATGTCCAGGATACGCTGCACATAACGCGATACAGCGTGGAAACTCACGCGCTCCGGGTCATCCCCCGCGGTCTGCTGCACTGTGTCCCCCCTTCAGCAGATCGTCGGCTTGAACCAGCGCAGCCAACTGGCGTCGTGCCGATGCGATTTCGTGATCGGGACGCTTGGCGCGGCCTTCTGAGAATTTGTCGATCCACCAGATCTTGGAGCGGATCATGTCTTTGAGGCTCGACCGGATCTGGGTAACCGTGAGTGACGGGGTTCGGGCGGCGTGAGCCTTTTCCGCGATGATCCTGTCTTCGGCGGCGCGGACCAGTCCACCGACTGATGTTTTCTCGGCCACCATCAGGCTACCTCTCCGAACTTGGCGCGTTCGCTTTGGAGCCTGCTGATTTGCTCGTCGATCTCCCGACGGCGCTGGAGCTTCGCAGCGTCATCGACCCATTCCGGGGGCTCATCGAAACATGCTGCGAGCAGCGATGGTCCGAATGCAGAGATCAGGAGCGAAAAGTGCTGCACCGATGGCTGTGAGCGGCGGTGCAGCCAGTTCTCAACGCTTGCAGCAGGTATTCCCGTCACCGCTTCGACGTGGTGCGTCGTGGCACGCGGAAACGTTCTTTTCAGCCAGGTAACGAGGCCAGTCACTTCGAACTGGACTGCGGAGCCTTGCCCGCAATGTTGCGGGAATTTTCCTGCGGAACCGCCGATACGTTTCGGTGCAATGTCGAAACGGAGAGGTTCTTCTTCGGCAAAACCGAAGACGCCTTTTAGATGAGGATCATTGGAGGCGATGCGGTGCGACGACAGGGCAATCAGACGGCTTTCAGTGCGGACAGGAGCCGCGATCATGGCCTGACGTGCGCTCCGCAGGAACTGGCGAAGATGAGAGAAAACGCCCGAGGCAGACGCAATACCTTTTGCCTCGGGTTCACGGTCAGCCCTCGGGGAGAGAGAAACCGGGGATGCTGGGAATGGGATGACGGTCACTTGCGCCCCCTGTGCTTGGAAAAACTGTTGGGCGCGAAGACGTTGCGCGGGCGATGGCGGTGGCGACCTTCGATGATGTCCTGCGCCACTTCGTCGAAATCGGTCTGGAAAGAAAAGTGAGCACATGGCGGCGAGACAAACAGAGGGCCATCGGATGGGCGCAGCTTGGCCAGCAACGCTTCGTCGGTCTGGATGTAGAAGGCGTGAACATTGGCCATCATCACGAAACGCCCTCCGGCACCGGGGATGGCTCAGGAACGTTACGCTTCAACCGCTCGGCCTCGATGAACGAAACGACCTTTACGCCAGTGTCTTGGAGGACTTTGCCGCCATTGCGAAGCCTGCCGACGAGTTCGGAGTTTCCCACGGCGCATTTGCCGAAATAGGATTCGCCCATTCCCGTATCGTTCAGGAAAGCATCAATTTTCGAGAGGAGTTGAGAGGTTTGTTCGGTCATCATGACGTGAATATATCCTCGATAGAGGATACGTCAACCATCCACTATGAAGGACGTGCAGAAATATCCGAAATAGAGGATATTGCCACCATGAAAAGTGCGGATTGGAGAGCGCGTCTGCGGGACGCATTATCGGCGCGCGGCATGTCCGCTCGTGAAGCATCGTTGGCCGCGGGCAAGGGCCCAGGCTACGTTCATTCCATATTAAAGGACGGCAAGGACCCCACAGTCGACAATCTGGTCGCGGTTTGTGAGGTTCTCAACGTAAGCCTGTCCCAGATCATCTACGGGATAGACGTCTCTGCTGAGACGGCTGAGATTTTATCTCTTCTTGAGGGCTCTCCCGAAATGAGGGACGGGATTTTGAAGATCCTTCGGAATACGCCGCGGCCTTAAGCTCGTCGATACACCCACGCTTTTGCTCATCTGTGAGCGAATTGAGTGTCTCGATCAATCTGGAAACGCGCATAAATATTCCATCCCTTTGCCAAGCAGGATGATGGAACAGAACAAGAACATAATCAAGACGGGAAACGGCGGCTATTAACAGATGGTAAACACACTTAAGATTGCAGCTGTCGTTATTTCGGTGTCTGCGCTCGCACCTAGCGGAGCCCTGGGCCTTGATTTCAAGATATTGGAGCATCAGTCAACCGCCCGATATATCAGGGCATCTGGTACTATTTCGGTAGGGGATGCCGCGGTGTTGCGGGGGCTGCTGGGAGTCGACGGTAAGAAATCTGTGATCGTATTCAATTCTGACGGCGGCTCAGTCACAGAAGCGTTGAAGATCGGACGAGATCTGAGGCGGAACGGAACTGATACATTCGTGCCGAGCGATGCCCGCTGCCTCTCTGCTTGCATCCTCGCTTTCGTGGGAGGGGCACATCGGACTGTTTCCGACACCGGAGCATTAGGATCACATCAATTCTACTGGCCCGCGGGGGAGGCGCCGGCTGGGGACGAGGCGACGTCCCTCACCCAGCAACTCTCGGCCAGCGTCCTAAGACACTTCATTGCCCTCGATGTAGATCCCGAGGCATTGACCCTCATCATGGAAACGCCGCCAGCGAAGATGCTGGTGTTTAACACTGCCCTCCTCAAGAGGTTCAGGCTCGTAGGGACCGCGTCAGCATCCGAACGCCCGGCCGTATCGCCTGAGGGAGAAAAACGGGTCGGCTGCCCGTTCCCTGAATCGTACATCAACAACGATCCACTGAACCTATATCCAGCCTGCAAGCACTAAAATATCCTCTATAGAGAACACGTCACTTGACATATCCTCTATAGCGGATATTCTCATCTCCATCGAAGGTTGCTTCGCTGCAACCAGATTTACCGATGGAGTTGACATATGCGGAACCTGCTTGCGTTTGCGGGAGCGATATCGCTCGCCCTGATTTTCAGCATCAATGATGACGGCTACGCCCGTTGCTCGCAGGTAGCGTCGCTCGCGACGTGCCACAGCGCTTTGAACCGCTGAGGTGCCGCTTTGATGAGATGGACCTGCACCAATTGCGGCGCTGTTGAACGCCTTACCTTCTATCCTGACTGCTGCTCTTCCTGCGGCGGCGCGATGATCTGCGACGATGGTCGCACCACGCAAGGTGCGAACGACACTGACATCACTGAGTGTCACGAGCTGCTCGACGCTGCGGGGGAAGGCGACGCGACGGCGAATGTCATTCTCTGGCAGGAACGCGCCCCGACCTACTACTACAATCCCGAGATGATCGCGGACCTTGCCCTGCAGAACCGCATCGACATGATGCAGGCCATCTATGGAGCTGCGGCATGACGCTCACATTGAGACAGCGCGCCGACGTGGCACTCGACGCTGCGGCTGATATCGCCCCGGCACCGGATGCGGTGAAGCACATCGCGTTTAAGGCGATGCGGGCACTTTATCCAGACGAGAGCGGCTCCCTTCTGGGATTTGTCCTGTCTTACCCTGCCCCCAATCTCGCGGAAGGCATGTCGGCGCTGTATCACGGCGTTGGCATTTTCGGCGATCTTGAGATCGATCACGTCATCGGCGCCATCGTCGCACCAGCCTACGGCGAGAGGGCTCACTGACGTGGGCAAGCGTTCGGACTTTCAGCGCAGCAAACACGACAGGTATTTGTCTCCGTACGAGGCCGCCTTACCGCTGCGGCCCTTTCTCCATGGCGTAGATACGTTCTCCGAGCCGTGCTGCGCGAACGGACGCCTGATCCGCTGGATAGAGAGCTTTGGCCCGACCTGTAAGCATAGTGGTGACATTCAGTTCAGCATTGATGCGCTGTTAGATCCATGGCTGCTGCAAAACCGTGTCGATGCGATCATCACCAACCCGCCTTACACATGGCAAATCTTGAAGCCGATGATCGAGCGGTTCATGCGGATCGCGCCGACTTGGCTGCTGCTGGAAGCTGACTTCAAATACAATCTGCAAGCCCGCGAATTCATGACCCATTGCACAGATGTTGTTCCAATCGGGCGCGTGCGTTGGTTCAGCAAAACCGAACACGACAGCAAAGATAATTACGCCTGGTACCGCTTCGACATTCAGCACCGGCGCGGCCCTGTTTTCCATCCAATGCAACTCATCGATAAGCGGCGCATCAGGAAGCTGGCGCGCCCGGAAATCGAATATCCGGAGATCGAACGTGCTGCATAGTTTCCTCAATCTCCCCGCCCCGCTGTTGGCGGTCTGCGCCGGGCTTATCGCTGGCGCGCTGTATGCGCTTGGCCTGTGCACCGGGAAGCTTCACCGCGAACTGGATCGTCGGCGCACCGAGCGCCAGATCCTCGAAATCCAAACAAGCATCGACCGCCAAGACGCCATGATGGCTCAGGCGGAACGTGACTACGCCGCCCGCATGGGCCTAACCCAAGGAGAATACAATGCTTGATACCGCTCAACACGCCAAGAAGCCCAACCCGGTAGATATCCACGTCGGCGCTAAAATCCGCGCACGCCGTGCAGTGGTTGGAATGAGCCAGGAGAAGCTGGGCGATGCGCTGGGTATCACTTTCCAGCAAGTCCAGAAATACGAGAAGGGCACCAACCGTGTCGGCGCCAGCCGCCTGCATCGCATCGCCGAGGTTCTATCTGTCCCGCCAAGCTATTTCTTTGACGGCTCGCCAAGTCATGGAGTGACGGAGAACGACGGGAAGCAGGACGATCTCACGACGTTCATGCAGCGTCCCGACGGCATCCGTCTTGCCAAGCTGTGGCTGCGGGTCGGCGATAGCGAAGCCCGGCGCAAGCTTCTCGGCGTGGTCGAGCTCGTCGCTAACAGCAGCTGCAGCGGCGATAATTAATCTCAAACATCAGAACTTCTCATTAATCCATTGTTCCCCCTGGCCTTTGAGAGTTTTGACCCGCTCCGGTTTCCTCGCCTGAATTTTCGGCGGGGTTTCCCGAACAGGTCTGATGGAGATTGTTATGACTGATACGACGACGGGGACGGCCATTCCAGCACGCCCGAAATATTACGACGATGCAGTGCGCGAAATCGCGGTAGATAGCATCATTGATGATGTTGCCGAGTGGATCGAGGAGAGCAGCCAGTTTCAGCAAAAGGCGCTGAAGGAAGTGTTGGTGCGCTGCATCGATACCAACGCTTACACCTTCGCAAGCAATCTGGAACGTCGGTATGGCTGGTCGCCTGACGCTCGTCTTGTAGAAATTTTGGATCAATTTTCGCTCTACCAGGCGCACGAAAAAGTGGTTGCGGTATGGGTGTCTGAGCACGGGGTGAAAATCCCGTTCAAGGTGGGAGATCGTATCTGCTCACCCACTATAAAAGCTGGCACCGTCGAATACCTGTACGATGAAACGGCAAAGATCGGCATCATTTCCGATGAAGACATTGAGAAAACGACACGCCCGATCAGGCTTGTCGACTTCGAGGAAGCCACCCCAATTCTCGGCACCATCGGCGAGGCATCGGCACCGGAAGGCGGTGCATCATGAGCAATGCTGACCTGAAACAGCGTTGGGCCGACGCCCAAGCCAATGTCGATGAATTGGAAGAGCAGCGCTATGAGCTCATCAGGCATACCGAGCAGGAATACCTGGCTGCGCTGGACGCGCTCGATGCCGTCGATAAGGAACTTGGCGAGGTTGAGTGCCTTCGATGCGAAGCATGTCGCGCTCCTATCTTCGAAGGCGATTTATACCACGGCGGCGATACGCCGATGTGCTTCGAGTGCGCACCTACCTATCAATCGCTGATTGACGAGCCAGAGATGTTCGTTGACGAAGACTTGGAACACGCGGACCCCGACAGGCTTCGTGCGGAATACGACGCTCACATCGCCAAGGGCGGCAGCCCTGACGACAAGTTGGTGGCGGTCCATGGTTGAGCGCGCAATTCTTTTCAACGGTACGATGGTCGCTGCTCTTCTCGCTGGGCGCAAGACACAGACACGGCGTGCTTTAAAGCCACCTTATGGGACGCTGGAACTGACCTCGAATGGCTGGAAGCCTATTCACACAAAAGTCCATGTTAACGACCGGCTCTACGTCTGCGAAACCCATTTCCGCTACGGCCATTGGGAGCCGAAAGGCACAGCAAAGACCAAGGGCGGGAAACAGAAGTGGCACTTCGTCGAGGATTCGGCGGTTGTGGTGTTCGACGCGCCGGCAGAGTTCCGCAAGGGAATGAGCAACGCTGACCCATACACCCCGGCGTGGCACAAGCGTCCCGGTCGGTTCATGTTCCGCAAGCACTCACGCCTGACCCTTAAAATCACAGATGTGCGGATCGAGCGCTTGCAGGATATAAGCGAGACCGATGCGGTTGCCGAGGGTTGCTTCAAAGGCAAGGCTTCAGGTCGCGTTTTTAATAGCGCCACCGCAATGCACCTTGGCGGCGATGAGTGGAGCAATGCCCGCGATTGGTACGCAGATCTATGGGAACGCATCAATGGACTTAACTCATGGGACGCAAACCCATGGGTGGTTGCCTACACCTTCGTCACGATCAACGCGAATATTGATCAGGTGGCGGCATGAGCGGCCTAATCATCAAATCCATCGGCACCGCTACAGTCGAAATCGGATCTATTCGTGATTTCGGCTCTTTGACACTTATCGAGACCATCGGGAAGATCGGACCCTTTACACTCTCCCGCAACATCTCCGGCGTTGGCTTCGAGCTATCGGCAGAAGATGAACTTTTTATGCGGATCAGCATCAAAGACATACTGATGAAGTGTGCCCAAGAGTTCGCCGCAGAGATTGAGCGGCGTAAAGCGTTACCGGCAACGACGGTGCAGATCGGCCAGGTGGCCGAATGAGAGCCCAATCGCACTTCGATATGCTGCCCCGCCGTAATCGCCGTCTGATCCTGCGCGATGAGGGCATCGCTCGCAGATCCGGTAAATGGTCGGCGTGGGAAACCCTGATATTTCCACGCGGCAGCGTCTCACCAAACGGATGGACCGCTGAGTTCACGACGGCTCATCGCAACAACGTTTTCAGCATTCTTGAACGTACGCTGCCCGACGGCACGCGTCACCTCGGGATCACCTCACTGTCTGGCGTCCGCCCGACTTGGCCCGAGATGCAGCGGATCAAAGACGAGATCGCGGGGCCGGAGGCAACGGCTGTCGAAGTCTACCCGCCCAAGGCTGAAATCATCGATGCCGCCGACATGTATCACCTGTGGGTGCTGCCAGCGCCCCTGCCCTTTTCCCTGTTTACGAGGACGAACAATGACTGAAACGGCACCGGCAAACCTGCAAGATTACATTCTGGCGGAAGTCACCCGCAAAACGTCGGAAGAGCACATTCGGACGCTTATCGACAAGAAGATCGATGAAGCGATCAAGGGTGCAGTCGACGATGAATTCCGCTACGGCGGAAATCTCAAAAAACAGATGACGGCGGCTGTATCGGAAGCGCTTTCGATTGGCGACAGGATCGACGTCCCGGCCTACGGCGTGATGGTCATGGCTCTGCTTCGCGAGCGACTCGATGCGAACATTTCCGAGATGTTGAACGCGAAGCTCGCGACCGAGATGCAGGAGCTCTTGCAGATCGCACCGAAAGAACTGAAATTTTCGGATGTCATCGAAAAGATGACAGAACACGCGAAGGATATGGGTGACAGGCCGTGGGGCAAGATCGCCGTCTTCGTTGAAGAAAGCGATTACAGCGCAGGATGCTACCACGTCGGTATGGACCCGGACGGCGATACTCTCAAACGCTATAATTGCGAGACGCAGTTCTACGTTAGTTCAGAAGGCACGATTTCAGGCCTTACCCTCGACCGGCGTGACGTTGGTAAGGTAATCAGCGTGGGGGCCTACTGGGGCTATCAGAAGATGATCTTCTCGGCCTACGCGTGCGGCTCGAAACTCATCATGGACGAGCTTGACCCCTCCCTCGAATATGGGGCGGATTGAGGCATGACCAGAGAAGAAGCGCGGGCGGCTTGGGATACAAGCGGGCTGACGTACGCACATTTGACTGCTAGCAGCGTCCAGAAGCTTCGCGACCTGATTGGTACGAAGATGAAATCCTCGGGCCTCATGGCCCCATCGGGCAGAAGCGCGGGGACATACCGCATCCAGTCGAAAATTAAGGTCTGGCTCCAACACGGCGGCTTTGGGTGCGGCCTCTATTGCAAGGCGTTCTATTTCAAAGACCGCGAAGCCGTGACGTTCAATGATAACGGGTTCATCGGCTTTGCAGGGTGGGCGGATGAAGTAAACGTCCAGCCGATCCTCTCAGCCTTCGTGGAGTGGGTGGAAGGCTTAAAAACGGAGCCAGCCAATGTCTGAAACTGAAATCCAGAGGCTCCGCGATAGCACCATCCGCACCGCTATCGGTCCCACCATTCTGCTCGGATCGGGCACCTACTTCGATTTCGAAGATCCCGATAACAGCTCCATTACCATTGAGGACATTGCCTACGGCTTGGCGTTCGAAGGGCGATGCGCTGGGCAGTGCGTAAGCAGGGCTCGGCACATCCGAGTGTTTTACTCGGTCGCAGAACATTGCGTCCGAATGAGCCTAGCCGTAGCTCCGGAGTTAGCGATGCAGGCGTTGATGCACGAGGTTGGAGAGGCCGTCTGTGGCGATATGACTGCGCCGCTTAAGAAGCTCCTCCCTGAGTACAAAGTGATCGAGAAACGGTGCGAGGCGGCGATCCTCAGACGGTTCGGCGTTGAAATGACGCACCCGCTTGAGATCAAACAGGCTGACGTCCGGATGCTGGCCACAGAGCGCCGCGACCTTCTGCCGTGGCGTGGTGAGCGATGGAACCACGAGGACGAAGCAGTCCCTTATGATTTCGAGATCGTCCCTTGGGATCCAGCGAGGGCGGCGCTTGAGTTCATGCAGCGGTTCGACGAGTTGACGGGTGCCTCCCATGGCTGAAACCTCCGCCATCGAGTGGTGCGACGCCACCGTGAATTTCTGGTGGGGCTGCACAAAGGTCTCTCCCGGCTGCGATCATTGCTATGCCGAGACGTGGAACAACTTTCGCGGCACCGGCGAATGGGGACCGAACGCGCCGCGCCGCAAGATTAACGGCGCTGTGGCACTGTTGAAGAAGCTAAACACCAAATCTGCCCGGACCTTTTTCAGTGACTATGGTCGCCCAATCCGCGTGTTCATGCAGTCAATGTCAGACACGTTCGACAATGAGGTGGATGATGCATGGCGCGCGGAGCTCTTTGCAAAAGCAGCGGACGCGCGCTGGGTGAATATCATCCTCCTGACCAAGCGGGGCGTGAACGTCGCCAAGATGGTGCCCGCGTCATGGCTCGATAACTGGCCGAAACACATCGGCCTGATGTTCTCGGTCACGTCACAGCGCGAAGCGGATCGGGACATACCCCGCCTCATCGACCTGAAGCAGCGCCTCGGCTTGCCATGGATTGGCTTGAGCTTAGAACCGCTGCTCGAACGCACCAGGCTGAAAGCGGAATGGCTGGACCATATCGATTGGGTCATTGTCGGCGGCGAGAGCGGACCTGATGCCCGGCCAATGCATCCCGAGTGGCTGGATGATATCAAGAACGCCTGCACGCTGCGCAGCTATCCACGTAAGCCGGTTCCATTCCTGTTCAAGCAGTGGGGCGAGTGGGTGCCGCATGACGTCGCGGTACGCCTTCCGACGATTAAACCGATGGCTGCTTACCCGGCGATGGAGCTGCGCCGCGACGGAAACGCGTTCTCTGTCACCAATCTCGGCACCGTCACCATGGTCCGCGTGGGCAAGAAGGCTGCTGGCCGGGAAATGTACGGCACTGAATATCTCCAATTTCCAAAGGCGCTCTCATGACCACCCCAGGGCTTAATTACCGCTTCGCCGAGCGCCGGTCAGCATACGCAAATTTCGTTGCCTACCTCGAGTACCTAAACGCCGAGCAAGCGGAGAATAGAGCCACACGGCGCTGCATCGTTCGCATTGTTAAGGTGCGCGGCTGTGATGGCGAGATATCGGCGAGAGAGGGCTGGCGCATGTATTGCCAGTGCAAGCCCCACATGATTGGCCGCGAAGGCAAAGGTGGCCTGTGATGCCTGAGCGCCTCGTCGCGTCGATGGTCCAATATTTCACCTCCTCTGAGCCGCCGCCCGTCGGCCTCGAGGATTTTCTGAAGGAGAACGAACTTGTTGAATAAGCTTTGGGCCAAACTGGCCGCCACATGGCGCACCGATGAATCCGGCGACCCCGACAAGGACGCCTATTTCGACAGCGGTATGTGGGCCGCTGTTCGTGAGCGCGAAGACAAAATCGCGGCGCTCGGTGCCGAATGCGAACGCCTGCAGGCGCTGGTTCATGTTCCGGACCGATCACCACTGAGGTCAAATTGACGATCTGAAGGATTGATAGTCACAATCAGAAAGCCAATGATCCGAAGCTTTTCAATTATCGGATTGATCTCTGACAGCTTTGGTACGTAGACATTTAGGAAGACCCTCGATCCTTCCGTTTTCCAACCCAGACTTTCAATCGTTCCGAGCGCTCGATGAATTGCTTCATCCACGGGTTCGCTCAACTGCGACGAATCCAGTACAATTTCAATGTGCGCGGGCATATCCTGAGCAAGGATTTCGGAGACACTAGTTGAAGTGTAATAGGGTTTGCTAGCTTTAAGTTTAGACAGAAAGGAGTCTGCGGGGCCGACAGGCCGCTTGCGCTTCAGCAAGGCGAGATCCTGTTTCACACTTTCCAATTCATGCAAAAGTAGTTTGTCGATTGAAGTAGCCGATTTTTCTATTTGCTGAAAGTTGATAGCCTTGGTGACAGGATTGTCCGGCAAATGCTCCGGCGCTGTCGCGTCCCTAATCGCTTCTTCTAGCTGCCTCCGGGCCTCCAACAAGTGGCTGTGCTGATGCCAACTGAACTCGATGGCCCGATAGGGCTTAACATCAAAAGGAATTTCGGTGCCGACCACGAACATGTGTATCGTAGGCTTTCTGGTCATATGCCTGATACCCATTTCGTAAAACGCATTCGCGTTCAACAAACTCATGTCACATATGACTAAATCCGAATCTATTAGATGGTTGATCATCTGCGTATCGATCATGCCAGGAGTGGTGATCTTATCCGAACGCGTTACTTTGAAGGTAAGCGGCAAGGAGACCCCATCTGGCGCGGCTGATGCTGAGTAGGGTATGTCGGGCATACGAGTTGTCTGAATGTGAGGATCTATGTCTAGACCTGCGGCTGGCCTTGGGTTGATGCGAATGATCGAGGCGGTGCCCGATCGCCTTGACGGGTCGCCGCGACAGTTGCGGCGGTTCTGGTCCGACGAGTTCAAGGCCACAGCGGTTGAGCAGGCCTGTCAGCCCGGTGTGAACATGTCTGCAGTGGCGCGGCAGATCGGTATCTTGCCGTCTCAACTCTACCGCTGGCGTAGAGAGCTGTTGGGCAGTGATGGGTCTGGACTAGCAGCGGCAGTTGATCCGCAGAGCGTCGCACCTGACCCCGTCGTCGAAATCGACATTGACGGTATCGTTGTGCGGGTTGGCCGGCAGGTTGAAGAAGCGCATCTGCAGCGTGTCATCCGAGCGGTTCGCTCAGCATGATCCCGGCAGGTGTAAAGGTCTTCCTGGCCAGCCATCCCATCGACTTCCGCAAAGGGCCGGACAGCCTGCTGTCGCTGGTGCGGGATGCTGGCAGTGATCCATTTAACGGCTCGCTTTATGTCTTCCGGGCCAAACGGGCCGACCGGATCAAGATCGTCTGGTGGGATGGATCCGGGGTTTGCCTTTACGCCAAGCGGCTGGAGAAGGCGCAGTTTTGCTGGCCGCGGATAGGCCACAACCGAGTCCAGCTCAACCATGCCCAGCTCTTGGCGCTCGTTGACGGCATGGACTGGAAACGGGTGCGCTCGGTGGCGGTGAAGCCGCCGGAGATTGTTGGGTAAATGCCTGCGGCAAAGTGAATCAACCGCCTGAAAGGGCAGGAAAACCGGAGCAAAATATGCTCTAGTAGACGTCATGACGCCGCCCGATCTGCAGCTCCCGGATGATATAGAGACCCTGAAAGCTATGGTCCTTGCCATGGCCGAGAAGGCAGCGCGCACCGAGGCTCTTGAGAGCGAGGTCGCAGACCTGAAAGCCAGAAACGCCGATGCTGATGAACGCATCGAACGACTGACCCAAATCCTGAAAGCCTTTGATCGTGCCCGCTTTGGCCGGCGATCAGAAAAACTCGGCTCTCCAGGCATCGATGATGAGCAGCAGGCCTTTGTCTTCGAGGAAATCGAGACCGGCATCGCGGCGATCCGAGCCCAGGTCAACAAGGGCGCAACCCATCCCGACAGCAAACGTCCGCCGCGGCCGCGCAAAGGCTTCGCACCGCATCTGGAACGGGTTGAAGTGGTGATCGAGCCGGATGAACTGCCCGAACACGTCGGCAAACAGAAGGTGCTGATCGGAGAAGACGTCTCGGAGCGACTTGACGTCGTGCCGGCGAAGTTCCGCGTCATCGTCACGCGCCGACCGAAGTATGCCTTCAAAAATGAAGACGGCGTCATTCAGGCCGCCGCACCCGCGCACATTATCGAGGCGGGCATTCCGACGGAAGCGCTTCTCGCGCAGATCGCCGTCTCTAAGTATGCCGATGGCCTTCCGCTCTATCGGCAGGAGGCAATCTATGCTCGCGACAAGGTCGAGCTTGACCGGAAACTGATGGCTCAATGGATGGGTAAGCTTGGCTTTGAACTTGATATCCTGGCCGACTACATCCTCGCCGAGATCAAGAAGGCTGAGCGTATCTTCGCTGACGAGACGACGTTGCCCACACTCGCGCCCGGATCCGGATCGGCCAAGACGGCCTGGCTTTGGGCTTATGCCCGCGATGACAGACCCTTCGGTGGCAGTAGCCCGCCGATGGTTGCCTATCGCTTCGAAGATAGCCGTGCTGGCGATCGGGTCGCCCGGCATCTGAGTGGCTATCGCGGTATTCTGCAGGTTGACGGACATGGTGCCTATAACAAGCTTGCCAGATCTGACGGAGGCAATGACGGCGTGATGCTGGCCTACTGCTGGTCCCATAGCAGGCGCAGGTTCTACGAGCTCCATGCCTCAGACAGCTCCAAGATCGCCACCGAGACGGTGGAACTGATGGCGAAGCTCTGGCAGGTGGAAGAAACAGCTCGCGGGCAAAGCCCTGACGCCCGTGTCGCCGCGCGCCAGGCGACATCTGCTGCGGTTGTCACGGAGCTCTTCGCCCTCTGGGAGAAGACCCTACCGCGGATCTCTGGCAAGTCGAAGCTGGCCGAGGCGATCCGCTATGCAACCTCGCGTCGCTCCATCTTCGAGCGCTTCCTCACCGACGGCCGCATCGAGCTCGATAACAACATAGTCGAGCGTGCAATCAGGCCCCAGACAATTACCAGGAAGAATAGCCTCTTCGCCGGCAGCGATGGCGGTGGAAGGACTTGGGCAACAATCGCCACGCTCCTTCAAACAGCGAAAATGAACAATATCGATCCGCAGGCCTGGCTCACCCAGACACTCGAGCGCATAGCCAATGGTTGGCCCAGCAGCGATCTCGATGCACTCATGCCGTGGAATTACACGCGCTGAACGGTCTCAGCTTGCCGCTTACCCTTGATGGTCCAGGCGGTCGGGTTATCGACCTGTGCACTGGTATCGGCATTCTCTCATACTTCATTGGCAAAAGGGCTAGATGGGATAGCGGAGGACGCACAGTTGCAGGGCGAATGCGACCACTCGCGATGGTCACTCAAGGGGTTCTGCTCTTATAAAAAAGCCGCCGAAGCAGTGTCTTCGGCGGCTTTTACAATTCAGTTTTTACCGTGCGTTGAACCGAGGCTAGCCGTGCAATCTTATGCCGCCCGGCTGGAGAAGGACGACTTGACGCGATCCAACAAGCGGTTCGCGGGCGACCCGGTGTTGACGGAATGCTGGGTGTGATGCGCCGCTGAGCCTATTTCGAATTTGCCAACGAGTTGGAAGAGAGCCTCTGCTTCGCGAGCGAGAGAATGGCTCGCTGCGGTGGACTCTTCCACCATCGCCGCGTTTTGCTGTGTTCCCTGATCCATCAGCGAAACAGCATGATTGATTTCCTTGATGCCCGTGGACTGTTCACGCGAAGCTTCCACGATGGACAGGACATTCACGCTGATTTCCTTGACCTGCTCGACAATCTGACCGAGTGCCTCACCGGTTTCGCCGACGAGGGAGACGCCACCCTTTACATGTTCACCCGATTTTGCGATCAGGGTCTTGATGTCCTTTGCAGCCTTCGCTGAACGTTGCGCAAGCTCGCGAACTTCCTGGGCCACGACTGCGAAGCCCTTGCCTGCCTCACCCGCCCGCGCCGCTTCCACACCTGCATTCAGTGCCAGCAGATTGGTCTGGAAAGCAATCTCATCGATAACGCCGATAATGGTGGAGATTTCGTTGGACGACGCTTGGATTGCGTTCATCGCATTGATAGCATTCGTGACGACGTGGCCGGAATGCTCGGCATTTTCGCGTGTCGCGCTAACCAGGCGACCCGCTTCTTCGGCGCGGCGGGTGGTATCTGCAACGGTCGTGGTGATCTGTTCCAGAGCAGCTGCAGTTTCCTCAACAGATGCTGCCTGCTGTTCGGTACGCTTCGCCAGATCGTCAGCCGCAGAGCGAATCTGGTTCGATCCTGCGGAGATGGCCTGCGCGTTACCGCTCACGTCCACAATCGCATCTTCCAGACGCTCGATGGCGGCATTGAAGTCCACGCGGATCTTATCCAGGCGCTCGGCAAATGTCTGCTCGATACGGTGGTTAAGCTTACCATTCGCCATCGCGCCGAGGCCAATGGCCAGCGTATCCACTGCAAGCTGCACTTCTGCGGCATCTTCCGCCTGACGCTTTTGCTGCTCGATGCGCTCACGCTCGGAGAGAGAACGGTTGGCTTCCGCCTCGGCTTCGAGACGCAATCTATCCTGCGCGTTCTGCTTGAAGACGGCGACGGATTTGACCATGTCACCGATTTCGCTTCGGTCTGCAACCGCATCAATGTCTGCCTCTGCATTGCCAGCGGCAAGCTCACGCATGGTCTGCACGATCCGCGTGACGGGGCGCGTGATGGAGCGCGTGACGATTGTTGCCAGAACCGCCACGACGGCCAGAACGCCGATGGAGGTGAGGATGGAAATCAGGAAATCCTTGTGCTGCGCATCGGCAGAGGCGGTTGCATATTCCTTCAGCTCCAGACCGGTTTGATCTTCAACTGTCTTTAGCGCATTGATGCGGTTGGTCGTTGCCTTGTACCAGTCTTCACCGGTAACGCTGCTCATCTGGCCACCGAACGGAGCCTGAAGTGCGACGCTACGCTGCTTCTCGACAAGCTGGCCGGCATCGCTCGAAAGCGCTGCCTGAAGCGCCGCACGCTGCGGTGCGCCCGCATAGCTGTTGAAGTCTGCAAAATACACGTTCTGCATGGCGCCGAACTTCGCAAACTGCTGATAGCCTTCAGGCGTGAATTTGCCGGTCGCGAAAGCTGCCGTACCAATGGTACGTTCCTGTCCAGCGCGCTCTTTGCCCTGCAAAAGCGCAGAATAGGCGACGATCCGATTCGAGATCGTGCTGTCGGTCGTAAGCGAGCTCATGGATTCGATCAGCTTGATCAGGCTACCGATCGTGTCTGCGAAATAAGAAGCAATATCCGGCACGGTTGCCTTCAGTGAGGAAACATCTTCACGCATCGTCCTCAGCCTATCGATTTTGCCTTGCGCTGCAAACGCCAGCTCCTTCATTGCCGGACCACCAATGGCGTCATTGGATGTGAGGTTCAACGCCTTGAAATTCGCGATTGCAGCATCTGCGGCAATACGCTGCTTATCCAGAAGAGAACCGAATTCACCAACGCCCTTAGCGCCGACGAAGCCAGCGGAGGCGCCGCGTTCTTTCTGGATTTCGTGAATGGTGGCACCGATGATGGGTGCCATCGAAGAGATTTCCGCCACGGACCGTGCTTCCGAAGCATGCCCGAGGCGCTTCACATTGTCCTGAGTGACGGCACCAATCAACGCGATGGTTGGAATAGCGGCAACAAGAACGACACGCGTACTGATTTTCAGATTACCAAATATGCTCACGTAAAGCCTCGATTTTTGCTTGCTGAATGAGCATCAATGGATCTGCTTGTGCTCAAAGATAGGACAGATAATAGTTTTGATAGAGAACAATTATTTAAGCTTGGTTAGCGTGCCTAGTTTTTCGTCAATAGTGAATACTATTATATCAAAAGTGCAGATCTGCGTTCCGTCGCTCCTGCGCTGTCAGCAAGTATGGCCCCTTTAATGTTCAGGGGCCTAGATACGGCGTCCGAGCAACCGAGCTAACATGCGTCGAAATCAACCCCAAATATTGCGAGGTAGGCCGCAAGCTCTTGCCGGAGGCCCGCTGGATCAATGCCGATGTGTTCGACTATCGCGCCCTTGATCTGGACCGTTACGATATTGCAATCGGCAACCCGCCATTCGGACGCGTCCGACGCAGCGCCACTGGACCGCGCTATCGGGGAGCAGAGTTCGAATTTCACATCATCGATATTGCCGCCGAGCTGGCCGACTATGGTGCGTTCATCGTTCCGCAGGGCTCCGCGTGATTTCAGTATTCCGGCAGACCCTATTTCGACCGGCGCACACGCGGCAAAGGTGTCGATTTCGAGAAGGTGACGGGCTTCGAAATGGATGCAGGAGTAGGCATCGATACGGCCATTCACAAGGACGCTTGGAAAGATACGTCCATCATCTGTGAAATCGTCTGCTTCGATTTCAAAGAGGCACGTCAGCGCGCGACTGATGAGGCGATGCGTATCGCAAGCCTGCCTGTCCCGAAGGCTTCCCTTCACCACGTCGAACAACTCGCATTCTTTCAGGGGGTGGCGAGATGCAGCGCCGAAGTGTGGAAGTATACGATGTTTATTCCGGTCTTGGAGGCACATTTACGGTTGAAATCGTAGAGCAATTGAATGCGGACTGGGTGAAAGTCCGCGTTTGGTACGGTCGAGCCACATCAAGCGCTTGGGAGTGCTGGCCTGAATGGGATGGCTTTCGAATGGAGGTCAGCCGCCGCGATCTTAGAAATAAGCGCCAGATGAAGCTTTTTGCAGAGTGATTTGAGAGGAATTGATTTGAGCCGGTATGAAGTTGAAGTGAAATCGGAAACGCGCATCGATCCAGAAGCGGTCATCGGTTTCGATCCACCATTGCGAACCTATTTCATCACAGCATTTCCCGATGAGGAAACAGATGAGCCGTATCTTTGGCTTGGAACCCGCATCGAAGAATTTCCGAGCCTTGAAGCCCTCATGTGCGGGCAGAAGGCTTTCAGGTTGTCGGATTGAAGCAGGATCACATCGTTGCAATGCTGAAAGAGGCAAGCCAACGTCACCCACCGAGCGCGGGAGAGCGCGCTGGATTTGTATTTTAGCAAGGCGCGTTGATTGGGAGGCGCTCGATGCGCCTGTCTTCTCCGTCCTTTCAAAAGTTCCTCACATCCACAATTTGCTGGTAAGGATATGCAAAATAGGATATTATAATATCCTCGAAAGGATATGCTTATGCCGCTTTATATCAAAGACCCAGAAGTAGACCGACTTACCGACGAACTGATTGGCCTCACGAAAACGAGTAAGGTCGATGCGGTCAAGAATGCGCTCATACGGGAGATTGCCAATCGCAAGGGAAAATTGCCGATCCGCGACCGCCTGGCAAAGTCCATCGCCATGGCGCGGGAGGCTGGCCCCTTTGCCCCCGGCGATCACAAGCGCGAGACTGATGAAATGTGGGGCGAGGAATAATGCTTCTTATTGATGCCTCTGTGATCGTCGCCATTCTTTCGGAAGAAGATGACGCGGCCTTTCTGATTGACCGCTTGGACCACGACGGAGGACCGTTCTATGTCTCGCCAGTCGTGCGGGTAGAGGCAACGCTTTCGTTGACCCGCCGACTGGCCGAGGCCACCGGCAAGGACAAGCCAGCCACGCCGGAAATGATGGAATCCGCCCGCCGCATGGTCGATCAATTTGCGGCCGATCTGGATTGCAAGGACGCGTTGATTTCCGCAGACGTTGGCAATAAAGCGCTCGATGCTGCGCTACAGTTCGGCAAGATCATGAACCATCCGGCAAAGCTCAACATGGGTGACTGCTTCGCCTATGCCTGCGCAAAAGCGTACCGGACCAAGATCGCCTACAAAGGCGAGGATTTCGTGCATACGGATATCGGATGGCAACATCATTGAGCGCGATACTGGCGCGAGTTAGCTTGTGAAAACAAACAGGCCGATCCCGAACAATATGATGAGCAAGGTCATAACCCTTTGAATTTTCCGCTCCGTTTCATTCTTCGGTTTATTCGCGGGACCGAACAGACTTCCTAAAATCGATTCAACAAAACAGCCGAGCATTCATGAGCCTTCAATATTCAAAAATTACTGCCTTCATTATAGCGCTGCCAGCAGTTGCCGTGTCCGGAATAGCTCACGCGAGATCAAGTCTACCTCCACAGGATTTTCAAGTAGAAGTCATCGACGGTGACACTCTGCGTGTGAAAGGGTCAAGGCAGTCGATCCGCCTTTTCGGCGTCGATGCCTGCGAAGCAGAGCAGACGGCGAAAGCCCGAAACGGAGCGGTCATGAGGTGCGGTGATCCAGCAGTCAGCGCTTTGCAGCGCTGGACTGCTGGCCGAACGATCCGTTGTGAAATCCGCGACTATGACCGCTACAGCCGCGCACTCGCGGTTTGTGGAACGGCCCAAGTGCCGGATTTCTCAGCCGAGCTGATCCGGCAAGGCTTGGCTATCGCCTATCGATATCGATCACGGGCTGTCTGGCCTGAATATCAGCGCATCGAGGACAGCGCCAAGAGGCAAGGCAAAGGAATATGGGCCTACTCGTTCGATGAGCCGTGGGTCTATCGGAAGGAACATAAGCAGTAAGTGCGACCTGGCTCTACAATCGAAAAACGTCTGCGTTATCCTGCCGGTCACGCAGACCCTTGTACGCCGCATGTCGCAGTTTGCGATCCGGGGTAATCTGCCGAAACTCGATTTCGGCAATCAACGTGGGTTGGACCCATACAACCTCTCGCTTGCCGCCGTACGGGACAGGCGATTTTGGTTCCGCCATTTCAATTTGTCCATCATGGCGCGCAAGCCAATGGCTGCCCGTTCTTTGAAACCTGTACCGACGCTTCCGACATATCGCAGCTCATCGCCCTCGTAGGCCGCCAGCAGCAGGGACGAGAAACCGCCGCTTGCGGATATGGACGGTTCATAGCCGACGATCACGAAAGCTTCGCTCTGCACGCATTTGAGCTTGACCCAATCGCCAGTGCGGCCACTCCGGTAGGCGCTATTGCGATCCTTGCCGACGATGCCCTCCAAATCCAGTTCACAGGCGGACTTGAGTAGGACTAGCGGATCATCTACCGCGATCTCCTCTGAAACTCGGATTGCGCCTGCGTCTTCCTTCAGCATTTCCTCGAGCATGTGTCGCCGGAATCTGTATGGCTCGCCGCGAACGTCGCGACCGTCGAGATAAAGCAGGTCGAAGGCCATAAGGACTGCATTGCTGGAAACCAGCTTGCCGCTACGGCGTCCGACCGCTCCCAAACTGTTCTGCAGGGCGTCGAAGTCAGACCGGCCCTGTTCATCCAGAACGACGCCTTCACCATCGATGATAAACGAAGCCGGGCCGAGGTTGCGTGCCGCTTTCACAACTTCTGGAAATCGATCAGCCCAATCATAGCCGCCGCGCGTCAACACGCGGACGCCGGAGCTGTCAGAATGGATGGCAAGTCGATAACCGTCCCATTTCACCTCCCAACCCCAATTTGAGCCAGACGGAGGCTTCTGCTTCAGGAGCGCAAGGCATGGTTCGACGCGCTCAGGCATCGGCTCAAACGGCAATGCCGCTTGCGCCTTGTTACGCTTGCGGATGGGGCGCGACTGGATGGGTTTGCCATCATCGCGAAGCAGCGGCTTTGATCGTGGTCGAGGCGCTTTCGTCATAACGACAGCCTGCGCCCGAAACCTTTATAAAAGTTTCAGGCGCATGTCCCAACTTCCAGCTGCGTCAGTCCGGCATTCTCGGTGCCAAGGGTTCAAGTTCTGGACGCGGGTAGGTTCGAAACTCGTCTGCCCACTTTGCGGGCGAAGGTATTATCTCGAATGGGGGAAGCGCGTCATAGACGAAATCGAACTTGAAGCCACCGTCTGGCTGGAGCCTCACTGTCACTGAGTACCATGCGTGACGATTATCGTGCTGAGAAGCCATGGCTCTACGAAGTCCGCTCAGTGCATCAGATCCTTCATCTTCGACCACAAAAGACCCGACACTACCGTCATCTAGCTGAAACGATCCGGTTTCCTCGGCAAATTGTGTGATGCGAAGATAGTGATAGCTTGCCTCTGTCCAACCCTGATCCGGGATAGCATCGAGAATAGCTTTGGCGATTGTTTCATAAAGCTCGTTGATTTCAGGGGAAATGCAGTTCATTCCCGTTGTTGATCGTGCCAAATCCTGATCACGCTGTCCTGGCAGATGGCGCGGATTGTTCGACCTTGCCTGCACGCGCTTTCTGTTGGCGTTCTCGACAGTCGGCGATAGTTCCATTTATGGTCGCAATCCTGCCCAGTAGGCTTAGAGTTATCAGAGAGCCGACCGATCCGAACACGAGGGCTGTCATCACATATATCTCAGCCCAAAATGGCTGCTGGAACCAAGATGCGAGCCTTGCGAGGGCGAGATGATAAAACACCAACGCGCTTGTTGTCGTAACCACAAGAAACGACGCACTCAGGAACTTTGACCGGTATTCCGTAAAGTGATCGCGTCCCAGGTGCCTACGGGCTTCTTCAACTCGCTCTTCAAGAGTTCGTTCTTTGCTCCAGAATTTAAACACCTGCCAAGGTATTTCAGCTTTCAAACGGCCATAAACATAAATCGCAAAGGCAGCTGCGAGCGATGCCAGAAAGCTCCAAAAGAAGTCTACAAATGTCATCCGTTGTCCCTCTATCCTTGAAGGGTGTATCAGGGGCAAAGTTGAACCAAGTCTTTAAGTTAGTTTCTCATTTTTAACAGTACCGGGAAATTTGCTATCATCTACGTTGAAGTCGCCAAAAGCTGCTTTCGTTAAGGCATGATCGCAAGAGGTGGGTAGAATGTGCGGACGTTTCACAAATCTCATGACCTGGGCAGAACTGCATCAGCTCTACAGCATTCATGATATCGCTCCGCCTAGCTCGAATATGCGGCCGAGATACAATATCGCACCAACGCAGGACGTGTTCTTTGCGACAAAGCCTGAAGGGCATGAAATGGCCCTTCAGCAAGGCAGATGGTGGCTTGTGCCGTTCTTCGCAAAGGAGCTTCCAAAAGCAGCGATGTTCAACGCCCGTATCGAAACCGTCGAGAGCTCCGGTGCGTATCGTGAGCCGTTCAAAACGAAACGTTGTCTCATCCCTGCGGATGGATATTTCGAATGGACCACAAATGAAGGGGACCGCAAGAAAGACCCATGGCTTCTCCAACTTCCTGACGCGCAATCGTTTTCATTTGCCGGATTGTGGTCCCATAACGACAAGCTCGATGTGACCAGCTGCACGATAATCACTGGACCGGCGGTTGAGCATATTTCTCATATTCATGGACGAATGCCATTCATTCTGCACCGCGATTCCTACGGTGATTGGCTCGATACCACCATTGAGGGACAGAGTGCCAAAGACGTGCTTAGTGCCGGTCAGATCAATGATCAGCTCGAATTTTTCCGGGTTGGTCGAGAGGTCAACTCGTCCCGATACGATGGCTCAGACACGAAAAAGCCGGTGATCAACACGCTTTGAGCAGGCTATCTCGCACTTGCTATCGGCAACTCCTTTATGTTCGTCGTATAACGTGGCGATCTGCGGTCAAATTTCGTTTGCCAGTCGCGCTTTATTCCGACTGAAGCCGGCAAAAGGGTGCCACGCCCAAACTTTGCGTTGACAGCGTCAAGCGCCGTCATAAGCCGTTCCGATCGGTCGCGGTCGCGGGCCTCAAAAAGAGGCCGCAGTTGAGATCGCGCCGCTACCAGATCGTTCATGATGATGCCCGCCTTTGCGTAACGATGACCGTCCTTGAAGATTTTACGCCCACCCCGCTGGGCTGCGCTGATCAGGTCGAACGTATCGTTCGTCGCTTCAGGGAAATGCACTGTTGTCTGTGCCGAGTGCGGCCTATCCCTATGATTAAAGCGTGATGTGTGCATGAAAACGGCGAGATGGGTAGCTTCTAGCCCATGGCGACGAAGCTTTTCCCCTGCCCTCATTGCATACGCGGCGACAGCCTCGAGCATCACGGCGAGATCCGCTACAGGGGTTCCGAAAGAGCGTGTAACAGCGCAACCCTTGCGCTGCGGCGGCACGTCTTCGAGAGGAAGGCATGAAACGCCTTGTAGCTCTAATACAGTTCGTTCCCCCACGACGCTCAGGAGATTTCGCGCAAGCCGCGCATCAATGCGGGCTAGGTCGCCAGCAGTTTCTATTCCAAGCCCAAACAGCTTGCGTTCAGAGGCAGCGCCGACACCCCAAACCTCTCCTACCTCGATACGATCCAGCCAGCTTCGCCGCGCGGCTGGTTGCGTCAAATCACAAACGCCGCCCAACTCCGCGTTCTTCTTGGCAACATGGTTCGCGAATTTCGCAAGCGTTTTGGTTGGGCCGATACCGACGCAGGTTGGTATGCCTGTCCATTGCTGGACCGTAGAGCGAAGATCGCGGCCGAAAGCTTCGCGATCTTCCGGCCTGATATCGGTCATATTGAGGAAACTTTCATCGATGGAGTAAATCTCTACATCGGGCGACCATTGGCGGTAGATGGCGTTCAGCCTAGCGCTCATGTCGCCATAGAGGGTATAATTGCTTGAAAAAACAGCAACATCGTTATCTCGACAGAGATCGCGGATTTTGAAGTACGGTTCACCCATGCCGATTCCAAGCACCTTTGCTTCCGCCGTCCTTGCGACAGCGCAGCCATCATTGTTCGAAAGAACAATGACAGGGCGCTTGGCAATGCTCGGATCAAACACCCGTTCACAAGAGCAATAAAACGAGTTCCCGTCGATCAGCGCGAAAGATGTCATGGCTTTTTCCTGGGCCGGAGCCAGTGAACGTTACACATTGCAACGCCCCAAATCTCGACTTCGGCAATTTCAGGCAAATCGAACATCGGCATGTCCGAATTTTCAAAAGTCAGCTTCGGCCGTCCGCCGATCAGGCGGAGCCTTTTCAATGATCGTTCGCCGTGAATGGTGGCAACGACAATATCACCGTCAACCGGGGTTACGCTGCGATCCACAACGATCAGGTCGCCATTGAAAATTCCCGCATCACGCATCGAGTTTCCGTCAACCTTCCACAGATATGTAGCAGGAGGGTTGCGGATTAGCAGCCGTGTGAGATCGATTGACTCATCGATATAATCATCAGCTGGAGACGGGAATCCGGCGCATAGCCCATGGAGCATAAGCGGGACGTGTATTTCCGCCTCAAATTTCAGGCCGACGAGCATTCCAGATGGACCTTTCAAGAGTGAACTTCGAAAGGAACAAATAGTGAACACAGGAGGCGGGTAAAATCAAGATGGACGATTACGCGACTTATGTTTTGGACTACTCGGATGGATTGGGTTCGCCGTCCGCTATTGCCACGACCATCGCTGCAATCTTTTTGCGCACCGCGAGGTCATCTATTCTGTCGAACGCTTGATTAAGTAAACGACCCTCAGCGCTCGTTACGAACGTGGCAACCGTGTGTGGAGCGACATTTGTTTCGTTGATTTCTGCAGGATCGTTTTCCTGGTCGAAGAAGTACGATACTGGAACATCAAGAGCCGCAGCTATTTTCGACAGCCGACCAGCACCAACGCGGTTCTTGGCATTTTCGTATTTCTGAATTTGCTGGAAGGTTACGCCAACAGTCTCCCCCAACGATGTTTGACTCATCCCAAGTGCCTTGCGCCGGACGCGAATGCGCCGACCGACTTCAATATCAGCTGCTTGGGGTAGTCGTTTTTCGTTGTTCTTCATTGTGGCTTCAGGTTCTAGATAGGCTCTTTATCTGCCTATATGTTCAATCATAAGGTGACATGTGTAGAAGTAATAGCGCCCGACAAAAACCCCCCGAAAATTATGGGGTATATTATGTTGATGCTTTGCCAGTTCGGTAAGCTTCTACTTTTGAAAGTGCATTGATGCCAGCTGCTATAACAAATGCAAATCTTTCAAAAGCCCCCGGTCAAACGGATATCGACGTGGGCAGGAAGGTCAGATTTCAACGCATCATTCATGGTTTGAGCCAAGCCGAGCTAGGAAATGCACTGTCGGTGGCAAGGCAACAGGTTCAAAAATACGAAAGCGGTACGAACCGTCTACGTGGGGATCAAATCGTCACACTTTCCCGACTGTTCAGGGTGCCAATGGAATATTTCTATGAACCTGACCCAGAACGCAGTGGCCTCCCCTTCAGCGTTCAGCAAAAGGCAGACGATGATCTGTTGCGGTTCGTCCGCTCGAAGGCTGGCAGAGAATTAAACGCCGCGTTCGTTAGGATTCGCGATCCGGAAGGTAAAAGACAGGTGGCGGCGCTTGCTGACAGCCTTGCCAGGGAGGAAAGGAATGGCGATTGAATTCGAAGATCTTCCTTACAGCCGTCTGGAAGAGCATATTTACTTTCTCAAAATGCTTGGTGTTGGGGAACGGTTGCTGAAGGACGTGGCGCACGTTCTCGAGGAGCTAGGGAAAGATCACCGCTATCCTGTTCCCCCGCATTTGATCCTGTTGTTACCTGCCGAAATGATACCGCGCCGCTTGTTAAAGATTGCCGAGGTAGATGTTGCGGAATTCCGTATGGTCGCCCACAGCCTGTTGCAGATCAGGGCTGCCCATGGTGATAAACCTTCAAAAGCCGCCGGCTTCGCAGTTGCCTCCAGCCTGCGAGGCCGAGGCACCCCGGAGCGGCGACGACGCCTTTCAACGCGATCCACGCTTACAGATCGAGAGATCAAGAAAGTGGTTCGGAACCTTCGATCGCTCGACGATTCCAATGAGGAAACTCCTTGAGGGAGGTTCTTTCACCTTGAGGTTTCGCTACTGCCCTATGTTCTGGAATAACCGAAGCCGGAGCGCGCTTATCCAAATTGCGCTGTAGGGACGGCGAAGGCCACTTTACTACTATCAAAAATCAAAGTGGCAGCGACATATCAATACATGCTGACAGGAAGAGGCGGAAGCAAGATTGAGATCATAGTAAATAACAGCTTTGTCGTTTTGGCTTTTGTCATCTCGGGAGGAACTTGTTCACACCCTGCGGAGACGCGCTTTACAACTGCGGTTGAACCTTTAGCAGTAAATTTTAGTTGGTTTGAGGGAATATCTTCAAGACTCAATTGCACCGCTATATTCTGCTTCATTGTCTCAATTGATTTTACTTGTTTAGGCGAGAGTTCCCCAATTGCTCGAAGACGCCCATCTACCAAAAGATCGAGTCTCGCTGTCAGCGTTTCGGGACGGTCCTTATCCGTTCGAAACATGAGCTTTGTCACTCCGGCCGCAGCGATAGCTCCGAGAGTAAACGCGTCAACTGTCCTATCCGAGGTGACGTACACAAGTTCGTAGCGACCAGACTGACATTTCAAGCCGATTTGCGACGTCCCCTGCTCAATGTACCCGTACCGGGTTTCATGGTCAGCAAAGTCATCTTCAACAGTTTCGAACTTCCATTGTCCAAAGGCGGCATTAGCAGAAAACAAGGTGATTGCAGCAACCGCTATCAGACGTTTCGTATAATTTTTCATTTTAGCCCCCAGCTTCGTCTTAAAACTACGAGGACAATCTAAAGTGGAGGTTAAGTCTGTGACCTCGTGTTCACTGTAGTTATCGTTTGGTTAAGTTGACGACCGTGTGACCCTTAACGATTTTTAATTCCTACCCCTTGTAAGACTCAACTCTTATCTTATGTAAGACTCATACATTCCCGTTTGATTGGATTGATTATGTTTGGAGCTACGGAACTGGAGATGGAAATCTTGCGGTTGCTGATGACAGGTAACCGCCTCTACGGTCTGGAAATGGTGAAGGAGTCGGAGAGGCTGAAGCGCGGCACAATCTATGTGTATCTGAGCCGCATGGAGGAGAAAGATTGGGTGAAATCCGAAGCTGAAAAGGAGCCATCAATGCCAGGCCTTCCTAGAAGGCGCTACTGGATCACAGGAAAAGGTCAGCGTGTGTTTGAGCGCGCCTCTGAATTGCGGAAGGAGTTTATGACATTGAGCGAAGGATATGCAGTATGAATTCCGACAAGAGTTCAAATGACGATAGTGGCTCTGGTGAACGCCAAGCGCTTTCTCTAGATGCCGACATGCAACCTAAATTTTTCTCCCATCAGTTCAACTCAAACTTTATGGGACACAACTCTGTTGACCATTTCCGCCCAAAGAGCTTTGTTAAGCAAACAGTGTACGGAATAATGTGGCTCAGCGAAGCACAGAACCGGCAGGTGGCAAAGACGCTAGCGTCAGTCATCAAGGGGTCCCGAACTGTCGTCGAAAAAGAATATAAAATTGAGCGCCCGCCGGGTCATCGCGCAATAGGAATCTTGCAAGCGGTTTTACCAAAGTCAGTATTTGAGCGCGTTTACGGCCAAATGGTCGCAGACAGTCGCGCTGAATTTTACGAAGCTCTCGATAAAAACGACTACCTTGAGGCCAAAAAGATCAAACGCCACCTGAATTACTCTTTGATCCTAAGTGCTTTGACATATGTTGTCGGTCTGCCGTTTCATCTTCTATCAAAATGCTTCAACTGGTATGACAAGAGCGAGTAGTGGGGCCGCAGCCCCACCTGCGAAGTTTCATTTGAGGCCTAGATCAGCTTTTCCAAGTTTCATGAGCTGAGTGCGGGTTCGTTCGAGGATTGACCATTCCTGCTGCAAAGTGGACATCCAAGATCGGTCAATATTTGATGATTCGTGAAGGTCAGTCTGTAACTTTGCTAGAAGAGCCGCAGCTTCTGGCGGTAAGATGAAAGCTGCGACAGGTATTGTTTCTTCAAGCTTTCGCATCAAGACTCTGTAACGCGTTCCCTTGTCATCAGTCGCAGAACTCCCATCTAGTGCCTCCTCCCTTATCCACTCGTTGATTATCTGGTTCATAGTGCCGGTAGCCGCTAAGACGTCTGAATAAGCCGCGAGCTTCTTCTCCCAATGCTTTTCCTTTTTGTATCGACCTAGAGCCCACTTAACAGCGGACCAAGCGACTAAAAGAGCCAACCCTGCCTGAACAACAATTTTAGCAAAGTCAAAAACAACAACCCACCACGTGATCAAATGTTACCCCTCGCGAATGTCCTGTTCAAAGAGAGAGAGCCGTCGCTCGACTGCAAAGGTCTAGGCAACGGCTCCGTCTCCCTATTTCCAATGTTCAGGAGACAAGAAAAAATTTATTACCACTTAGCTGATTCTGCTTTCAGGATTGCACCAAAGTATCAAAATCACGCCATGAACTATAGTCGCGCTTAAACCTGAACCTGATCCGCTCAGCAGTGCTAGCCACATGACGGGCCCACCATTTTACGAAAGCAGCGCGAGGAAAACATCTCAATCACGACGTCGCATTGCTCTTCTGTTAAGTGTCCGCAAACGATCCTTATCCGGACATTTTAATGAAGGTGTCAGTTGTATAGCCAGAGGCCAGTTATCGGCACTTCGAAATTCTCACAAGACTGGTCCGAATTAATTCTCGCTTAACGGGCGTTATATGATACACCGTGAGGATGACAGGAACCCTTATCGGATATGCTCGCTGTTCGACTGACAAGCAGGACCTCGCTTCTCAGATCACAGCACTTCACAAACTCGGTGTAGAACCTGACCGCATCTATACTGACCACGGCTATAGCGGCACGAACCGCAATCGCCCAGGTCTGGATCAGGCCCTTGCAGCGGTGCGAGAGCATGATACCCTAGTCGTTCCGAAGCTCGACAGGCTGGCCCGCTCCGTTCCAGACGCTCGCTCGATATGTGACGATTTATCGAGGCGCGGAGTGAAGCTTCAGATTGGATCTTCGATCCACGATCCAGCCGACCCGATGGGACGGCTGTTTTTCAATATTCTGGCAACATTCGCTGAGTTCGAGTCTGATCTAATCCGGATGCGTACTAGAGAGGGACTTGCCGTTGCTCGCGCAAAGGGCAAGTTGAAAGGTCGTGCTCCGAAACTGAACGCCAAGCGCGAAAAGGATCTCCGCCGACTATATGATAGCGGAGAATACTCCATCAGTGATTTGATGGATATTTTCGGTATCGGGCGTGCGACGGTTTACCGATGCCTCAATCGTAATCTTCCGACGACGGAAAATTCTCAATGAAAGTGAAGCCGGAAAAGTCATGCCGTTTTTTCTCGTTACGCAAACCGTTCTCATCGAGGCAGACGACGAACAGGCCGCGGCGCTTAAAGCTGTCGATCTGGTAAGAGCAGGCGGCGAGATCACAGTCGCTGTAAAAGCTGATGAAATAAAGACGACATACATAACCGTCCCGGCGCAGGTTATCGAAGCTCACGCGCTCGTAGTTGATGAAGAGGTCGAGGGATCTGACCCAGCAAGCGCTGATAAGGAAGCTAAAAATGAATCGTTTTTGAAGCGGATTTTCTCATCCGTTTCATTCCGACCTTAGGGAGTATACATGTGAATGACGTCTGGATTGCGCCAATGGAAGTCATCGCTGCGCTAACCTATGGCTTTTGCAAGGATGTCCATCAGCGCAGTGAGCGTAGTTTGCACCATCAACCATGCCGGGATGGCGGCGATTGCTGCGGTCTTGCCTACCGTCTTCGCAAATTCCTCGGTAGCGATGTCAGCCTTGGCACCGATCCACTTGGCGACCATGCCGGCCACCCGCGCGATCGTCTGCCCGGCAGCTCGCAGTCTGCTGGTAGATGGCGAACCGGTAGCTGACTCCTGCCGGATGGTGGCTATCGCTGCTAGGGTCTTGGTGCGGTCGTCCTCTGTAATGGCGAACTCGTCGGGCGGTTGATTATGGCCAATTCCAATGAAGTCGCTGCTCCCTATGCCCTGGCCGATCGGCACTGCATGTATTGCGCGTTCAGCGTCCGTGGCGGCGGCAAGCAATTGACCAATCAGCGCCTGTCGGTCATCGAATGCGGACGCGAAGGGCGAGAAGTCGCTTGAGCGATCCGTTTGAATTGCAAAGCGCAGGCGTATGACGTTGCCAGATGGCAAACTTGAATGACCGACCTCAAGGAGTTCGACTGCTGCGAAAAAACCTGAAGTGTTTCGAAGTAGAGCGATCTGCCCAACGCGGGGCGTCCGGGTGCGGGAGGTGAAGTCAGCGGCAGCAACCACTTTTGGTGTCACCTGACCGATAGTTGCAACGTCTTCTGCTATTGCTACCCCTTCAATACCTGCTGGATCGTTGTAAAGATGGGCTGACCCTTGACCTGCACTGCTCCAGCGAGTCTCAAACGCCCAAGACGCTGCGCCGATTACAAACCGCCCATCATAGCTTGCATAGTTGAAAGTGGCTTCGCCCATCGGCCGTTCATCTTTCGGCGGCTGAACACTATTCAACTTCGGCAATTCAGTCTCCGTCTACAACTTAACCTAAACTCGGATTACCACATTGAAAGCGTGCATGCATAGCGCCACCCAAATGGTCCGCTTCGCGCCAGGAGCAGACGTAGCGGCACGCTTCGATCAATTTCGCCTCTCGCCTCTATTTAAGTCGTTGACGCACATGCCAGAAATCCCGGAAGCTTGCTGTCCGCTTTCACTTTTCATGCAACAGTTAAGTTGAGTGGTAGGTCGCGCTTGCGTCTCTTTATGCGGCCAGATAATAAAGCATTTATATGGGAGGGGGCTTTCATGAAAACCATCATTGCAACTGCAGTTGCTTGCCTAATTTTGCTAGGTGGCGGCCTGGCTTTCATCAGCTACGCTGGTAGTGATCCTAGCACTGAAGATCTGGACCGAGACCTCGTTAATATTGCAAACGAGATATCTACTGCAGAAGCGCAAAAGGCTCGCTACGACGGCGGTGCGATCAGCAGCCTCATCGATGTTCGCATTGAAACGCTGAAGGTGACCGCTGCCATGCTAGAACAGAAGCGCCTCAGCTTCCTGCGGCGGATCGACCTGAACTATAATTTGAATGGCGAGCTCCATCAGCCGGACGAAAGAAGGATTGCTGCTATCGGGGCAGACCTAGCCGCAGCCACGAGCGAGCGTGACCGCTTAAGCGCTGAGGCCAGTCGGTACACCGGTGGGTTAGTCCAAGCAATCGCCTTAGCAAATGCTGCGACAGCAGAATTGAGTATTTCCCAGCTTCAATTGGCGCTGCTGTCTGAACGGTATGGTTTTACTTGGAACCGGCTATCTGAGGGGCGGTCCGCAACTCCCATGGGCCAGGAAACAGTGGAGGACGGTGACGCGCTATGAAGAAAACATTGGCCTTTCTTGCTCTCCTTCTAATGACGCTGATTCAGCCGGTTCTCGCTCAGGAAGCTTCCGCCCCTTTTGGCCTCAAATGGATGGTCAGTGCTTCCGAAATCGAAAAACTCGGTGTTGTACTGCGTCCTGCGGAGAGCGCGACGTTCGGCAAAACTTACGTCGCGACTTCTTTGCCCAAGGCGCTGGCTGACATGAAGTTTGTGATGCTGTCGTTCGGGCATGACGATCGCCTCTGGCGTGTCGTGGTTCTAGGGGAAGAGTTCGTCAATGACCAGTATGGATCCCGCATCATAGACCGTTACAATCAACTCGCTGCTTCTCTGGCAAAGAATTATACCGAGACTGGGGTGTACGAACGTCGGCCCAGCGATACCTTCTATGGTAGGGCGGAAAATTTTGCGTACTCCCTTAGCCAGAACGAGGCCAATTGGTTTCGGACTTACAAATCAGATGCCACCACAGTCGAGCTTTCGGCTAATTCAAATCACAAGAGCACATTCTGGCGCCTCATTTACGTCCAGCAAGAGGGGAAGAAGGCGTTCGAGGCCGGCAAGGCTGGCGCCGAGCTTGATGCGCTTTGAAAAAGCGCTGTGAGATAGCCTCGAAAAGCAGGTCGATGTCACGCGAATGCGTGAGGAGCAAACTGCCCGCATTCTACCCCCATTTCAGACTTCTGGGGAATGCCTAAGGAACGTCCGCAATGGGCCAAAAGGCGACTTCCGGTAGAATTCATCTGCCTGCCTTTCTCCAACCAGCATTCCGGGCGTCGGCTTCTGAACAGAACCAGCGCTCGCCGTAGTCTGTTCTGATGCGGGTGGAATCGTAGTCGTACTGTCCGGGAACATGAAAAATCCGGATCCCAGAACTGATACTGATGTTACCTTTGATATTGCATGCCGGATCCCACAGTTCACGCGGCAGCAACGTATATCCGCCCATGGCTAGAAAAGCCGCAGTAGATGATGCTATCACTATAAGGCCGAAGTTGCTCATATGAGCCATATACTATGCTGATATTCAAATATTATTGATCTGATGGCTAAAATCCAGCCTATCGGTCTACGAGCGCTCCGTGCTTGGTTCGCTTTTCCAGCCCACAGGGCCGGAGCCTGCGCTAAGCGCTGGCGAAGCAGACGAAGGCCAGAACGCGCTTATCCAAATTGCGCCGAAGTGACGGCCGAAGTCTTGTGGAAAACACCGCTATGATTTTTTACGTCGAGCCAGTTCAGAAAACGGTTCGCGGCCTAAAGCAGCCGCGAGCTTGCGCCAATCGCTACCCCCCATGCAGGGAAGACGCAGAATTTGAACGCTCGGCAGGTGAGCCATGTCCTCTACCGTTTCATAACCATGCTGGTTAAGCATGAATACGGTTGAGGGCTTCATCTTGATATCGGAAAGTGATTTTGCATCGCTTGTCATCCCTGCACGATTCACAACAATCACGCCGTTAGCAATGTGCAAATCTGCAGTTGGGCCTAACGAGGCAACTGACCCATGATCCATCGATTTCCGAGGCGGTTGCCACAGGCTCGACAACGTAATCTTGCTTGCAGTGAAGCGAGAAAGGCGTTTCCCCATTTCTTGCGGACTGCCTCCCGGTCGATCCACGTTTCGCGCTCACACGAAGAACAAAAGCAACCAAGCGTGATGTATTGTGGAAGATCATCCAGCGCCGTGTTGACCGGATCAGGAACCGGCCCAATGTAAGTGATCTGGTCACGTTTGAGTTTGCTAGCTTCGGCATCCCTTGGCTGTTTCATAACCTGTCCATAGCAGCCAATCTTGCAGTCATTAAAACTGCGCATGTTCGATGAGCTTCATCTTAATGAGTGATACCATAGAACGAGCGCAAAATACTTGCGAGGTACGATGATGGCATCGGTGCCAGATTTATTGAGAGACGTTCATACGATCGCTGATCCCTGCGAAAAGCTCAGGCAGGGTTTCTCTGAAATTGCTTCAGACAATTCGACAGACCCCGAGTTGCGTCAGGCAGCAGCCGATCTGGCCGACGCCATCGAGCATGTGTTCAGGGTTGCCAGATATATTGCTGACAAGAGCGGGAAAGAGTGAGCGGAAGAAACATCCATAATCAAGCTCGATGGCGTGTCCCTTCGGGCCGGGCTCTAGTCGCTGCGCGCCCCGAACCCGCAAGCGGTTTCGGCCCATTCGGGTAACGATCCCTCACGCGAGATCCGCGCACAGTTTCAATATCGCAGGCAGGATCGAATTATATCAGAAGGAGCGCGCAGGCGCGCACATTCACAAAGCAGGCGGGCAGCAGGCCCGCCTCCCCTCTTTCCATTTCAGTTTCGCCCAAGCGCCCCCGCTCGGAGCCGTTCAAGGGGCAAGCGCGATGCGCGTTGGTCCGGCCTACGGCCCGCCCTGCGAAAATCGGCTTTCAGCGCTGCGCGCCGAACCTTCCGATTTTCTTGTGCGCCAACCCCTTGAGCGTTCCTCAACGCGGACACTCGGGGGTCTTCGCCCCCCTCCCTTCGCTCCGGTGAATGTCATGAGGACATTCACCGAAGCAAACGGCGGTGGCCTCGCCCACAGGCGAAAAGGGAGTTTTTGCCATGACTGTTACCAACATTGAAAACATTGCCCTGTCCAAACTCGTGCCAAGCGCAGAGAACGTGCGGCGCACTAATTCCCAAGTCGGGATTAGTGAACTGGCAGACAGCATCGAGGCGCATGGCCTTATTCAGAATTTGACTGTCCGCAAGGGATCACGCGGAAAGTTCGAGGTTGTCGCTGGTAGCCGCCGCCTCGCCGCCCTACGGCTTCTTGCAAAAGAAGGTCGCTTGGAAAACGATGCCAAAATCGCTTGCAACGTTCTGAATGAGCAGAGCGACACAGAAATTTCTCTGGCCGAGAACATGCAGCGTGAGCGCATGCACCCTGTTGATGAAATCGAGGCTTTCCGCAAGCTCAATGATGACGGTTTGACGCCGGAAGCCATTGGCGACCGTTTCGGCATGTCTCATATGACTGTCCGTCGCCGGTTGAAGCTCGCTCACCTATCGCCGCGCATCCTTGAAGTGATGAGAACCGATGAAATTACGATGCAACAGGCCGAAGCGCTTGCATTGTCCGACGATCACGAAGCGCAAAATAGCGCATGGTTTGGTTCAGAATATTCATGGCAGCGCCAGCCACATGCTTTGCGTGAAGCCTTGTCAAAGGAACAGGTGCGCGGCGATCACAAACTAGCGCGTTTTGTGACCCTAGCGGCCTACAAAGACGCAGGTGGGAACGTGGTCACGGACCTGTTTTCCGACGACGATGAAAGCTTCTTGTCCGACCGCGTTCTGTTGGTGCGTTTGGCAACAGAAAAGCTCGCATCACTTGCAGAGCAGTGCAAGGCAGAAGGTTGGCTTTGGGCTGAACCGGACTTGGAGGGCAATGCTCACATCAGGGCAGACTTTGAGCGCATACACTCGCGACACAACCAACCTAGCGAAGAGATTTCGCAGGAGAATGATCGCCTTTCGAAAGAATATGACGAGTTGGCGGAATTGCTAAACGCAGAGGCCGGAACGGAAGATGAGCTATCCAAGGCAGCCGAACGGGTAGACGCGATTGAGGCTCGACAGGAGGAAATAAGGGCAAGTCTTCATACTTACGACCCACAAGAAGTCGCCCTCGCCGGTTGCTTGGTCAGCCTCGATTATAATGGTGAACCACGGATCACCAAAGGTTGGGTGCGTCGGGATGATTGGGCGACCATTCTTGAACTACGAGGCGAAGAAGGCATTAGCGCCGACAACACCGAAGCAAAGCAACAGAAGCATGAGGAAAGTAGCGATACAGGCACCCTTTCCGCAGCTTTGGTAGAAGAATTGACAGCCATTCGAACGGCAGCTTTGCGCGTGGAAATGACACGCCAACCGACTGTCGCGCTAGCGGCACTTTTGCAGCCATTGTTAGTGCGGGCATTCTACCCGAACTATTACGGCTCACCGTCGATTTCCAGTGCTGTAGAGGTTCGTGGCGAGTATAAAGCTTTAGACGGCGCTATTCAAAATCCATCCAGCCACCGCGCTTATGTTGAGTGGGCGCAGCATCTGGAAACGGTCAAGATAGGTCTGCCACATGAACCCGGCTTGTTGTGGGACTGGTTGCTTGAACAGGAAACCCCTGTCCTACTCAATCTTTTAGCGACGGTTTCAGCGGCGAATACGAACGCAATCCGCTATCGTCATGACATTCGCAAAGATGGCCGCATCATCCAGTCAGATGAAATTGCTAGAGCGATGGACTTCAATATGTCTGTATGGTGGACGCCGAATGTTGATTTCTTGGATCGCATTTCGAAGAAGGCCATGGGACATATCATGCGCGATCAAGGCATAGCAGAGGATCGCATTACAGCGATGCAAAAGCTGCCAAAACATGAGGCAGTACATCGTGCAGAAGCCGAGATTATGGGGCTTGCGTACATGCCAGAATGCTTGACCACGCCGGAACTCGATGACGAAGACGTGCCAGAGGCGGTCCAACCAACAGATGACAGTTTCGCAATCGCAGCTGAATAAGTCTTACACTGGAGCATCTTGTCATGCTCCAGCCCCTCAGCCGGGCCGAAACAATGAGGGCGTCTAGCTCCCATTCGCCTGACTTGTTTTGGTCCGGCTGGTATCAAGAAATTCTCAAACTGGAGACAGCGATGTTTAATGTGGCAAATGCGAATGCGACCATCACCGCTTTTTTGATCGATCCAAAAGTGTCCACCATCGAAGCCGTCACAATGGCATCTGATAAATTAGAAATCGAAGTCAATCAAAAGCTGGAATGCCTTTTCACCGTTACTGGTGAATATGCCGATGGCTTTCGGATTGTCTCGGATAAAAACGCTGCGATGAATGGCATTCATGCCTTTGTGGAAAGCAAGGACCGCGACATGATTATCGCGGGCAAAGTCGTTCTGTTTGAAGTGAACGAAGCCGGTAAGATCATCGATTCCACTCGTTCAGCGTCCATGGTCAGCGAACTCGTCACCACCGTTATTCCTGTTCTCGACCCTATCTATGACGGCGGAAATGATGCGCCCGAAAACGGCATCCGCATACATGGAACCCCCCTTGATGGCTTCCGCGTCCGACTGCGACGGTCTTCGCCAGTAGTGAAATGAAAAGTTTGCTTGAGCAAACTTTTTGCATTTCGAGTGAGCAGACGATTCCATTTTGATCAGTGATCAGCTATTCAGAAATAGAGATTTCGCCGCGCCGAATTTATGAGCCGTAAGGTTTAGGAAGGTATCAATGAAAATCCTAGAATTCACCAATCGTAAGGGAGGCGTTGGAAAAACGACGCTCGCTTGCCACTCTGCGTGGTTCTTTGCGGAAAAAAAGCGTGTGCTGCTTGTCGAGCTGGACGAGCAGCGTAACGCTTCACGCACTATTCAAGACAATCTGCTTTCGATCACCAGTACCGATTTATGTGCTGGTCCGGTCGACATTCCCGGCATGGATGCGCCGGGGATCACGACAATAGCAGCCGACGAAAAACTAAAAGACTATGCCACGGACCCTAAGCTTGGGATTCCTCAGTTGAGAGAAAACATCCTTGGGGCGCGGGATGGTTACGATATCTGCGTTATCGATACCCCTCCGGCTGCTAACGCATTGTCAATCGGACCACTATTGTTTGCTACACACGTTATCGCGCCGATCAAGCTTCAAGGCTACTCGCTGCAAGGTATCGAAAGTGTTCTACAGAGTATTGTTGGTGCAAAGAAGCAGTTCAATCCAGACCTCGAATTTCTTGGCATTTTGCCAAACGAGTATGTCGCCAACCAGCCAGCGCAGAAAGACCTACTGAAAGACCTCATCGACAAGTTTGGTGCTCGTTTCCTATTCGACGCGGTTCTGCATCAAAGACAAGGTTATGCCGATACGGCGGCAAGCAAACAGCCGGTTTGGAAAGACACAAAAACAGCGGCTCGCGCAGCAGGACGAGAGATGCGTGAGTTGATGGAAAAGATTGAAGGGCGGATTTGGGCATGAGCAGCAAGAACACATTTGAAGGTCTCGACTTCTCCGGTTTTGATACTTTGACCGCACTCGACACAAAAAAGGATCAGGACAAGGAGCCAGCCGCAGGACACAAAGAAATTGCGCTGGACATGGTGATTGAAGACCCCGATCAGCCTCGCCGCTCTTTTGATGCCGATGCCTTACAGGAGCTTGCGGATTCGATATCGAAGCGTGGAGTGCTTCAAGCAATCGTTGTCCGCCCAAAAAACAAACATGGTAAGCATGTCATCGTCATGGGTGCGCGTCGCTATCGTGCTTCATTGCTTGCAAAACGTAAGACGATACCGGTCATAATTAGGGTCGAAGGTAGCGACGGCTATGACCAGATGGTTGAGAATATCCAACGCGAAGCGTTGTCGCACCATGACATAGCGC
Organism: Rhizobium skierniewicense Ch11; assembly: GCF_023757665.1. NCBI lineage: Bacteria > Pseudomonadati > Pseudomonadota > Alphaproteobacteria > Hyphomicrobiales > Rhizobiaceae > Rhizobium > Rhizobium skierniewicense. The sequence continues at coordinate 528,859 of NZ_RXPG01000005.1, forward strand.
TTTTTGTAAGTAACGAACTGGCTAAGGGCGTGAAGCCTGCCGTGATAGCGGCGGGGCTTGGCAAACCTCGTGCCTGGGTTTCCCTGTATGTCGATTTCTTCGACATGGCACCTGCCATCCAAGAGCGCTCTGAAAGCTTTGGTATTCGTGCGGCTTATGAGCTTCATAAAGCCTATGGGCTTAATGCCGATGCTACGGAGGCGTATGTTGCCTCACGAGAAACTATCACGCAACGAGAGGCAATCGAATTTGCGAAATCGCTCAAGAGCGAAAGTAGCTCGCCCTTAACTTCACTATCGACCGACATTGCGGAAGACAAGGTTGAGGTCGGCGAGGCCCAATCTGCGGCGATCACTGAACAGCAACCAGTGAAGCGCGATCAGTCACAAGAGAATTCATCCCCGAGGTTAAGGGGTAGCGTAGCACACGCCGTTGTCGTTAAAGTAGGGGATAGTTTTGGAAGGCTGTTGCTAGATAAGCCAGCCGAGCAGGGTTCTAAATTCGGGACTGTTTCTTTCGATAACGGTTCAACAATCAAGGAAGTCGCTCTAAGCGACTTGGAGATATTTGAGATAATCCGCGTGGATTAAAGGAGTGATGGTTATGGGTCAGGTGTTCAACGGCATTAAACGCACCTTCATGTTGTCAGCGCGTTTTATCCTTTGGTCGCTTCGCATGGCAGCATGGAAGCTGCTTACGTTTGCTCGCGGACCTGTAACCATCGTTTGCGGATTTACAACAGTAGCGGGTTGGGTTGGCGGCGTTGTGCTGATGCCTGCATTACTCTGGTACGCCAATGCCTACAGAGGAAGCGATTTCGGGTTTGGCATGTTTGGTGGTGCAATCGCCATTGGTCTCACCATGGGACTTATCGCGCCTGTTATCATGGTCAAGTATGACAGCCTGCTATTCCGGCTCCAGCCAGAAGATCGCATAACGATCTACACTTGATTTCAAGCTTCTGCGTGTTTCGAAAACCCGGCCTTTGTGCCGGGTTTTCTTTTGCGCCTTGCTTTGTGGTTAACCCTCGGAGCCGCGCAGGTCCCGATCAACAGGGCAGGGGAGGCCAAGCAAGGGCAGAAGCGCAGCGTCCCTTGCTTGGATGAGACTGTCATGTAGGGACCGATCCAAGCGGCCCTGTGGGTTAACCCTTGGTGAGCGCCTTGCCCCTTTTCGGGCGTAGCCCTCAATCAAATGGACTCGCGAAGCGAGGCGTTATCTCTCTTGAGCAAATCCCGCACCCGCTTGTGTTTGCTCAAGCAAACTATTACATTATCTCGTATTCTAGTGCAGGATAGCCGACGCGACTGAATTCTTTAAAGATGCGATTATGAAACTTCTTGGCACCCACGTTGATGACGACATTGCAGAACGCTTTTCAGCGTTGGCAAAGGCGCATGGCGGTAAGTCCGCTCTGCTTCGTCGTCTGGTTTCGATGGCGGTTGACGGTCAAGGCGACGGCAAGGCTCCGTCGCTGCCTGACCCTCATGGGAGGGCAGTGCATCTTTCGGTCAGACTGTCTGAGAACGAGGTTTCAGCAGTAAGGAAGGCAGCAGCAGAGAGAAGCATGAAGCCTTCGCAATGGCTGCGTTCTGTGGTGCGTGTCCGGTTAGGATCGGGCGCACAGTTTTCCGTGGGCGAGCTTCATGAAATACGTGCACTGGTCAATCAGGTTCGAAAGGTTGGCGTCAACCTCAACCAGATCACCCGCGCAGTTAATGAGGCTCGAAGGGAAGGCGGCTCATTCTCGGTTGATGCAAAGGCAGTCGATGCGGCTCGCGATGAAGTTTCAAAAGCAATCACGGCTTTGCACCTGATGGCGAGAGGGAACGTTCGTTCCTGGGAAGGTTCCGGCAATGAAGAATGATCCCAAGGTTCGAGCGCTTTATGACGACTTCTATAAAGGGGTAGGTGTCTCCGCAGCTTGGCTTCGCAATGGGCAGATGCGGACGTATCAGGATCAGTTCCCGCAGCTTATGGCGGCGTTGAAAAAAAGCCCTGATGCGAAAGCCAAGCTTGCCCGCGTCGTATCAAAAGCACCGGAAGTGATGGTGAAGATTTCGGGCCGCACCAAGGACGGCGACCATCTGAAACAGCACATGGATTACATTACCAGAAACGGGAAGGTCGAAGCTGAAACCGATTATGGCCCGATTAAGGGCAAAGAGGCGGTTCGCGATCTACATGGAGATTGGGCAGATGATGAGGTCATTTACAAAGGCCAGCATCAGGTCCGCAAAACGTCGCTTTCGGTGAATATGGTTCTTTCCATGCCCCCCGGCGTGGACAGGTCGCAGTTCCGCGATGCGGTCCGTGATTTCGTGGATAAGGAAATCCGGCCTCGCGTCGATGTTATGGTCGCATTCCATGACGATACCAACCATCCGCATGCTCATGTGACGGTACGGGGTCGCCAACATAACGGGCGAGCGTTCAACCCCGGTAAGGCCGTTCTCTCAAAGTACCGGGAACAGTTTGCGGAAGCATTACGGCATCGAGGAATCGATGCTGAGGCTACGCCTCGTTATTCACGCGGTCGCAGCATGAAATCGGAACGTCAGGAGTTTCGACAGATGCGTGCGCGTGGTCTAACGCCACGCAATGAGAAGCGCTCGATGGAGCAAGCTTACGAGGAGCTTGTCAAAGGAACTGCACGGACTTCTGGAGCGGCTCGCAGAGAGGGGCAGGGAGCGCGTGAACGCCCTTGGGAAGACGCTGCGAAGGCGAAAAACATAGGCGTCAAAGCTGTTTACAGGGCCGCAGCCCGCGAGCTTGCGACCAGCACCAGTTCCGCAGACCGGCAGCTGGCGGTAAAGGTCGAGGCTTTTGCGCAGTCGCTTCCTGAGCCAAGGTTTCAGCGCGATATTTATCTCACTCTCCTTGCAAAGCAGATTCGAGAGCATGCGCAGGGCAAGTCGGTGGAACAGGACAGAAATGTTCAATTAGAACCGAGAGTTGGCGATAGAGGTGATACGGGACCGGAGCGGGGTGGAGGTCGATCCCGGTGATGCGTTATAGCTGATTTTGCTAACTCCCGATCAAACGCAAACTTTGTGCTTGTATTGGTGTATCCAATTGGATACAAATAGCCATGAACACTTTTGAGATATCGTCGCAGTTCGATAGCTGGTTGCAGTCCCTGAAAGATAAAAAGGGTAGGGTTCGCATCGCTGCACGCATTATTGCGGCAGAGCATGGAAACTTCGGAGATTCCAAGCCGGTAGGCGAGGGCGTATCCGAAATGCGCATTCATTACGGGCCGGGATATCGGCTCTATTACACGCGCAAGGGTGAGACCGTTTATTTTCTGCTGATCGGCGGGGACAAGTCCAGTCAAAAGCGTGACATAGAAAAAGCCATAGAAATGGCCCGTACCGTCGGAAAGGAATGATTATGACGCAGTTCAAAAAATTCGACGCTTCAGAGTACCTGCACGATGAAGAAGACATGCTGGAGTTCTTGGCCGCAGCCATGGAGGATGAAAACCCAGATGTTTTCATTTCGGCGCTGGGTCATGTCGCTAAGGCTCGAGGCATGGCGCAGATCGCAGAAACTTCCGGGCTTGGCCGCGAAAGCCTCTACAAAGCCCTGAAACCCGGGTCAAAGCTTCGCTATGAAACGATGCACAAAATCATCCATGCGCTGGGCTTCCGGATGACACTAAGCGCGGCGTGATCCGCCATGGTCGCGATGAAACCACCTCGTGAGCGCTGGAATTGTCTAATCTTTTATAAAAGTCTCTGAGTTCAGGAAATTCAAAAGTTTTTGGCCGCTCAAAATCGTTAAACGATGGTCCTGTAAGACGAGGTCTTTCGCGCCTGCGCCCGTTCTGCCAGTGTGAATGAAAATACCTTTGCAGTTGCGTGCGGCGATCAAAGCGCTGAAATCTGCAATGTGCTGGCGGTTGATGTGCTTGGCATATCTCTTAGCTTGCAGGAGATGTGTTTCCCCATCTATCTGAACCGAGCCATCAATCCCGCCATCACCACTGTAGTGTGTGTTTCGAACAACTCTATGCCCGCGCCTCTCAAAGCCTTCGAGTAATAGTTCTTCGAAGGTCAGAGGATCGATCTTGCGCAGGTAGGCGAGACGTTGTGGCATCAAAGGAATAGTGTTGATCTTTTCCAGGACACGGCGCGCTTGCTCCTGCTTTCTTTTATGTCTCAGGATGCGCGCTTTGGGTTTCAGAAGCCGCCGCAACAAGATTCCTGCTGCGATGATGATCGCAACTGCGATGATTTTTATTTCGTGATCCTGCATGACTTAACGCGCTCTAGCGCTCGCGTCCGTAGTCTTTTGGGCGATCATCTTCAGGTGGCGAATGATTGATATCCGAGCGATCAACGTCTTGATCTCGCTGTATGGTAGGGGAGGGAATATCAATGCCGTTGGCGATCATTCCTGCAATCTTTTCCCGAGCGACCTTTACGGCCTGATCAACAGCATCTTTGTCGTTTGGGAATTGCCGGGTTGTCTTGTCTGTCACGTACGTTTCGAGAATGACAGCTTTTCTCAATTCCGGCTCACTAAGAAGGCTTTCCCTTGAACCGTCCAAATATGTTCTCGCTTTGTCATGACCAGAGAAATCATGGGTCGCGACAAAATCGACTTCCATTTCATCCTCGATTTTTTGAGGGAAGTCCCGGCGGTCCACGACGACAATGTAATTCTCGGCTGCAACCTTTATTGTTAGCTCGTCATGATCGATTAGGTTACCAGTGACACGCTCACCTGGGAGTGCTGTGCGAACATCGTGTTCCATCGGATCTTCGCCATACTCTCTCAGCATCGCGAAAGTTGAGCGAATAGCACCCTGCCTGTTGGGATCAACGGAATCGAGGATAGCATGAGAGAGCGCTTTGCTGTCGGCATCTCTGATGGCCTCTTTCGATCCTTCAATCATTCGTGCCTTACTCACGACATCTAACTGCACTTCGTGGCCGAGTTCGCGACCGAGCTGGACAATAAATGTTTCCTGCGTCCGTCCATTTCCCTCTCGAAATGGGTGAACATAGTTCAGATCGCCTAGAACTTTTCCAGCCAGCTTTGAAAATTCGTCTGCGCTAATGCCCTTGAGGGTTCTGAGATCGCTTAAGTCCTTGAAAGCGTCGGCCAAGCCCATGTCGATATTCTGGCCGGGGAGGAAGTTCGTCCCGCCTTTGCTGATCGAGCCAATCTGCGGCATACGTTCGCCGTCAACAATCGGTGTTTCAGCTCGCGTGTAACCGGCCCACTCATAAACATCTTGGAATATATGGCGGTGAAGGGCTTTGAGGTGGTCAGCGTCAAACTTGCCTTTGGGACCGTCGCCAATCTCAATCTGGATCATGCGAGCACCCGTTGCGTTGTATTCTTCTTCTCGCAATTCCTTGTTAGAAGTTATCCCAAAGCGATTTTTTAGAACACGCTCGCCATCTGGATTGCCTGTCGGATTCGGATAGCAGTACGGATCATTACTCATGAAATGTCTAACTCATAAAAATGGCCGCCATATAGGCGGCCGCTGGATTACAATAAGATTGATCAAGCCTGCTTTGGCGAACGGATGACTTTTGCTCGGTACTCGACGTCTGAGATATCACCATTCACATAGGCTTCAGTAGCATCTTCCCATACCTGATTATGCTTGTATCCCTGTCTGGCAATCATCGCCCGAGCCTGATCAGCTGCACGGCGTCGCTGTGCAATAGCTTCCGGCGAACGGTCTGGAACGCTTTGATGAATATTCATGTTCAAACCTCCAATTAGTACCGATTACTACCATTTCCACAGGGGAAAGTCAAGTTAAATCAAAGTGTTGAGCTATCTATCCCTGTTTTGTTCGCGGATATTCTGTCGCGCGGATTCACGTTCCATGTCCCTCGTCTGCTCTTGAACCTGCTCGCGCTGTTCTATCTGCTTGCCGGTCTTTTCTGCTTCCGCACCCAGAACTTCACGCCCTCGTTCTTCACTTCTTGAAGCTTCTCGCGTTTCTACGACGCGGGGCTTCGGGAAATCCTGACCCCGTGCAATAGCCTGTGAAATCTTGTTTCTCGCGGTGCTTAGTCCACGTTGAACTGCGACAGGATCATTCTGGAATTTGGCACGCAGCTTACGCTCAACGTATGCTTCCATAGCAACGGCAGAGCGTAACTGAGGATCATCGCCGGCTCCGCGGCCAGTCGCGGCATATTCTTTCGCTCGTGCTTCATTGGCGAACCTGCCATCCTCTAAGGCAGCATCGCGAGCCGGTCCGCTGTGAAGCGCGTTTTCGCCTGCGACGATGGATCGAGCTACATTGGCTTCAGCTGCATTAATCCGTTGCTCTCTTGCCGAGCCGAGCGGTGCTTCCTGTTGCTCGCGCTCGTTCATCTCCTGGCCGCTGCGCTCTTGCTCCTTCGTCACTTCGGCATCCCAACTCCGACGCTCTACTTGTTGCTGGACACGTACCTGTTGGCCATCAACTGTGCGGATGACCGACTTCGTGACTGTCTCCATTCCGGCTTCTTGCAAACGGACCTGATCGCCTGTCTTGGCACCTGCCCTCAGCATGGCGTCTGGAAGGCCGACACCCCAAGCGGTGTGTTCGCGGCCATTGGCATCCCGAAGCACGACATAGGGGGAATGATCGTTTTCGGGATCGTCACGGTAGGGACGTGAGCCCTGTTCGATAACCGTACCTTCTATGCCGGTCTTATAGCTTGGATTTGAACGGTCAGCGCGTGTGCGTTCAAACGCCTCTGTCTCTTCCTTTGCTTTTTCAACGTCAGCGCCGTTCGCGGACGAGGCAGGGTTTGGTGATTGTTGTCCGAGTTCAGGAGCTATTTCATTTCGGAGAAACATCTGCTCACGCTTTTTAAGCTCTTGCAAATCAATCTCGTTCGGCTTGTAGCCGGTCACGTTTATTCCGCGGGCTTGTCCTTCAAGCCATGCTTCACGCCTGAATTCTTCTGTTCCCTTGACCTTGATTTCTGTCCACCCGCGATGCGCGGCTGTGTCCAGCATCAATTTGACAGCCTGCGGGTCTTCGTTTTTGGTCTTGAGCTTGTCACCGCTCACTTGAAAAAGCTCACGACTCCCCTTTGCGTCGGCATAAATGTGATCGTCGCCAGCGAAATCTTTCCTACGGTAGTATTTGCGGTTTATTTCGTCGGGGTAATCATCCTCGACAGCCGGACGGTCTGATTTCACAAAGTCCGTTTTGCGATTTGATTCTGACTGGTCACGGAGAGAAGTTCCAGCACCCGCGGTGTCGCCTCGATCTTGGCCGCCCCGTACAGGTGCCGCTATGCTGCGTTCGGGATCGCGCGCAATTTCCAGCAAATCGGGGTTTTCAGGCTCTAAGAGAGAGGCGGCTTCATCTACCTTTTCGCGTGTCTCGTCGAGATCACGCGCTTTATTGTCATCGTCAGCCATGGATTATTCCTTTCATTCTATCGAGCGGCCTTCAGACCTTCCATCCAAAAGCTCGCTGAAAAAGGCACCTACTCGTGTTTCTGCGTTTTGCTGATTGACGGTGGTATCGTCGCTCAGATCGATACCTTCGAATGTCAGATCGACAGCTGTTCCGTCTGGCATTTCCCAAATAAGGCCGTCTTCGCCGTCAGCTACCTGCACTGGCGCGGTAATTTCTTCGATTGTAGGTTCTCGCGCAATTCGCTCATTAAGCGCTTTGCGCAGCGTCTCAACCTGCCGCTCCAACACGTCGATCCGAGCATCGCTGACCTGATTTTTTGTGGTCAAGGAGGGAGGAGGGAGGAGCCGCTTTTTGAAAACAGGATCATTCCAGTAGAGGATTTTATTGGCCTTCACAGGTGGGATGCCACCTTTCAGAAGATACTCTTCCTCGAATGGCGTTAGCACCAGTTCTTGCGGGAGCATCAAAGCGCGTCGTTGGTCCGAAGTGGTTTCGGTCTTGGACGAGCGAGAAAAGCCAAGGCCACGCGAACGGGATCGTCCCGCGACGGTATCATAACCGAAACGCTCGCTTAATTCCGTGGCTATGGTGTGTTCCTTCGGTGTGAATACGACCTCCACACCATGGTTCGTCATGTAGTTAAGCGCTGCGTCGGGACCGTAGACTTCGCGGATTTGCGATGGTGATTGAACGATTGTCACAATGCGGATTCCGAAACCGGCGACATACGAAACACCTTTGGCAATGATTTCGACATTCCCGAGCGCCCGGAACTCATCCATCATAAGCATGAGCTGGCGCTTCAGTGTTTTGTCCTGTTCAGGCAAAACACGAGTGTTGAGGTCAACGGCCTGCTGAAAAAATAGGTTCAACAGAGGTGCCATGCGATCAAGATTGTCAGGCGTAACACCGAGGTAGATCGAAATCGGCCGCCGCCTAAGTTCCCGCAAATCGAAATCATTTGCGCTGGTTGCTGCATCGATCCTGGCATTGAGCCAAAGGCCGAGCTTCGCACTGACCGACTTTCTAACGCTTTGCAGCGTATTCTCCGAGGATGCCAGAAAATCGTTCATCGCTGTGCGGCACTGTTGGGATAGAGGCCGATCCTCACTTCTCTTTTCCAATATGCCTTTGAAGTGCTTGGAAATGTCTGGCGCGGCTGCGATTTGGCGAAGTACCTCGCCGATCGTGAAAGGTAATTCAGGCGTTTCAGCGATATAGCCGGCGACCGCTATGAATGCGGTGCGGGCGCTTTCGGTCCAGAACGGATCTACAGTGCGGCCTTCGATGGGAAACAGCATCCCTGAGATCCGTTGCAGGTCATCATAGAGGTCGGTTGGGTTGTCCCTTTTCACATATGCGAGTGGATTATAGCGGGCAGTTCTGCCTTCCGGGTCGAAGGGATCAAACAGATATACCTCTTGCCCAGCCTGTTTTCTGAAACCGGCAGTGAGCTGCCAATTCTCTTTCTTGATATCGAGTACAATTGCCGAATCCGCCCAATTCAACAAGTTTGGAATAACGACGCCGACACCTTTACCGCCGCGCGTAGGCGCGTAGACAATGACATGCTCCGATCCGCCGAAGATGAGATATTTTCCCCTCAGCTTGCCGACGATAATACCTGTCGTTTCCCGCAAACCTGCTTTTCGAACTTCCGCCTCAGTGGCAAAACGAGCGGTGCCATGAAGCGCTTTTGAACCTCTTGCTTTCCACAGAGCACCCGCACCGAACAAAGCAGCGCCGCAAGTTATGATGAGAGCAAGTCGAGCGGTTCCGTTTTCCCGTTCGTTCGAAGAGGTCAGCATATCGATGATGGTCAGAACATGAAGTTCACCATCATGCGACCGTAAAAATACCAGAGCCAGGTTCGATGAGAGGATGAAAACCAAAGCGATTGTGAGAAGCCCGGCTACGGCCCAAAGGCCGTATCGAAGTTGGTTTGGCATCTAAAATCCTCGTTGGTTAAATTCCCTGTCCAAGCTGCTTTTCAGGGTCGAAATAAACTTCAGTGATGCGACGAGAGCCGTCAGGAAATTTTTTGATCTGGACCACGATATCGACGAGCATCACCAGCAGGGCGCGAATGTCGTCGCGGTCGATCTGTGAACCGCCTTCAGACTCTTTCACAAGAAGCGTCAGTTGTTCGAATGCCAGCGCAGCCGAATCCGCGTGAACTGTCGTGATCGAACCTGGGTGACCGGAATTAGCATTGCGGAGGTAGAAAAAGGCTGTGCCGTCGCGCAGCTCTTGCAGGAGAATTCTATCTGGACGCATACGCAGGCAGCTTTCGAGAAGCTGTTTCGGTCCGGCCTTCGATTGCCCTTGACCATCCTTTGAGTAGATAAGCCTCACATGGTTTGGCGGAGGCACTTCAAGTTCTAAGGCGTCTTCAATCGTGATGATGCGCTCATTGTCCGGAATGCATCGAATGAGACTTTTCGAGAAAGTTGTCTTTCCGCTACCGGTGGCGCCGCTGATGATGATGTTTTTTCGACTGCGGACAGCAAGGTCAAAAAATTCCGTCCATTGATGCGCGGCTTTTAAGCGTAAAAGCTCCTCGTCCGTGTCGTTCAGCTTGCCAGTCTGCGTGCTGACTTTGGCGAATAGCCCGCGCTCGTCAAGGTCCGACAGGCTAAGCGATACATCGGACGGCTTTCTGATCGTTATAGAAACTGTTCCGGACGGGACGGCAGGAGGAATGACAATCTGGCAGCGTTCACCGCCTGGAAGTGTTGTTGAAAGAACTGGATGCTTCTCATCTATGTTCTGTTTGGTGAAAGAAGCTGCGAGTTTTGCAAACCCGGAAGCTAAGCTTTGATAGCTCAACTTCGGGTCTGCAATCTCATGACGTTTCCAGCCGTCTTTTCCTTCACACCAGATTTCATGAGGCCGGTTGATACAGAGTTCCGTCAGCCCTTCCTCATCAAGGAAAGGCTGTATCGGCTCTAAGAACGTCAAAAGCGGCGTCGCATCACTCACGCACTGGATTCCTTATTTCGTAGCCATGATAGGTGCGTTAGCACGCATGTTGCCTGTGGCGGTTCTATCGAGGATCTGAGTGCGGGTTTCAGTGGTTTGCAGCTGATAGACCTTATCGAAGAACAGGTCACGAGCCACAAAGATCGACACTTGCTCACCCTGATTTTTGTAAAGGGTTGGAGGAATGTTGATCGAGTTCTCGAGAGCGATCGAAGCTGCATCACGAGATGCATTCTCGGTTTCGTTGGTCTCGAAATCAGTCCCATCATTCAGTTGCTGGAAAGCATACTTCGAGGCATCACCCACAATCGACATTAGGATTGCTCCGCCGAAGCGTTCCCAAAAATGATTATCGATCTTACCATCGAATCCGGAGCGGCCGAGGCCATCAGCGCCGGGGCTAGCCATGTTCACAATTACACCAGTAGGTGTACGAGCGCGGTTCCACAGAACAAAGATTCGCTTCTGGCCACGGCGAAGGCCATCATTATATTCGCCAGTGACAGTCGTTCCTTTTTCCATAAGAACGACTTGGCCACTTGCGCTCATGACGTCGCGCTGAATTACGCACGACACCATACCGGGTTGATCGCTGGAGATTGCCGTCTGCAACACGCAAGGAATCTGCGTACCTTGTGGAACGACCATGTGAAGATCCGGAAGCACCGACGCCGTTACGCCTTCAAGGTTTGTAGGCTGTAATTTGTCGCGCAGGCGATCTTGACGCTGTTGAGCCTGTTGGCCACCGAGGAGGCCGCCAATGCCGGGGGGAAGGTCAACGGAGAAATCCTGTCCCGGTCCGCCTTGTCCTTGCCCTTGTTGGCCACCTTGTCCGTTATCGCGACGTGACGAACTGTTGCTAAAGGCGATGACAGGCGAACGGATGCTTGCATCAAGCATTTCGTCACGCGGCTCAGGCTGTTGGACCTGCTGGACGGGTTGAGGCTGCTGGACGGGAGCTGGAGGTGGCTCAGGTGGCGGTGGCAAAGCCGCAGGCTGAAACGGTACAGCGCCCGGACCAATCTGCGTCTTGGTTTCTCGCACTTCCTCATTTTTGTCGCCGCTATCCCAGGTCGCATAAAGGAAACCGAGACCGGCCAGAACGATAAGGCCGACGACTACACTACGGCCAATCGTACCAGCGGCGCTTTTTTCTTCAGCGACAGACGTAATGCCAGGTCCGCGTTCGCCAGCAACCGAGGCTTCTTCATTCTGATTTTGATTGTCGGTGTTGCTCATCGATTTGCTCCACGCGGTTCAGGCCGTACGCTGCGCTCAACAGACGGCGAGGTGGTGCCTGTACCGGGGTTTACGCCGACAGGATCATACCCTTCGTTGAAAATGCAGATGACGTCGCCCCCGCGCCTTAGACGGAACTCCTTCGCTGTCCCATGAACAACGACGAGTTCACCGCTCTTACGAGCATCCCAAGGAATAAGCGTTTCGCTTCCGTCACTTTGAACCATATAAATAGCGGGGATTTCACGATTACCGGCAAATCGCATCGTAGTGACCTTGCCATCGTCATAAATGCTATCCGGCTGGATCGCGCGTGAGCCTTGAGCCGAATAGCGGTAGTTTCTTGCACCGTAGCTCTGGTGCAACGACAGAGTGCTATCGACGGCTCGCTTATTGGCGGCGGCTCGATGTTGGGCGGCTTGGAGCGCGGCAAGACGCTGACGCTCATTTGCCTCGTCCGTTGGATATCGGAATCGGACTAGGAAATATGCGTCGTTGGCGGTCACATCGCCTTCTGTGGCCCGTAGCTCGAACTGATAGACGCGCCGCTCACCGCTTTGGCGAACGGTCACGACCTGAAGGTTTGTAGGCGGGTTTTTCTCACGCGGCTTCAGGAAAAGAATATTGTGAGCAGGTGCGACTTCCCAACCAACGCTGTCACCAGTTGCGACATGTACGATTTCTTCCGTCGCGTCGAACTCGATCTGCGTAGAGGCACGATATCGACCAATGACTTTCACAACGTCATTGGCTGAATAGTCAACGAAGCGAATGCGACTATCATTCGTTCCGGCCTTTGGTATGTCCAATGCGTGAGCCCAGGTCCCGGCGAGGGTTATGCTGCAGGCTAATATCAAGGTGCGGGCGTAGCTTCTCATTGGTCAACGACCTCCGGGTCGGTCCTGTATTCTGTTACCGCGAAGGCGATGGGATTGATCAAGCGTTGCTGCCAGGTAAGCCGTTCCTCAGGCAGAACCTCGTAGGCTACGGTCGCAACGTAGTGCTGAGTACGCGGTTCAGTTCCCTGATATTCCGCGATCTGGACGAATCTCACTGTTGCAAGACCCTGCCGAACTAGCTGAACTGAGCGGATTTCAATCCGCACAGTTCCTTGGGGTCCTAGAAGCTTTTGAGGGGATTGTGGGTTATTGGCGCTTATCCAGCGGGCATATCCCTCTTGGACTGGTCCTGTGGACATGGTGTTGACCACACGATAGTTGTCCTGCACCGTGACCCTTGAATAGCTTTCCCTAGCCGTCACATACTTTGCAATGAAGTAGCGTGCTTGAGCATCGGAAAGTGTCGCAGGCGCATCTTTCAGCATCGATGCGGCTTCGGTAATTCCGGTTCCAGTATCGACCCGGATTATGAACGGCTCGATTTTCTGTAGTGGGACCAAAGCCGCCACGGCAGATACCGAGGCGATCGTGCCTGCCATAGAAACGGCAGCAACAGTCCATGCAAGTCGCTTAGACCGTAAAGCAGAGCGAAGTTCGTCCTGCTCCCAACGGCGCGAGCGCTCAAAATATTCCTTGAGGTTTTGAGCCTCAACCATCTTTAAGCTCCTTCACCGCATGGTTTTTCAGAGGCGGCAACATTCCATTGGGAAGCTGCGCTACCAGTTGCCGTTTCGATGGCCGCGACGGATGCGGGCTTGTTCGTTTCGACCGGAGAATAGGGTTTCAAAGCGGAACCAATTTCCGATCCGCTCGTTGGTGGTGTAGCGGAATCCCACAGATCCGCATTCAAAGGTCTCCTGTCACTGCCTGAGCATTTGGGCAGCCCCTTTTCCTCGATTGTGGTACAGGCACTCAGGACAAAGACGGCCATTGCTGGCAGAGCCAGCTTTGCAATTCTGTTTTTCATTATTTATCTCCCGCCGGCTCTTGCAATTGTTCCGCCAACTTTGGCGGCCGTCCCTGCGCCGGGTACTTTTTTGAGGGCTTCAAGTGCGGCTCTACCGAAACCGCCCCCGAGGGCCAATCCACCTGATGAAACCCGCGCTGCAATTTCCGGCAGTTGAAGACCGAGATAAAGGCTGAGCGCGAAAAGACCTGTCAGTCGCCATGCCATCACAATTTGAGTGCCAGCGTCCTGCCCTTCAGCATCGCCGATGTACGACTCGATAAGGCTGACAAGTAGCGTCAGCAGAGCGATCGTAAGGACTTGCAGAAGGACAAAGTTAATGGCCGCTGAAAGCCATGAAGAGAACAATGACTGTGTGGCGCGGAATAGAAGCATTGCGATAAACAGAGGCCCGAGAACAAGGATCAAGGCGGCGGCCGTTTTCGCAAACAAGTAAATGGCGAGGAGGATCATCGCGACGATAAGCGCCGCAATGGTAAAAACACCAGCCACGATGTACGGATAGACATCGCGCCAGCTTCCTTCGGAAGCAATTTCTTCTCCCATGAGAATGACCCGATCTATGATCGCATCGAAACCCGCCCCACTTTTGATCTCCTCTGTGCTTACACCGCTCGATGAAACGGAGCCGATGGCCTGACTTAGACCATCCGGCAATTGGGTGAAGAACAAATCGGTGACGTAAGTGTTGTAATTATCAACCTGCGTCACGAGTGCTACGAGTATCGAGATTTTGAAAACGTTGATCACAAAATCGGAAATCGGCGCGCGCACGTAGCCTAACAGGATCATGATCCCGAAAATCACGATGTACAGCGTGGCACCGACAGTGAGTGGTCCCTGCAATGCCGAAGCAAGGTTGCCTGCACCCTCTTGGATAAATGTTTCCAGCGGTTCAACGAAACTGCTGACGATTTCCGATGCGATCGCCATCCTTACCCCTTATTGATTGCGTCGCGCATTTCCTGCCGACGCACCTGCTTGGCAGCTTCAGTCGCATTTACGCAGTTCGGCGTGTCTTCAAGAGCGCCGGGGTTATCCTGGCACTGGACGAGCATTTGCCGTCTGGCTTGATCGTTGTTGAGATAATACTGAACGTCGAAGACTTCTGCCTTCGGCGCGGCTTCTGCCGGCTTTTCAGTCTCGCTGCTGCATCCTGTGACGAATGCAGCAAGCGCGACGGCCATTATCGTGTAGCCAGCGTTCATCAGTTCGTATTTCCAATCGCAGCTTTCATTTGGTCGCGCCGCTCTGCACGGCGCTCCTCAACGCGCTGCTCATCGACGCGGTTACGAGCTTCTTGGATCATTGCAACGCCCTGCATCCGCAACACCTCGTTTTGAAGAAGCGCGCTTTCTGCCTGAATACGTGCCTGCAGTTCCATTACTTCGCGTGGGCTTGAGGTTGAGCTGATCTTATCGCGAAGCTGGTTGAGACCTTCGAGGCGCTTTGAGGCTTGGTCGTAAACGACTTCACCAACGGCCATGTCCTTATAGGTCTCGCCCTTTCTGCGTTTCAGTTCAGCTTGATAAAAGTCGTTGGCGTTTTGTTGGCCCTTGCTTTCGTAATAGTCATACTGCTGCGCGAAGCCATCAACATTGCCTTTCAGCAAACCATCTACAGCGCTGGCATACTGACCATATTCCTGCGGGAGATACTGTTGGAAATTGCGATCTTCCAAAATCGTCTTGAGATCTTCGAGCTTCGAAATGTCGAAGGACTGATTTAGCTTCTGTGCCTCATCAAAAATCTGCTTTGCCTGATCAAGCTGATTTTTCATCTCTTGGAGTTGCTGACCCCATCGCGCGATTGCAGTCGCGTCGATGACCGGAATACCCTGCGCTTGCGCGCCGGTGGCAAGACCAAGGGCAACGATCGATGCGGCGAGGCCTACTTTCACAGAGTGTAAGGCGTTGACTGTGGCCTTCATCGAAGATTTGTTCGACCAAATTTTCGTCATGCGGCTTCTCCTCTATTATCCCGTTTGTTGAGTAGGATAGGCATCCAGTCGGCGGGATCGTCGCCAACAGTTGCGCGAATCTCGTCAAGTCTGTTCACGGCTGCTGTACGACCCGAAAGGATGGTCAATTCGTCGTTGAAACCATGCAGAGACAGTTCCGCCACAACGGAGTTGTGTTCCTGCTTGATCAAGAACTGCCGTTTTTCCACCGTCAGTTCTGTCTTGATAAGTTCGAATTCGCGGCGCGATAGCCCGAACCCGTCGATATAATCGGCGGCACTGGCTGCCGAATTAGGCATGAAAATCTTTGTCGGGCATTGCTCGATGATTGTGTACCCGATCGAAGATGCAATCGCGTCCCGCGGAGACTGCGTGCCGAAAATCATCAAGCCGTTCTGTTTACGGATGGTCTTGAGTTTGTTTTGGGCCAATTCACGAAACGCCGGATCGCCAAGAGCTTTCCAGAACTCATCGATGTCGATGACGATCCGGCGACCATCGATAAGCCGCTCGATCCGGTAGAACAGATACATCATGAGGGGTGTTCTGATCGTCGGATTATCCAAAAAGTCCGTCATATCGAACCCAAGGAATGTTGAATTGAGGTCCAAGGCATCGGTCTCGTTGTCAAAGACCCACCCAAGAGGACCGCCTGCGGTCCATCGATCGAGACGCGCAGCAGTCCCTTCCAAGTCGTTGGAAGACAGGAAAGCTTTCAACGCTGAGAGAGAGCGCTGCGATTGTGGCAGCTGGCGCATTTGAAGGATCGCGTTATCGATATCCTTTTGCTCTGGCACGGTTAGCGGACGTCCATCTGAATGCGAAATCAGATTCGTCGCCCATTCGACCGCAAAAGCATGGTCATCGGGGTTATTTAGATCAAGTGCCTTCAGGGGCGCGCAACCTGTTGGCCGTCCATTCTCAAGCGAGAGGTAGTTACCGCCAGCTGCACGAACGAAAATGTCTGCACCACGATCTTTGTCAAAGAACACTGTTGTTACATCGTGCTTTTGCAACTGCGCCAAAATGAAGTTCTGCAGTACGGTCTTACCTGATCCAGACGGGCCGCAAATGAAGGTGTTCCCAAGATCACCGACATGAAGGTTCAGGTGAAAACCGCATCCGCTCGAAGTTTTGAGCAAGGCGATAGATGGCCCCCATGGGTTGGTCAAATCGCCCTTCGGATAGGACATGAACGGCGACAGAGCCGCGAAATTGCGAGAGCTTATGTGACCGGAGCGAGGGCGCTGATTGAAATTGCCGGGGAACTGCCCCCAATACGCAGCTTCGAGGGCGAGATCTTCGCGAGCGGTCACAACGCTACAATCTGACATCATTCGACGGGCAATAGCCATCTTGTCCATGAGCGATTGCGCGGTGTCAGCCACAACCATGAGGTTGAGGTGATGGCGACCCATTGTGAACTTGCTCGATTCCAGATCGTCAAGCGCTTGGTCCAGGTCCACGATCTGTGATAGAGCGCGGTCCCTCACATTGGTCATCTGGTTCTGCTTCAGCGTCAGGATCGAGCGGCTTTCCGTTTTGGAGGCCATGGCAAAGGATTGCGACAGGACAAACTCAAACGGAGCTTGCAGAAGATCATTCAGCATTCCGGGCCGCGTCGTTGCTGGATATTCCTTCACCCCAAGGACGCCGCAATATCTGGATTGCCCTGCTCCGCGAAGCTCGATGACCTCACGGCCGAACAGAGGACGATCAAGCAGAATAGCTCCGTTGATCGGTCCTTCTGTCAGAGGCATTTTCTCAAATGACAGAGTACCAACTGCGTTCAGGTATTCACTGACTTGTGAGAACATGAAGCCGTTATGCTCATAGAGGCCGCAGAGGCGGGCTTCATAGCGGTCGAGTCCTGTGACGATTGTTGGAATGATGCCGCGAAAATCGCGCAGCCCCTTTTCGTCTATCTCCGTACCGGTTTTGCGGGCCTTCCTCAAACGAGCAACGAGCGATTTCGTCGGCTTGTCCGCATCACGCGCTGGAGCCCACACAAGGGCGAGGTAAAGGCGGTTTCGGTACAGCGTTTCGCTGGTCATTTTCTGCTTGTACTTATCGTCAAGCTGTTTCGCGAAAGCCGATTTGAAGGTTCCTTCAGGGTAATCGACGTCCCGCGTTCGAATAAGATGTGTCCAGACCGCCAGGCGCTCATCGTTGATGTTGCGCCACATGAGGTTCAGCTTTGCGTGAAGGTCATTTTTTTCGGTATGGTCAGCCGTATCGAAAGACGCGCCTTCAAGCTCGATTACAGCAAGCATCTGACCATTGCGCAGGCTCACGATGTGCTCATCGATGTGCCGGATATATGGCAGTTTTTCTGATGCAAGCGCCTCGCGCTGGATGGCACGGTTACGGCCCATGAGTTTGACCATTACACTTCGACCTTTTGAACTTCGCGCCAATTGCGCGCCTTTTTGACGCGGAGGGGGCTGACAGATGAAGCGCCCCAATACACGCGCGTCCGGCATTTGAGCTTGGTTGCTGCCCAAGCGAAAATGATGCTGAACTGGTTGGGATCGTTGGCGCACACCGCACGGCATCCCGCATAGATGAATACGCCAACCAAGAGATAAAGCAGGCTACCGCCTGCGAGGAAGACAAGCCCGGTCAAAACGATGATGATGAAGACCGCTTCCATGGTCACGCCCGCGAACATCGCAGGCCGTGTGCAAGCAAGGAAGAGAATGTCTTCAGTGGGCTTTTCGTCCTCATTCGCCATGGATCAGCTACCCGAAGAAAGAAGGTCTACGATTTCACGCGCACCGAACAAGATGATGGCGCCAACGACGAAGTAACCAACCGTCCGCAGATCGACAAAACCGAACAGGAAGCCAAAGCCGACCAAAATGCAGGCGATGATCGCGATAAGACGCGCAATGTTGCCCGTCAGAGCATCAACAATCGTTTCGAGAATGGATTCTGCGCCTCCCAAGCTTTGCGCAAAGGCAGGCTCGACCATGACTGCTGAGAAGAATACTACCGCCATCATCAGGGGCAGGAAGCGCATAGCGCCGTTGATGAACATACGTGGCTCCTTAATTACCGCGAAAAAATCAAAAGTGATTGGGACCGCTGATTGTTGAAAACGTCCCATTTGTTTTCCGGCACTGCTGCTTGCTGCGCCGGGGGAGAATTGGGCGCTTCTTCATCGGAAGATGAAGCAGGACCAGCGGCAACTACCTTGCTCGCCTGTCCCTGCCGCTTGCCCAAACGGTGAGAAAGCTCATTGATTTCTGCCAGAGCGGCGTCAAAACGCTTAGAATAGTCACTATCGACACCGGGTTCTCCGGTCCCATAGTCCAGTGCCGCCAACCGCCAGTGATCCTCTTGGCCACCGAACGATTCCCAACGCTTGCGAAGTTCATCCCCTGCAACTTCGAGGTTGAAGCAGGACGAAAATCCTTCGGTGTAAGACACCTTCAGGCTGTCGAAGGATTTCACAGGAACGCCAGCAAGACCGACTTTCACGGTAGCGCCTTCGACGAGAGCGAGCGCCACGCTTTGAACAGCCTCGTTCTGTTCAGCGTGGTCGCTTCGCTTACCATCGACTGTGACCGAATAGGTCGAGCCGCTGGTTTCCGCCATGGCGACAGCTGCAACGATTGGGGCCGGTGCAGCAGTCACGCATTGGGTTGCAAGGGCAAGAATGGCTAGCGTGTCCATTCTACCACCACAGACGGCGGCTATCGCCCTGCACGACATAATCGAGATAGCTAGGCTTTGCCCGAATTGGCGCGGCCTCGGTCACTACCTGGCCGTAGACGCGCTCTCCGTTGACCATGCGATATTCAAATACCGGAAGATCGTCGTTATCATTGCGACCGCCGTTGCTTCCGTTGCTGAACGCGCCTCCGACAGAAAAGCCGCCTTTGATCGGAATGAATTTTTCACACATGCGCATGTTTCGGCTGGAGCGATGTCCCTCGTCGTCATCCCGATAAACCGTGCGTGTGCCTTCCGGGCAATCTTCCTGAAACTCCATCCCGTAGCGGGTGAACTGCACATGGCCATCCGCTGATTTGCACATCGGGAAGCCCCGGCCTTTGGCCAGATGTTCGTAGAGTTTTTTGATTGGATTGACGCATTCACCAACCGCCATGGGACCGGCCGGATTTGAAATGCACAGAGCAACCTCACAGGGCCAATTGTCTTCTGCGTTTACGGGCGCGCTCATCAAACTGCACCCTGCCAATATGGTAACGCCCGTTACAAACCTCTTCAGTTTCCCGATTTTACGCACTTTATCCCTCCATCGTATCCGTGTCCGGTGAGACGAAAAACCCGGATAATTGCAAAAGTAGTGAAATGCAATCACGATATTAACGAGGAGGTGCTAAATGTACACCCGTAAAAATTGCTGTTTGGTATGGGTTTTGATTTCTTCGGTTGATTACTTGATGCCTGTTGCTGTCAGACTACACCGGATTTATACCGATGTTTTCGCATGGCTCGCGCCAGTTTCTAGTTCGCTTACCGCTTGCGGTGCTGATTGTTTTTCTTTTTTTAGCAATTATAAATAGAAGGTCTCGCGCTTTAATCAATCTGAATGGGAATCCCAGGAATCTCTAACAATGGCTTCACATGCATTCCCATGCTTTATGTGCAATACTCTTTTCTGACCGCAGAATGATGAATACCGGACGTTTTGAATGAGACTGCTCACTTCCACTGACGTGGGTGTAAATGCTTTGATTTATATGGCCGCTGTATTACCCCGCGAGGTGGTGCAGCAATCAGAGATTCAAGAATGTTTCGGCATTGTTCAAAGCGCTCTCAAGCGGCCCTTCAGGCTGCTTGGCGATGCTGAAATCATTACAACCAGGATGGGACGTTCCGGAGGCCATTCGTGGCTTCGAGATCCAGCAACGGTATCGTTGCGCGAAGTAATCGAGCTTCTTGAAGCGGATTTCGAGATCGCTCCAATTCTCGCTATTGATGAGCAGCATAAACCACGACACCCGAAAGCGACACTAAGCTTTGTTTACGAGCGGTCTCGCACGGCGTTTCTCAAGGAGTTGGAGCGTTTCAATTTTGCTGAAATCGCTGGCGATCCTTATACCCTAGAAGCTTTAGGTATCGAAATTCCCAAGGTGAAATAGGTCTCTGTTCATTCGATTTCATCATATATTTCAATGGTAAATCGTGCCCATGCGTCTTTCATGGAAACGGACTGGAGGTGTCCGTAATATTTGCCGTCATCTGTATTCAGTAAGATTGATCGTCTCTCTAGACCTGCCCAACACCAACATACGCCTATTTCGCGTTGTGAGTTGCTGCCCTGCTCATAGAGGCGGTACGCTCGATCACCGTACTCCGGCCAAGGCTCGCCAACAATTTCTACGGATCGTTGGGGAAGGCTAATGCGGCCGTTCAAAGCGCCGTTTACGATCTCGACCCAGCTATCGCTTTTCTCTCTCACGATACCGCCCCTTCCAATCCAACCTGTCTCGAAGGCCTGAACAAAAGCATGGCGTGGGCTTCGGACCCTACGTGCCATAACGCTGTTGGACATATGTATTCGCGACCTTTTGACGGCAAAATCGACGCATTATTACGATTTGTGGCGAAGCGGATCGGGTGATTGACGGTACGACATCTTAACCCACAGAAAAAAAGTGCACCAAAATGGCGAGTATCGAAAAAAAAGCGCTTAGCATCTTGAGCCATAACGAAAATTCATACCAATATTAGCGATCAATTATTAACGACGCCGATCCGTCTTTCGCAAACTTCTATCTCAGGGTGTGACAAAGAGGAAATTAAAATGTCTATTTAATGGTCGTAATGTAGTAATTCTAAATACCCATTTAAGACTTGTGCGAATCGTAGAATCGCAATAGGCCTGTGTAGGTGGTAACTAGAAAGTCGGGAAAGCCATGACGGTTATGGACAAAGAAGTGCAGCGGAAGATTGATCGTGATTTCGTAGCGAAATCACGCGCCAAGCGCATCCAGTCCGGACGGGTGTTCGTCCATCTCGATCTACCAGCTGAATTCGTTGAAAAATGCGACGAGCTTAAACAGAAGCGGCGCGTCGTTGGACGTTCCGTTATCATCGAGGAAGCTTTGAAGGAGTATCTATCGAAGCACCAAGGGGCATAAAGAAAAACGCCCGCCGTTGGCGCGGCAGGCGTTTTTGATAGGAGAGCCGAAGCTCGGGTTTGGAAGACCTTAATAGTCGACCACTTCACCTCCAAACCTAGCTGATCCAAGCAATTTTCGCAAGAGCCTCTTGCGAGAAAACGCCGTTGGCTTGCCTGTCATTTGCCCTTCTCCGAAGGAGGGAGAGGACAATGACATTTACTGAACGGGCTTTGGGACAAAGCCCGAACCCTTCCGGCTGGCGGAAGGTCGATGCAGTGCGCGTGAGCTATGACCGTATGGCGCAGGCCGCAAATCTTGGCGCGTATTCGCGTTCCGAGATTTGGGCAGTCACGAAACGCGCCCTTCACTGCATGAAAATTAATGGCACCGCGCAGCTTATTCTACAAACTCTCGTCTTCCGAACCTTCGAGGACGACTGGAAAACGGGTGCGCGGCCCATCGTCTGGCAGCAAAACGCCGCGCTGGCGCGTTCGGCCGGTCTCGCGATCAGCAACAACACCGTCCGTTCCGCTCTTGCATCGCTCGCACAACACGGCCTGATCACTTATCAGGACAGCGCAAATTGCCGAAGATCTGGAAGCCGCGCGGCCGATGGATCAGTCAAGTTCGCTTATGGGATCGACCTCACAATTCTCGTAGCTCGCTACGAGGAACTGCGAGCGATGGCTGAGCTTCACGAGGCGGAACACGCGCAATGGGTGGAATGCCGTACCGCAGTTCACAAACTACGCCGCCAAATCCCCGCACACTGCCAGTCCGCCGCCTCGCAACAGCTCAGCGGGCGATGGTCGCAGTTCAAGGCGAGGTACGAATGGATTAGCCGGGTAGTCGGGCGCTCGAACAAAGCACCGTTGGAACTTCTCAAGCGAGCCAGACGCGCCTATTCCACATTGCTGCGACATATCCAGATCGCCATGCTTTCCAATGCTCAGAACAAATATAATGATGCCAGCGCAACAGATTTCGGATGCCTATTAGAAACTACAACCCATCCCAACTCTGTATCTTGTAACGATGAGCGGAATCGCGCTGAAGCGCGATCAACTGATTTACATACTGACGACGGCTATGCCGTCGAAAAAACGGCTTATGAGAATTACGAAGGCGAGAGCGGCGCTGTCGAGTCCGATCTGCAAACTCCGAAGCAGAAGATTTTCGTTCAAACGGTACTAAATGCTTGCCCCGAAATGCTCGATTACGGGCAGATCACAAACTGGAGGGATCTGATCGAGGTGGCGGCGCAAATTCGCGGAACCCTCGGGATTTCACCGCAGGCGTGGCATGAGGCCCGGGCGGCTATGGGAGCGGCCGCGGCGGCGATTGCGATTGCGATTATCGTTCAAAAGTCTGCCGCTGGCCTTGTGCGCGAGCCGGGAGGATATTTGCGCGGCATGACGGCGAAGGTTGCCGGCGGCGATCTTCATCTTGAAAAAACGCTGCACGGTCTTATTGCCGACCATGAAAACCAGCGTTATTCGAGCGCTCATGTCTCCCGCGGCTTGGTGGCGAGAGCAGCGACGCCCTGGCGTCCGGAGACAATGCCGAGATTGCTGTGACATGCGTTATGTGGTGTTTCAAAATACATAGTTTATCTGGTAACGCCCCTGAAAAGCTGTTGTAATGACCGGGCAATTTGCATCTGGCGTGGCTAATAGCGTCAATCACAATGACGGTTTCCGTTTCGCGGACCCTCCGCAATTGAGATTGACGCCGCCACTTCAAGATGCCTTAAAGCCCTGTCAACAGCTTTAGGGAGTGTACCATGAAGAACCATGCTGAATTCGATATCCTCGGTCGCGTCGGTCGTATCAGCCCATTCGAAAGTGCCACGCGGGTTTCGATTTGCGCCAACTATCGCCGCCAAGAGCGCGAAGGCGGCGAATGGATCGATGATCCGCACTGGAACGAAGTGGTAGTCTTCAACAAGCGCACCCGCGATTTCATCGCGAACCACGTTGGCCCCGGCGACCTCGTTATTGCACGCGGCAAGCTTCGCCAATCGAAATTCACGGATAGTGCCACCGGCGAAGAGCGCTACTCGACGGATCTCATCGTTCTCGATTTCGGCCAGCTCGCCAAGAAGCAGCCCGAAGATAACTAAGCTTCATTGCGCCGCTCGAAAGGGCGGCGCGACCAACCGTGTTGCGAGGCAATGGACTATAAAACTTTCAGTTTGATGGGTATCGCCGCGATCGGCGTGTACGTCCTGTCCCAAATGGGAGAGGATAAGCGTATTGGCGGTCAAATCGACACGTACAAAAACATGATCGAGCAGACGACCTTGGCAGCTAATACGCAGCAGCCGGCTCAAAAAGTCGAAGCGCAACAGCAAGGCATCCTGCAGGGCCAGGTCCGCGTGATCGATGCGCGAACGCTTCAGTTTCTCAACCCCGATGTGAAAGTTGAAATCGCGGGGATCGAAGTTTGCGACAAAGGCCAGCTCGCGTATTTCAACGGGACGCCGTGGCCGTGCGAGCCGATGGCAACAGCGTGGATAGTTTCACAAACCTTGGGTCGCGAGATTCAGTGCCAGACGCTCGATCGTCGATACGATGCAACGGTGATCGCAAGGTGCGGGGTCAATGGTGCAGATATCGCCGCTGAAGCCATCGTTGCAGGTCACGCATTGGTCGATCAGAGAGGGCATTACAAGTTGCCCTACGACACATATCAATCGCTGGAAAACCAAGCCCGACAAAGCAGAGTAGGTCTTTGGTCGAGTTCATTCACAAGACCGGATGAGTGGCGCCAGAGCGTGTATGAGGATCGCAAAAGCCAGGTGAGGATGATTGAATAGCCTAAAACCCACTAATTTAGAGGGGTGGGCATCGCTCGCCATCGGCGAGCGACCGCGTGCTACCGCGGGAAACCCGCGACCGAGCCGCCCAATCCCGGTGATCGAGCTGACCCAAGGCGTCGGCTTCGTCTCAAAAAGCCGATTCCGAAGCCGGTAAGCTAACGACCACCGTTCAGGCGTCTCGGCCCTTCTGGTGACGCCCCCGGAAGCAACAAACGGAACCGTACAATCAACGCAATTTATCTCCGGATTTATCTCTGCGGGTACGATGGGAAGGTCATGCCGCGATACCTGCGCAAGATCCTCGCAGGTTCAGAGTTTCATCGCTCATGGGTGCTTGGCTACAAGGGCTTCTTTGAAGAAGGCGGGGTTAGATACGGACCTGCAAACCCTTATATGCCAGTTCTTGGACCATAGACGGTTTGAGATCGCGATCCTTCTTGGGGCTGAGGCAGCGAAGGCGTCTTCAGTCTCATCGCGAAATAGATCGTGCCAGACACAAACACGGCTCCCAGAATGGCTCCAAGGAGTAGTTCGAGTACGATCATACCGTTTCCCTCAACAAATTTCCAAGGTCCAGCGTCGTCCCTTGGGACCGCAAGATGTTAGCTCACGCTCAACACCTTCTGTCCGGCATACGTTCCTAAGCCGCCACCAACGCCAGCTGAGAGAAGTGTGACTAGGGTGGAAGCATCCAGGATTTGTGCGGCCGAAACAAACAACAGGGCGGTCGCGCCGCCAAAGAAAGCTGCTAGAAAAGGTTCCATCTAGACCTCCGTTGTAGAGCGAAGCATAAGGGATTTTGCTTGAAATCACAAATTTCGTGAGCTCACGTTTTAAAAACAATCGCCTGCTTACGGATCATCAATTGTTAAGGGCTTCGAGAAAGATACCGGGCGTCCGAGGCGCCGCGTGGTATCTCTAGCCATAATTCGTTGACATCGGACGTAACGTTTCAAAAAAGCGCATTAAGTCACGCTCCTGTCACTCGTATGACTGTTGAGGGTCGAGACGCGGCAACAGGGCATAGCCAAACGACAGTTGAAATAGTTTATAAAATGTTAAAGAACGCCTATCAGGGGTTGACTCGCGCTTTTCTCTGCCCCTACTGCTAGGGGAAGGGAGAAATGTGTATGAAACGGGTATTTACTTCTTTTGATTTCGACAATGACGAAGATCTCCGAAACCTTCTTGTTGGCCAATCTCGAAATCCAGACTCGCCATTTTCGCTCGCCGACTGGTCAGTTAAAGCGCATATGACCGGTGATTGGAAAGAAAAGGTCCGGACACGAATCCGGAGCGTCGATCAGGTCATCGTAATGTGTGGTACAAACACTAATATCGCGACCGGCGTCAGTGTCGAAGTGATGATCGCTCAAGAAGAAAAAATTCCTTACTTCTTGCTCTGGGGCAGGAGTGGCAAAACGTGCGTGAAACCAGTCGCGGCGCTTAGTACGGACAAAATCTACAAGTGGACATGGCCAAATCTTAAATCGTTGATTGGGGGCGCTCGATAATGCGTAAAGCGCTTGTCGTAGGTATTGATGACTATGATAACTCACCACTGTCCGGCTGCGTGAATGATGCGATTACAATTGCTTCAATGCTGGAAGCCAATGGAGATGGTTCTCCGAACTTTGACGTAAGGTTGATCACCAGTAACGAAACAAAGGTGACGGCGGCACTCCTGCAGGACGCTTTGGCTGAGCTCTTTTCCGGAGATGCTGACACAGCGCTTTTTTTCTTCGCAGGTCACGGACTCATTAACCTAGAAACCAATGCCGGCTACATCGTAAGCCAAGATGGAAAAAAGGGCGGATGGGGATGTTCACTTCAAGACATACTTGCCTTGGCCAATAAGGCTCATCCCCGGATCAAGTCCTCCGTAATCATACTAGATAGCTGCCATTCGGGGTATGCGGGCGAGGTCGCTGGGCTAGGAAGTGATGGCCAGGTTTCTGTTATCGGCAATGGCGTCACGATCCTTACAGCTTGCCACCGGCAAGGCACGGCTGGAGAAGTCAGTGGCCACGGCATTTTCACTGATATGTTGGTGGATGGTCTCCGGGGCTCCGCTAGCGATATTTGCGGTCGCATAACCCCCGCATCTATTTACGCTCATGTCGATCAGACTCTTGGCCCATGGGATCAGCGCCCAATCTATAAGGCTAACGTGCAGCGCTTTGTCGTTCTGCGAGAAGTGGCACCGAAAATTCCTCGCGACGTGTTGCGACGATTGCCAGAATATTTTGGTGACGCGACGGATGTCTTCAAGCTTGATCCTTCCTTTGAGCCAGATCGGGGAGAGGAGGCCGCAAATCTCACGGAGATCCCGGTCGTCGATGAGAACGTCCGCATCTATCGTGAGCTCCAGCAGTGCAATCGCCATGGGCTGGTGGTCCCGGTAGACCAAGCTCACATGTGGCACGCGGCTGTGTATGGTACTGGTTGCAAACTCACAGCATTGGGTGCTCATTACCGTAAGCTCGCTGAAATGAAACGGATATAGAATGAAGATTTTTGTTTCGCACCAAAGAGCAGACTCAGTTCTCGCGGCTGCAGTTGCAGCACGCTTGAAGACCCAACATGGCATTGACAGCTATCTTGATCTTATTGACCCCGAAGGGTCCAAGGCCGGTGAGAACCTTGGCGAATACATCCGTTTGCAGCTCGGCAAATGTACGCAACTCCTTGCCGTCGTCTCCGCAAACACGAAAACATCATGGTGGGTTCCTTGGGAGATCGGTATCGCAACGGAGAAGCATCAGCCCATCGCTACATATGCGGGCGACAATACCACTCTGCCAGAATATCTAAAAAAATGGCCGTATCTGCGTAGCCAGGCCGATCTTGATGTGTATGCAACCGTTAGCAAAACGACGGAAACAAGCTTTGTGCGCAGACGCGCTTACAAAAGCGAAGAACTAGCGAAAGCTGAAACCACGGGGGACTTCTACACCACGATAAGAAGCCGTCTCGGCCAGTAACTCAAAAGGTTTTGCTCAGAGAGCTTTTGAGAAGGGGCAGGTATTTTTGCACCTGCTCACGATCGCTATCTTTTTCGGCTTCTGAAAGCTGAGCGAATGGCAGAGCGATCTGACGCTCCCACTTGGTGACGAGGTAAGCGGGAATAATCAAAGATCCATCAGGTTGACGGAGCGCCTTACTGTGCATGTATTTTTGCCAATGTGCCCAGCGCTCGTGCTCTATGCTGGCTAACTGGTCGAGAAGGGTGTCTAAGATCGAGTCTATGTCTTGTTTCATAAGTTATCGATCCATTACCCCGATATTGCCCAGTCCATTCATTTAGGCAGAGGATAACGCAACTTCACAAATTCGTCGACTCATTGGTCGGATATACTACGGGTCGGTCGTCGGAGTTGATATCTACCTCGTCGACAATTTTTCCGTTAGCCGCGCTTCTACCTGTCTAAAATGCTCGCGCTGCTTAAGACTAGTTATCCTGTCATGCAAGGCTTTGGCGCGAGCTTCAATTTCTGGCTTTTTCTCTTGAGCATATTTCCTCAAACGTTCTGCCTTTTCCTTCATCGTTTCATTCATCGTTTTCTCCATACTTCGCTTTAATCTGGTATTGGTTGACTGAAATGGCCGAAATAAATAATCAAATCGGCGTTTAATTTACGCTTATATCATTTTATATTTGTATAAACCAGTCCGCCGCAAGGCGGTCATTGCTGTTGTTATGGGAAAAGAGGGCGCTGCCCCTCTCCCCAACAAGCATAAAAAGCCCATCCCCCATCCTTCACTCATACGACCTGGCCGGACGAGCCGGCTAGGTCTTTTCGTTGCAGGACGCCGGCTGTGCCGGCGCACCTTCGGTGTGGGTGGTCCCCCCTGACCTTTTTATGCTTGCCCCCCTCTCCCCCGATCTCGCCGCCGATGTCTCAGGAGCAGGAGCGGGGCTCCTGCCCTTCGGGACAGGACCGCTTCGCGGATTAAAGGAGATTTGAGCAATTGCGAAACTCGCAAAACAGCAGTGCAAGGCCCACGCAGAGGCAGAGGCGATATTGACCAAAGACCGTCTTTCAGATGACGAACGCGCATTCGTGTTTGAGAACTGGCACGAAGGAGCCGATTTCAACAACGGCGCAGCCGGTGCATTCTTTACGCCTTACGATCTTGCCGCCGATTTCGCCCTTGATGGTAAGCGGCAAGGAGACCCCATCTGGCGCGGCTGATGCTGAGTAGGGTATGTCGGGCATACGAGTTGTCTGAATGTG
>NZ_RXPG01000006.1:0-126506 GCF_023757665.1 Rhizobium skierniewicense Ch11
AACACCACCTGAACGAGAAGCCCAAAAACGCAAAAACCCACCGACAAAAATCGGCGGGTTTGTCAGCAGTCTGACCCGGCTTTTGAGCCGGGTTTTTTCGTTTGCACGACACCAAGTCGGTTCAGATACTCAAAATATTTGCTTGGAACTGATTCTCATGGTTCGCGAATCACGGGCAGCGGTAGACGTTTCGGCTGATTTCGACCTGCCGCGGCTGTTGGCCCCGCGCATTTTTCCCCGAAACACGTCAGCGGTCTCTTAAGAGCTGATTAACACTTTGACCGCCGTGCGGTTGATTTGTGTCGAACTTGCAACAGCATGAGGGCAACGACGCGGTTGAAGTGCTAAATCATTCGCATCACGATTGCGCGACTCTGCGCGAATGGTTTTAATCCAGTTCAAGAGCAGCAACATTCCCACCCGCTGCTTTACTGAATTGACTTGGAGGTCACCATGAACATTAAGAGCTTTCTGATCGGCTCCGCTGCAGCACTCGCAGCCGTATCCGGCGCACAGGCAGCAGACGCCATCGTCGCTGCAGAACCTGAGCCACTTGAATACGTTCGCGTTTGCGACGCTTTCGGCACAGGCTTCTTCTACATTCCAGGCACTGAAACCTGCCTGAAGTTCGGCGGTTACATCCGTTTCCAGACAGACTTCGGTCGCGACGAATCCGGCACATCTGATTGGGACTCCTTCACACGCGCCCAGTTCAACGTTGACACACGCACAGACACCGAACTCGGCGCACTGCGTGGCTTCATCGAGTTCCGCGCCGATGCAGACGGCGGCAGCGCAGCTTCCTCCGGCGTTGAAGCTCGTCAGGCATTCATCGAACTTGGTGGCCTGCGCGTTGGTAAGTTCTACAGCTGGTGGGACGACGATCTTTCTGGCGAAACAGACCTTCTGTCTTCCAACACCCTGTTCAACTCCATTCGTTACACATACGATGCAGGCTCGTTCTGGGCTGGCGTTTCGGTTGACGAACTTGAAGGCCTGAACAGCCAGCTCGCTCGTCGCGTTGGTCCTTCTGGTCTCCCAGGTATCGACATCTACTCCCAGGAAGCCGACAACAACGTTGGTATCACAGCTGGCGTTGGCGCAAAGTTCGGCGCAGCCACTCTTCAGGTCATCGGCTCTTACGACGTAGACCAGGAAGAAGGCGCTATCCGCGCTATGATGTTTGCTGACATCGGTCCTGGCACACTCGGCCTGGCTGGCGTTTGGGCATCCGGCGGCAACGCTTACTACGCACTGTCCGAGTGGACTGTTGCTGCTGAATACGCCATCAAGGCAACCGACAAGCTGACAATCACACCAGCTGCTCAGTACCTTGCAAACGTTTCTGACGACGTCGTTCTCGGCACTGTCACCAACGGCGCATTCGTAGCAGGATCCACAGTTACCCGTGGTGACGACTGGTCGAGCCGCGATGCTTGGACGGCTGGCGTAACGGTTGATTACAAAATCACCGAAGGCCTGACAACGAAGGTTACTGCTAACTACTACGACGAAGACGACAATGACGATCAGGTCACTGGCTTCGTTCGCCTTCAGCGCGACTTCTAATCTGATCTGACTTTCCAAGTCATTCAGGAAAACCCGGCTTTCGAGCCGGGTTTTTTCGTTTTGGATCGGTCGCTATAAAGGCGTGTCCTGTCGAATGCAGACCACAAAAAAAGCTCTGGATCACTCCAGAGCTTTCGCTTTACGGGGCCGTTGTTTCAAAATCAGCCGGGTCTGCCATCGCGCAAATCTGTGACAATGTCTGTCTTCTGGCCCAGCCGTGTCTTGTAGACCTGATAGTTCTCCATCACTCGCTGAACATAGTTGCGGGTTTCGGGGAAGGGGATGTGCTCGATCCAGTCCACCACATCGTCAATGGGCTTGCCGCGCGGATCGCCATAGCGGGCAATCCATTCAGGAACACGCTTCGGGCCTGCATTATAGGCGATGAAGGTCAGGATGTAGGAGCCGCCGAAACTGTCGATTTGCTCGCCCAGATAATGTGCGCCGAGTGTGGCGTTGTAACCGGCATCCGTGGTGAGCTTCGCCTGTATGAAATCCATTCCATGGCGGCTCGCCACGCCTTTTGCCGTCCCCGGCAGCAGTTGCAGAAGTCCACGCGCATTGGCAGGAGAAACGGCTGCGGGATTGAAGGCACTTTCCTGTCTGGCGATGGCATAAGCCAAGGCCTTACCGGAGCCGGAAATGTTGGCGCTGCCCGGAATGACCCCCATCGGGTAGGCAAGGGCGGCCGCATCGATGCCGCGGCTGAAAGCTGTCTTGCCGATCTGAAGCGAAACCTGATGGTTGTTGTTGGCTTCTGCGCGGGTCGCAAGGATCGCCAGTTCGCCTGGACTGTCCATCTGTTCGGCCAGAGCCCGATAGAGACTATCGGCGCGCCAACTGTAACCGGCAGCCTCCAGGCGCTCGATGGCGCGCACGGCTTCACGGTCGGCAAAGGTCTGCCGGTCGCTGTCTGTCGGGGAGGGGTAGGTGACGTTAATCGTTGTCTTGCCGATTCGGGCCGCTGCGAGTTGACCGTAGAATGTGCCCGGATTGGCCGCCGCCTTGGTGAAATAGTCCCGCGCGTCACCCGCTCCGCCCGCTTCAGCGGCACGGCCGAGCCAATAATAGGCGCGTGACGCTGAAAGCGGGCGGTTGGAGACCTGCAAAAGCGCGTTGAAGTGTTTGGTCGCAGACGCAGGATCTTGCAGCGCGCGCAAGGCGTACCAACCCGCATGGAATTCGGCATCGGCAATATCTACCGGTGACGTCGCATTATGGTTGGAGACGATATGGTACGCCTGTTTGAAATCCCCGAGGTCTGCGACGCCACGCGCAACGATGCGCCGCTCGTTCCACCACGCCCCGGGGTCGCCCAGCTTGGCTGCGTCCTTCGGCGCTTGCTCGAAGAGAGCAGCGGCCTCTTCGTATTTTTGTTGATGACGAAGATTCTCTATGCGTGCGAACAGATAAGCACGGTCTTGGCGCAGGTTGGCCGGAACCGCGTTGAGCGCCACAGCCGCAGTCTTCGATCTTTGCAGAACGGCCGCCCAGGCGGTGTAGAGGGGTTGCACCTTACCCAGATCACCAAAGCGTTTTGCCTGATCGACACGGTCGCGGTACATCAGGTAGTCCATTCGTGCCTTGTGATCGGCAACCGAAAGAAACGCGGAAAACTGGCCCATGACACGGTCTTCGAGACCCGTATTCATGGTTTCGCTTGTCCAGAGACGGCGGATGAGCGTCTGTGCCTGATCAGCCTGGCCGGAACCGTTGAGGGCCGCGGCAAGTGCCAATGTCCCCTCCGGCGTTTCCGGCGCAGTCTTTGTGAAATAGGCGATAACCTCAGAAGGCTCTGGGTTTTCGCGCAGCATAGCGCGTTCGGAATTGGCACGAAGGGTGGCTATTCCGGGCCACCCCTGCAAAACGTTCTGGGCAGCGATGATCTCGCTCGAAGGCACGTCTCTTTGTCCGGAGATCGCAATCGCCCATGTCAGGATATGCCGGTCCAGACTGGTCATGGGAAGTGCGTTGCGGATGGTCATCGCCCGCGTGGAATCACGGCTCGAAAGGGCATCAAGCCCGGCTTTTAGATCCGACACATCAAGCGGCTTGTTGGGCCGGATAATCGATCCTGTCACATCGGGGGTGGCTGGCAGGAACGCAGGAACTGCGGGAGGGTTGGGCTTCATGTAGGGCAGGGGTTGCATGCCATCGGATGATGGCCCCGCCCAAGCGCTCCAGACCGTTGCGGCAAGACCCGCAGCCAACAGTCCAAAAGCTGTTTTCTTCATGCCTCTACTCGCGATGTCAGGGTGGCTGATGTCGGCCACGCAAAGTTAAAGTTCAGGCGTCGCGCTTGTCGTCGAACCGAATTTTCCGGCTCGGTGTCGGGGCGGACAACATGTCTTCCATTAGCCGCTTTCAGCATTAACGAAACCTTACCGAACTCCATCGCTTCAGATCAAATTTAGGTCAGTGCCGCGCCTTTACAAGCTTTCGCCTTTATCTTGGCTGCATCGTGCATCTGGTCGTCGTTTCGGCCAAACTATTTGCTTTCAACACGTCAAAAGGCGCTTTTCACAGCTTGTCGGTCGCTTTGCCCCACACTAATGTGACGCTGTTTTAATCATGGAATGCGGCTGAAGCATGGACTGGCTCGCCGCTAGGAGTTTTGCATGTTCAAGGGATCCATTCCCGCCCTCATCACGCCGTTCACCGCTGAAGGTGCCGTGGACGAAACGGCGTTTGCCGCCCATGTAGAATGGCAGATTT
Organism: Rhizobium skierniewicense Ch11; assembly: GCF_023757665.1. Classification (NCBI taxonomy): domain Bacteria; kingdom Pseudomonadati; phylum Pseudomonadota; class Alphaproteobacteria; order Hyphomicrobiales; family Rhizobiaceae; genus Rhizobium; species Rhizobium skierniewicense. Next base: position 4,285 of record NZ_RXPG01000006.1, read on the forward strand.
CCGAAGGCAGCAGCGGCCTCGTGCCCGTGGGAACCACAGGGGAATCGCCAACTCTGTCCCATGACGAGCACAAACGGGTTGTGGAACTGTGCGTGGAAACAGCGGCAAAACGGGTTCCCGTGATAGCTGGTGCCGGCTCCAACAACACCCGCGAAGCAATCGAGCTTGCGCTTCATGCCCAGGAAGTCGGCGCGGATGCGCTGCTGGTCGTTACGCCCTATTACAACAAGCCGACACAAAAGGGTCTGTTTGCCCATTTCTCCGCGATCGCAGAGGCGGTCACGCTCCCCATCATCATTTACAATATCCCGCCGCGTTCCGTCATCGATATGTCTCCTGAAACCATGGGTGCTTTGGTGAGGGCGCATGAGAATATCGTCGGTGTGAAGGATGCGACCGGCAAGATCGATCGTGTGTCCGAGCAGCGCATCGCCTGTGGCAAGGACTTCGTCCAGCTGTCAGGTGAAGACGCAACAGCGCTGGGCTTCAACGCCCACGGTGGCGTTGGTTGCATCTCCGTTGCAGCGAATGTCGCGCCGCGCCTGTGCGCAGAATTCCAGGCAGCTACGCTTGCCGGAGATTATGCGCTGGCACTGGAATATCAGGATAAGCTGATGCCGCTCCATAAGGCGATCTTTATCGAGCCTGGTGTCTGCGGGACCAAATACGCGCTTTCGCGCACCCGAAACGGAAACCGAACGGTGCGCTCACCGTTGATAGATACGCTGGAACCGGCAACGCAGGCAGCGATCGATGCCGCGCTGAAACATGCTGGTCTCATCAACTGATCTCCATCGAGATGCGCCCACACCGGCGCATCTTCACTTTCGGCGTCTTTGTCCCTACATAGTGCGCACCGCAGACAGTGTGCGGGTGAATGAAAACGGATTGAAAAATGGCCCCCAAAGGCAGTCAGCGTGTCGTGAACAAGATCGTTGCGGAAAACCGCAAGGCTCGTTTCAATTATGAAATCCTCGACACATACGAGGCAGGCATCGTGCTGACTGGCACGGAGGTCAAATCGCTGCGTGAGGGGAAGGCGAATATCGCTGAATCCTACGCTTCTGATGAGGGCAACGAGATCTGGCTGATCAACTCGCATCTGCCGGAATACCTGCAGGCCAACCGCTTCAACCACGAGCCACGTCGTCGCCGCAAGCTGCTTTTGTCCAAGCGGGAAATTGGCCGTATGCGTGTTGGCATCAATCGTGAAGGGATGACGCTGGTCCCGTTGAAGATCTATTTCAACGACAAGGGCCGCGCCAAGCTCGAGCTTGCCCTGGCAAAGGGTAAGAAGCTGCACGACAAGCGCGAGACCGAGAAGGAGCGCGACTGGAACCGCCAGAAATCGCGCATCCTGAAGGGGAGTGTCAGCTAGGGCAGCATTGGTTGCAAAGACGGTTTGCTATTCGCCAAGTTCCATGACCAGAGACAAGGGTGCTCGAAACGTTGCGATCAAGCCGCTGTTTGTAAAGCGCTTGTCCACATCGCCGGTTCCGGCGATGCCCATGCGGATGAGGCGTGAGCCAAAACCTCTGCGTGCCGGTTCACGGGCAGGCGGACCGCCTTTTTCTTCCCACTTCAACGTCAGCATGGGCTTTTCGTCTTCTTGAGCAACGTCCCAGCTGATATCGACCACGCCCATATCGGTGGAAAGCGAGCCGTATTTGACGGCGTTGGTTCCAAGCTCGTGCAGGAGCAAAGACAAGGAGAGGCCAGCCTTCGGACCAAGGGGGACTTCGGGTCCGGAGATCAGGACCCTCTCAGGGTCTGCATGAAGATGCATGACCTTGCGGATGACATCGCGCAGCCGGGCCGTAGACCATGATTGCTGTAAAAGGACGTCATGCGCCGAGCTAAGGGCATGAAGCCGCCCGTTGAATGCCGCCACGGCGTCTTTTTCTGTCACGTTGCGCAGTGTTTGCGCCGCAATGGCTTGCACGATGGACAATGTATTCTTGAGACGGTGGCTGAGCTCCTGATTGAGAAGCTGCTGCTCGGACTCCGCATTCAGTCTGGCGATGGCAGCGTAGGCTCGGTCGGCAACGCCCCAGGCGAAGTCGAGCTCCAGCTTGCTCCAGAAACGCGGCCTGGAATCATGCGCGAAGAGAACGCCGACGAGGCTTCCCCTGTCGATGACGGGGACATTCACAAATGAGCGCACGCCGATAGCTGCATAGGATGCGGCGTCGTTGTCCAGCCAGTTTGCCGCGTTGATGTTCGGCACGGCCAGCGTGTCGCCCAGCTCAAGCCGTTCCACGGTCGCAGTGAAGTCGCTCAGCTTGTGGGGACCGGCAATGGACGGGACGCCGTTTGCAACCCAATTGTATTCCACGAGCAAGCTGCCCGTGCCGCTCTTGACCGTCGCATACCCGGCGCGATTGACAGCTAGGCCTTCCGAGAGAATTTCTGAGGCAATACGGGAGATGTCTTCCACCGTCTTGCCAACACGCAGGCGGTCGCCCAGCGTTAGAAGTGCGGCAATGCGGGAATCCTTGCGTTTGGAATCGGTGACATCGATAATGATACCGATCATCTTTGCCGGTTTGCCAGTCTCATCTTCGATGAACTGCGCGCGACGCGCCACCCAGCGCACCCGCTGATCGTTGCCGCGCCTGATCCGGTATTCAACGCTGAGCGGCGCTGTGCTATCGCCCCGACTGGCCGCTTCGGATTCGATTTTCTTATCCTCATCAATAATGAGGTTTTGAAAAACCGGCACCGAATAGTGGCGCTGAACTGGCACCCCGTAAATACGACAGAACTCTTCAGAGACGATCATCTCGTTTGAGGCGATATCGACTTCGAATATTCCGATCCGACCCGCATCATGCGCTGCTTTCGAACGTGCGTCATTGACGAGTAGTTCTTCGGCCTTGGCATCAGCCTTGGTGGCGCGCAGTCTGCGTTTTGCCGAAAGTCGTCGCTCCAGTGCCAGGTCGTGGGACATGGCGTGGAGATTACGGCGCAACTCCAGCAGCGACATGACCTGACGCGCAAGCGCTTGCAGCCCGTTTTTTTGCGCGGACGACAATTCCTTGGCCTCGTAGCCCAGAACGCACACGGTTCCAATTGGTAATTCGTCATCGGATTTCAGCAGGGCGCCGGCGTAAAAGCGAATATGGGGTGCGCCCGTCACAAGGGGATTGCAGTTGAAACGCGCATCCTTCGTCGCATCGGGCACGACAAGAAAATCCAGCTCAAGGATTGCTTTAGCGCAAAATGATGTGTCGAGAGGCGTTTCCCGGACACCCATGCCGACTTCGGCTTTGAAGAACTGACGACCATCGCCAATGAGATTGACGACAGCGATGGGAGTATCGCACAGGGCCGCAGCGAGTTCTGCAATGTCGTCAAAGTCCTGTTCACGCGGCGTGTCGAGGACGTTGTAGCTCTCAAGCGCTGCCAAGCGACGCTGTTCTTCAGAAGTAATCGCTTCCATTGGCCTTTTATCTGCTGATCACGTTGCCGCGCCGGCAGAAAAGGAGCCGGACATGTCGCTCATTTGATACACGAAGTGTGGCTATTACCATCATAAAAAGATGAAAAATCAAACTGTTTTCGAATGTAATGGAGAGATGATTTATCAATAGACCGTTGTAAGGATGAAGGGCCGGTCGAGGATGATGTCGGTCCATTGATTCAGCTGTGGTGAAAAACAAAGACCACGGATGCACGTAAAAAAGCGCGGGCATCGTTTCGAATGCCCACGCCCGAAAAACCGGATTTTTCTAAACCTAGTCGACCGCTTCTGTCGGCTCCACAAAGCGCTGCGTGCGTTCGCTTGGATCGCGACCGATTTCTGCCTTCAGTGACAGCAGATCGATGAAGTGATCGGCCTGACGGCGCAAATCGTCTGCAATCATGGGCGGCTGTGTGGACATGGTGGAGATGACCGAGACCTTGCGGCCACGACGTTGAAGTGCTTCCACCAGCGTGGTGAAATCCCCGTCGCCGGAAAATAGCACGAGATGATCGACCGTTTCGGACTGTTCCATGGCGTCGACAGCAAGCTCGATATCCATATTGCCTTTGATCTTGCGGCGACCCATCGCGTCGGTAAATTCCTTGGCGGGCTTCGTCACGACCTTGTAGCCGTTATAGTCAAGCCAGTCGATCAGCGGGCGAATGGAAGAGTACTCCTGATCCTCGATGAGCGCGGTGTAATAATAGGCGCGCAGCAAGTAGCCTCTCTTCTGGAAGGCTTTCAGAAGCTTACGATAGTCGATATCGAATCCAAGACTTTTGGACGCAGCGTAAAGATTGGCCCCATCTATAAAAAGCGCGATTTTTTCGCGTGGGTCGAACATAAAATCAAATCCTTTCTGGCAACGGGGCCGCCAATAATTCTCACAATAATGGCTTACCGAACGGACGCCTAATGCAGTACATTATTAAGCATTCATATAAGGCTCATGGACCACACGTCCAGTCCCCTATATGAATTAAGTGTGATTTTTGCGCAATTGACTGAAATCGGCTGGATGTGCTTTTCAGAGTGGTTTTCAGGAAAAACTTGAAATCAGTGCCCAATGCCTGTATCGGGACGGGTAATCCGCGACATTAAGACCGCAAAGGACAGGCAATGGCCCGTGTCACCGTAGAAGATTGCATCGACAAAGTAGACAACCGCTTCGAACTCGTCCTTCTGGCCAGCCATCGTGCGCGCCAGATTTCGCAAGGGTCGCAGATTACCATCGACCGCGACAACGACAAGAATCCGGTCGTTGCCCTGCGCGAAATCGCCGATGAAACATTGTCGCCTGACGACCTGAAGGAAGACCTCATCCACTCGCTGCAGAAGCATGTGGAAGTGGACGAGCCAGAGCCCGATCCAGTTTCGATCGCTGCCGCCGGTTCCTCCAGCGATGCAGAAGACGACGACGCGCCAGAGACCGTCAATTTCGACCAGATGACGGAAGAAGATCTTCTGGCCGGTATCGAAGGTCTTGTGCCGCCTGAAAAGAACGACGATTATTGATTTGTGGATGCGTGCTGGAAATATCTCCAGTTACGCTCTGTAAAGCTTTGTCGTCATAATCTGAACGCAGATTATGCAACATTGTGCGCCGGTCTAACGATTGGCGCGCTTTCTTTTTCGGGGCATCCCATACATGATGCGACAGTACGAACTCGTCGAGCGAGTTCAAAAATACAAGCCTGACGCAAATGAGGCCTTGCTGAACAAGGCCTATGTTTATGCCATGCAGAAACATGGCCAGCAAAAACGCGCCAATGGCGACCCCTACATTTCGCATCCGCTGGAAGTGGCAGCCATCCTCACCGAGATGCATCTCGATGAGTCGACCATCGCTGTCGCGCTGCTGCATGACACCATCGAAGACACCAGCGCCACGCGGGCAGAAATCGACGATCTTTTCGGTGAAGACATTGGCCGTCTGGTCGAGGGGCTCACCAAGCTCAAGAAGCTCGATCTCGTTACCAAAAAGGCCAAACAGGCAGAAAACCTGCGTAAGCTGCTGCTTGCCATATCTGACGACGTCCGTGTTCTCCTGGTCAAGCTGGCTGACCGCCTCCACAATATGCGCACCATGGAGCATATGCCGGAGGACAAGCGCAGCCGCATTTCCGAAGAAACGATGGAAATCTATGCACCGCTGGCCGGACGCATGGGCATGCAGGACATGCGCGACGAGTTGGAAGACCTGTCGTTCCGTTACCTGAACCCGGAAGCGTTCGAGACGGTTACGAAGCGTCTTCTGGGTCTGGAAGAGCAGAATCAGGGCCTCGTCAAGAAGATTGAGGACGAGTTGCGCGAGTTGCTTGTCGCCAATGGTGTCGAAGGCGCTTACGTCAAGGGACGGCAGAAGAAGCCGCATTCCGTGTTTCGCAAGATGCAGTCGAAGTCTCTGTCTTTTGAGCAGCTCTCGGACGTCTACGGTTTCCGGATTCTCGTGCAGGATCTGCCCGCATGCTACCGCGCGCTGGGCATCGTGCACACACGCTGGCGGGTGGTGCCGGGTCGGTTCAAGGACTATATCTCGACACCGAAACAGAACGACTATCGTTCCATCCATACCACCATCGTCGGGCCCTCGCGTCAACGTATCGAACTGCAAATCCGCACCAAGCGCATGCACGAGATTGCGGAATACGGGATCGCGGCCCATTCGCTCTACAAGGATGGGGAGATTCGCGACGGTGACGTGCTGTCGCCGGAATCCAACGCCTATTCCTGGCTGCGCCATACCATCGAGGCTTTGGCGGAGGGAGACAGCCCGGAAGAGTTTCTCGAGCACACCAAGCTCGAACTGTTTCAGGATCAGGTCTTCTGCTTCACGCCCAAGGGCAAGCTGATTGCGTTGCCACGTGGTGCGACACCCATCGACTTCGCCTATGCCGTCCACACCAATATCGGTGACACCACCGTTGGTGCCAAGATCAACGGCCGGATCATGCCGCTGGTGACGCGTCTGAACAATGGCGATGAAGTCGAGATCATCCGCTCCGGCGTGCAGGTTCCGCCCGCCGCATGGGAAGAGGTGGTCGTCACCGGTAAGGCACGTTCCGCCATTCGCCGAGCCACCCGGATGGCCATCCGCAAACAATATGCCGGTCTTGGCTATCGCATCCTGGAGCGGACATTCGAGCGTGCCGGAAAGCAGTTTTCTCGCGAAGGGCTGAAGCCCGTCCTCCACAGGCTGGCGCAGAAGGATGTGGAAGACGCGATTGCAGCCGTCGGTCGCGGCGAAGTCTCGTCTCTCGATGTGCTTCGTGCCGTCTATCCCGATTATCAGGACGAACGCGTCACCGTGAAGATGACTGGTGACGATGGCTGGTTCAATATGCGCAGCGCCTCCGGGATGATCTTCAAGATACCGGGCAAATCCCGCTCCGTGCTGGAGGACGATGGCGCCGCCGAGGTCATCGATGGCCCTGACCCGCTACCCATCCGTGGATTGTCCGATAATGTCGAGGTCCATTTCGGTGCGGCAGGTGCCGTCCCGGGAGATCGCATCGTCGGGATTATGGAAAAGGGCAAGGGCATCACCATCTACCCGATCCAGTCGCCGGCATTGCAACGCTTCGATGACGAGCCTGAACGCTGGATTGATGTGCGCTGGGATCTGGATGAAGCCAACAAATCCCGATTCATGGCGCGCATCATGATCAATGCGCTCAACGAGCCGGGAACGCTGGCATCGGTCGCGCAATCCATCGCGACGGTTGATGTGAACATTCGCGGATTGAACATGGTGCGCATCGGTACTGATTTCTCCGAATTGGCCATCGACATCGAGGTCTGGGATTTGCGCCAGTTGAGCCAGTTGCTTTCCCAGCTGAAAGACCTGGACTGTGTTTCCACCGTCAAACGTGCCTTTGATTAAGGCAATATTGCTGTAATTATCATCACTGAGGCCGGTGTTATGCGTAAGGCGCATAGCAGCGGCCTTGTCCTGTCTGTAGTCATGAAGCGTTTTCCGAACTATCTTCACATCAGAAATCAAGAGCAAGCATACGGCCCGCCGGACAGTATCTGCAGTTGCAGGGCCGCTCTATCTCAAAAAGGAAACGAAGATGTTTGGACCAATTCGCAAGCTAGCCCGCGCCGTTCGTGGCAAGTCTGTTCAGGAACGTGAATTTGATTACCTGAGCGACTCCGTATCGCGGATCGACCTCGAATTCCGCCAGCGCGAAGTCGATCGCGGCATGTTCCGCCGTTAATGCAAAAATGCATACCGGCTATTCCGGTGTGAAGCTAGGTCCGAGCGCATTCAAACATGCGCTCTCTGGACGTAAGCCGCGGTTTCGCACTTGGCGTTATCGAGACGATGCAATAAGTTTGCCCCATGCCGTTTCGTCGTCGTAAACCTGCTGGCCATCTTGAAAGACTGCGGGCCCTTCTGTGGCCGCGCATGGGCTTTCGCCGTTCGCTTCGCTATCTGAAGCTGAGGCTCGTGCGGCTGTCGGCGTCCCCATACTCCGTGGCGGCGGGTGTGGCAGTGGGCGTTGCAGTCGCATGGACGCCTTTTCTCGGCATTCATATCCTGATTGCCATGGCGCTCGCCTTCGTGATCAGAGCCAACCTTGTCGCAGCCGCGCTCGGCACGACATTCGCCAATCCCCTGACATTTCCGCTGATCTGGGCCTCGACATGGGAGCTCGGTCATCTGCTTCTGGGACGCAGCGACCAGAACGTATCGTCCCACGTCGATTTCTCGCAGATTTTCAGCCACATGAATTTTCTTCAGCTATGGCAACCGGTTCTGGAGCCGATGACCATCGGCGCGCTGATACCCGCAACATTGTCGGCGGGCGTTGCCTATGTCAGCGTTTACATGGTCATTCGCGGCTTCAGAGCCCGCAAGGATCAGATGCTGGTGCAGCACATCGCCAATGCCGCCGCGCGCAAATCCGATGCCAATCTCGTAACAGGAACGACAGAATGATTATCGGCATGGGCAGCGACCTCATCGACATCAGGCGCATCGAGACATCCATTACACGTTTTGGCGATCGCTTCACGCATCGCTGTTTTACAGATATCGAGCAGAAGAAGTCCGATGGCCGCAAGAACCGGGCAGCGTCCTACGCCAAAAGATTTGCTGCCAAGGAGGCCTGCTCCAAGGCTTTGGGGACGGGTCTGGCACAAGGTGTGTTCTGGAGAGACATGGGTGTCGTCAACCTGCCGAGCGGCAAGCCGACGATGAAGCTGACCAATGGCGCGGCAGAGCATCTCGCCAAGCTTTTGCCCGCCGGACATGATGCCGTCATCCACCTCACCATCACCGACGAGTTTCCCTATGCTCAGGCGTTTGTGATCATCGAGGCCGTCGCGGTAACCAAATAACCGCAAATTCCGGTGCCAGACCGGTTTAGACCTGCTACAGGCCATGGAAACGCTTCCCTTTGCCCATGAAAGGTTCTAGAGAAGTCCGTCGAAATCGAAGAACGAGCAGGCAGGTCTCTAAGTGTCCGAACAAGCTGAAAAGAAGCAAAGCGCCCTATGGGAAAATGTCAAGGTCATCGTCCAGGCGTTGCTCCTGGCCATGATTATCCGTACGGTGCTTTTCCAGCCTTTTACCATTCCGTCCGGCTCCATGATGCCGACGCTTCTGGTGGGTGACTATCTGTTCGTCAACAAGTTCTCCTATGGCTATTCGAAGTACTCGCTGCCGTTTTCTCCCGATCTCTTCTCCGGCCGTATCCTTCAGTTCAGCGAGCCCAAGCGTGGCGACGTCGTCGTCTTCCGTCTGCCGCCCAACCCTGAAGTTGATTACATCAAGCGTCTTGTGGGCCTGCCGGGCGATCGTATTCAGGTGACGAACGGCGTGCTTCTCATCAATGGCAATCCCGTTCCCAAGCAGCCGGATGGCGTCTTTACATCGGATTATCGTGCCGATCCCGGCGCAAACGTTCCTGTCTTCCGCGAAACGTTTGACAATGGTGTGACCTTCGACACGCTCGACCAGTCTCCGGACTCCCGTGGTGACAACACGCGTGAATTCATCGTGCCGGAAGGCCATTACTTCATGATGGGCGATAACCGCGACAATTCGCTGGACAGCCGCTTCGATGTCGGTTTCGTTCCGGCTGAAAACCTCATCGGTCGCGCCAGCGTCATCTTCTTCTCGCTCGGCAACGACACACCGTTCAGCCGTGTCTGGGACTGGCCCGCCAACATGCGTTGGGATCGCCTGCTCAAGGTTGTTCAATGAGCAAGGTGAAGCCTCTTTCGGCAGACGAAATCGGCCGACTCGAAGCCCTGATAGGATATGAATTCAAGGAAAAGGCCCGGCTCGACCGGGCCTTGACCCATGCAAGCGCGAGTGCTGGAAAAACCGGCAATTACGAGCGCCTGGAATTTCTGGGTGACCGCGTGCTGGGCCTCTGCGTCGCGGAATTGCTGTTTACGACATTTCGAACAGCGACCGAGGGTGAGCTGTCCGTGCGTCTGAACCAGCTGGTCAGTGCCGAGTCCTGCGCCGCCATTGCCGATGAAATGGGGCTGCATCTCTTCATTCGCACCGGTGCCGACGTCAAGAAGCTGACTGGCAAGGCGATGCTGAACGTGCGCGCCGATGTGGTGGAAAGCCTGATCGCCGCCATTTACATCGATGGTGGGCTGGAAGCAGGCCGCAGCTTCATTCTGAAATACTGGACCGAGCGCGCAACCCGCGTGGACGCCGGACGACGGGATGCAAAGACCGAATTGCAGGAATGGGCGCATGCGAAATTTGCAGCCACTCCGCATTACAGGATTGACGATCGCACCGGACCGGACCACGATCCAAGCTTCACGGTGACGGTGGAAGTGCCCGGCGTTGCGCCGGAAACGGGCGTTGATCGCTCCAAGCGCGCCGCCGAGCAGGTGGCCGCGACGAAATTATTGGAACGCGAAGGCGTTTGGCAGAAATCATCTGCCGCAAATTGATTGGATACCCCATGACCGAACATGAGCTTGACGCGACGCCGTCACAAGAAACCGTTGAGACCAGACCGACCCATTCCGGGTTTGTCGCGCTGATCGGCCCGACAAACGCCGGCAAATCGACGCTGGTCAACCATCTCGTGGGCGCCAAGGTTTCGATCGTCAGCCACAAGGTGCAGACGACACGCGCCGTGATGCGCGGTATCGCGATCCACAACAACGCCCAGATCGTCTTCATGGACACGCCCGGCATCTTCAAGCCCCGCCGTCGTCTGGACCGCGCCATGGTCACCTCCGCCTGGGGTGGCGCCAAGGACGCTGATATCATTCTTCTGCTGATCGACAGCGAGCGTGGCCTCAAAGGCGATGCTCAGACGATTCTCGAGGGCCTGAAGGACGTGAAGCAGACGAAGATTCTCTGCCTGAACAAGATCGACCAGGTTCAGCGCGAGGATTTGCTGAAGCTGGCGTCTGCCGCAAACGAGATCGTCAATTTCGACCGCACCTTCATGATTTCGGCCACGAACGGTTCGGGCTGCGACGATCTGATGAACTACCTTTCGGACGAGCTGCCACAGGGACCGTGGTACTATCCTGAAGACCAGATTTCCGATCTTCCCATGCGACAGCTTGCCGCCGAAATTACCCGCGAGAAGCTGTTCCTGCGTCTGCATCAGGAGCTTCCCTACGCATCCCACGTCGAAACCGAAAAGTGGGAAGAGCGCAAGGACGGTTCTGTTCGCATCGAGCAGGTCATCTATGTCGAGCGTGACAGCCAGAAGAAGATCGCGCTGGGCAAGAACGGCGATGCTATCAAGGCCATCTCGTCATCCTCGCGCAAGGAACTTTCGGCAATTCTCGAACAGACGGTGCATCTCTTCCTGTTCGTGAAGGTGCGTGAGAACTGGGGTGACGATCCGGAGCGCTTCCGCGAGATGGGCCTGGAGTTTCCAAGGCACTGATGATCTGTGACGGTACCGATAACGGTTGCCGAGTGAATGCTCTGAAAGCCTTATCGTTTCTGTTGTTTATGGATCATCATGTCGCCCAGGAAGCCAAACGGAATGTCGACCACGCCTTGCGAACAGTGTCCCTTGCGTGGCCTCAAATATTTTCGAGATTTCTCTGCGCCGGAACTGGATTTCGTGTCTCGCTTCAAGACCGGTGAGCTTTCCGTGGAGCCGGGCGCGATCGTCCTGATGGAAGGCTCCCATAGCGCGCATCTCTATACGATTCTGCAGGGTTGGGGCTTCCGATATAAAACGCTGGAAGACGGTCGCCGTCAGATCCTCAACTATCTGATGCCCGGAGATCTCGTCGGCTTGCAGGGAACAGTGATGGGCGAGATGCAGCATTCGGTCGAAGCGCTGTCTCCCATCACCCTTTGCGTTTTTGAACGCGGCCGGTTGAACAGCCTGTTTTCCGATCACCCTTCGCTTGCCTACGACATTACCTGGATTGCAGCCAGCGAAGAGCGCATGCTCGACAACCACCTTCTCAGCATCGGACGACGCACGGCGTTGGAACGAGCAGCCTATCTTCTGGCATTCCTTTACAATAAGGCCGTCAGGGTCGGGCTTCTGGAAAAGAACGGGCCTATTCCGGTGACGCAGCAGCACGTGGCAGATACGTTGGGATTGTCTATCGTTCATACCAACAAGACCTTGCGCAAGCTTGCCGATCGCGAATTGATTCGCTGGACAGACAAGGGTTGCATCGTGCTTGATGACGCTGGTTTGGCAAAAACCGCCGGTTGGGAAGCCGATTCGCGCAACGCCAGACCGTTCATTTAGAAATTCCTGATTTAAATCTCAGGCTAATTTGATATGTCTTTTTTAAATGACGCAGCAGAGGCGATCTGCGATGTCATAGAAATTGGTTCTGTGAATGTTCACGGATTTTTTTGATGCTGTGGTATTGTTTGCAGCCGGAGAAAGATAAAAAATGTTGCCTCAACGGGTTCTCATCGTAGAGGACGAATATCTGGTTGCCATGGACGTTGAAACGTCTCTTCAGGCCATGGGCGTTAACACCATTGATATTGCTACGACTTTATATCAGGCCAAGGAGTCGCTTCTGCAGGCTCGGCCTGACTGTGTCCTTCTGGATGTCAGCCTCTCGGATGGCATGAGCTACGAATTGGCTCGCCACTTGAAAGAGCACTCGATTCCCTTCGGCTTCGTCAGCGGTTACGGGGATACCAGCGGCTTCCCGCCGGACTTTGCCGATTCCCACCTTCTGGATAAACCATTTGGTGAAGTCGAGCTGAAAACATTCGTCACACGCATCATGAGCGCGTGAAACGCAAGCGCTTTTGCGCCGGATAGGCTATAACGGCGCTTTGTACCGGCGGATCGAGCAAACCATCCATGCAGTGGCAGGACGACGCAATTATTCTGGGTGTAAAGCGCCACGGGGAGACCAGCGTCGTCGCCGAGCTTATGACGCGCACCCGTGGCCGGCATCTCGGCCTTGTCCGTTCGGGCCGCTCCCGCAGCATGCAGCCGGTTCTCCAGCCGGGAAATCGCGTTGACGTCATCTGGCGCGCGCGGCTGGATGATCATCTGGGTGAATACCGGATCGAACCGCTGCAATTGCGTGCAGCGCAATTGATGGAAACGGCGACCGCTGTATACGGCGTCCAGGCCATGGCGGCACTTTTACGGTTGCTGCCTGAACGGGATCCGCATCCACATCTGTTTGAAGCGCTGGATGTGATTCTCGATAATCTTTCCGATCCCGCCGACGCGGGAGAACTGTTCGTCCGATTCGAGTTAGCCGTGCTCAACGATCTCGGTTTCGGGCTCGATCTCGACGAATGCGCAGCAACGGGTCTTCGCAACGACCTGATCTATGTTTCTCCCAAGACGGGTAGGGCGGTGTCCAGAGGCGCCGGTGCGCCCTATGCCGCCCGTATGCTGGCGTTGCCTGAATTTCTGAGCAAGGAAAACTCGAAGGCGGCGGATTGCGAAAGCCTTGCAGCGGCTTTCCGTTTGACAGGACATTTCCTGCACAGACACGTCTACGAGCCGCGAGGCCTCAACGAAAATGCCACCCGCGACGGCTTCGTGCAGGCGGCATTGAAGGCTTTGAACAAAGCGGGCTGATCACTTACGCGACCGCAGGGCGGATGACGGCGCGCTCCTCAATCGGCCAATGCACCACAGCGGCAAACAGGCCCATGACAACGCCCAGCCACCAGACCACATCGTAAGACCCGAACGTGTCGTAGAGAAAGCCGCCCAGCCATACGCCGAGGAAAGAGCCGATCTGGTGCGACAGAAACACCACGCCACCCAGCATGCCGAGATGGCGCGTGCCGAACATGATGGCGACGAGGCCATTCGTGGGCGGCACCGTGGACAGCCAGAGAACGCCCATGACGGCGGCAAAGATGATGACCGACACGGGCGATTGCGGCAGCAACAGGAATGCGGTGACGGCAATCGAGCGACCAATATAGATGTAGGCGAGGAGATAGGGTTTGGAATATCGCTGTGCGATGTAGCCTGCGCCGAGCGAGCCGGCGATATTGAAAAAGCCGATCAACGCCATGGCAATGACGGCATAACGGGGCTCGATGCTGATATCGCCGAGATAAGCGGGAAAATGAGCGGTGATGAAAGCCACCTGAAACCCGCAGACGAGAAAACCGGTGGCGAGAAGCAGGTAGCTCTTGTGACCGAGCGCTTCCTTCAAGGCCTGTCCCGCCGTCTGCTGAAACTGCGCCTGGGATTGTGTGCCGGACGAGGAGTTGCCACGCAGCGGCCACGCCAGAAGCGGTACGATCAGCATCATGGCACCCAGCCAGACGAGACTGTCGGACCATCCATAGGCGGTAATCAATCCCTGACTGATCGGCGCAAAGACAAACATGCCGGCAGACCCTGCGGCCGTGCCGATACCAAACGCCATGGTACGCTGTTCCGGCGTGACGTGACGGGCAAAGGCAGACAGGATCACGCTGAAAGAGCCTGCTGCAATACCAAGTCCGACGAGGACGCCGCCGCCCAGATGCAACCACAGCGGCGAGGTGCCGATCGACATGCAGACAAGGCCCGCAGCATAGATCAGGCCCGAAAGCACCAGCACCCGGCCAGTCCCGTATTTGTCAGCCAGCGCACCGAAAAACGGCTGCCCAAGGCCCCAGAACAGGTTCTGCAACGCCATCGCAAAACCGAAGGTCGACCGATCCCACCCAGTATCGGCCAGCATCGGCAGTTGGAAAAACCCCATCGCCGAACGTGGCCCGAAGGTCAGAACCGCAATCAGCGAGCCAGCTGTGATGATGAGCCACGGCATGGGATTGGCGATAGGCGAGCGCGTAGTGGTCGGCATGTTTTTTCCCCGGCGATTTCGACACATTAATGCCAGCGCATTCCCTTCGCCAACCACTTTTCTTGACTGGTCCATCACTGCGACTGATGCTTGTGGGAAATGATTTGGATCTAACCGTCGAACGCAACCGCGTCAGCGCTTTTTCAATGCCCATGTCTCGGCGCGTTCATCCACGATGTTCGCAACATCACCCACGGCAATCGATCCTTGCCCACGTGGAGTGAGGTTCCAGCCAAACAGGACGCCAGGGACACGGCGATCTGCGGACATGCGGATGCGCCCCATGGCTTTCATCGGGGAGGGCGCTTCACGCGACCCGGTTTGCTGATCCTGCGCGGTGACGATGCAGCGGGTGCAGGGCTTGACGAGATCGAAGCGGATGCCGTTGATCTCGATGGCCGTCCAACGGTCTTCTGCCCAAACCTCATCGGTATCGAGGACGATGTTGGGACGAAAGCGTTCCATGCCAACGCTGCCTTCGCCGTGGGCTTCCATGTCTTCGTTCAGGGCGGCAAGGGATGCCGTGGTGGTCAGAAGGATCTGATATCCATCGGCAAAGGTGACAGGCGTCTCGTTACCGGTCCAGTCGAGACTGGCACTGCGCTCGGACTGATCGTCGAAGAACACCAGCCTGATATCCCGGCCAAGCCAGCCCGAGAGCACCGTATTGGCATCATCATCAGCAACAGCCGCATCGACCACCGATTTCCAGACCGTCACGTCCATGCGACGTTGCGATGGTGTGGCGATGATTTGCCCCGTTCCCGCGATGGAAAGGTGATAGCCGCTCTCTTTCGCTTCGACAGAGATGGTAGCGATCTCGGGCATTTCGCGCTGGGTGATGAAATGCCCGGAGGGTTCAACGAGCATCAGGCGACGGTCGCCCTTCAACCCTTGCGCGGTGATGGAGCTTTCGGAAAGCGAGATGCCACGCCCACTTTTCAGTGGGTAGATGTTGAGTTCGGTAATGCGCATGTAGGCCTCATATCTCGTCCAGAAACAGGTCGAGCACCTGTTGCAGCCGTTCGTGCCGCTGTTTGGCGATCTGGCGTCCAGTTTCAGTCTGGAAACCATCTGCCAGCTTGAACAGCTTGTTTTCGAAATGGTCGATTGCAAAGCGCCGGTCGTCTAGTGGGCGATGCCTGGCCAACGGGTCTTCGGGGTCGTAGAGAGCAGAACCTAGACGTCCGGCAATGTAGAAACAGCGCGCCGCACCCACCATGCCGATGGCGTCCAGCCGGTCCGCATCCTGGAGAATTTTGGCCTCCAGCGTTTCGGGCGCGATATTGGCCGAAAAACTGTGCGTCAGAATGGCGTGGGAAACCGCATCGACATCGGCCTCATTCCAGCCGATACCGCGCAAAATGCCGGATGCCTTTTCCGCCGCCAGCCGTGATGCCTGTGCGCGCAGTGGCGAATTCTTCTCCACGGCGACACAATCATGAAGAAGGACGCTCGCCGCGAGAACCCTACCGCTGCCGCCCTCTTGGTCATGAATGCGCATGGCATTGCGAAAGACCCGATGGATATGCGCCAGATCATGCGATCCATCATCACCTTCGGCAGCATGCGGCATCAGCGTTTCAGCCAATTCCGCGAACGGTGCGAAAGCCTGCGCCTGCATGTGATTCCTCCCGTTTGAACGCTTGCTATCTAAGGACGAGGGACCGCAGGTGCCATCACGCCTGCGCTTCATCCGGCTTCGACCGCGACGTCAGGATCTTCTGGTAGAAGAGGCCGATACCGATCAGCACCACGCCGAGACCGATGAAGGACAGCGCGCGCAACACACCTTCGAGATTGCTCATATCGATGAGGAACGCCTTGGCGACGGCCAGCAACACCAGCGCGGCTGAGGCGAGGCGCAGGCTCCTGGCGTCAAAGCGGGAGCCGAGAACGAGCAGCAGCACACCGATGGCGAGCCAGACGACCGAATAGGTATATGTCTCACCCTGAAGGAAGCCCTTCCATTCGGCGATATTTTCGCCCTGCCAGAAGCGGCGAACCGAAAGCGTGGCCCATGCGAAACCAAGCGCCGCGCCGGACAAGGCAAGCAGCGTGACGTAGAGGGCTGGACGCTTCCCGCGCGCATACCAGGTCAGTCCCGCATAGGCGCAGGCTGGAAGCAGATATCCGATCAGCAGCAGGTTGAAGAACGGCCATGGACCCGTGTTTTCGCCGGTCATGTAAGGGTTGAGGCTGTAAAAATGCGCAAGCAGCACGTTGAACATGGCGGCGACGCCCGCCACCATGGAGCCGTACCGGAAGATAGGGCTTGGGCTTTTCAGATCCAGCGTCATCAAAACCCCGGACATGCCGATGGTCAGCAGCGTGTAGATCGACTGTTCCCCCAGCGTCGGTGCCGCGGTGTTCAAGACGCCACCGTTCATGGCATGGCGTACGAGAATGGCGATGGCGAGAAGCGCCATGAGGCTTGCAATCGCTTGCAGGAAGTTCTTGACCCGCGTCCCCGGCCAGTTCCGTAGCAGCCACGCGGATGCAATGGCCAGCAAGGCCGGGATGCCATAACCGGGCAATAGCGCGTTGAAGACCGGTGTCGTGCCCAGGTTCTGTGGACCGACTATGGTGGGTTCCCAGGCGATCCGGCCGAGCACGAAGAGGCAGGCAAGGGCCATGGTCCACGGCAACGCCGCCCAAGAGATGCGCTGTGCGGCAAGCACATAGGCAAAGCCGATGATGGGGATGAGAAGGGTGGTGGCGAGACCCGATGTCAGCGTGTGAACCGCAAAGGAGAGCGCCAGGAAGGAACCGATGACCATGACATTCACGGGCGCGGTAAACGCATCATCCTGTCTCCGGTCAAGCCGATAGGCTCCCCCCAGCAGTACCATCGCAATCGACAGACCGTAGGCGGCATGCAGCCAGTCGCGGGTGAGGTTGCCATATTCCACAAAGCTTATGATGCCAAGACCCAGCGGAACGACGCTGCCGATGAAAGCCCAGAGACTGCCAAAGGAGGGGTCTCGGGACGTCTTGCTCCGGACTGCCTGCCATGAAAACAGCAGAAAAAGGATACCCATGATCCGGGTTACAGGTCCCTGCATCGCATCGTTGATACTGATAGCGGAGAGCGTTGCGCTGCCGTCAGTCAGCGACGGAAGGTAGTTGACACCGAAGCCTGCCAGAAGATTGGCGCAACCAAGTGCCGCCAGCGAAGCAAAGATGGCGGGCCAGACGGCGTGGTTGCGTCCGGCGCCGATGGCAGCCAGACCCAAAACGAGCACCGCCATGGCAAAGGCTGGGTGGAGCGTTATGCCGGTCTCGATGACGGAGAAGGCAAGCGCCGGCAGCACGATGGCGAGCGACAGCGTGACGCCAAGGCTTGTCGGCTGACGTCCCAGCAATTCCGTCACAACGGCCCGATAACGATCTGAACGGGAAGGATCCAGAGGCGGGCCATAAACGGTTGTCCTGTGTGGCGCGCCAGCATACGCGCCGGGCCATATCCAGATCGAACCGGCAATCATGGCGATCAGGCTGGCGATGACGGGTTCCGCCTCGATGAGCGGCGCATACAACATGTAACCGATGGCCCACAAGCCCAAGCCGACATTGGCAAGGGCCGGAACGACATGCCAGCGCTGTTGGCGCGATGCTATCGCCGTCGCAACCCATGAGGCTGTGAGAAAACTGAACAGCCCCCAGATACTGGGAGTTTCGGTCGAAATGAGAAGCGGCGTGATCATCGAGCCGAGAAGGCCAAGACCGGCCAGCGCTTGTCCGTGCAACAGGGACAGGGCAATGGTGCCAAAACCGACAAGCGCAAGCGCGGCGAATGCTGTGGTTGGGCCGATATAGTCGTAAATTCCATAGGCGGCAAAGATCACGCCGAACAGCGTCAGCGACGCCGCAGCCGTCAGGATGCCGGGAACCATGGCGTTGGAGTAGGCCGCAGCGATACCGGGAACGGCCTTGCGGCGAATGGCTTCACCGGCTGCTGCGAGCACAAGACCGAAAATACCGGCCATAGCCAGTCGCACGGCGGGGCTCAGCAAGCCGCTTTCGATGGAGTATTTGACGAGGAAAATACCGCCGAGTGCCAGTGCAAGGCCGCCGGCCCATACGGCCCAACGGGCACCGAGCTGGCTTTCGAAACTCTCTTTCTGGCTTGTGAAAGCAGGCGGAAGCGTGAAGGTTTCAGCTGCGTCCTTCGGTGTTGTCTCATCTGCCGCGGCCTGTGCGGTTATGGCAGTTTGGTCTTGCCCCGTCTCTGGCGAGGCCGCACCTGCGGTCAACTCGTCGTCGACGGCCAAGGCCTGCTCTTGCGCAGTTTCGGAAACCAACATCCCGCCTTCTGCGACGTGCGCTTTCAACGCTTTCAGCTCCGCCTCGACAACCTCTAGCCGTCTGGAGTTTTTGATGCTGGCATTGAGCGTGTAGAAGAAGGCAACGATGTAGCCGACGATGAGAAGCAACAGGAACGCGGTCATAAGAACCCCAAATATGATCCTGTTTTCTAAGCCTTTTCCGAATGATTACGCAAGTCTGGCTGTGGACAACGCGTTGCCCCATCGTTTGGCCAGCTCCACGTCTTCCACTCCCAGGTCGTGGCCATGGGGCAGAAGCGTCAACTGCACCTCTGCACCGTTGTCCACAAGATGCTGCTTGAGAGCATCGGCGCTGTCGCGGTGTCGGTCCGTTTCCCCGGCTGCAAGCGTAAAGCGCCTCCCTGAGAGGTCGGCGAGCGGCCAGTGCTCCAGCACAGGCATAGGGCGCAAGAGCAGAGCATCTCTGGCCGCGTTCGGGTAGAGCGCGCAGACGGCGGCAAGGAAATTGGCGCCGTTGGAATGGCCGATAAAGCTGAGTGTGTTCGGGTCGATATCGTAGACATGAATGGCCTCCTCCAGAAAGGTGGCGAAGGCTTCCGCTTCGAAGGCGATATCCTTTTCGTCGAAACGCAGATCGGAAAAGCGCCTGAACCAGCGGGCGATGTCTTCTTCGGTGCTCCGCCCTCGCACGCCGAGCAGCGTGGCCCGTGGCCTGGCCGTGTGGGCCAGCGACATCAGGCTGGTTTCGCTGCCACCGGAGCCATGAAGCAGGATGATGGTGCTGCCATCCGGTTCTGCCGGTGTGTAGAAGCGGTGCACAAACGGCAGGTCGCGGTAGATGATGCGCTCGTTCCCGGGCAGGGAAAATTGTGGTAGCGCCACGCGCACATCCTCTTCATCCTGCATGAACAGTGGCGGTATGAAGAGCTTCTCTCCCAACGTATCCTCCGGCTCATCGATCGTCATGCCGGGACCATCCGTCGCCATTTCGATCAGAACGTCACCCGGTTCGCGGACGTAGAGCGACGAAAAATATTTGCGATCATGCGCGTTGGTAGGTGAGGAATTGAGCGACTTCAGCGCCTGTAATGTGTCATTCAACGCGTCCAGGTCCGCCGCGCGGAACGCGATGTGATCCACCGTGCCGGTGCCGGGGGCGCTGGACCAGAATCCGGTCGCGTCGCGCACGTCGATAATATCACCGGAGGCGGACACCGTGCGCCGGATGGCGCCGTGCTGGCGCACCCGGCTATATCCGAAATGCCGCGCCAGAAAGCTTTCGGTTTCCTCCGGCACTTCACTCAGCACGGTCGCGCCACGAATGCGGCGAATCGCGTGTTCGGCAGGAATGCCGGGCGCCTCATGCGGAACTGCCTCTGCAAAGGCTTGGGTGCCGACCATTTTGAGGATAATGCCATCAGGGTCCTTCAGGCGGATGACGGGTTCGCCGAACTCCTCCATCGGACCTTCGGTGCGAACACCTGCAGACAGCGCGCGGGTCAGCCAAAAGCCAATGCTGGCGGGATCGATGGCCAGCGATACGTCCAGCGTTTGGCCATAACCGACACGGCCTTGCCCGCCGTCTTCCCAAACGAGGAATGTCAGCAAAGATCCGGGCGATGCGGCGTAATCTCCGTAAAGCAGATGAAGCTGCATCGCGTCTTCAAAACCGGCGGTTTGCTTCACCAGCCGCAGACCTAAAAAGCCGACGTAAAAATCCACGTTGGCCTGCACCTTGCGGGTAATCATCGTAATGTGGTGAATGCCACCTGGAGACGTCATGAATGCTTCCTCTGTCACTTGGTCGCCTATTTTCGTCGGCCGTCAAGATTTGGCAATGGCGCTGATTGAAGACGATGCGTTCATTTTGTGAACAATCGTGTGACAGGCCTCGATCATGCCCGTGAAATATGCGGTTGCACATGGCAGGAATAGAAAATGATTATATTTTAATCGTTATAAAATTTGAGCAAAATATGTGCGATTTGTACTTGCTATCGGAGTTCAAATTGGCTTTTATGTTTTCCAACGGGATAAAAAATCTCCAGAGGGAAAAAATCAGAATGTTGACGCGAAGGCTGTTTTCAAAAACGGCGGCTTTGGCCGCCATTGCTTTGTCCGCAATGACAACAGCACCACTGCCGGCCTTCGCGGAAACGCCCGTAAAATTTACGCTCGACTGGAAATTCGAAGGTCCGTCCGCCGGCTTCCTGCTGGCCTTGGACAAGGGATACTTCAAGGCTGAAGGTCTCGATGTCACCATCGATAGCGGCAATGGATCCGTCGAGGCGATCCCGCGCGTGGCGACAGGTGCCTACCAGATGGGTTTCGGTGACATCAATTCCGTCATGAAATTTCTGGACGAAGACCCGACCCAGAAGGTGAAGGCCGTTTACATGGTCTATGAGCGCCCGACCTTCGCGGTTGTCGGCCGCAAGTCCCTTGGCGTGACGACCGATCCCAAATCGCTCGAAGGCAAAAAGCTCGGCGCGCCGCCGCCGGATGGTGCCTTTGCGCAGTGGAAGGCGTTCAAGCAGGTCGCCAAGATCGACGATAGCAAGATCGATATCCAGTCCATCGGCTTTCCCGTGCGCGAACCCATGCTGGCGAAGGGTGAGGTGGACTCCGTTTTCGGCTTTGCTTTTTCCGTCATTCTGAACCTCAAGGCGCAGGGCATCGCGGATGACGATATCGCCACGATCCTCATGGCCGAACACGGCTTGAATCTGTATGGCAACGCCGTCCTGGTAAACACTGATTTTGCGACGGAAAACCCCGCTGCCGTCAAGGGGTTCCTGAAAGCTTTGGCAAAAGGCTTTGCCGATTCGGTCAAGAACCCGGAAGAGGGCGTGGCGGCGGTGTTGAAGCGCAACGAGATCCTCGACAGTGATATCGAATTGCAACGCCTCACCATGGCCAACGCCATGAACATCAAGACTCCCTACGTCATCGCCAATGGCATGGGCGGTGTCGATCCGGCGCGTCTGGCTGCATCCATGGAAACGCTGAAAGTGTCCGTCGGCCTCAAAGGCAATGTGAAGGCAGAACAGGTTTTTGACGCGAGCTATCTGCCACCCAAGGAAGAGCGCTTGCTGCCTTGATGGCACAGACACTTTCACGCTGCAACGCGTCACCGACATATGCTGGCTCAGGGCCGGTATGACGGGAAATAGGGTCGCCTGACGAGCAGGGCGCCTGCGATATTCAGAGTCAGGAACAAGCATGCCTCATCTGGTTGAAATCGACGGCGTCGACATGCGCTATGGCGGTGCATCAGGGACGCTTGCCGTTTCAGGTCTCGACCTCAAGGTCAAAAAAGGCCAGTTCGCAGCCGTTGTCGGACCGTCGGGTTGCGGTAAATCGACGTTGATGAAGCTCGTCACGGGCCTGCATATTCCGCAAAAGGGCAATGTTATCGTCGCCAACAAGCAGGTCACGGAACCGGTATCGATCGTGGGCATGGCGTTTCAGAACCCGACCATGCTGCCATGGCGCACCACGCTTGAAAACATACTTCTGCCGTTGGAAATCGTTGAGAAACATCGCCACAGGCTGCGCGCGCACAAGGCGGAATATGTCGCCAAGGCAGAACGCCTGCTGGAAATCGTCGGGCTGAAGGGGTTCGGCTCCAAATTTCCCTGGCAACTGTCCGGCGGCATGCAGCAACGCGCCAACCTGTGCCGCGCCTTGATCCACGAACCTGAACTGCTGATGCTGGATGAGCCCTTCGGCGCGCTGGACGCCTTCACCCGTGAGGAATTGTGGTGCGTCATCCGCGATCTCCACGCCGCCAAACGCGTGACGATCGTTCTCGTGACCCATGACCTGCGCGAGGCGACGTTTCTTGCCGACAAGATCTTCGTGATGAGCGCACGACCGGGCAGAATCCTGGCCGAGTACAAGGTGCCCTTCGCCCGTCCGCGTCAACTTGATCTGATGTACGAGAAAAGCTTCAACGACATGGTCCAGCAATTGCACGGCGAGATCGCAAAGGCGAGGGTCGCGGCATGAGCGCGGTTTTTGAAAACACGGCAAGAAAGCAGCCCCGCCTGCCGCTGGTAGCCCGCATCAATTGGGTCAAGGCAGCCCCCTGGCTCTATACGCTCGTGCTTTTCCTGTCGTGGGAACTGCTGGTCTACGCACTAAAAATGCCGCAAACGATCCTGCCGTCGCCCACCCGTGTCGGCCAGGCCATCGTGCAATACTGGTCGCCGATCTGGAAAAATTCGCTACAGACGCTTTATACGACCACTCTGGGCTTTGCCCTCGCGGTGGTTGCGGGACTGGGGATCGGCCTCTTCATCGGCTGGTCGAAGACGATCTATGCCGGACTTTATCCGCTGATGATCGGGTTCAACGCGGTTCCCAAAGTCGCGCTCGTCCCCATTCTCGTCATCTGGTTCGGCATCGGCACGGTACCCGCGGTGCTGACAGCCTTTCTGATTTCGTTCTTTCCCATCGTCGTCAATGTCGCCACCGGCCTTGCGACGATAGAGCCGGAAACGGAGGACGTTTTGCGTGCGCTCGGCGCAAAGAAAATGGACATCATGCTGAAAGTCGGCATTCCCCGCTCCATGCCCTACTTCTTTGGCTCGCTCAAAATCGCCATCACATTGGCCTTCGTCGGCTCCGTTGTCTCCGAAACCGTCGCGTCGAACTACGGTCTCGGCAATATGATGAGCTCGGCTCAAAGCCAGTTCAACGTGCCCTTGGTCTTTGCGGGGTTGCTCATGCTCGCTGTCGAAGGCATTGCGATGTACGCGGTGATGGCGTGGATTGAACGGCGTATGACAGGCTGGGCACATCGTTCGACAATGGGCCAGTGAGCTCAAGGAAAAAAGGCTGTTTCTCTTCAGCCTTTTTATCATGAGATTATTCCGAAGACTGTTCGCTCACCTTCATATCCCGCTCGTCGAATGCGCGCTTCAGGGCTTTCGTCATATCGCGCGTGGTCGCAAACCAGTTTTCACTGCGTGCCCAGTAGCGCAGCTTCACCGTGGAGCTGTCGTTGCTGACGGAATCGATGAAGGTGGTCGGGGCAGGGTCTAGAAGCACACGGCTTTCGGCGCGGGCGACGTCCATCAGCATGGCCTGGGCGTCGGTGGTGCTGTCACCTCTGGGCACGGTGACGCTCAGTTCGTGGCGACGCGATGGGAAGCGGCTGTAATTGGTAATGGGCACGTTCCAGAGCGTGGCGTTGGGCGCAAGGCGATAAAGTCCTTCGCTTGTCTTCAATTCCGTGGCGAACAGGCCGATTTCAATCACCGTGCCCGAGACAGAGCTCGTCTCGATATATTCACCCACGCGAAACGGACGCAGCACCAGAAGCATGATGCCCGCCGCGATATTCTGAAGCGTGCCCTGGAGCGCAAGGCCCACGGCAAGACCTGCAGCGCCAAGTGCTGCGAGAATGGACGCTGTCTGAACACCGAACTGGCCGAGCACCATGACCAGCACGAGAATAATAACAATGTAGCGAACAGCGCCTGAAAAGAAACGCGCCAGCGTTTCATCGAAACCGCGAATGCGTGAAAGACCTTCATACGACCAGCGCTGCAACAGCATGGCTGCAATCCAGCCCACGATCAGCAGAAGAAGCGCGCCGACGATGGAAAATGAATATTGAACCATCAACGCGCTGGCCTGTCGAAGTGCCGCCTGAGAAGCAACGATAAGATCGGTAGCCTGCTGGTCCATAAAACTGCCCCTGTTCAAATTGTCTCAAATGTCATCTGTTTCGTAACGAGCGACAAGGAGGTGAGTTCCGGTTTTCGTGTGATCAGGCAGAAAGCGGAAGAACGAAGGGCACGTTGCCGTCCGTATCGGCACCGCGTCCGATTCCTCTGATAGCGGCGGTCAGAGCGCCACCTCGACCCAGAAGCCGATCTCCGATTTCAATGATACGCGCGTTGGGCGTCGCATAGGGAGACACGCGACGAAGCCGTGTGGCCAGCGCCGCATCGTCCTGCTCCGGCTGGACGGTCAGCGCGACGATGACGGCTGCGGCGGGAGAGCGGGAAACGCCCATCCAGCAATGGACCAGCAGCGGGGCCGATTGATCCCAACTGCGGGCAAACTCGATCAGTTGCTGAATGTGGACGTCATCCGGTGCAATCAGCTTGTCGGTGCCTTTGAACGTGATGTCGTTCATTTGCAGCGACAGATGGCGCTCGGCGGAAATGATTGCGGGACGGTGAAACGCCTGCTCTTTGGCAATCAGCGTCACCATTTCCCGCGACTTGTGGCGCACGGCCATCTCGGCGATCCGGGAGAGGGGAGAGACGACGATGGCGGTCATGGCTTGCCCTTTCGAAGCAATTCGATCGCGTCGAAGCGTGAGACGAATCGACTTTGGGCTTCGATTGCAGGCACAGGCTCGATGTCGATCATGTCTTTGGTGATGCCCCTTGGCAGACCGAAGAACGTCCGTGCTTCCGCCATGGAGAAACCGGCAAGCTCCGTCGCTTCAAAGTAGGCGGCGACGGTGTCCGCTTTCTTGATGCGCTGTTTGAGATCGGCATTTGCATGGGGCGGAAGCGAAAACCGCAGGTGCACAGCCGACTCCAGCCGTTTCTCGACGATTTTGTAGCCGCCACCGACCACGGATTTGAACGGAGAGATCATGTCACCGATGACATATTCAGGGCCATCATGCAGCAGCGCCATCAACATCTCATTCGGCGTGGCAGATGGGTTCATTCGAGAAAAAATGGTTTCAACGATCAGGCTATGCTGGGCAACGGAAAAGGCATGGTCACCCCGGGTCTGACCGTTCCACCGTGCCACACGCGCAAGGCCATGGGCAATATCGGCGAGCTCGATGTCAAGCGGTGAGGGATCCAGCAGGTCCAGCCGTCTGCCGGACAGCATGCGTTGCCATGCGCGGGGTGTTTTCGAGATCGCCACGTTCAGTCTTCCGCAGCGTTGGTCGGATCCACTGCGGGAAAGCTCAGCCCGCTCCAGGTCGGCAGCGCAACAGTCACGGGAACGCCCGAAACGGTCATATCGGTTCCCAATGCCATGGCGTCTGCCGCGCGATCGGTCCTGATGATGGCTAGACCTTGCGAACCGTGTACGGTACCGAGGGTGCCGATGGATTTGCCACCGGCCGTGATATCCGTGCCGCTTGGCGGGAGTTCAGTCTCAGCCTTGACGATCACGACACGGCGGCGGGCTGTTCCGCGATGCTTCATGCGGGAGACGACCTCCTGTCCGACAAAGCAGCCCTTGTGGAAGGATACGCCATCATTCACGTCCATCAAAACGTCATGGGGGAACGCGTCGTTCAGCGCATAATCTGCGCCGGACACGGCTATCCCGTTCGAAACGCGCAATGCATCATAGGCAGCCGGGTCGCCTGAGGCAGAGGAACCCATCAATCGATAGAGCTCGATGCCCGCCTTGGCGAAACGGCTGTCCCTGATCGCACCTGCCGGGGCGGTTTCGTTCCAGATGACGCTGACGCCCATCGTGTCGTCAGCCTTCAGCTCCACAGGCGCGCGCAGCTTGTACAGGGTCAGGCGTCGCAGCAACGCGTCCCTTTGATCTGCGCTTGTCTCCGCAACGAAGCTGTCGCCATCCCGCCAGATCAAAAAATCAAACATGATCTTGCCTTGCGGCGTCAACAAAGCGCCAGCGCGGGCTTCGCCCTCCGGCAGCGATTCGAGATCGGGAGTAATCAGGTTTTGCAGAAAATCCGTGGCTCCACTGCCGGAGACATGGATGAAGGCGCGGTCGGTCAAAAAGGCGGAAGACATAGGCTCTACCATTCGGGTTGGTTTACCCGAACAGTTAAGGTCTTTGAGCGCCAACGGCAAGCGCGGTAACCTTAGAGCGTTTCCATTCAACAAGGAAACGCTCTAGTCACCGGCGGTGAAGAATTTCCACTGGCCATCTGGCGAGATACCGATGCGGTAAAAACTGTAATTGCCATATTCCTGCATGTCGGCCAGATCACCTGCGGTGATGATGCGCAGCAGCTCGACCTTTTCCGTCGGCGTCAGCGTGGTCAGCGACTTTCCGGCGAAATAGGGGAAGACATACATCTCGTCTGGTGTCCCAGCGTCAATCTTTGCATAGCCCGTCGACAGGAGGTCGATGATGATGGCGAGCACTTCCAGCCCGTCTGGATCACCCGAAAAGCTTTTCAACGCCGCAATCGGATCGTTGCCGCTGTCGCCATCCACGCGCGCCTGGTTGGGGCCTGGATTGACGAGTGGGCGCAGCTTTTCGATGTCGCCTGTCGATGCCGCATCGATAATGAGTTGACGCAGCCGACGCACCGGCTCCGGTGCCTTGCCGATGTCGTGTTCAATCTGGGCGGAAATCTGCGGAGTCTCGGCCTGATCTGCGGCAGGCTGTTCACCCGAGGCTCGGTTTACAAGCGGGTCTGGCATTGGAATGCCGTCTGAATCACCCTCGATGGCCTCGGGCTCGGACGCCTGTGGTTTTTCAGCGGGTTTTTCGCTTTCACTGGTCGCTGGATCCTGAACCTGTTTCAGTTCTGACAGCGCGTATGCGTTATGGGAAAAACCGACGGTGGCGAGCGTCAGGGACAGCATCAAGGACACGGCGGCGGACGACCGCAAAAGCCCCTTGCGAGAGCAAGACATGACTGAACTCCAGCTTACTGAATGATGCGGTGGGGGGAGAATTCGCCCTCGAGCATGCGCTGGCGCAGCGATTCGAGCATCGCTTCCGCACCTGCTTCGCCGTGCATGCGAATGGTTTCGCGCATGGCAAGGGCAACAGCGGCATCTGCGATGATCTCAGGCTCGATACCGTCGGCCATGCCGTCGGCCCATGCTTCGTTCTGGTGTTCCAGAGCGACCTGCATTTTTTCATGCACGATCATATCGTGGATTTCGTTACGGCTTGTTTGCATCTTTCATCCTCGACAGGCAGGCAACTCGTTACCACCCTGTTAACAACTCTAACAGTCTTTTATCAAAACGGCACGGGCTGCGACCAAAAGAGGTTAATAAACCTCTAATTTCCGAACCTCGACGCAATTTCCTGCGCCAGTGTTGCCCCTTCGATACGGTATTTCTCTTCCGCTGCAATCGCCGCCGGTGTGCAGGCAGTGTGTACGGCGGCAAATGTGCGATACCCACGATTGAACGCAGCGGTCATGCGTTGCTTGCGCTGCGGTTCGTTGGCGGTATCGGCAGCCAGAAGGTCGCTCATCGATTTGCGCCATTCCTCAGAACCCGTTGCGGGGCAGAGCGTGCGCAAATATTGAACGGCGCCCAGAATTTCGGACAGGCGCGCCATCTGATTATCGTAGGGCGCGGGCTTTTCTTCTGGCGGCGGAGCGACGGACTTTACGGCCGGTTGCGCATCAGCTTGAGACGCCAGAGGCAACGCGGTGCCAAGGCCGAAAAGCACGGCGAGCCAGATACCTCGTTTCATCAGTTTACGCATGACCCGCCGTGACGTTGCAACATCTTGAGGGCAACTAGCCGCGATTCTGCTCAGCATTGCAACGGGCCGAGTAAACGTTCCGCGCATTCGACCACGCTCTCGGGTGCAGGCAATCTGCGGATTTCCGCCAGTGTATACCACCCGGCCTCCGCGGCATCGTCAGCCGCGAGCACGTCGGCTGCGCTATCGGCTTCCACCGTGTAGACCGACAGAAAAAAGTGACTGCTCAACCGTCCGTCAGCATCACGGCTGGGCAAATCATAAGTCGCGAAAAGCTGTGGATTGCGGGCAACGATCCCAGTCTCCTCCTCCAGTTCCCGCAAAGCGGTCTCCGCAGGCGTCTCTCCGGGCTCGCCGCGCCCGCCGGGAAAGGCGAACATATCCTGCGATGGCGGATTGATACGCCGCACCAGCAGCACACGATCACCACGTCGAACGATTGCGGAAGAGGCAGGTTGGGGCAGGGGCATGAAATATCCTTATACGATAGTTCCAATTATGCGCTCAACCTTGCAGGAAACGTGGCAACCGCCGCGATTGCCGAAAAAAGAGTGGTTAAAACGGTCTTTGCGTCATTTAGAGGCTTCACGACAGCACTGAGACACTATGATCGCGTGCCAGGAATCGACACGGACTATCCGAATGAAACTCTATCTCGTCTTCGCGGCCGCAGCGCTTGCCGAAATTGCCGGGTGCTTTGCATTCTGGGCGTGGTTGCGTATGGAGAGGTCGATCGGATGGCTTGTGCCGGGCATGGTGTCGTTGGCGGCCTTTGCGTGGTTGTTGACGTTGGTCCCCACGGAAGCGGCGGGTCGGGCCTACGCTGCCTATGGCGGCATCTATATTGTCGCCTCGCTCATCTGGCTGTGGAGTGTCGAGGGACATGCGCCGGACCGCTGGGATGTGGCAGGCGGTGCGATTTGCCTCGCCGGTGCGTCACTTATTCTATTCGGACCCAGAGGTTAGGCCATGTGCGGGCGCTTTGTCTTGAATTCAACGCCGGAAGATGTGGCGGAATATCTGGACCTGATCGGTCTGGAAGAGTTTCCGGCACGGTTTAATATCGCACCAACGCAGCCCATTCTCATCGTGCTGGAGGGCGCGCAGCCTCAACCCGGGAGCAATTTACCGAACCGGCAGGCGATGCTGGTGCGCTGGGGTTTTCTGCCGGGCTGGGTCAAAGACCCCAAGGAGTTTCCTCTGCTGATCAACGCCCGCTCCGAAACAGCCATTGAGAAAGCCTCGTTTCGCGCCGCGATTCGCCACAGACGGGTGCTGATACCCGCAACAGGTTTTTATGAATGGCACAGGCCATCGAAAGAACAGGGTGGACAATCGCAGGCCTATTACATCAAGCCCAAAAGGGGCGGTATCGTCGCCTTTGCCGGATTGATGGAAACATGGTCTTCGTCTGATGGCTCCGAAGTCGATACGGGTGCGTTTCTCACCACCTCCGCCAATCGCTCGATTGCGCGCATTCATGATCGCATGCCGGTGGTGATTGCGCCGGAGGATTTCAGTCGCTGGCTGGATTGCAAAACCCGGGAGCCACGCGACGTCGTCGATCTGATGAAGGCGGCTGACGACGACTTTTTCGAGATGATCCCTGTTTCGGACAAGGTCAACAAGGTCGCCAATATCGGCGCCGACTTGCTGGAGCCGGTGGCCGTAGCGCCCATTCCCGCACCGAAAATCGAGCCTCCGGACGATGCGCAGATGTCACTGTTTTGATCCAGTTAGAGCGTTTCCCTTAAACGAGGAAGTGCTCTGGAAACGCAAAACGGCGCATCATGCGCCGTTTGTTGTCTTATATCCCCTGATGCTGCCTGAAGATCAGGCTACCTTTGGCTGAACCGGCTTGCGCGTCAGCATCATGGCTGCGGCGGCGACGGCCTTCAGACCGAGAGGTCGGTAGTGGCTGTTCAGGTCGGGCTTCGCAGCCGCTTCGGTCTTCTGTGTCTCGCTCATGTCTGTCTCCGGAGTTCCCCTTGAACGCGTCGATCTGACAGCGTTGCTGCAAACCTCTCTCATGGGAAATCGTGACAAATTCGAGGCAATTTTAATCAATTGAAAATTGCACACTGCGACATTTCGTGTTCGACGCAGCACTGGAAAATGCCACAATGCTCCGCGCCGTTGTAATCGATCCCTAAAGGCCGCGATGGTCCAGCCCGTCACCATGGTCGTCCTCGATCGTCAAGGTACCGTAACGCTTGTGCCAGATGCGGGCGCTGAAGGGCAGGAAGACAAGATAGGCCAGAACCGTCAGGACGAGAATTTCCCAGGTGAAGCTCATCAGGAGCGCCACGTAGAGCACGACGATCAGGATGGCAGGCAAGACAAGATCGCGACGGATGCGGCTTTCGGATTTGCCAGACCAGACGGGTAAACGGCTGATGAGCAAGTAGCCAATGAGCACGGTGTATGCGCTTGCGATATACGCGAAAGTCTTGCCCGGTTCGATGCCCATGAAGCCGAGATAAACCGGCAACAGCACCAGCATGGCACCCATCGGCGCAGGGACCCCGACGAAGAATTCGCTCTGCCAGGGTGCCTTGATCTCGCGTTCCGTCATGACATTGAAGCGCGCGAGGCGAAGACCCGCGGCGATGACGTAAATGAGGGCTGCGATCCAGCCGATGGAGCGGACATCGTCCAGAAGGTAGGCATAGACCACCAGCGCGGGGGCCACGCCGAAATTGACGATATCCGCCAGCGAATCCATCTGCGCGCCGAATTTCGACGTCGCCTTCATCATCCGGGCAAGGCGACCATCGACACCATCCAGAAACGCCGCCAGCAGAACCATACCCACGGCAAGCTCGAACCGACCCTCGAATGCGAGCCTGACGCCGCTGAGACCAGCACAGATTGCAAGCACGGTGACAAGGTTGGGAATGACGAGGCGGAGCGGGATTTCGCGCAGGCGCGGGCCCCGTCCGGTGTCACTGCTGATCTCATGCTTGCCGTTTGTCGTCGGCTCTGGCGTAGGCGTGTCCATGGCGCTGGTCTCCTGTTGTCTTAGCCGCGACGGCTGATGACCGGACCCTTGGCAGAGCCGAATTCCGCCAGAACCGTTTCACCGGCAATGGCCGTCTGGCCGATGGAGACGCGGGGCTGGAAGCCTTCCGGCAGGAAGATATCCAGGCGCGAACCGAAACGGATGAGGCCAAAACGTTCACCGGCATCAACAGGCTCGTTCGGCTTCACCCAGCAAACGATGCGGCGGGCGACCATGCCGGCGATCTGGACGACGCCGACCTTGCCATGCGCGGTTTCGATGACGAGACCATTGCGCTCGTTGTCTTCCGATGCCTTGTCCACTTCGGCGTTGAGAAACAGGCCGGGGCGGTAGGCAACATTGATGATGCGGCCACGAACAGGCGCACGGTTCACATGGCAGTTGAAAACATTCATGAACACCGAGATGCGGACCATGGGCTCCTTGCCGAGTTCCAGTTCCAATGGTGGAACCACGGTCTGGATGGCGGAAACCTTTCCGTCGGCAGGGCTGATGACGAGGTCGTCGTCCTGCGGTGTGACGCGTTCAGGGTCGCGGAAGAAGTAGGCGCACCAGGCAGTCAG
This sequence comes from Rhizobium skierniewicense Ch11, assembly GCF_023757665.1. NCBI lineage: Bacteria > Pseudomonadati > Pseudomonadota > Alphaproteobacteria > Hyphomicrobiales > Rhizobiaceae > Rhizobium > Rhizobium skierniewicense. The sequence goes on from NZ_RXPG01000006.1 coordinate 36,313, forward strand.
CACGAGGCCAACCCAGAAGAGAGGTTCGGCTATCCAGCCAAGCACCAGGGATGCCACGAAGAAGGCGGCGACGAAAACATAGCCTTCCTTGTGGACCGGCACGATGGTGTTGCGAATGGTGTCGAACAGGTTCATTGCTCTTTCGTCTCCGAGTTTATCTTTTCAGCATGCCAGTCTCGGCGCGATCGGGTTGATCAGCGTGCCCAAGTCCTTGGCCATCCTCTACAACGCCTTTCACCAAAACGGTCGATCGTTTCTGGCGTGACGTGCTGCATATAATCATTCGGCAGCCGATTTCACGGTCGCACGCGACAAAACACGCATTGGTGACTACAGGCAAATCGCCTGAACGGCAATATTTTCCAATGTTTGACCTGGGGTTATACCGTCAATGCGCGGGTGCGCCGCGATCCACCACGCCCAGATCATCCTTTTCACGGACTTCGCGAAGGCGTTCCTCGGCCTGGATGGCCTCCCGCTGGCGGCTCCACATGGAGGCGTAGAGGCCACCGGCGTCGATGAGAGACATATGGGTGCCGCACTCGGCAATCGTGCCATCCTTCAAGACGATGATCTCGTCTGCACTGATCACGGTCGAAAGGCGGTGCGCGATCACAAGCGTGGTCCGGTTTTTCGAGACGATGTCGAGCGCGCTCTGGATTTCTTGCTCGGTATGCGTATCGAGGGCGGATGTCGCCTCATCGAGAATGAGAATCGGCGGCGCCTTCAAGATCGTGCGGGCAATCGCCACGCGCTGTTTTTCCCCACCCGACAGTTTCAGGCCACGTTCGCCGACCATGGTCGCATAGCCCAGGGGCAGCTTGCTGATGAAACCGCTGATCTGCGCGGCATTTGCAGCCGATGTGACATCGGCATCCGTTGCCCCCGGCCGTCCATAGTGGATGTTGTAGGCCAGCGTGTCATTGAACAGCACCGTATCCTGCGGCACCATGCCGATGACGGAGCGCAGGCTTTTCTGTGTCACCTGCCGAATGTCCTGACCATCGATGGTGATCGATCCTGACTGGATATCGTAAAAGCGGTAGAGCAGGCGTGACAGCGTCGATTTGCCCGCACCCGACGGACCGACGATGGCAACGGTCTTTCCAGCGGGGACGTCGAAGGAGATGCCCTTCAGAATAGGGCGCTCCGCGTCATAGGCAAAGTGGACGTCGCGAAAACAGAGCGCACCCGTGCCGATTTGCAATTCCTTCGCATCGGGTGCATCGATCACTTCGGCCTGTACGTCCAGAAGGTCGAACATCTCTTCGATGTCGGTCAGCCCCTGGCGGATTTCGCGGTAGACGAAGCCGATGAAATTCAGCGGAACGGAAAGCTGCAACAGCAAGGCGTTGATGAAGACGAAATCGCCAATCGTCTGGTCGCCGCGCTGCACGGCCAGTGCCGACATCACCATCATCACCATGGAGCCGAGGCCGAAAATGACGCCCTGGCCAAAGTTCAGCCAGCCGAGAGAGGTCCAGATCGCCGTCGCTGATTTCTCGTATTTCGCCATGGACGCATCGAACCGGCTTGCTTCCATGTCTTCATTGCCGAAATATTTCACGGTCTCGAAGTTGAGCAGCGAATCGATTGCCTTGGTGTTGGCGTCGGTGTCACTGTCGTTCATGGAGCGGCGAATGGCGATGCGCCAGTTGCTGGCCCGCACGGTAAACCAGATGTAGGCCCATACGGTCAGCACCGTCACCAGCACGTACCAGAAACCGTAGGACGCCCAGAAGATAACGACCGTCAGCAGAAACTCGATAAAGGTCGGGGCCGTGTTCAGGATGGTGAAACGGACAATCGTTTCGATGCCTTTGGTGCCTCGCTCGATGACCCGCGACAGACCGCCGGTCTTGCGCTCCAGATGAAACCGCAGCGAGAGGCGGTGCATATGCACGAATGTCTTGTAGGCCAATTGCCGCACGGCATGCTGCCCGACGCTGGCAAACAGCGCATCACGCAGCTGGTTCAGCCCGACCTGAACAAGGCGTGCAAGATTGTAGGCGACCACGAGAGCCACCGCACCCAGCAGAAAGGTCGGCATCAGCCCGGCCATATCCAGCTTGCCATTCAGCGCATCGGTCGCCCATTTGAAGAAATAGGGAACCAGCATCAGCACCAGTTTTGCGATGAGGAGAAAGACCGTGGCCCAGACGACGCGCATTTTCAGGTCAAGTCTGCCCTGTGGCCACATATAGGGCCATAGATTGACAAGGGTGCGGAGCGGATTGCTGGAATCCGCGGAAATCGTCTTGTTGGGATCGCTCATGCTCTGCTCCGATATCTGCGGGGATGCAGACAGCAAGACGGCGGCCCAGATGTGTGCCGCCGTTCTGTATTAGATAAACGTGTCAATCGTTTCACGCAATCCCGATAGGGTTTGCAGTCAACGAGTCATCAGGCGTTTGCGATGGATTTCCTCGGCATTCGGCAGGGCGCTGTCCGGCACACCGAAAATCTGGCCGGGCTCGATCAGATCAGGGTTTTTGATCTGGTCCTGATTGGCGAGATAGATCGTGGTGTAGCGCACGCCCTGTCCGTAAACACGGCGCGAAATCTGCCACAGCGTATCGCCACGACGGATGATGACGGCGCCTTCACTGTGAGACAATGGAGCCTGCTCGAAGGTTTTCGGCCCTGTTTCAGCAGAGGCCGCTGCCTGCGTCTGGACCTGTGCCTGAACCGGAGCAGCTTCCACCGCACCCGGCATGGTCGCGTTCAACTCTGCAAAGCGACCGGATAGTCCGGCAATGCGATTGCCGATGACCGCGACATCACTTGGCAGGTTGTCGATGACAGAAAGCAAATCGCGGGCCTTGGCGGAGATGCCACCGACGAATGCGGTGAAATCGACGTCTGCCGTCGCAGCCGTGCGGAATTCCGCCAGAGAACGAAGCGCAATGGCTGTGGCGGATTTCGCAGCCGCGACTTCATCGAGGCTCGGCGTTCTGCCGTTTGAGTAAAGGCCGGAGAGAATGGAGTAGGCTTTCGAGACCTCTTCACGCAGGGATTCGAAAACCGAACGGTCACTGGTGGCACTTTGTGTTTCCGTCTGTGCCTGTGCCTGCGCCTGGGCCTGGGTCTGGGTCTGGGTCTGGGTCTGCGGCGCGCTTGCGGCAGGTGATGGCTGGGCCGCTGCCGGAGCCTTTTGCGCTGATACGGTTGCCTGATCGTTGGCGGGACGCGCGAAGGGAACGCGAACGCGCACGGTGACCTTGCCAGCAGCGTCCAGCGCTTCGGCCGTCACGACATGGTCGCCGACAGCCAGATCGACATTACCCTCGATCACGAAGCTACCGGAGGCTTCCGCCTTGCCATCGCCGATCGGTTTGTCGTCGACCAGGACGCGCACGGCGGCATTTGCCGGAGCAGCACCCGCAACGAAAATCTTGGAGCCTTCGAACTCGACAGCAACGACGCGGATCGTTGCCGCCTCGGGGGAGGGCTGCGGGGTGGACGTGTTCATTGGAGCCGATGGCGTCGTGGCGGATCCGGCCTGGGTTGAACCCGCGGCTTGTGTCTGTGCTTGCGGCTGTTCCGTCGCACCATTGGCCGGTGGCGTTGCCTGCGCTTGCAGGGCACCCGGTGCCGCATCCGGCATGGTCATCACGCGGCTTGCCTTGCCCGGAGTCGTCACCATGGCCAGAAGCTCGCCATTCTTCTGAGACGGCACGGAAACGGTTGCGGTCTCTGCGGATTGCGCGACCTTGCCGTCCTTGCCGGTTGCGCGAAGAATGATCTGGTGATCGCCGGGCGCAAGCGGGTTGTCGAGAACGGCAGCAAAGTCGCCAGTGCTTTCGACCGGCGTTTTCGCGATGACCTGCCCGTTATTGACGATTTCAAGCGTCGTTCCCGCCGGTGCCTTGCCCGCGATGACGGCGGAGCCATCCGGCTCGACGCGCAACACATCGAAGGTTGGCAGTTGTGCAGCATCGCCAGGTGCAGGCGCCGAGGCAGGCGAGGCTGGAGGTGTTGCCGGAGCAGCAGGGGTCGGCCGTGGCGCGCCATCGTCGGTGCCGGTAAACACGCCGGGCAGGCGGCGAACCTGGTCCGCGGCAGCAGACGCGTCTGCAGGCAATCCGCGCAGGAAGGCGATGGTGCGTTCAGCGGCAGACCGTGCAGTGGTCAGCAGACGTGAGGTATTCTCATCGATTGCTTCGGGAATATCGATGTTTTCCAGCTCCTTCAGCGAATCCTCGACCGTCTTGCGGGCGGCCGTGAACTCATCATTGGAAGGCACCTTGCCGTCAGCGAAACGTCCCGTCATGTCCTTGATGGACTGGTTGGCGGATTCCGCCAGACGCCCGACCTTGTCTGCGACGGTTTCGGTATCCTTGGCGGCGTCCGTCAACAGATCGCCCGCCTTTTCGCCACCCATCTCCACGCTGTTCTTAACAGCGTTGCCAGCATCGTTGATGGCGTCGCCGATCGGCTTGTCGTCGCTCGATATGCGTGGGAGAACGAAGAAGACCATGAGCAGCGTCGCGACGCCCAGCACGATAAGCGCCAGCAGTCCGGCCCTTTTGTTGTTCATTGTCGATCTCCGGGTAACATTCTTGTCTTTACGTTGCGATAGCTAGCGTTTAAGTCGTGCGCGCACAAGCGGCACCCCTGTAAATCCAGCGTTTCTGCGGCTCGGTCCCCAAATTTTCTTGACGGATCGGCGGCACCATAGTTCCTTCGTTCCATGACTGAAGAAAATACATCGATTCGATCCATTTGCGTTTACTGCGGTTCCCAGCCCGGACGCGACCCCGCCTACATGGACGCAGGCCGAGCACTGGGAAAATCCATCGCCCAACACGGAATTCGCCTCGTTTACGGCGGTGGAACCAAGGGCATCATGGGTGCCGTGGCAAGCGGTGTCCTGTCCAACGGCGGCGAAGTTACCGGCATCATACCGGATTTTCTCGTCGATATGGAAGCCACGCGCCATTCTCTCGGACAATTGAACGAATTGATCATCACCAAGGACATGCATGAGCGCAAGCACATGATGTTCGAGCGCTCGGATGCATTCGTCACGCTCCCAGGCGGTATCGGCACGCTGGAAGAGATCGTCGAGATCATGACATGGGCGCAGCTCGGTCGTCACGCCAAGCCCATGGTCTTTGCCAACATCAACGGCTTCTGGGACCCCATGCTGGAGCTGATCCGCCATATGCGCGATCAGGGCTTCATTCACCGCGCGCATCTTCTAAACCCGCTGGTGATTGACGAGATCGGGGCTATCGTTCCCGCCATCATCGACCGCGCCAGCGCGCAGCAGAACCCGCAGGGCGATCCCTCGGTTATCTCCCAGCTCTGAGACCCTCAGTGCCCGGGGCCGGTCCTTCAATCACGCTTTGCTCTCCGGCGTCCGATCAGACCTGGCACCGTGTAGATGACCAACGCTGCCCAGATCATGATGAAGGCGACGAGCCTGACCGTGTCGAACGGTTCCTTGAAGACGAACACGGCGATGATGAAGATCATCGACGGTGCGATATATTGCATGATGCCGATGGTGGAGAGTTTCAAGAGCTTCGCACCATTGCCGTAGAGAATGAGCGGCGTGGCGGTGACGATGCCGCTGGCGATCAGCAGCCACGTGTCCGTTGGGGTTCCGGCCATGAAATGCGCCTGACCGGTGCTCATGAGATAGATGATGAAGGCGATTGCTGGCGGCGTCAGCAACAGCACCTCCAGCAGAAAACCTTGCGTCGGCCCGATGGGAAGGGTCTTGCGGAAGAAGGCGTAAAAGCCCCAGGAGACGGTCAAGGCGACCGACACCCATGGCAGGTTGCCCGCGTGCCAGGTCAGCAGGGCAACGGCCAGAGCGGAGAGGACGATTGCCGAAATCTGAAAGCGGCTAAGCTTCTCCTTCAACAGGACGGCGCCCAGAAAAATGCTGAACAGCGGATTGATGAAGTAACCCAGCGCCGCATCGAGCGCACGGCCGGTGCCGATCGCCCAGATATAGACGCCCCAGTTGATGCTGATGATGGTGGCCGTCAGACAGGCCATGGCCAACATGCGCGGCGTCGTGAGTGCCTTCTTGATTTCGGCGGTGCGCCCCAGCAGCATGAGAACGGCGGCGGCAATCGGCACGGACCACACCACGCGATGCGCAATGACCTCCAATGGCGACACATGCGCAACCGCCTTCATGTAGAACGGAAGAAAGCCCCATAGGATGTAGGCGGTAAAAGCGTAGGCGAAACCACGCGCGCCATCGCCGGGCGGAGACGTCTCTATTGTCTGGTTAACGGCCATGGGAACTGCCAATCTCGAGCGGAAAGCACCGGCCTATTCCTGTTTGGCGTTATATTCCAATTCATTTACGTGAAGGATGCGATGAAAAAAGCATCATCTGCTTAAATAATAAGTGTGCCGCCTGAATCGGAATGTCAGGCGGCAACGCTAAATCCTTGTAATATATGATTATTTTCCCGCGAACCGATCTGTCGCGCGAATGAGCTGGTCGAGAATACCGGGTTCGCTCATCGCATGACCGGCAGCCTCGACGATATGCAAATCCGCTTTCGGCCATGCCTTGGACAACTGCCAGGCATATTTCAGCGGGCAGGGCATGTCGTAGCGTCCGTGGACGATGACGCCGGGGATGTCTTTCAGCGTGTGGGCATCGCGCAGCAACTGGCCGTCTTCGAACCAGCCGGCATTGACGAAATAATGGGTTTCGATGCGCGCGAACGCGATAGCATATTGCTCTTCGCCGAAATCATCGACACGGCCCTGATCCGTCACCAGCGAGATTGTCGCACCTTCCCACTGGCTCCAGGCCTTGGCGCATTCCAGCTTCTTCTTTTCGTCGGTGCCGGTGAGATAGCGATTATAGGCGACCATCATCTCGCCGCGCTCGGCCTCGGGAATGGGCGCAATGAAGGTTTCCCAGCGGTCGGGATACATTTCCGAGACACCGAACTGATAGTACCAGTCCAGTTCCGGCTTGGTCAGTGTGTAGATGCCACGCAGGACGAGTTCGCTGACGCGATCCGGGTGGGTCTGCGCATACGCAAGCGCCAGCGTCGAGCCCCAGGAACCGCCAAACACCTGCCATGTCTCGAAACCGAATTTTTGCCGCAGCTTTTCCATATCCGCCACCAGATGCCACGTCGTATTGGCCTCCAGAAACGCATGCGGTGTGGAGCGGCCGCAGCCGCGCTGGTCGAAGAGGATGACATCGTAAAGCGCCGGGTCGAACACCCTTCTCTGTGTGGGGTTGACCCCGCCACCGGGACCGCCATGCAGGAAAACGGCGGGCTTGGCACCCTTCGTGCCGACACGTTCCCAATAGATCACATGGCCGTCACCCACATCCAGCATGCCGGTATCGAAGGGCTCTATCTCCGGATAGAAACCGCGCAACGCGTTGCTCATGTCGTCTTTTCCTGTGGTGGCCAATGCGCTGTATCCTTGTCTGGATGCTGGTGGTTTTTGACGGTCTGCTCTGGGCCGTCCGTCGCCTCTACGGGCAGGGTATCGAGATGAGAAAACCAATGCATCTTGCTGGAAAGGTTTGATTGTGCTTCCGGTATGATGTCGAGCGGTTCGTCCAGCGAACCCAGCGTGACATTGATGAAATTCTTGTCCGGAATATCATAGAACAACGGCGTCCCGCAGGTGCCGCAAAAGCCGCGCCGAACGTGATCTGACGATTGAAACCAGTTTGGCTTGCCGCGTGTGAGCCTGAAGCGATCAAGGCTGCTTGCGCCAAGCGGCAGAAAATAATTGCCCGATGCCTTCTGGCACATGCGGCAGTGGCAGACATGCGGATAGCGGATGTCACCCTCTATCCTGTAACGCACCGCGCCACACTGGCATCCGCCGGAGACTGCCGTCGCGCCCGTCAATTCACAGTATCCTCAGGTGGCCAGACGTGGGTATCCTGATCAGGGTGTTGAAAGGAGACCATGGAGCTCTCATCCAGACTTTGCTGCGCATGTGGCTTGTCGAACAGGGTTTTGATCCACGGCATCTGCATGTGCGTGTTGACTTGCACCTGTGGCTCGACCTCCTGCGGGTGATCGAAGGCGCCGATGGCAATTTCGACGCCGCCCGGATGGTGATAGGTCAACGGCGTGCCGCATTTGTTGCAGAAGCCGCGATGGATTTTGGCGGACGAGCGAAACAGGCTTGGCTGCCCGCGCGTCCATGTCAGATGCGCCTGATCGGCCGTGACGAGCGCGCCGAAGAAATTGCCGAACTGCTTCTGACACATGCGACAATGGCAGATGGAGGGGCGACCAAGCTTGCCTGCGTGAAAGCGAACCGCGCCACATTGGCAACCGCCGGAATAACCTGCATCGCTCATTGATTTTTCTCCTGTGGCCATGCCTGCGTGTCGTGGTCGGGATGCTGATGGGATGTGAGGTTCGCCAGATAATCAACCGATGTCAAATCGTCCTCGGTCGGCACGGCGGGCAGGGTGTGGAGGCGATCCACGAAGCTGATCTTCCGCTCGACACCCCATTGTATAGACGGCGGGAACGTCGAGGGATCGTCAAATGCGCCCGCAGCAACGGCCATGCCATCCGGTGCCTCATAGGTCAGTGGCGTTCCGCAATCGCCGCAAAAGCCACGGCTCACCACACTGGAAGACCTAAACCGCTTCGGCTCTCCGCGCGTCCACGCAAAGTCCTTGCCCCGCACCGAAACCAACGGCGCATAATAGGCGCCGAACGCCTTCTGGCACATGCGACAATGGCAGATGGAGGCATCGGCAAGGTCACCCTCGACACGAAACCGGATAGCGCCGCATTGGCATCCGCCGGTGTGGATGCGTGTTGTCATGGCTGGCTCCCTTCGATCCAGTTTTCGATCTTTAATCCCTCGACACGAGAAAACTCCCTGACGTTGTTGGTGACGAGAATGATATCCAGTGAGAGTGCGTGCGCCGCGATGAACATGTCTGTGGTGCCGATCAGAGTGCCACGTTGTTCCAGAGACGTTCTTATATCGGCATAATGTCGGGCCGCAGCTGGGCCGTAATCGACAGTAGCTATTCTGGTGAGCAGGCCTTCGACCAGATGCGAGAGCCTTGCCGATCCCTTGCGCTTAATACCAAACAGAATTTCGGAGAGAACGATTGAGCTTATACAGATGTCATCTTGGCTGAGATGGTAAAGCTTTTCTGCGGCAGGCCCAAACGGATTTCGGACCACGTCGGACACGATATTGGTGTCCAGCATGTAGCGCGCTGTCGTCATAAATCAACAGATCTCGGCGGCTGTTCATCGAGATCGAATTCAGGGACATCTTCGTCAAGGGGGCTCTGCTGCCGTAACCACTCGATCATATTGCCCTTGCGACGATCAGTCGGTTCGATGATGAGGCGGTCCCCATCTCTGTGCATGACCGCCTCGTCACCAGGAAGCTCGAACTCCACCGGAATTCGAACGGCCTGATTGCGTCCGTTCCTAAATAGCTTGACGTGTCGCTCTGCGCTCATCCCAACCTTCCTTATCAGGCATATGCTGTAGCATAGGCCGAATGTGGGCAGGGCGCAAGAAAGCGTTCATACGCGATGGAGGCTACCGCTTGATCTCCCAGGTCGTCACCCGCTCACCACTCTCCTTGTCCTTGCCATCCTTCAACTGAATGCCCTTGGCCGAAAGCTCGTCCCTGATACGGTCGGCTTCGGCAAAATTCTTCGCTTTCAGCATTTCGAGACGCATGGCGACGAGCGAGTCGACGGCGGCGGCGATAGCTTCATCGACCTCGGCTTTTTTTGGTAAAACACCGAGCAATGCCGCGCTGGCCGCGAAGACGGGCAAGTGTTGCGGATCCGCGTTGGCAGCTTGGGCCAGCGCGTGGAGCGCTTGCACGGCAGCTACCGTGTTCAGATCATCAGCCAGCGCATCTAAAACGGCCTGATCCGGCGCGGCATCACCAATCTCGGCGGCAGGCCATTTGGCCAGCAGGCGCTCCGCTTCTTCCAGCCTCTTCACCGAAAAATCGATCGGCTCGCGGTATTGCGTCATCAACATCGCCAGACGCAAAACCTCGCCCGGCCATTGGCGGCCGCCAAACTTGTCCGTATGCAGCAGCTCGTGGATGGTGATGAAGTTGCCATCCGACTTCGACATCTTGCGGCCTTCGACCTGCACGAAGCCGTTGTGCATCCAGACATTGGCCATGACATGCGTGCCATGGGCGCAGCGGGACTGGGCGATTTCATTTTCGTGGTGCGGGAAGATGAGGTCCAGTCCGCCGCCATGGATGTCGAAGACTTCGCCGACGTAACGCCCGGCCATGGCCGAGCATTCGATGTGCCAGCCCGGACGACCGCGACCCCAGGGGCTTTCCCAGCCAGGTTCGTTGTGGCCGGACAGCTTCCAGAGGACAAAATCGCCGGGGCTTTTCTTGTGCACCTCGACGGCCACACGCGCACCAGCCTGTTGCTCATCCAGCGGGCGCTTGGAAAGCTGGCCGTAATCGCTCATGGACTGGGTGTCGAACAGCACTTCACCGCTGGCCACATAGGCATGACCACGCGCAATCAGCTTTTCGATGATCGCGATCATCTGGGGAATGTTGTCGGTGGCGCGCGGCTCGACGGTCGGCTCGAGGCAGCCGAGCATGGCGACATCGTCATGAAACTGCTGTGCGGTCTTTTCTGTCACGGCATGGATCGCGTCGTTCAGAGGCAGGTTGGGGTAATCGCGCAGCGCCCGTGCGTTGATCTTGTCGTCAACGTCGGTGATGTTGCGCGCATAGGTGACATGCGCGTCGCCATAGACGTGGCGCAGCAGACGATAGAGAACATCGAAGACGATCACGGGGCGCGCGTTGCCAATATGGGCGAAATCATAGACCGTCGGGCCGCAGACATACATGCGCACATTATCGGTATAGATCGGCTGAAACTCAGCCTTTCCGCGGGTCAGTGTGTTGTGGAGTTTCAGGCGCAGGGACATAAGGATTTTCCTCAAGGGCAATCATTTCCCAAGCCGGAACGTTTGTCTGCTTTGACCTTTCGGAAGACGAAAACGATCTGGCCGGGTGCGAGACCAGCAAAATTTAACTCAGCAACAGCAGCAGATCATCGTTTTCATGGCTTGCGTTATGAAACGGCGCGCGGATTTGGTCAAGAGCGATGGTGCGCACCCTCACGCAGGCGCTTGGTAGCTCACGAATTTCCGGTCCCTCACAACGTAGATCCTGCCTGTTTCCTTGGCGTCCGGTGACGCCAGCGGCAGAATGGCTGCGGCGACCTCGGACGGGTGGGGCAGAGTATCGGGGTCTTCGCCCGGCATGGCCTGCGCGCGCATGGCCGTACGGGTCGCACCGGGATTGATGCTGTTGACACGCAGAGCCGTGGCTTCCGTTTCGGCGGCCCATGTGCGGGCCAGCGCCTCGACCGCGGCCTTGGAGGTGGAGTAGGCACCCCAGAATGGGCGACAGGAATGCGGCGCGCCGGAGGAGAGGATGAGTGCGCGGCCGGCATCGGATTTCAATAGCAGCGGCTCGACCGAGCGGATCAGCCGCCATGTCGCCGTGACGTTGATCGTCATGACCTTTTCGAACACCTTCGCCTCGATGTGGCCAACCGGGGAGATGACGCCAAGTACGCCAGCATTGGCAACGAGAATATCCAGCTTGCCCCAGCGTTCGTTGATGGACGCGCCGAGCGCATCGATGGCGTTCATATCGGCAAGATCGAAGGGTACCAGCGTGGCCGTGCCACCGACAGCCTTGATCGCATCGTCGAGATCCTCAAGGCCGCCAACGGTGCGGGCGCAGGCGATGACATGGGCGCCTGCCTTTGCCAGCTCCAGTGCCGTGAAATAGCCTATGCCACGGGATGCGCCGGTCACGAGCGCGATGCGTCCCTTTAGGTCTGTCGTCATAGTCTCCCCCGAGAATGATATGTGTTCGGCAATGAGCCGAAAGCCCGCACGCAAAGCGCGGGCAAGGGTGGTCAGCCGTTGCTGGCCAGCATGGAAATCTTGTTGCCCATGGACTCGCCATTCTTGTCGAGCAGGCGGGTCGGGTATTCACCGGTGAAATAGTGGTCGGTGAACTGCGGGCGCGCATTGTTACGGTCCACCCCGCCAACGGCCTGATAGAGACCATTGATGGACAGGAACGCCAGCGAATCGACACCGATGAACTTCGCCATGTCAGCGACGTCTGCATACTGGTTGGCCAGCAGCTTGTCCGCGTCAGGCGTATCGATGCCGTAGAAATCCGGGTGGAAGATCATCGGGCTGGCAACGCGGATGTGAACTTCCTTGGCCCCGGCTTCACGGATCATCTGCACGATCTTGACCGATGTCGTGCCGCGCACGATGGAGTCATCCACCAGAACGACGCGCTTGCCTTCGATCATCGCCCGGTTGGCCGAATGCTTCAGCTTTACGCCCAGCGCACGGATCGACTGCGTCGGCTCGATGAAGGTACGGCCGACATAGTGGTTGCGGATGATGCCGTATTCGAACGGAATCCCGCTCTCCTGCGCAAAGCCGAGCGCCGCTGGCGTACCGCCATCCGGCACCGGCACCACGACATCGGCTTCGAGCGGCGCTTCCTTGGCAAGGATGCTGCCCATGTTCTTGCGGGTGGTGTAGACGTTACGACCACCAACGACAGAGTCGGGGCGGGCGAAATAGACATATTCGAACAGGCAAAGACGCTCCGGCTGCGGCTTGACCGGTTTGCGCGCATCGATGGTCACGGAACCGTCCGGCTGGATCTCGCAGATGATGACTTCGCCATTTTCCACATCGCGGACGAACTTGGCGCCGATAATATCGAGCGCGCAGGTTTCCGAGCAGAAGATCGGCTTGCCGTCGAGATCGCCCATCACCAGCGGGCGAATGCCCGTGGGATCGCGCGCGGCAATCAGCTTGGTGCGCGTCATGGCCAGCATCGAATAGCCACCTTCCATCTGCCTGATGGCATCGATGAAGCGATCTGCCGTGGAGGAATGGCGCGAGCGGGCGATGAGGTGAAGCACGACTTCGGTATCGGACGTGGACTGACAGATGGCGCCGGTCGCGATGATCTGGCGGCGAAGCGTCAGGCCGTTGGTGAAGTTGCCGTTGTGGGCAACCGCAATGCCGCCTTCTTCCAGCTCGGCAAACAGAGGCTGCACATTGCGCATCGCCACTTCACCGGTTGTAGAGTAACGGGTGTGGCCGATACAGATCGAACCAGGCAGGCGGGCCAGCGTGGCCGGATTGGTGTAATGGTCGCCGACGAGGCCCATATGGCGTTCCTGATAGAAACGCTTGCCATCGAACGACACCATGCCTGCGGCTTCCTGCCCACGATGCTGGAGAGCGTGCAGACCAAGTGCCGTCAGTGCCGCCGCATCCGGGTGCCCAAGAACGCCGAACACGCCGCACTCTTCGTGCAGGGTATCGCCATCCAGGATTTCATTGAGTGTGGAATGCGAAAGCGGCTCGTTCATCTGGCTTGCCTTTGCTTAAGTACCAAAAACAAAAACCGCCCTGGTAAGCGTTGTTCTACCAGTGTGGTCTGTCTGCTGCTTGAAGTGAATGTCTAGCACACATAGCGCGCCTTGCATGCATTGCAAGACGCGCATCAGCGTCAATTCGTCGTGGTCGGGGCGGTCGTTGCCGGAGCATCGTCCACCGGCGTCTGTTCAGTCGCGCCCTCTGGCGGCTTGCCGAGAATGCGTGCACGGATCTGCGGTTCGATATTGTCCGGCAGCCCGGCTTCGAGCTTGGCGACGAGGCCATCGAGGAATGGCTTGGACTTTGCCTGTGTGACCCATTCTGGCTGCGTTCTCACATCCACCAGCCAGTTCCAGAAAGCAACGGCAACGACCAGCAGCAGAATGCCGCGGGCAGCGCCGAACAGGAAACCAAGCGTGCGGTCGAGTGCGCCAATGCGGCTGTCAATGATGAAATCGGCAATGCGCGAGGTGATGAACGAGATGATGATCAACGCGACGAGGAAGATGATGCCTGCCGAACCGGCAATCGCGATCTTGTCGTCATCGGTATAGTTGCGCGCATAGGGCAGCAACACCGGGTAGAGATAATAGGCGGCGGCGACCGAACCGCCCCAGCTGGCGATGGACAGAATTTCACGCGAAAACCCCCGCACCATGGCGAGAACAGCGGAGAAAAGGACAACGGCGAGAACGATGCCGTCGAAAATCGTAATGGGCATTTACCAACTCCGGAGGTCGCGACACTGAATGGGAGCGCCACTGTGCCAACTTTCGTTCCTATTACACTAGCCGCTTAGCCAGCGAAAGGATCAATCTCATTCTTCCTCAACCTGTCTGAACCGGTTACCCGAACCCGCGATACGCGCCACGAGATCCGGCAGGCTCTCGATTTCCGTCCAGCGCCCTTTGGCACCCTTTGGCAACTCGGCAGAGGCCGAAGGCAGGCATGCGGTGGCAAAGCCAAGCTTCTCAGCCTCTTTCAATCGCTGCCCCGTGTGCGAAACGGGCCGGACAGCACCCGACAGGCTGACCTCGCCGAAATAGACGCAATCGGCTGGCAGTGCAACACCGGCAAGCGATGAAACCAGTGCAGAGGCAATCGCCATGTCTGCCGCCGGTTCGGAAATGCGATAGCCACCTGCGACATTGAGGTAAACATCGTGGCTTCCAAGCTTCACGCCACAGTGGGCTTCCAGCACGGCAAGGATCATCGCAAGCCGCGATGAATCCCAGCCGACGACCGCACGGCGCGGCGTGCCAAGCGATGTCGGCGCGACCAGCGCCTGCACTTCCACCAGTACCGGGCGCGTACCCTCCATGCCCGCGAAGACGGCTGCACCGGGAGATTTCTCGTTGCGTTCGCCAAGGAACAATTCGGAAGGGTTGGAGACCTCGCGCAAACCCTTGTCCGACATCTCGAACACGCCGATTTCATCGGTGGGTCCGAAGCGGTTCTTTACGGTGCGCAGAATACGGTAGTGGTGGCCGCGATCGCCTTCGAAATAGAGCACGGCATCCACCATGTGTTCCACCACGCGCGGCCCCGCGATCTGTCCGTCCTTCGTCACATGGCCGACGAGAACCATAGTGGCCCCCGTCTGCTTGGCAAAGCGGATCATCGCCTGAACACCGGTGCGGACCTGCGTCACCGTGCCGGGAGCGGAATCGGCGGTATCGCTCCACAGCGTCTGGATCGAGTCGATGATGATCAGGTCAGGCCGTTTGCCTTCCGAAATCGTCGCCAGAATGTCCTCGACATTGGTCTCCGCCGCCAGGAGAACATCTGTGTCGGCAGCACCCAGACGCTGCGCACGCAGCCGTACCTGCGCCACCGCCTCTTCGCCCGAGACGTAGACGATGCGGTGGCCGCGGCGCGACAGTGCGGCCGCCGCCTGCATCAGCAGCGTGGATTTACCAATGCCGGGATCACCGCCGATCAGGACCGCAGACCCCCGCACGAAGCCGCCGCCGGTCGCCCGGTCCAGCTCGCTCATACCGGTTGGAATACGCGGCGCTTCCTCGATTTCACCGGAAAGTGAAGTGAGGGTAACGGGTCTGCCCTTTTTCGGCGTTTTGCCGGGGCCAGAGCCGATGCCGCCCATCGGGTCCTCTTCGACGATGGTGTTCCACTCGCCGCATCCCTCACACTTACCCGCCCATCTGGTGTGGACCGTACCGCAGTTCTGGCAGATGAATTGTGTCTTGGCTTTGGCCATGAATGTCAGTTTTCTTCTTGTTTGAAGTCTTTAGGAGACAGGTGTCTGCGGCCATGCATGACACGCAAAATGCGTACGGTATCGGCCTCGATACGAAACTATATGCATCGTTGCCTGTAAGGTAACGCTTTCAATCCTTGGGAAAGCCCATCGCGCGGTAGACCAGGGAAACCACTGGTCGCGATCCATTCTATTTTTCTTGTTATATCGCGGATGAATGCTGAGGCCGTCATCGTGTCATCAGCCGCGATCCAAAGAAACATCTCAAGAAGGTCTTGATCAGCGAGAGGTGAGTAAATTAGCTGCTTCTGTCTAATTCGCTCATTCCTCTTTTTATAATAGAATCAGCCCAATTGTCTGCTGTCGTGAATGTGAGGTATTCCCCACGCTCAAACTGCGCGTCCGCTTCCGCAATCATTCGCTTGAGTTCTTCTTGTTCACTTCCAAGTAACTGCAAGCTTGCATGAACAACCGCGTCGGCGTCCCTGTACACGCCGGCCTTCACCTGCTCATCAATAAACTTGCGATCCTGTTCGCTGAGATGAATTTCGGTCATTTCGATCTCCTTTTGTTCTCGTATAGCACAGGTCACAACAGCTTTCCAAGAGGCAAGAAAAGCGTCACGCGTCTTCGATCAGATATTGCCGCTCATAGCGCAATCCAAGGCCGGTCAACATTTCGTAACCGATGGTGCCTGCCGCGCGTGCCACCTCATCCACCGGCACATTGGGTCCGAAAAGTTCGATGTAGTCTCCAGCACGGATGGCGTTTGGCGGGACGTCCGTCACGTCAAAAATCGTCAGGTCCATTGTCACGCGGCCAGCAATGGGCACTTCGTAGCCGTTGATGAAGCCGTAAGCGCCGCCATAGCCCATGTCGCGCAGCGGAATGCCCGATCCGGAGAGCGAGCGGTGATAGCCGTCGGCGTAACCGACGGCGGCAATGGCCAACCGGCTGGCGCGTGTCAGGCGAAACGTCCCGCCATAACTCACCGTCTGGCCTTCACCGGCATCACGGATCTGGATGATGCGGGCTTCTGCCTTGGCGACCGGCCGCATCGGGTTGGTCATGTCGCTGACGGCCTCACCGCCATAGAGCGCGATGCCGGGACGGGTGAGATCGAAATGATAGTCCGCGCCGAGGAAAATTCCGGCAGAAGCCGACAGACTTGATTCGATGCCTTCGAAGGCGGCGCTAACCCTGCGGAATGATTCGAGTTGTGCCCTGTTCATGGGCGACGATGGCGTATCGGCGCAGGCGAGGTGAGACAGCACCAGCACCGGGTCGAAACTGGCGGGACGGGTCGGATCATCGGCCAGATAGAGCGCGTCCTCCAGCGGCAGACCCAGCCGGTTGAAACCGGTGTCCACATGCAGCGCGAAAGGATGATCGCCGCGGTCTGCCATCAGGCTCATCCAGAAGGAAAGCTGTTCTTCCGAGGCGACCACCGGCACAAGGTCGTTGTTGAACACCTGCGCTTCCTGCCCCGGCCAGATGCCCGATAGCACGAAGATGCGGGCTTCCGGCGCATGCGGGCGAAGTGTGGCACCTTCCGCCACGGTGGCGACAAAGAAGTCCCGCGCGCCTGCATGATAAAGCGTCGCACCGCAATCCTCGATCCCCATGCCATAGGCATCGGCCTTCACCACCGCGCTGGCGCGCGCCTTGCCGGAACGTGTGTTCATGTCGCGCCAGTTATCAGCCAGTGCGCCAAGATCCACCGTCAGGCGAAGCGGAGCGGCCTCGAAAGCGTCCATTTCCGCGTCGGGCAGAGTGTCATCGAATTCATCATTCATCGTCGGGCGTCCGGTGAGGGGATGGTTATTGCTGTATCACTTTTGTTCAAGACGGTAATGTCCGTTTGGACTAAACTGTGGCTATGCCCAATGTTTCGCAGGAACAGGCCATAGATGTCATGCCGCTTGCCGCAACGGAAACCACACGTTTCTGGCGCGATGGGCGTTTTGATGGCATGGAATGCCTGAGCGCGACATTTCTGACGCATGAATATTCTCCGCACGCGCACGAGACATTTTCAATCGGCGCCATCGAAAGCGGCTTGCAAATCTCGACCATTCAGGGCACCACAGAGCAGACCGGGCCTGGGCATCTCTACCTCATCAACCCCGATGATATACACGACGGTGCCCCGGGCGGCTGCGGATATCGCTACCGCATGATTTATCCAACCATCGCTCTGCTGCGTAATGTGATTGAAGATGTGACAGGCCGCGCGTTCCACGGCACGCCATCCTTCCCACGTTTCCTGCCGTATGATCCGCAAATGGCCACAGCATTTCAGATCGCCCACCATCGCATGGAAATGAAGGTTGGCGCTCTGGAGGCGGATGAGGGCATGTATTGCGTCATGGCGGAACTTTTTCGCCGTTACGGCAGCAGCATCATCCTGCCGTTGGAAAAGAGTGAGAAAACAGCGGTCCACACCACGCGGGATTACCTGAACGACAATTTCGATGTGGATATAGGGCTGGAGGAACTGGCGAAAACAGCAGGTCTCAGCCGCGCCCATCTCATTCGGGCGTTTCGCAAAGAGTTCCACATCACACCCCATGCCTATCTGACGGATGTGCGGATCCGCAAAGCCAAAAAGTTTCTACGTAACGGGGAACCGCTGGCAGATATTGCAGCACTGTGCGGCTTTGCAGATCAGGCCCACTTCAATCGCCATTTCAAAGCGCGGATGGGCATTACACCGGGACAATTTCGTGCGGCGTAGGGCAGATGTCATTTTCGTTCAAGACGGCGATACCGACCAAGCATTAATCGCATCTCCAAAATAGGAGATTGCCATGCCACGGACCATAGAGACTGCCGAATTCGCCGCCGGACTGAAAGCCGCCGCACCTCTGCTCGTTGCGATGGTGCCGATTGGGGCGGTGTTCGGTGCCGTCGCTGTGGCCAAGGGTTTGTCTCCACTCGAAGCCTGTCTCATGTCAGTTCTGGTTTTTGCGGGTGGCGCGCAATTCGTGGCCATGGATTCATGGGGGCATCCGGCAAGCTGGACAGCGTTAGGCTTTGCCGCACTGCTTGTGAACCTGCGGCATGTGTTAATGAGCGCGTCGATTGCGGGGAAAAATGCAAGGTTTCAAGGAATGGCAGAAATTCGCCGCCATGCCAGTGCTTACGGATGAATCCTGGGCCTTGTCGGAATTTCGCGCCATGCGCACCCATTTGACGCCAGCCTTTTTCACCGCCGCTGCCTTGTCGATTTACGCGCTGTGGAACATCTCCACGCTGGCGGGCGCTTTGCTGGGGTCGGTCATGGGCGATACGGCAATTATCGGTCTGGATTTCGCCTTTCCGGCGGTTTTCATCGTGCTGTTGATGGGTTTCTGGAAGGGCAGCGAAACGGGTCTTGTGCTGCTGGCAAGCGCGACCGCTTCCTACCTTACGCATACTTATATTGCAGGCGCATGGTACATCGCCGCCGGTGCGCTGGCCGGGCTTCTGGTTGCTGCTTTCACCGGGCAAAAAGCGGAGCAGCCAGCATGACGCTTGATGCAAACACCCTGCTTGTCATCCTCGCCATGGCGGCCGCAACAATCGCGACACGCATGGGCGGACTGCTTCTCCTTCGTTACGTGGAGTTCACCGGCCGTACCAAGAAAGCATTGACGGCTGTTCCACCAGCCGTACTCATGGCGGTTGTCACGCCCACAGCCATTTCAACCGGTCTTGCCGAAAGCATTGCCTGCGCGGTGACGGCGCTTGCGGCAACGCGCCTGTCGTTGCTGCCCGCCGCCGCAACGGGCGTGGTGACGGTGGCTGTGCTGCGCGGAATCGGTTTGTAAATCGATATCACCAAGCGCTTGAAAAGACTGAGCCCCGCAACGTTCGTGGCGGGGCTGAATTGGAAATCAATGCTCTTCGTATTGCGTGAACGATGGATCTGCCAGATCCGCAAAGCGGGTAAACTCCGCTTGGAACGCCAGCTTCACCGTGCCCGTCGGTCCGTGACGCTGTTTGGCGATGATGACGTCTGCTGTGCCTTTGACCTTGTCGAACAGCGCTTCCCATTCGGCATATTTCGGGTCGGAAATATCGCGCGGCTCCATGTTCTTGACGTAGTATTCCTCACGGAACACGAACAGCACCACGTCCGCGTCCTGCTCGATGGAGCCCGATTCGCGAAGGTCGGAGAGTTGAGGACGCTTGTCTTCGCGGCTTTCCACCTGACGCGAGAGCTGTGAAAGCGCGATGATGGGAACGTTGAGTTCCTTGCCCAGCGCCTTCAGGCCGGTGGTGATCTGGGTGATTTCCTGCACGCGGTTCTCGCCGCTTTTGCCGGAACCGGTCATCAGCTGGATATAATCCACCACAAGGCAATCAAGGCCGCGCTGGCGCTTGAGGCGGCGTGCACGGGCGGACAGCTGGGCGATGGAGATACCACCCGTCTGGTCGATATAAAGCGGCACTTTCTGCATCATCTGGCTGCACGCAACGAGCTTTTCAAAGTCGGCCTCGGTGATTTCACCACGGCGGATTTTGGATGACGACACTTCGGTCTGCTCGGAAATGATACGGGTCGCCAGCTGTTCGGACGACATTTCGAGCGAGTAGAACCCGACGACGCCACCGTTCTTGGCCTTGTAGGAACCGTCAGGCTGGATTTCCTGCTCGTAGGATGCGGCGATATTATAGGCGATGTTGGTGGCAAGTGAGGTCTTGCCCATGCCAGGACGTCCCGCAAGCACGATCAAGTCGGAACGCTGCAAGCCACCCATTCGGCCATCCAGCGAATGGATGCCGGTGGAGATGCCGGAGAGATTGCCGTCACGCTCGAAGGCTGCACCGGCCATGTCGATGGCGAGCGATACGGCGTCGTTGAAGGACTGGAAGCCGCCATCGTAACGACCGGTTTCGGCCAGCTCGAACAGGCGGCGCTCGGTGTCTTCGATCTGGCTTTGCGGCGGCATGTCCAGCGGCGCATCATAGGCGATGTTGACGACGTCTTCGCCGATCTGGATCAGCGCCCGACGCAGCGCCAGATCGTAAATGGCGCGGCCATAGTCTTCCGCGTTGATGATGGAGACGGCGTCCGACGCCAGGCGCGCGAGATATTGCGCAACCGTCATGTCGCCGATCTTGCCGTCTGCGGGCAGAAAGGTCTTGATGGTGACGGGGTTGGCCGTCTTGCCCATGCGGATGATATCGCCCGCCACTTCGAAAATCTTGCGGTGAAGCGGCTCGAACAGATGCACGGGCTTGAGGAAGTCGGAAACCCGGTAATAGGCATCGTTGTTGACGAGAATGGCACCCAGCAGCGCCTGTTCCGCTTCGATGTTGTTCGGGGCTTCGCGGTAGAGCGGTTCAGCAGCAGGGGCGGGGGTGATCTTTCTCACAGTGTCGTTCATGGTGTCTGTGATCTCCCTTGAGGCCGGTTTGAAGCCTTCGTTTCTTGCAAGTCTGCCGGTTTGAAGTGCGCGGCCCCCGCAGTCAAGGACAATGCGGCAACAGTGCCATGCAGGCTCGCCGGAACGGCGCTGGATGCTCCCACTGCCGATGTTGTCAACAGTAATCCACAGGCTCGGTCATGCGCGTCGCCGCGACGGAAACGAATCGGTTTCGGTCTGCCATGAGTGTAAGACATGGCTGCTATTTCAACAGAGCCACTTGCATATTTGTGGTCGTGAAAATAAATAGGAAAAATAGATAGCGTGCTAATTATAAGGGTTGATGACATTGTCGCGGGCAAGCGAAAAAGAACAGCTTTTCGATGAAATGGCTGCTTTCAACCGAAAGCTCCGGTCTTTCTTCGATGCGAGGGTGGCGGAGCAGGGGCTGACGCTTGCGCGCGCCAGAGCGCTTTTCGCGCTGTCTCGCCGTGGCCCTTTGACGCAAAAAGAGCTTGCTGAGGAACTGGAAATCGAAACGCCAACGCTCGTTCGCGTGCTGGACGCCATGGAGAAACAAAACCTCATCGAACGGCGTTCTGACGAGGCTGACCGGCGGGCAAAGCGCATACACATGACGCCAGATGGTGTAACAACATTCGAGGATGTGCATATGCAGGCGAAATGCATGCGCGCCGACATTGCCATCGATATTTCGACGGATGAGATCAGGTCCGCATTGGAGGTTGTTCGACGTCTGTCTGCCAATCTGCAAAACCTCGCAGGGGAAAAGGTGCAGCCGTGAGCAATGCCGTTTCAGACATGCGCGATCTGCCGGAGGAGGAAACTGCCAGACCAGCGGCAGTCGAACCCAGTGCTGCGCCCGCCCAGCCGCCGGAAAAATCATTTTTCATGAAGGTGCTCTATATCGCATCTGGCCTGTGTTTCTTCATAACCCAGGGCATGGGCATGAACATCGTCATGGCCAATATCTACCAGTTGCAGGGTGAGTTTTCAGCCACCGTGGCGGAGGTGGCGTGGATGTCGGCCGCCTACATGGCACCCTATGCCACGTTCTCCATCGCGCTGTTCAAGGTGCGCCAGCAATATGGCCTTCGGCCCTTTGCCGAAATCAGCATCATCATGTTCGTTTTTGCGTCCTGCCTCAATCTTTTCGTCACCGATCTGCATTCGGGCATCGTGGTGCGTTTCGTCAGCGGCATGGCGGCGGCACCGCTGTCTTCGCTCGGCTTCCTCTATATTCTCGAAGCCTTCCCCGTGCAGCGCAAGTTGACGCTCGGCCTCAGCATCGCGCTCACGGGCACGCTGCTGTCATCGCCCATTGCCCGCATCGTTTCCCCGTCCTTGCTTGAGATAGACGGCTGGCAGGCGCTGTACAGCATGGAAGTGGGGCTCGCGCTGGCGGTCCTTCCCATCATCTACCTTCTGCCGCTCACAGCGCCGCCGCGCGTCAAGGTCATAGAGCGCATCGATATCCTCAGCTATCTTCTGTTTGCCGGTGGCCTTGGCTGTCTTGCGGTGTTCCTGACGCTTGGGCGCTTCTACTGGTGGTTCGAGACGTGGTGGCTTGGCGTTTTGCTGGCGTCGTCGATCGCGCTTCTGACGCTGATGACCATCATCGAGCTGCCCCGTAAGAACCCGATGCTGGATCTGCGCTGGATATTTTCCCGCACCAACCTGCATATGATCACCATCCTGCTGATCTACCGCGCCGTGTCTTCGGAACAGGCCTCGACTGCGGTTGGTCTTTACCAGCAGCTCGGACTGTTGAACGATCAGACAATCAGCCTTTATGTGCTCATCATTCTGGCCACCGTTCTTGGCGGCGCGGCCTGTGCGATGTTGATGCTGACGAAATATGTGGAGACGGCCCATGTCATCGCCCTGTCGCTAATTGCGCTCGGCGCGTTCATGGATAGCAGCGCGACCAATCTCGTTAGGCCGGAACAGATGTATCTCAGTCAGGCGATGATTGCCTTCGGTGCTGCCATGTTCCTGCCGCCGGTCATGTCAAAGGGCTTTGGCGCCGCCTTGGCAAAGGGCGCGCCTTACCTCGTCAACTTCATCACCATCTTCCTGTTCACGCAGATCACAGGCTCCATGCTGACAACGGGTCTTCTCGGCTCCTTCGTCACCCTGCGGGAAAAATTCCACTCGAACATTCTGGTGGAAAGCATTCTGCTCCAGAACCCGCAGGTCGCGCAGCGTGTCAGCCAGCTATCGGCAGGCTACAGCCATGTCATCACCGATGCCGCATTGCTGAAGGCGGAAGGTGTGACGTTGCTGGGCGCGCAGGTGACGCGTGAGGCCTATATCCTGGCTTATAACGACACGTTCCTGCTGATTTCGGTTTGCGCCGCCGCTGCTCTTGTCATGCTTCTCCTTCATCTTGCATGGTTACGGATCAAGCCTTCGCTGAGAAGCGGAGATGACGTCGTGACCGCACCCCAATCCTGATTGTCCAGAGAAATCATATGCTGAAGAAAACGCTTACGCCTCTTACCCTCATCGTTCTCCTCGGCGGCGTCGCCGGTGTCGCGCTGGTGCTTTACGCATGGCGGCTGCCACCCTTTTCCAGTTCCGTGGAAATGACCGACAATGCCTATGTGCGCGGTTACGTCACCACGATGAGCCCGCAGGTCAGCGGGTATGTCGTCGATGTGCCGGTCAAGGATTATCAGGAGGTCAAGCAGGGCGATATTCTTGCCAAGGTCGATGACCGTATTTTCCGCCAGAAACTGGCGCAGGCCAATGCTTCACTCGACAGTCAGAAAGCGGCTTTCGATAATTCCCGCCAGCAGGAAATCGCCGCCAAAGCGAATATCGCATCGGGCGAAGCAGCCGTGGATGGAGCCCAGGCGTCTCTGAAACAGGCGCAACTCGCGGCAGATCGTCAGGATAGTCTTGTCCGCAGCGGGGCAGGCATCTCAAGCGTGCAGGAGGAGGCGCAGGCCAGCCTCGATAAGGCCCGTGCGGGTCTCTCACAGGCGAAGGCAGCGCTTGAGGTGGCACGGCAGGATTTGCAGACCATCATCATCAACCGTGGTTCCCTGCAGGCGGCGGTCGCCAATGCGGAGGCGGCTGTCGAGCTGGCGAAGATCGATCTGCAAAACACCGAGATTCACGCGCCCAAGGACGGCAAGCTGGGTGAAGTCGGTGTTCGCGTAGGCCAGTATGTCGCTGCCGGAACGCAGTTGATGGCGGTCGTGCCGCATGACATCTGGGTCGTTGCCAACTTCAAGGAAACGCAGCTCGCCGGAATGGAAGCGGGGCAGGCGGTTTCGATCTCCGTCGATGCCCTGCATCGCAAGAGGCTGAGTGGAAAGGTCGAGCGTTTTGCACCCGCTGCCGGATCCGAATTCGCCGTGATCAAGCCGGACAACGCAACCGGCAACTTCGTCAAGATTGCCCAGCGTCTTGGCGTGCGCATTTCCATCGACCCCGATCAGCCCTTGGCCGCAGAGCTGTCTCCGGGCATGTCGGTGGTGGTGCGGGTAGACAAAGGCAAGGCGCCGGAGAGTGCAAAGACCGCTGCGAAATAACGACTTCACCCTCCAAAAAATAAAATAAAAAAGTTTTCTCCACGGCGACTCAACCCATGCCTACACTCTCCCCACGTCCGCAGCCGCAATGTGTCGCGAAACATGTGTCGGAGGCGGAGGTTGATGTCTGGCTGTAGACGTGCAGGCGGGCATGGAGACTGGTGGACCATCCATTTCGATCCGGGGACCATTCACGGCTTCGGACCATCGAGGTGGCCAGGTTTCACCGAAGACTGCCAACAAAACTCAGGTCGGATCATCAACGATCTGGCCTGAGCAAGATTTCAGGGCCACGCAAATGCGGAAGCCAACGACAAACACCATACCAAAGGCATGTCCGCATTTGCGTATGTTCTTAGGGTCGAGGGGTAAGGCATACCACGGGCGCAGTGCGCCGCGTGAACGGGAAAGCGTGACCAACGTGGATTTCGTTTTCTCATGGAATTTTTTTCGCACAGCGGGTGTGGCTTACCCCCTCTGTCCTGCCGGACATCTCCCCCGCAAGGAGGGAGATTGGCTGGGCGGACTGACACCACTTAACTCTCGACGCGAGAGATGGCCGGAAGGTTGCCACGAGTCGATCTCCCCACCTGAGGGGGAGATGCCCGGCAGGGCAGAGGGGGTAGCCACACACTCCGAGCAGCCGACAAACCGCGGAGCTACGCCCACACACATCCCCCATAAAACGCAAAAACCCCGGATGTCGCCATCCGGGGTTTTGCTTTTGGACTAACGGGCTTGAAACGATTACTCGTCGTCGCCTTCATCGCGGTCTGCGTCTGGATCAAAGAAGTCTTCTGGACGAAGCGCGTCTTCGTCAACGCCGTAGATGGCGTCGGCAGATGTGAGGCTTTCGCCCTTTGCCTGACGCTCAGCTTCTTCAGCGGAACGAGCAACGTTCAGTTCGATCTGCAGCTCGACTTCGGCATGCAGGTGAAGCGTAACGTTGTGCAGACCGATGGTCTTGATTGGTGTGTTGAGCTCGACCTGGTTGCGACCGATGTTGAAGCCTTCGGCGCCGAGGATTTCAACAACGTCACGGGCAGCAACGGAGCCGTACATCTGGCCGGTTTCGCCAGCAGAACGGACAACGATGAAGCTCTTGCCGGCCAGTGCGTCGGCAACGGTCTGTGCTTCGGACTTGCGCTCGAGGTTACGCGCTTCAAGCGTTGCACGCTCGGATTCGAAACGGGTCTTGTTGGCAGCGTTGGCGCGAAGAGCCTTGCCGTGCGGCAGCAGGAAGTTACGTGCGTAGCCATCGCGAACCTTTACGGTTTCGCCCATCTGGCCAAGCTTGGCGATACGTTCGAGAAGAATGACTTCCATCTTCTTGATCCTTTCTAGTTTTCGGTTTCGTTATTGTTGTCGGTTTTCCGTGTCGGGGTGAGGGAGATCGTGCTGCGCACGTCGCTCAGGCCCAAGACGAGAATGATGAACAGCGGAAAGACGAAGATCGCTGAAATGTAGGAAAGCACCAGAACCGGCCAGCGCCAGTCCTTGCCCTTGGACTTGTGGTGCAGCGAGGCATAACCCGCCATCAGGAAGCCTGCGCCGAAGGTGCCGCAGATGACGGCGCCGATCATTGCCACGGTGCCGCCGACGAAGGTCATGACGATGCCGCCCAAAAAAATGAAGATCGCGTTGCGATGCATGCGCAGTGCCGCTGCAATGTCCTCACGCGGGCGAAGACCCTTGCCGAAGGAGCGCACCATGCGGCTGGCGAAATAGTAGGCCGCAAACAGCATGATGACCCAGAGACCGCCCTGGATCATCGGCAGCATCAGCACGAGCAGGACCTTGGTCTGCGCCAGCGCCGCAGCATCGGGTGTGAAACCGGCTTCGCGCGCCTGCACCGAGCTCATCATCACATCGACCAGCTGCGACACGAGATCCGGGCCGTAGCCGATCATCGTGCCGAGAATGATCACGGAAAGGGTGATGAGACCACACAGATGCAGGATGATGCCCGACAGCGGGTACCATGCCAGAAGGTCTTGGGGGCCGCCGAGTTCCGACGCCGGACGTGCCAGATTGGCAAGATGGGCAAGCCAGCCTGCAGGAACCAGCGTAAAGATCGAGATCGTCAGGGCAAAGACCGGTGAAACGGCGAGGGCACCGAGGAAAGCGGCAGACAAGATGGCAACGATGGCCGAAGCATTGCCCCAGCCGAAACCGGCGACGAGCACCGGCATCGCGGATGCCGCGTAGAGCAGGAAAGACATCGACGACTGTGCGGTTGCGCCGAGCGTGAGAAACGCTGCGCATATGCCGGCAAGAATGCCGGAGATCAGCACTGTCTGGTTCAGTTTTGGCACGTCGCTGTCCTGCTGGAATTCTGTAGCAGTTAGAGGATGGTCCTGTGTGAACCCGATCCCCAACATGGGATTTCATTTCAAGATCGATCCACGCCCAACGCGGAAGGATATCTGAGAGAAAACGAGGCCGCGCAGACGCGCAGCCTCGTGCAGTCACTTAGGTTAGAACGTAAGGCAGCAGGCCGAGGAAACGAGCGCGCTTGATCGCCTGGGCGAGTTCGCGCTGCTTCTTCTGCGAAACAGCTGTGATACGGGAAGGAACGATCTTGCCACGCTCGGAAATGTAGCGCTGCAGAAGACGGACGTCCTTGTAGTCAATTCTCGGAGCGTTTGCGCCGGAGAAAGGGCACGTCTTGCGACGGCGGTGGAAAGGACGACGTGCCTGGGAAGAGGATGCATCAGCCATAATCAATTCTCCTTATGCACGGTCTTCGCGCGGACGGCGCGGACGGTCTTCACGGTCGCCGAAGCCACCTTCGCGAGGCGGACGTGGACCACGATCGAAGCCGCCTTCACGCGGGCCACGGTCTGGACGGTCGCCATCACGGCGTGGACGGTCGTCGCGGTCGCGCTTCTGCATCATTGCAGATGGACCTTCTTCGTGCGCTTCAACAGCGATGGTCATGTAACGAAGAATGTCTTCGTTGATGCGCATCTGACGCTCGATTTCGTGGATAGCCGGTGCCGGAGCATCGATGTCCATCAGAGCGTAGTGAGCCTTGCGGTTCTTCTTGATGCGGTATGTCAGGGACTTCAGACCCCAGTTTTCGACGCGTCCGACCTTACCGCCGTACGATTCGATAACGCCCTTGTACTGCTCGACAAGTGCGTCAACCTGCTGGGCAGTGATATCCTGCCGGGCAAGGAAGATGTGTTCGTAAAGAGCCATTTAAGCTTTGCCTTTCTTGCGTTTCATTCATCACCCGGCAACGGCGCTAAGCCTCAACGACTGCTCCTGTTTGGCAAAAGCCAAGGGCAAGAAAAGCGTTGTTCGAGACGGTCGAGAGCGGAGACACGGGAGGCCGGAAACCTTATGGTCCTGCTGTTTCGTCGCCGAAACCAGCCCTCCGTTCAGCCACCAGCCAATTGGACCGGGTGTTGTGAACAGCGCGCTTATACGGATTTTTGACCGCAATGCAAGGGCGCTACCCGAAAAAGCACGGTTTGCACCGTATCAGATCGGCATCGGATACTGCCGGTGAATATCGGCTATGCCCTTCAGGACGACATCCGAAAGCGTGAGATCGGCTGCTGCGATATTGATCTTCAGCTGCTCCATGGTCGTCGCACCGATGATGGAAGACGCCATGAAGGGGCGTGTCAGCGTAAACGCAATGGCCAGCTGTGACGGATCGATCCCATGCTCATAGGCCAGTTCCAGATAGGCCTTGACCGGCGCTTCCTGCAAGGGCTGCAAACGTCCACCGATATTGCCGTTGATCGAAGCACGCGAACCTTCAGGCCGGGCACCGCTCTGGTACTTGCCGCTCAAGATACCACCAGCCAGAGGTGAGTAGGCCAGAAGGCCGACGTCTTCGTGATGGGAGACTTCCGCCAGGTCCAGATCGAAAGGACGGTAGAGAAGATTATATTCGTTCTGGATGGAGACGACCCGTGGCAGACCCTTTGCCTCGGCAATCTCGATGAACTTCTGCGTGCCCCAGGCGCTTTCGTTGGAAAGGCCGATGGCGCGGATTTTACCCGCCTTGACCAGTTCGCCCAGCGTTTCCAGCTTTTCGGTGATTTCGGCAATCGTCTTGACCTTGTCCTGCGAGGACGCATCGAAGGTCCAGGAGGCACGGAACGCATAGCTCCCACGGTTCGGCCAATGGACCTGGTAGAGATCGATATAATCCGTCTTGAGCCGAGAAAGGCTGGTATCGACCGCTTCACGGATACCTGCCGCGTCAATGTCGCGGCCGCCCCGGATATAATCGCGTCCCGAACCGGCGACCTTGGTGGCCAGCACGACGTCCTTGCGTTTGCCGGTCTTCTGGAACCACGTGCCGATATACTCTTCGGTACGCCCCTGCGTTTCCGCAGACAGTGGCGTTGTCGGGTAAAGCTCGGCGGTATCGAAAAAATTCACGCCCTGCTCGATGGCGTAATCCATCTGCTCATGGGCTTCGGCTTCCGTGTTCTGGGTGCCCCATGTCATGGTACCGAGGCAGATTTCGGACACGGAAATATCCGTGCGACCCAATATATTCTGTTTCATGGAAAGATCCTGATGCTGTGTCTGACCGCTTGGGAGATGTGGTGGACACTAGCCGGGAATCTTCCAAGAGCAAGGAAAATCATTCCACAAACTCTTGGCTTCGACATCTTGAAGATCGCTCTGACGCTCAAGGGTAGTAATTTAGCTCTGACTATTGCAGAAAAGGAGATGCTTTTCCCTTTTTGCGCGCAGCCAACCCAATCAGTGCGCGTTTGAGATTTCGACCACGACATCAAAACGGAGGACCGTGAATGACAGATAACGCAGCAAGTGCGCCACCGGGAGTTCCTGACGATACGGCCATGCCCCCAGCGACCGGGCGATGGAAGCTGATCGGTCCCGGCATCGTGGCAGCCGCCACAGGGGTGGGAGCAGGCGACCTCGTCGCCACGCTGATTGCCGGCTCCCGATTCGGTTACGCGCTACTGTGGGCTGCCGTTCTCGGCTGTGTCGTGAAGATTGCGCTCGCCGAGGGGTCCGCGCGCTACCATCTGGCGACGGGGTCGACCATGCTCGAGGGCTGGAGATCCCTGGGCAAATGGACCAGCTGGTATTTCGGCATCTATATCATGGTCTGGGGGTTCGTTTACGGTGCGACGGCCATGAGCGCCACCGCGCTGCCGCTTGCCGTTTTCTTTCCGTCCGTGCCGCTGTGGATTTGGGCCGTGCTGACCGGGCTCTCCTGCGCCACTTTCGTGGCGTTCAACCGCTACGACGCATTCGAAGCGGTGATGAAGATCTTCATCGGCATCATGTTCGTTATCGTGATCGGCATCGCCATCATGGTGTCTCCGAATGTCGGCGAGGCCGTAACGGGGCTCATCCCCTCCGTGCCCCAAGGATCTGCTATCTACACGTTGGGTCTGATCGGCGGCGTGGGTGGCACCATCACCATGGCATCCTATGGTTACTGGGTGAATGCGAAGGGCTGGCGCACGCCCGCCTGGATGGGCGTGATGCGACTGGACAACCGCGTCGCCTATATCGTCACGGGCATGTTCGTTATTTCCATGCTCATCATCGGTGCCGAGCTGCTCTATGCCTCGCAGATCGCCCTTTCGAGCGGCGACCGGAGTCTTCTGGATCTCGACAGAGTGCTGGAGGAACGATTCGGCAGCACCATGTCCACCCTGTTTCTGATCGGCTTCTTCGCCACGGCGATTTCGTCGGTCCTTGGCGTCTGGCAGGGCGTGTCCATGCTGTTTGCGGATTTCGTGCGCGGCGTCAAAGGTGAAACCGGCTCTCGGGAAGGACTGGAGAAGACGCCCGCCTTCCGTTTCTATCTCTTCTGGCTGACCATACCGCCCATGGTGTTGCTGTTCCTGGGACGCCCCTTCCTGCTCGTCATTGTCTATGGCGCGCTGGGAGCCTTCTTCATGCCCTTTCTGGCGTTGACGCTGATCTGGCTGTTGAACTCCAGTCGCGTGCCGAAAGAGTGGCGCAGCGGCTGGGTTTCGAACGGCCTGTTGGGCATTTCGGCGTTGCTGTTCGTCGTTTTGTGCATCACTGAAGTCGTTGGCCTGTTTAGCCGCTAGGCCGCAAAAGACCGTTCTTGAGACGTGGACACATGTCACCTCCGCCCCTCAAAGCCTTGACTCTGCGGGGCGGAGTGTGAATGGAAGTTCCGATAGAGAAGAGAAGGGATGGATCCCATGGCTATTGCATTCACATTTCCGGGTCAGGGCAGCCAAGCTGTCGGCATGGGCAAGGACCTTGCAGAGACCTTTCCAGAGGCGCGGGCCGTCTTTGAAGAGGTTGATGAAGCGCTTGCCCAAAAGCTTTCGCACATCATGTGGAACGGACCGGAAGAGACGCTGACGCTGACGGCAAATGCCCAGCCTGCGCTGATGGCGGTTTCCGTCGCCGTCATGCGTGTGCTTGAAGCGCGCGGGCTGAAGCTGGCCGACAAGGTGTCCTATGTCGCCGGTCATTCACTGGGCGAATATTCGGCGCTGTGCGCTGCCGGTACGTTCTCGCTGTCCGATACGGCCCGTCTTTTGCGCATCCGTGGCAATGCCATGCAGGCCGCCGTGCCTGCGGGTGAGGGTGCCATGGCTGCGATCATCGGCCTGGAGCATAGCGATGTGGCGACGATCTGCGAGGAAGCGGCAGTTGGCAGCGTCTGCCAGATCGCCAATGACAATGGCGGCGGCCAGCTGGTCATTTCCGGTGGTAAGCCGGCGGTCGAAAAGGCTGCGCGTCTCGCGACTGAAAAAGGCGCCAAGCGCGCGTTGATGCTCTCGGTATCGGCGCCTTTCCACTCCGCATTGATGGCACCTGCGGCAGACATCATGCACGAGGCGCTGGCAGGGGTGCAGAAAAACCCGCCGGTCGTGCCGTTGATCGCCAATGTTGTCGCGGCTCCTGTTTCGGACGCCGAGGAAATCGCACGTCTGTTGGTCGAGCAGGTCACGGGTCAGGTTCGCTGGCGCGAAACCGTGGAATGGTTTGCTGCAAACGATGTGACGACGCTCTATGAAATCGGCTCGGGCAAGGTTCTGACGGGTCTTGCCCGCCGCATCGACAAGACGGTGAACGGTATTGCCGTCAACACGCCCGCCGATATCGACGCAGTGCTCGAAACCCTCATCGGCTGAGTTCAAGAGATATAGCAAAGGATGAACACCATGTTTGATCTGACCGGCCGCAAGGCCCTCGTCACCGGTGCGACCGGTGGTATTGGTGAAGAAATCGCCCGCACGCTGCACGCTCAGGGCGCCATCGTCGGCCTGCACGGAACCCGTGTCGAAAAGCTTGAGGCGCTGGCCGCCGAATTGGGCGACCGCGTCCAGATTTTTCCGGCCAACCTCTCCGACCGCGCCGACGTCAAGGCACTGGGCGAAAAGGCAGAAGCCGAGCTTGGGGGCGTCGATATTCTTGTCAACAATGCGGGCATCACCAAGGACGGTCTGTTCGTTCGCATGAGCGACGAGGACTGGGACACTGTGCTTGAGGTCAATCTGACCTCGACATTTCGCCTGACGCGGGAACTGACACATCCGATGATGCGTCGCCGTTTTGGCCGCATCATCAACATCACCTCCATCGTCGGCGTAACGGGTAACCCGGGCCAGGCGAATTATTGCGCCTCCAAGGCAGGCATGATTGGTTTTTCCAAGTCGCTGGCGCAGGAAATCGCGAGCCGGAATGTGACGGTAAACTGTGTGGCTCCGGGTTTCATCGAAAGCGCGATGACGGGAAAACTGAACGACAAGCAGAAAGATTCGATCATGGGTGCTATTCCCATGAAGCGTATGGGTACGGCGACGGAAATCGCATCTGCCGTTCTTTACCTTGCGTCCAATGAAGCCAGCTACATGACAGGACAGACCTTACATGTTAACGGCGGTATGGCGATGATTTGATAAGCGTCCCGCGCAGGGCGGCGTGGGAAAAATGCCTGTAGAGCAAGATGGTTAGCACTATTTTAAGGCTTTTTTCCCGCAGGAAACCGTGTTAAGCGGGCGGAGACTGTGAACAGTCGTCCCGGAAATTAAAGTGACCGTTGCGATTTATTGCCGCGATGTTTAGCTTGAGACGGGTTGAACGGGTTTGCCCAGGGCGTCTGTTTTAGAGGGCGCCTGGGGGTTTTAACAGGGCAGGGTGTCTGTGAAGACATTCCTTTCAAAATAAAGGTCGAGGAAACCGACATGAGCGATATCGCAGAACGCGTAAAGAAAATTGTAGTTGATCATCTTGGCGTTGACGCCGAAAAAGTCGTTGAGGGCGCTAGCTTCATCGACGATCTGGGCGCTGACTCGCTCGACACCGTTGAACTGGTTATGGCGTTTGAAGAAGAATTCGGCGTTGAAATCCCGGACGACGCAGCTGACTCGATCCTCACGGTCGGCGACGCTGTCAAGTTCATCGAAAAGGCTCAGGCTTAATCGCCTGACCAACTGAGGGAAGGCCTTTGCCTTCCCCATATGGCCCGGCCTGTCCGGGCCACTATTTTATCGTGCAGCACTCGACATTTGGCGGGTGCTGCACGATGCATGAGGCAACAGGCTTCCAACAGACGCCAAGAGTTGCTTTAATAGGTGTAGTCGACGCATCCGCTTTTTCGAAATCGCTTCCGATTTTCAGGCCGATGCGCTGGGGATGACAGGGATTTGGGCGGAGCATTGGCGATGAGACGTGTCGTTATCACCGGTACCGGCATGGTATCTCCTCTAGGCTGCGGAACGGAAGTGACGTGGGAACGGCTCTTGGCCGGACACAACGGCGCCCGTCTCGTGACGGAGTTCGAGGTCGAAGACCTCCCCGCCAAAATCGCCTGCCGCATTCCTGTCGGTGATGGTTCCAACGGAACCTTCAATGCCGACGATTGGATGGAGCCCAAGGAACAGCGCAAGGTCGACCCCTTTATCGTCTATGGTATGGCCGCAGCCGAAATGGCGCTGAACGACGCTGGCTGGCATCCGATGACGGGTACTGACGAAGACCAGATCATGACCGGCGTGCTGATCGGCTCCGGTATCGGCGGTCTGGAAGGTATCGTCGAAGCTGGTTATACGCTGCGCGACAAAGGCCCGCGCCGCATCTCACCTTTTTTCATTCCCGGTCGTCTGATCAATCTCATTTCCGGCCAGGTTTCCATCCGCCACAAGCTGCGCGGTCCGAACCACTCCGTTGTGACTGCCTGCTCGACAGGCGCGCATGCGATCGGCGATGCAGCCCGCCTGATCATGCTCGGCGACGCCGATGTGATGGTGGCCGGTGGCGCAGAATCGCCCGTGTGCCGTATTTCGCTTGCTGGTTTCGCGGCCTGCAAGGCGCTTTCCACGCAGCACAATGACGACCCGCAAAAGGCTTCACGCCCCTATGACAAGGACCGCGATGGCTTTGTCATGGGTGAGGGTGCCGGTATCGTCGTTCTCGAAGAGTTGGAGCACGCCAGGGCGCGCGGCGCAAAGATCTACGCCGAAGTCGTGGGTTATGGCCTGTCGGGCGATGCGTTCCACATTACAGCGCCGTCGGAAGACGGCGAGGGTGCTTACCGCTGCATGACGATGGCATTGAAGCGCGCGGGGCTGGCACCTGCCGACGTCGATTATATCAATGCCCACGGCACATCGACCATGGCCGACACCATCGAACTCGGCGCGGTGGAACGTCTCGTGGGGAATGCGGCGTCTAAGATCTCCATGTCGTCGACCAAGTCCGCCACGGGTCACCTTCTAGGGGCCGCCGGTGCAATCGAAGCGATCTTCGCGACGCTTGCAATCCGCGACAATATTGTCCCTCCGACGCTCAACCTCGACAATCCCGAAGTCGAGACGGCGATCGATCTGGTTCCGCACACGGCGCGCAAGCGTCAGGTTGACGTCGCCCTGTCGAATTCGTTCGGTTTCGGCGGCACCAACGCATCCCTGGTGCTGCGTCGTTTCGAAGACTGAGTGTGACGGCTCTTGCCGTTGAGCGCAGAATCGCAGAAAAACCTCTCTCCTCCCGGTCTCACAGCCGGGATTTCCACCTACGTTGCCTCTTCGGGCAGCTTTCGAGAGCGGAAACACTGATATCTTTGTAAACGAAGATGTGTAGAACGTTTCCCTGTCTACCGAGTGCAGAATAGCCTGCCGAACCTGTTTTTGCCGCATTGCCTGCTCAATAAGCCGTTGTAATGCCGAACTGAAAAGGACCGCCGGTGAGCGATACGAGAGAGAACAATCAGGCCCCGCAAGGACGTGAAGGCTCAACCGAGAGCAAGGGCGGCCCGATCATTCCAAAATCTCCAACAGAGGCTTTGAGACCTGAAAAGGTTCCGTTGCCGCCCAAGCGCTCCCGTAAGGCCCATAGCCAACTGGTCATCTTCCTCAATTTCCTGATGACGTTGACCGTCGCAGTCTGCATCATTGGCGTCGCGGCTTTCTACTACATGCTCAATTCGTTTCACGAGCCGGGTCCGCTTGAGACGAATACGACGATTACGGTCCGCAACGGCGCCGGGCTTGCGGAAATCGCCAGCAATCTGGAGCGAAGTGGCGCTATTTCCAACGCTCGCATTTTCCGCCTCATGGCCGATAAATATCTGGCGGGTGGCGGGACGCCGAAGCCTGGCGAATATGAAATCAAGGCCCGCACCTCCATGAAAGACATTCTCGGTCTTCTGGAGTCCGGCAAGTCCATTTTCTACACGATCACGATGCCGGAAGGTCTGACGGTCAAGCAGATGTTCGCACGCCTTGCCAGCGAACCCGTGCTGGAGGGTGATCTACCCGCCCAACTGCCACCGGAAGGGTCCTTGCGTCCCGACACCTATCCCTTTACGCGCGGCACCAAACGCGAGGAGGTTGTCAGCCAGATGCGCGCAGCACAATCGCGTCTCGTGCAGGCGATTTGGGAACGGCGCGATCCGGATCTGCCGATCAAGACGATCGAAGAGTTCGTCACACTGGCGTCGATCGTGGAAAAGGAAACCGGCAAGGATGACGAGCGCGGCCACGTCGCCTCTGTCTTCTACAATCGCATGAAAAAGAATATGCGTCTTCAATCCGATCCGACGATCATCTACGGATTGTTCGGTGGCGAGGGTAAGCCTTCCGACAGGCCGATCTACCAATCGGATTTGCAAAAGGAAACACCGTTCAACACCTACATCATCCGTGGTCTGCCACCGCAGCCGATTGCCAATCCGGGCCGGGCGGCACTGGAAGCGACGGCCAACCCCTGGCGAACTGATGACCTCTATTTCGTGGCCGATGGCACGGGTGGGCATACGTTTGCCAAGACACTGGACGACCATAACAACAATGTTCGCCGCTGGCGCAAGATCGAAGCGGAACGGGCTGCTGCAGGTGGCACACCGGAAGGGGTGGTGGATGGCCAGCCCGCCGGCTCGCAGGCCGAAAGGCCAGCCAACAATTGAGGTCATACGCCATTGCTGCCCTAGAGGTGGCAATGGTCGTTTGAGGGGGACATCGATGACATTGCAATCCATGACAGGCTTTGCACGCAGCGAAGGCTCGTGCGGGCGCTATCGCTGGGCTTGGGAGCTTCGCTCCGTCAACGGCAAGGGGCTTGATCTCCGTCTGCGGCTGCCAACCGGACTGGAAGCACTCGAAACAGAGTTGCGGGACATCGCGGCGAAAAGCCTGTCCCGCGGCAACATCCAGGCAGGCCTCAGCCTATCCGCCACCGAGGCGAAGCAGGAAGCGGTCATCAACCGCGATGCGCTGGATGCCGTTCTGGCACTGAAGCACGATCTGGGAGCTCTTGTCAGCGATGCGCCGTTGAGCCTCGACACATTGCTGTCCATTCGCGGACTTGTGGAATTCAAAGAGCCCGAGGAAAGTCCGGATGCGCAGCAGGCGCGAAATCTGGATATTGTGACTGGCTTCGCGTCGGCGGTCTCGGCCCTTGCCGCCATGCGGGCGCGAGAGGGGGCGTCGCTGTTTGCCGTTTTGTCCGGCCATATCGACAAAATCGAGCAACTGACCAAAATCATCGAGGCTGATCCATCGCGTCAGCCCGAGCAGATTCGCGCGCGCCTTGCTGCCCAGATTGCGCTGATTGGTGATGGCAGCGGTCTGGACCGTGACCGCGTCCATGCCGAAGCGGTTCTGCTCGCCACCAAGGCCGATTTGCGGGAAGAGATCGACCGGTTGATCGGCCATGTCGCTGCGTCGAGGGAGCTGTTGAGCAGCGGCGTGCCGGTGGGACGCAAGCTCGACTTTCTTGCACAGGAATTTAACCGGGAGTCGAATACAATCTGTTCCAAATCCAACGCCAGTGCTGTAACCGCTGCTGGTATCGAATTGAAAGTCGTGATCGATCAATTCCGCGAACAGGTCCAAAATCTGGAGTAGACCCCATGGCGTCCGCCAGCATTCCTCCCGTCCATATTGCCCGTAGAGGCCTGATGCTGGTCATTTCATCGCCATCGGGTGCCGGCAAATCCACGATTGCCCGCAATCTGCTGGAAAAGGACAAGAATATCAGCCTGTCCGTCAGCGTCACGACGCGCGCGCGACGCCAGAGTGAGATCGACGGCATCCACTACGAGTTCATCTCAAAGCGTGATTTCGAGCGCATGCGTGATGGCGAAGAGTTGTTGGAATGGGCCGAGGTGCACGGTAATTTCTACGGGACCCCGCGCGAGCCTGTCGAAGCTGCGATGGCGGAAGGCAAGGATATGCTGTTCGACATCGACTGGCAGGGTGCCGAACAGCTCCAGGACAAGATGAAGGCTGACGTCGTCTCCATCTTCATCCTGCCGCCGACCATGACGGAACTGCAGTCGCGCCTGCATCGTCGTGCCGAAGATACGGAAGAGGTCATTCAGACCCGCCTTGCCAATTCGCGTTCGGAAATCGAGCACTGGCGCGACTATGACTACGTCATCCTCAACGACGATCTCCAGGCTGCATTCGAAGCCATCGAAGCCATTGTCAAAGCCGAACGCGTTCGCCGCGACCGCCGCCATGGCATGTTCGATTTCGTCAGAGCCTTGCTGGAAGAAGTCCCGGCCTCGCCGGTGCGGTAATCATCGCGGGTCTAAGGTCGAGACGCTCTAACGTGTATCGCCAAGCATATTCGCCAACCGGACGAATTCCTCGACAGACAATGTCTCAGCCCTTCGTGTTGGGTCTATTCCGGCCTTTTCCAGAAGCGCTTCTCCACCGATCGATTTGACGCTCTGGCGCAGCATTTTGCGGCGCTGCCCAAACGCGGCTTCAGTGACCTTTTCGAGATTGGCGACATCGCAGGAGAAAGGCTTGTCCCTCGGGAGCAGATGGACAACGGTCGATGTCACCTTCGGTGGCGGGCTGAAAGCCTGGGGCGGAACGTCGAACGCCATTTCTGGCACGGTGCGCCAACCGGCGAGAACACCAAGGCGACCGTAGTGGTTGTCGCCATCTTCCGCGACGATGCGCTGGCCGACTTCCTTCTGAAACATCAGCGTCAGCGACAACCAGAAGGGTGGCCAGTTCCTCGGCAAAAGCCAGTTGATCAGCAATTGCGTGCCGACATTGTAGGGAAGGTTGGCGATGACGCGAACGGGCTCACCTTTCGGCACCAGGGTCTCGAAATCCACCTTGAGCGCATCGCCCTCGATCACGTCGAGGCGGCCGGGATAATGATCGGAGATTTCCGCCAGAGCGGGCAGGCAACGGCTATCACGCTCGACAGCGATGACCTTCTTGGCGCCCAATGAGAGAATGGCACGCGTCAGACCACCGGGTCCGGGGCCAACTTCGAAGACGGTGACGCCATCCAGAGGGCCGGCTGTGCGCGCGATCTTCTGGGTCAGATTGAGATCGAGCAGAAAGTTCTGTCCCAGTGATTTCTTCGCATCGAGCCCGTGGCGCTGGATGACGTCGCGCAGAGGCGGTAGCCCATCAATGGCTGCCATTATGTGCTGGCCTGACGCGCCACGATGTCGGCTGCCATCTTCAATGCCGCCACGAGACTTGATTCGTCGGCAATGCCCTGTCCGGCGATCCCGAAGGCTGTGCCGTGATCGGGCGAGGTGCGGATGAAGGGAAGGCCCAGCGTGACATTGACCGAATCGTCGAAGCCAAGTGCCTTGGCCGGGATCAAGGCCTGATCGTGATACATGCAGATCGCCACGTCGTAGCGCGCGCGGGCCGCAGCGTGAAACATCGTATCGGCGGGCAAAGGGCCGAAGGCGTCGATACCGTCCTTTCGAAGCTGAGCGGTCGCAGGGTGGATGATGGCGCGATCTTCAAGACCGATGGTGCCGTCTTCGCCCGCATGTGGGTTTAATCCCGCCACCGCAAGGCGAGGGGCTTCGATGCCGAATTTTTCTTTGAGACCGGCAGCCACGATATGGCAGGTATCGATGATCAACGCTTCACTCAACGCCCCGGCCACGTCGCTCAGGGGAATATGAATGGTGACCGGCACGACGCGAAGCTTTGGACCCGCGATCATCATCACAGGCGTTACGACCTGGCCCATGAGCTTGAATGCCAGTTCGGCCAGAAACTCCGTATGTCCGGGAAAACCAAAACCGGCTTCGTACAACACCGATTTTGCGATTGGGTTCGTCACGACCGCTGACGTGCGCTTTTCAACGGTCAGAGCAACAGCTGTTTCGATGGATTTGATTGTGGCGAGTGCTGTGCCAACATGCGGCTGCCCGATCTGCACCTCGAAACCGACAGGGATGGGAAGCACCGGCAGCGCTGTCGAAAACAACGATGGCGCCTGCTCGGGCTCGCAGGCCTGAACATGGATATCATGGCCAAGCAAATGCGCGCGCGCTGCAATGACATCCGGATCGCCGACGAGGATAAAGGGCGGCAAGCCAAGCTCATGACGCTTTACCCAGGCGCCGACTGTGATGTCGGGACCAATTCCGGCGGGGTCGCCCTGAGTCAGTGCGATAGGCAGGTTAGACAGTGTCACAAAGTCTGCTTTCACATCAGGTGCTGGTAATCTGGGCTTTCTTACGCAGATCTTCCAGGTACTTCTTTTCGTTGGGATTTTCACCCTTGTCGGCCTTGGCCAGGTCTTCGGCGCGGAAAACGACCTCAGCGGCATAGTCATCCGACACCTGCTGCTTCTTGCAGACCGCCAGATACTCCACGCCTTTTTCTGTCACACGCGTCCCCGTGGTGCCACCCTCAGGTGTTTTCTCGACAAGTTCTTTCCAGTCGGTCGGCAGTTCCGGTTCCAGCATGCGGCCAAGATCCTTGATCGATACGTCGAGCATGGTCGCTGCAAAAGTCTTGGCCTGCTCGCAACCGGGATACCGTTTACGAGAGGCTTCTGCCTCGGACTTGCGCTTGCCCGTAATGGCATTCCGCTTGGCTTCCGGTATGACGAATATGATCTGCTGCAGGAAATATTCTGACGTGACGGGCTTTTGACCCTTTTCTTTCAGGCGCGTGACGAAGTCCTGCGTCGACATTTTGTTGCGACCGCCATAACGCGCATTAACGAGGCGTGGCCAGCTCATCTGAACGGCGATGTAGGCTTTGAAGTGCTCGGCGCCAACACCCGCCTGTGCCAGAACCTTGGTCAACTGGTCCGTCGTCATCTTGTTCGTTGATGCAAACCGCGCGAATGACGCATCGACATCCGACGTGCTGACGGACATCTTCACGCGCGCAATCTCTTCACGCTTCAGCGCTTCGTCGATCAGCTGTTCGCGCGCCTTCTCCTGAAGGTTTCCAGACTGGCGCTGCAATTTGAGGAAGGCCGTACGGCGCGCAATATCGTCACTGGTGATCGGCGTTTTGTTGACAACGACCCGGACTGCGCTTTCGGCGAAGGCCTGATGCGCCGGTAACGCAATGACCATGGGAACTGCGAAAATCGCAAAGGCGAATGCTACGCTGCGCAATGCCGTCTTTCCGAGTTTCATCCTGTTCTCTCCCTGTCGACTTGTCGGTGAGCAATGCCACGACTGTGTTTTTCTAAACATCTCGAATATCGGATGAAGCGGATCAAGCCGCTCGTCAACCGAAAAACTGAATTTTGTTGCAGTTTTGCCGTGAGTGCAGACGTTCACATCATTGATATGGTTGGAACGGCAATCATCACGTGCCTTAGACATTGACGATATGTTGCGGCAAAACGGTGGCGTGTTGGGGAAACACGCATTCACACATGCGGAAAAACAAAAGCGGCGAGGATTTCACCTCGCCGCCGCTCAACTCTTTAATTCGGTTTCCAACCCAGGTCCGCTTCGCCCCAGCTGGCATCGGCTGTCCCGACAGCGATATCGCCCAGCGTTCTGAACGCCAGTCGGGCGTTGACGGACCAGTCGTTCGCATCTTCGCGGACCGACTGCAGATTTCCCTTGTCAGAGAAGCTGACGGCAAAGATGGTGCATTCGTCCTGATATTGAATGCCGATCCGGCGTTCGCTGGTGAACTTGTTGTTCAGATCATAATTGATGGCACCGAACAGAGACCAGTTGTCATTCATGCGCAGCTTGCCGGAAGCCTGGATGATGTCACGTTTTCTGTCGTAGCCATAGTCAGGCTGTGCCTCGACCTGCGTGTAGCTCACGGTGCCGGAAACGCGGCTGTTTGTATAACTCACGCCCGTTTCAGACCGATTGACTTCCAGATTGTCCTTGTCGAAGCGTAAGCTGGACGAGAGCGAAAGGCCGATAGGAGCGTCGATCGCGGCCATCGCCACGTAGTCGGAACGGTCCGTTTCCAGACCCGAATTCGCACCGACATTCACAAGGTCGTTCTGGGCGAACGAGTTTTGGCCTGCCAGATGGAACGACTGACCGGCGACGGCACGAATACCATAACCATTGTCGAAGGTACCGGTGTAACGAATGCCGATATTGGCGCGCGTTCCGCCTTCGATGCGGTCGAAGCCCGAGAATTTGTCACGCTCGAAAAGGTTCGTGGCGTCAAAGACAAAGGCCTGGGAATCTTCGTTCGGAAGTTCGCCAGCATAGCCTTCATTCGGACGAACAAAGATTTGCGCGATTGGCTCGATGACGTGATTGCTGTGAAGCGCGGTGAACAGAATGGGGTAGCGGGCCTCAAGGCCAAGCGTTGCCATTCCGCGCATGCTGGCATCGTCATTGATGGTGCCATCATAGTTCAACGAGGTGCCGAAGCTGTTCGCAGACATATCGGTCCACAATGCGTCTCCGCGTGCAGCCAGAAGGGGTGTCAGGAGCAAACCGCTGTCGAAGGTAAAGGTGCGCTTCCATTCCGCTTCCGTCGATAGACGCGTGTAGCTGCCCTCCATGCCATTGTAGCGAATCGAGTCGCCCAAAGCGTAGGCGTCCTGTTTTTCTCGCGTCAGGCTCGTGAAGTTGGTCGTCAGCGAAAGCTCTCCGCCATAGACCGGATCTGGCAGAAAATACCGGTAGTCCACCGCAGGATGAACGATGGCCTGCTTGCGCTCTTCCGATTCCGAAAGGTCGTTGTCCTGAACGTTGAAGTAGTAGGCCTTCGCTTCGAAACGGTTCCGATCCCCGACACCTTCCAGGTATATCTGATTGGTCTGGGTACCGCCGTTGTAACCTTTCAGCCCGTAAGTGCGCGAAAAGTTGTTGTCGGTCTGGACCATCGCATCCCAGCCAAACGTCCAGCGCGGATTGATGGTGAAGTCACCCTTCGAGGCGATCATCGCGCGCGTATCGTTTTCCGCGTCGGTCGTGTTGGGATCGAAGTCCTCAGGGTTGCTCTGGTTGATACCAGCCACGCGCAATTCGTGCGATCCACGCTCGAACTTCTGGCGGATCTCGCCTTCCAGCAGCAGACCCTGCGAGGTGTAGTAGGTTGGCGTGATGGTCGCGTCCGCGGTATCGGACAGCACCTGGAAGTAGGGGACGCTGACACCAAAGCCGAGATTGTCCGTGACGCTCATGCGAGGGAACAAAAACCCGGACTTACGCTTTACTGTATTGTCAGGGACAGTAATGAAAGGAAGATAGGCAATAGGTTTGCCGAAAAGTTCGAAACGAGCCTTCTCCAGACGTATCGTCTGCTTCTTGCCATCCTGAATGACGCGCTGCGCCTTAACCTGCCACAGCGGCGCCTTTCCAGGGCGCTCGGTGCAGGGAAGGCAAGCCGTGTAGACGCCATTGTTCAACACCATGACGTCTTGCGAGAGCCGCTCGGCACTTTCGCCGACGACGCGGGTGTTGTCGGGCGTTTCGACCCGAAGTGCGTTGACGAACCCCTGGCCGAAATCGTCGGTCACATCAAGCTCGTCGGCATAGATGCGGCTACCGTTCGGTTCGATCAGCTCGATGTTGCCGCGTGCAAGCACGCGGCCTGTCGATTGATTGTATTCGACACGCTGGGCCACCATTCGGTAGCCGGTATAATTCAGACGCACACCACCGGTCGCGACCACGCGTTCTGAATCTTTATTATACGTCAGTTCGTTCGCTGTAAGCAGGAGTTTTGATTGGTCCTGAGGGTCGCCAACGATGACACCGTCTTGAGCATAAACGCTCGAAGCGGTTGCAACATATGCGCACACAGCAGCACCAGTCAGAAGGGCTGTCGAAAGCCGTCTGATATTCCCGCGGTCAAATACCGCCACTAGCCGTCCTCCTGATGAAGCAGAATAGTCGCCCCCAATGCCAACGCTACGACGACTGGAACCCAGACCGCAACGAAGGGAGGAACAACACCGCTACTCCCGAATGCCCTTACGAGCACGGTTACTACATAAAGCACGAAGCCGGAAACGATTCCACCCAGAATCACTGAGCGGGATTGTGCAAACCGGCTGAACTTTAATGAAACAGTCGCGGCGATCAAGGTCATCGCCACGAGAAGAAAAGGCATGGACAACAGGAAGTGGTACTGTGTCTCCAGCGCTTTCGAAGAAATACCGAAGGACTGAGCGACGTCTATCTTGTGAGAAAGATCAAAGAAAGCAACGGTTTCGGGCTGTGTCAGGCGTTCCTGAACGAATTCCTGTCTCAGATTGGTACTGATCCGCGTGGACGCTTCCCGGGTTGGAACATGACCCGGTCTGATCTCTGCGACGTTGTTAAGAAGCCAGTAACCATCTTCCAACTTAGCCGACTGTGCGTCCTGGCGCAGAAGGATATTCCCATTCTGGTCGAGGTGCACTAGCACCACATCCTTGAGAAGGGTACCGTTTTCTTCAAAGCTCTTGGCGCCAATGATCGTGTCTTGTCCGCCGCTGCTTTGGCGCAGCCATGGCAAAACCTGCTGCTCGCGAGACGGACCACCCTCATTACGCCATCCCGCTTCGACGGAAAGCGATTTGCTTTCACCCCAGGCAGCAATGGGGTTGAGGACCAGGATGGACAGGACACCAAGAAGAATGGCACCGCCCA
This sequence comes from Rhizobium skierniewicense Ch11, assembly GCF_023757665.1. Classification (NCBI taxonomy): domain Bacteria; kingdom Pseudomonadati; phylum Pseudomonadota; class Alphaproteobacteria; order Hyphomicrobiales; family Rhizobiaceae; genus Rhizobium; species Rhizobium skierniewicense. Next base: position 80,178 of record NZ_RXPG01000006.1, read on the forward strand.
CGAATGGCAAAATGAACTGCCAGGCCGAGATCCCGGCTGCCCGCGTGACAACCAACTCGTAGCGACGATTGAGCGAGATCAGTGTGGTCATGCCCACGAAAAGGGCGATGAAGGGAACCGTCTGTTGAAGAATGAGCGGGAGGCGCAGCGCCGTCAGGCCCAGAGCCGCGGGTACGGAATATCCCGGCAGGCCAGACATGCGTCGGGCCGTCTCGCTGAAGTCGGCAAGAAAGATAATGGCCGATACGCCCAGCAGGAACCAGAAGGTTGTCATCGCGTAACGTCGCAGAAAATAACGGGAGAGAGTTCCAAACATCATGCGCCTTGACCTCCCGAACCGGAAGCTTTGGATGATAACGAACGCTTCTGCAGGTTATGAACAGCATTGCTGAAAGCACGGGGCATGCGCAGTTTTTGGCCGGTCATCAAAAGGAAGGCCGCTATACCGCCGCTTACCACCGGCACGGCATAAACCAGCGGAATGAAGGCAGCACTCTGCTTGACCTGATTGGTGAAGTAAAAACCGAGCCAGCGGAGCATGAATGCTGTGAGGAGCGCCGCAACCATCGGATGCAGACGCGCCTCCCGGTGAGAGCGTGCATCAGCGGCAACCACAAGCGAAATCAGCGCGAAAACGAACGGGAACATCCAGTCCACGAGACGTCTATGCAGTTCCGACTGAAAACCGCCCGGCGCTTTTTTGTAGCTTTCCACCGTCTCATCTGGCGAGAGCAGGAAAGCCAGGCTCGCATCGCTTGAAGAGATTGAGGGCTCGTTGTTGTCTTTTTCGGACATTGTCGAGAGGTCGAAAGCGTAGGACAGGAATTTGACAACGGAGACTTTTCCATCCGGCGTCTTTTGCTGCACTTCGCCATCCCGCATGGTCAAGGACGTGCCGCCTTCATCGATCATGCCTTCCTTGGCATAATAGATGAGGTCGTAATTGGGGTCGCGACGGTCAGCGACGAACAGGCCGCGCAGAATACGCCCCTGACGTTCGCCGATCTGCACGTAGAGGCCGTCCTGAATCGTACGGAACGTCTTTTCTTCGATAACCGAGGATAAAAGGTCTGCGTAGGCAGCGGCAACCATCTGTCGTGCTGCGGTCCGGGCGGGTGGTTCGGCAAAATTCGTGATTCCGAACGAGACGAGGCTAAGGACCGTGCCGAGAATCAGGATGGGCTTGCAAATGATCCAGCGTGAAGCGCCCGATGCATCGATAATGGCCAATTCCGAGTCGGTGTTCATTGCCGTCAGCGTCTGCGTAATGGCGATGACCAGCGCAAACGGAAGGACGACGGGAATGAGCGTTGGCAACAACATCGTCGCCAAAGTAATGAAAGAGCCCATGGACTGGCCGGTATCCGTGACGAGATTGATTCGCTGAAGAACCTGAATCGTCCAGATGATGGCTAGAACAGGCAGTAGCGCGACCAGAAACATCTGCGTCGTGCGTCGCAATATGTATCGTTCAAGAAGCGTCATTCAGTCCCTGATGCCGTAATCGCAATGCATGTTCCCCCCGCGGGAACTGCTCTTATCTAGCTGTAACAATCGCGGATGGCGACTCCGCACCGCACACAAATCTGTCTTGTGCGATAATTTTTCTGCAGCCTGTGTCTTTTTGTTAAGGGCGATTTTTGCTGTCCTTCCATGAGTGATTCACAAAATTGACACCACACAGGCCGATTGCAGGGTTGCGCTGACGCCGTAAAAGGCCATGATCCGGCGTTTCCTGAAATACACTGATGAGCGAGAAGATGTCCGCCAAATTCGATATATCCTTTGCCAATTCCGCTTCCCTTGAAAATGCCAGCGCTGTTCTGCTGCAGGTATCGGGCGAAAATGCGCCCGCTGGCCAGGCGCAGGTCGATCCTGCCGGCGTCCTTGTGAAAGCTGCCAAAGTTTCCGGTTTCGCCGCCAAGGCGATGAGCGTTCTGGACGTACTGGCGCCGCAGGGGTCCGAAGCCGACAGAATCGTCGTCATCGGGCTCGGTAAGCCGGCCAAGCTGACGGCGCATGACTGGCTGCGCGCCGGTGGAACGGCTGCTGCGCAGTTCAAGAAGGCCGAAAAGGTCGTCATCCATCTGGACGCGATGGGCATCGAAGTCGATGGCAAGGCGGCAGCCGACTTCGCGCTGGGCCTTCTGTTGCGCGCCTATAGCTTCGATACCTACAAGACGAAAAAGAAGTCCGACGACGACAAGACGCCGAAAAGCGTCGACGTCACCATCGTGACGGCGGTTCATGATGACGCGAAAAAGGCGTTTGAGACAGCCGAAGCCGAAGCCCAGGGCGTTATTCTGGCGCGTGACCTCGTCAACCTGCCGCCAAACGTTCTTGGTCCGGTGGAATTTGCCGAAAAGGCGGAAGAGTTGAAGAAGCTCGGCGTCGAGGTTGAAATCCTTGGCGAAAAGGAAATGAAGAAGCTGGGCATGGGGGCGCTTCTGGGCGTCGCCCAAGGGTCCGTCCGCCCGCCACGCCTCGCCATCATGCAGTGGAAGGGCGGCGCCAAGAAAGATGAGCCGATTGCCTTTGTCGGCAAGGGCGTGGTTTTCGACACGGGCGGCATTTCGCTGAAGCCCGGTGCGGGCATGGAAGACATGAAGGGCGACATGGGAGGTGCAGCCGCCGTGACGGGCCTCATGCACACGCTGGCGGCACGCAAGGCGAAGGCAAATGTCATCGGTGTTATAGGTCTTGTGGAAAACATGCCGGATGGCAATGCGCAGCGGCCGGGCGATATCGTCACTTCCATGTCCGGCCAGACCATCGAAATTATCAACACCGACGCCGAAGGCCGCCTCGTGCTGGCGGATGCGCTCTGGTATACCAATGATCGCTTCAAGCCGAAGTTCATGATCAATCTGGCAACACTGACAGGCGCTATTACCGTCGCATTGGGCAATCTCCAGGCAGGACTGTTCTGCAATGATGACGAGTTGGCCGACCGCTTGACGCGCGCGGGTAACACGACACAGGAAAAGCTCTGGCGCATGCCGCTCGGCAAGGAATACGACAAGATCATCGATTCCAAATTTGCCGATATGAAGAACAGTTCCGGTCGGCTTGCTGGTTCCGTCACCGCCGCACAGTTCCTCAAACGCTTCGTTGGCGACACGCCATGGGCGCATCTGGACATCGCCGGAACCGCCATGGGCTCACCGCTCAACGAGATCAACCAGTCCTGGGGCTCCGGTTACGGTGTGCGCCTGCTGAACGAACTCGTTCGCGCCCATTACGAGGATTGATCATTGGCGGGCAAAACGCGACTGGCAGGCCGATGACGGAGATCCTGTTTTACCATCTGACCGAATCGAAGCTGGAAGACGCTTTGCCACCGCTTCTTGAAAAGTCACTGGAGCGCGGCTGGAAAGTCGCGGTCCAGACAGCGACTGAGGAGCGTCGGGATGTGCTCGATGTGCATCTGTGGACATTTCGCGACGACAGTTTCATGCCGCATAGCAGCGACCTCTCTGAAACAGCCGCTGAACAGCCCGTTCTGCTGACCGCATCCGGCGAAAATCGCAACGCTGCCAACGTTCGCTTTATCGTAGACGGAGCGGAGCCACCTCCGATCGACGGCTATGAGCGCGTCGTGTTCATGTTCGACGGTTATGACGCCGCGCAACTGGATGGCGCGCGCGGCCAGTGGAAAAAGATGAAAGGCGAGGGGCATACGCTGACCTATTGGCAGCAATCGCCGGAAGGACGCTGGCAGAAAAAGGCTTGAGGGCCAAGGTTTTACGCGAGGATTCCTCTACTTGACGATCACAAAAATGGCCGGGTCATCCCCGGCCATTTCCATTTTCAGATAATGCGTGGCCTCACTTCTGGCCCGGCAAAGCATAGGCGATGACATAATCGCCACGATCGGGAGATTGCCGGGCACCACCGGCGGAAATCACCACATATTGCTTGCCGGTTTTCGGCGACTTGTAGCTCATCGGGCCGCCTTGGCTGCCGACCGGCAGGCGGGCTTTCCAGACTTCTTCACCGGTCGCCGTGCTGAAGGCGCGCAGATAATAATCTTGGGTGCCCGCGATGAAGACGAGACCGCCTTGCGTGGTCATCGTGCCACCCAGCGTCGGCATGCCCACGGGGATGGGGAGACCCATCTTGATGCCGAGCGGACCGGTGTCCTGCACCGTGCCGACAGGAACCTGCCAGTTGATCTTCTGCGTCTTCATGTTGATGGCGGTCAGCGTGCCGAACGGAGGCTTCTGGCAGGGAATGCCGAGTGCCGAGAGAAAGCGGTTTTTGTTGACCGCATAGGGCGTGCCCTTCATCGGCACCAGACCCATGACCGTGTTGGTGGCTTCGGAACCGCTGTTGACGGCCGTCGTGGGTGCCGCTTCCTGCATCTGGATCCACAAGCCCAGGCGCATGTCGTTGACGAAGATCGTGTCGGTGTTGGGATCGATGGAAATACCGCCCCAGTTCATGCCGCCGAGAGACCCTGGGAAGTTGAGCGCTAGATCTGTTCCGGGAACGGTGTAGACACCGTCATAGCGCATGCCCCTGAAGGCAACGCGGCACAGAAGCTGGTCGAACGGTGTTGCGCCCCACATATCGCTCTCGGTCAGCGTCTGAGCACCGATCTGCGGCATGCCGACGGAAAGCTTCTGCGTTGGGGCATAGGGCTCGTTGGGGATGTTACCGGGCTTGACGGGAATGTCCTTAACCTCTGTCAACGGCTTGCCCGTCGCGCGGTCAAGCACATAGAGCTGACCAGCCTTGGTGCCGAATACCAGCGCCGGAACGGTCGAGCCATCTGCCTTGGGGAAGTCGATGAAGCTTGGTTGCATCGGCACGTCGAAGTCCCAGAGGTCGTTGTGAACCGTCTGGTAGACCCACTTTTCACGGCCCGTTGTGGCATCGAGTGCCAGCATGGAGGCGCCGTATTTGTGGTCGAGTTCTGTCCGGGTCGCACCGTAGAGATCAACCGAAGGGCTGCCAACCGGCATGAACACGGTGTTGGACGCAGCGTCATAGGACATCGAGGCCCAGACATTGGGTGTCGAGCGTGTATAGGTCTGGCCTGGAGGCGGCATGAGGGTGATGTCGGGATTGCCCGGATCGAACGCCCAGCGTAGCTGCCCGGTGATGACATCAAAACCGCGCATGACGCCGCCCGGCATATCCACCTGTACATTGTCGGCGATCCGTCCGCCGATCACGACGGTTGTGCCAGCCAGTGTCGGTGCCGATGTCAGAACATAGCTCGGGTCTGGCGCGTTGCCGAGACCTTCCTTGAGGTTGACACGGCCATTGGTGCCGAAGTCAGGGCAGAATGCACCCGTGTCGGCATCGAGAGCGATCAGTTCCGCCGCGATTGTGTTCATCAAAATGCGGCGTTGGCACAGCGCTCCTTCAGCAACGGTTGCTGCGGTGACCGGCGTGGAACCAGGCAGACTGGGTTGTTGGACCGGGCGCGTGGCATCGAAATAGGCAAGGCCACGGCAACGCATCCAGACGGACGACTTGGCATTGATCTCGTTCTTCCAGATTTCCTTGCCGGTATCGGCATCCAGTGCAATTACGTTGTTGTGCGGGGTGCACAAAAACACGCGGTCACCCACCTGCAACGGTGTCTGCTGGTCTTCGGCACCGCCGCCATTGGGGCTGATGGGTGTATCGCCGGTGTGATAGGTCCAGGCTACCTCGAGATTCTTGACGGTGTCGCGATTGATCTGATCGAGCGCGACGAAGCGGCTGCCGCCTGCGGTATTGCCGTAATGTTCCCAGTTTTTCTGTTCGGTTTCAACCGAAACAGGCGTCAGTGCCGGGGCCTCGCCGCTGGCAACAACAGTTGGATGCGGCACGAACATGCCGGCCATGCCGGCCGCGGATGCGGCTCCCAGAAGGATCGCCAGAATGAACGAACCGGCATAGGCCGGTGTTTTTCCGGCTGCGCGGCGCAGCAGCGGAACGGAAAGGGCAACGACAGTCGCGCCAACCGTCAACGCCAGAAGGCGGGAGATCAGCGGCCAGAAGTCAACGCCGACTTCCCATAGGGACCAGGCAACGGTGCCGATGAAGACGAGGCCGAATAGCATGGCGCCGGATGGTTTGCGCAAGGCAATGAGCAGACCGCCGAGAACAAGGGCGATGCCGGAGATGATAAAATAAAGGCTGCCACCTGCCATGGCGAGCTTGGCGCCGAAATAAGTGAAGAAGAGACCCGCAGCGACGAGAACGAGGCCGAGAAACGCGAGCCATAGTTTTGAAAAAGCGGATAAGGGTTTGGGTTGATCAACCATCAAGAGTTCCTGACTGTTTTAAATTTGGCAGTCAGACGAAACGCCCTCAGGCTCCTGGCGAGCAGAAGAGGCCCCGTGCTGACAGATGACACGGAGTCTTGAGGCCGCATAGGGCTGCGGTGCGATGCTGAAAAATACACGCTCCATGAGTGCTCTCCGCATTGGACGATATCACTACGCCAGACGGGGCCTTCATGGCATTCAGGCGGCGACATCCCATCAAGATCCGAGTTCCCCTCGCAACCCCACTCCTCCAACGGATTGGTACGGGTGTATTTGGCTGGCGCCAACCAGTGCGTGAATACGCCGCCCCGCTGATGTTCACAAGCTGGAAAATACCAACTCCGGTGTGAAAAGGCGGACACTATCGATTCTTATGGTTGATTTTCTTTCGCTTCACTTTTTTTTGAAGTGGAGCATCAATACGAGTGAGGGTTGTGAGAAAAAACCGGTCTACAAGCTGCAACTTCAAGCGAGTCGGACGGCGAAGGCGCGACGCAAGATTGGATTGAGAACCACATCAGCCGTTATTCAAGGTTGTTCTAATGTGGCGCGCTAATAAAAACGCTATATGCAGCGATAGGTTCGCGGTGCATTGCATAGAAATGAGGAGATCGACATGGGTCAATCCGTACCGTGGCCTGCAAATGAAACTGAGCGTCTTGTGGGCGTGCGTTCCATTCTCGGATCGGGCCCGACGCCGGAACTGGCTGCTCTCTCCGAGCTTGCCAAGGGCGTGTTTGAAACCTCGCGTGCTGCGGTTCATATCGTTGACGAGGACTGGCTGCACATCGCGCATCAAGCGGGTATTCAAGTGGTCGAATGCCCCCGGGACATTTCCATCTGCACAAGGGTGGTGCTTTCCAACGACGTGCTGGTGGTTCCCGATCTGAGTGCTCACCCGGAATTGTCTGCTTTTCCCTATGTTCAAGGGGGCCAGAAGTTCCGTTTCTATGCCGGAGCACCCATCGAGCTGGAGCCTGGACTGATTGTCGGAGCATTTTGTATTCTCGATACATCTCCGCGCCAGCTACAACCGGGCGAAATCGCCAGCCTGAAGCGTTTCGCTGTCCTGGCCGGCGCCTTGCTTCGACTGCAAAAAGCCAATTTCACCATGAGCCTTGCAGAACGCGCCTTGCGGGATGCCGCCATGACCGATCCGCTGACGGGGTTCTACAATCGCGAGGCTTTGAGTGCGCTGGTGGATTCGCAGATGTATGCAGCGCTGCAGTCCAACGAAACCTTTGGCGCTCTCTATCTGGATATGGATGGTTTCAAGGCGATCAACGATACGCTCGGCCATAGTGTTGGAGACCGCGTTCTTCACGAGGCTGCAAATCGCATCCGCAATGTGATCAGGTCCGAAGACATTGCCGTGCGCATGGGTGGAGACGAGTTTGCCGTCTTTGTTCCCAGGCCAGCCCGGTCACATGACCTTTCAACGCTGGCCGAGCGCCTGCTTGAAGCGTTTCGTCATCCGTTCAACATCGATGGTCGGTTGGTGCATGCGCCGCTCAGCATCGGTGGCGCCATTGCTCCGCAGGCGGGCAGCGATCGCCTTTCGCTGTTGCAGAGCGTCGATGAAGCCTTGTATCAGGCCAAGAAAGAAGGGCGCGACCGTTTCGTCAATCGCGCCTTGTAAATGTGGTCAGTCGAAGAACGAATCGACGAACTTGTGACGACCGAGCAGGAATGCGTCGGCGACATGCATCAGCGGTGCAAGATCGACATCTGATGTCTTCGCCTTGATGATCTCGGCAAAGCGCTCGTAAAGGGCCGGATATTCGCGCTCGGGCTGGACAGGCGTCTGCTCCGCGTTGATGGAGAGCTTCGAACCGCCGTCGGAAAGAACCATCTGACCAGCCTCCGTTTCAGCCACGATATCCCAGCTTTGCTTGCCTGTCTGCCGCCAGTCGAACTCGGCATGAACAGGCAGTTGCGTCACATCCGAAAACTGAATGTCGGCTGCAATCGGCGCATCGCGGTTCTCGGGGAATTCAAGCGTGGCCTTGGTGATGAACAGCGCGCGTGGAAGAATGTGCGTGATGATCGATAGCGCGTTGATACCCGGATCGAACACGCCAAGGCCGCCTGCCTGCCAGATCCAGTCCTGGTTGGGATGCCAATGACGGACGTCTTCCTTCCAGATGACGTGAACACTGTTGATTTTCGTGGAGGCCAGGAAGCTCTTGGCGGCTTCGACGGCAGGCGCATAGCGTGAGTGCCAGCTGGCAAACAGCGAAAGTCCTTTGGAATCCGCCAGCCGAACCAGATCCTGCACTTCAGACAATGTGGCACCCGGTGGTTTTTCGAGAAAGACATGCTTGCCTGCATTCAATGCTGCGTAAGCCGCTGTATAGCGATATTGCGGTGGCATGCACAGCGATACGGCCTGAACCTCGGGTACGGCTTCGAGCAACGCTTCGATGGTGCCATAGGATGCGACGCCATCCACGGTGCCATGGCGGCTTGCTGTGGCAACCAGATCGAAATCCGGATTGGCCGCAATGGCCGGAAGGTGCTGATCGCGAACAATTTTGCCGACGCCGACGATAGCGAGCTTGGTAGCTGACATGAAAGAAATCCGTTTGGCTGATTCAGTGAGGAAGGCTTGATCCGTGCCTTTGTAACAGAAACCCGGTAGGCGGCAAGCCGACACCGGGAGGTGCATTGTCGGAATTTGTCGCGGTGAAGGAGCCGCATTTGGTCCTGGCTTCCCGCAAATTCGAGTTGGTGTTGCTGCACGTTTTGCCCGAAGGGAATGCGGCTTTTCCAAACCCTGATCGATCACTTTTTTTCGGCCGGACATGAGCAATGTTCTAAGTGGTTGAATCGTAGAGCGTTATTTATAACTGCAACCAAAAAGTGTTAACTTGATGGTTTGCTTCTTCTGGTGTACATAAAGGTGACGGTAATTCACAACCGTCACTTAAAGCATAGACTAATTTTAGAAAGTAAGCACGCAGTAAATATTTTAGATATCGTGCGGATATACGTATAAATTTTTTTAAGAATACATTTTTATTAAGATAGGTTTTGTAACTATGAATATAAAAATTCAGAGGGTGGAGAAATCCACCCTCATTCTTTACGTTTTGTTGTTTTTTTGTTTTATTTGTATTTTATTTTGCTGGGAGTAACGGTTTCATATTCAAAATCAATTGATAATAATCTGGAAATATCAATTTTCGAGAAAATTTTGAGGTGGTTCTTAATCAGTATGATGGCGCTAGGATTGGGTCGAATACTCGTTCTAGCGGCATTGGGAATACGCCTACGAGCCGTTTCCGAACAGGCAGGGAGCCAGACCTCGGGCAGAGTCTGGGATGATCAGAATCAAGAGATGATCAGCGTCATCATCCCGTGCCACAATGAAGAAAAAGTCATTGTCGGTACGATAACGAGGCTTCTTGAAAGCAGGAACATTCTGCCGGACATTATCGTGATCGATGATGGGTCGTCGGATGAAACAGCCGCTCGCGTGCTTGAGAACTTTGGTCACGACGAGCGGGTGACACTTGTTACCCAACCCAACGCCGGCAAGGCAGCGGCGCTGAACCATGGCATGCGTCTGGCCACGAGCGACGTCATCATAGCGCTCGACGCAGACACGCATTTCGAACCCGAAACCGTGGTTCGATTGCTTCAACATTTCGGCTATCCCTCCGTCGGGGTTGTTGCGGGTAACGTGAAGGTCGGCAACCGGCATAACATTCTCACCGGTTGGCAGTCGGTGGAATATGTGACGTCGCAGAATATGGAGCGGATAGCCCTTTCCTCGCTGAGCGCCATGATGGTCGTTTCCGGTGCTGTCGGAGCCTGGCGCAGGCAGGCAATATTGGATGCCGGCGGCTTTCCTGAAGACACGATCGCTGAAGATCAGGATTTGACGATCCTTCTTCAACGTATGGGCTGGAAAGCCTTGTATGAGCCATCTGCGATAGCCTGGACGGAGGCACCTGACACCGTTCGGGATTTTATCAAGCAGCGATTGCGCTGGTCGTATGGAACGCTTCAGTGCCTTTTGAAGCACACGTCAATCCGTCGAGACCGGTTCTCAGCGGGTATCGCATTAATCGCCATACCGCAGGTATGGCTGTTTCAAGTGGTCGCCGCGCTTGTCTCTCCGATCGTGGACTTTGTGGCGCTGGCGTCACTGGCGACATTCTTATTCCAGTTGCTGACTGGCATCGGTGAAGGAGCCCCGGTTTTTCACTTTGTGTTTTTTTATATGGCAGTGCATATGATCATAGAAATAGCCTATGGGCTGATCGCTTATAAGCTGGATTACCGGCAGGACAGGTTTCCGTTCCTGTATTACGTCAGCCAACGTTTCATGTTCAGGCAGATCCTTTACTACTCCACCTTGAAGGCGCTCTACCGGTATGTGTCTGGGGGACGGGTCGAATGGGGTATTCTTCGTCGCTCTGGACGAATCGAAATGCCTGGCTCCTGACAGCGTGGCGGGACCTAGCCCGCCATTGCCTCTTCATATTCACTGGAAAGCAGCAGCCACTGCTCCTCCGCCTCGGAGAGTTTGGCTGCGGCTTCTCCGCGCTCCTTGACTTTCAGTGCGGCCTTGGCCGGAGCCTTTTCGTAAAGGCTCGCGTCTCCAAGCTCCCTGTCAAGCGCCTGAATCAGCTTCTCAAGCTTTGCTGTCAACGACTCGATATCGTTGATCTTTTTCTTGAGGGGAGCGAGCGAGGCGCGCTTTTCAGCATTCGCCTTGCGTTGGTCCGCCTTTGAAGCGCCGTCTAGGACGACTTCAATTTTTTCGTCTTTTTTTTTACCCGAGGAGACAATGAGGTCGCGATATTCATCCATATCGCCTTCGAATGTCGTCACCGTGCCATTGTTGACGAGCCACAGACGGTCAACGGTTGCTTCGATCAGGTGACGATCATGCGAGATGAGGATGACCGCACCATTATAATCGTTCAGCGCTTCGATCAGCGCGCGGCGGCTGTCGATATCCAGATGGTTGGTCGGCTCGTCGAGGATGAGCAGGTTAGGCGCATGGAACGCAGCCAGACCCATCAACAGACGCGCCTTTTCACCGCCGGACAAGTCCTTGGCGGGCGTTGCCATCTTCTCTGTTGCCAGACCCATCTGCGCCACGCGGGCACGCACCTTGGCTTCCGGTGCCTGCGGCATCAGCTTGCGCACATGCTCGACCGGATTGTCTTCCGGCACGAGATCATCCAGCTGGTGCTGTGCGAAGAAGCCGATCTTCAGCGATGGTGCCAGCCGCAGATCACCTGTTTCCGGGGCAAGACGCCCGGAGATGAACTTGGCGAAGGTCGATTTGCCGTTGCCATTCGAACCCAACAGCGCGATGCGGTCGTCATTGTCGATGCGCAGGTTCAGACCCTTGAGGATCGGTTTGCCCGGTTCGTAACCAACTGCGCCGCCGTTGATGGCGACGATGGGCGAGGCGGGCTGCTTTTCCGGTTCCGGAAAGGTGATCGGCTGGACGTGGTCTTCGATGACCGACGAGACCGTACCCATGCGCTCAAGTGCTTTCACGCGGCTCTGCGCCTGCTTGGCTTTGGAGGCTTTTGCCTTGAAGCGATCAATGAAGCTCTGCAAATGCTTGCGGGCCGCATCGTTCTTGACCTTGGCCTTGGTCTGCAATTCGTCGGCTTCGGCCTTCTGACGCTCGAATTGGTCGTATCCGCCGCGATAGAAGGTCAACTTCTTCTGGTCCAGATGCACGATCGCATTGACGGCGTTGTTCAGGAGATCGCGGTCATGGCTGATGATGATGACGGTGTAGGGATAGCGGCGGATATAATCTTCCAGCCACAAGGTGCCTTCAAGGTCGAGATAGTTGGTCGGTTCGTCCAGCAGCAGCAGGTCCGGCTCGGCAAACAGAACGGACGCCAGCGCCACGCGCATGCGCCAACCGCCGGAGAAAGACGAGGCCGGACGAAGCTGGGCGTCCTGATCAAAGCCGAGACCGGCCAGAATGCTGGAGGCGCGCGCTTCGGCCGAATGCGCGTCGATATCGACAAGGCGCATCTGGATATCTGCAATGCGACCCGGATCGGTCGCGGTCTCTGATTCCAGCATCAGGGCCGCGCGTTCCTTGTCGGCGGCCAGCACGATGTCGATCAGGCTTTCCTCCGTGGCCGGTGCCTCCTGCGCGACCTGTCCCATGCGGGCATTCTTGGGAATGAAGACCTCGCCGGTTTCAGCGCCAAGATCGCCGGTGATGATGCGAAAAAGGGTGGATTTGCCCGCGCCATTGCGGCCCACGAGGCCAGCCTTCGTGCCCGCTGGAAGCGACACGCTGGCGTGATCGAGGAGAAGGCGCCCGGCAATACGGGCGGAAACGTCTGAGATGGTAATCATGGCGCCGTTTTGGCCGAACTCAGTTGTGAACGCAAGAGCGCGAAAGCCACAGTTTCCCCCGTTTATGCGCTGGTCTCTTTCCCGCGAAGGGCAGGAGGGGCCAAGCCCGACGTCGTGTTGATGGGTGTCATCAGTTTTCGTTATTTGATTAAATGGGGAGCGCCTGTTTGTATGACCCCATCCAGACGCTTCGAAAGGACCGATCATGACCTCCAGAACTCTCTATTCGCTGTGCGGCAGTGACAACAGCCGCCCGTTTTCTCCCCATTGCTGGAAAACGGTTCTTTCACTGGCGCACAAGGGATTGGATTTCGAAGAGCGTCCTATGGCGTTCACGGCCATTCCGGGCGTGGAGAACGGCTTTTCGAAAACCGTGCCGATCCTTCGTGATGGTGACCGGCTGGTAAAGGACAGCTTTGAGATCGCCCTTTACCTGGACGATGCCTATCCGGATGCGCCGTCGTTGTTCAATGGCGAGGGCGGCAAGTCGTTGGCTCGCTTTGTGGAAAGCTGGTCACAGACCACGCTGCATCCGGCTATCGCCAAATTTGCGGTGGTCGATATTCACGACATTCTGGACGAGCAGGATCGCAACTACTTCCGCGAAAGCCGTACCAGGCTTTTTGGAAAGACGCTCGAAGAGGTGACGGCCAATCGTGACGCCGAGATCGCCGCCTTTCCGGCGAAACTAGAGCCCATCCGTCGCATGCTGGGCTTTCAGCCCTTTATCGGCGGCGAAAGCCCGTTGTTTGCGGATTACATCGTTTTCGGCGCGCTGCAATGGGTCCGCGTCATTTCAGGCGCAGACATCTTTGGTCGAAACGATCCGGTCCGCGACTGGTTCGAGCGCTGCCTCGACCTGCATGGCGCACGCGGGCGAAGTGTGACGGCGGCGTGAAATGTGACAGGCGCGTTGTCAAATCTGGCCATACCCCTTGTTTTCAGGTCTTCGGGCGGGTAAACACCGCCCACTTTCTTCAAGAATAAGGATACGGACACATGGCGATTGAACGCACATTTTCGATGATCAAGCCGGACGCAACCAAGCGTAACCTCACGGGTGCCATCACCAAGGTATTCGAAGACAACGGCCTGCGCATCATCGCATCCAAGCGCGTCTGGATGAGCAAGCGCGAAGCGGAAGGCTTCTACGCCGTTCACAAGGAACGTCCTTTCTTCGGCGAACTGGTCGACGGCATGACATCCGGCCCGACCATCGTTCAGGTTCTGGAAGGCGAAAACGCCATCCTCAAGAACCGCGAAATCATGGGTGCGACCAACCCTGCAAACGCAGACGAAGGCACGATCCGCAAGAGCTTCGCCCTGTCAATCGGCGAAAACTCCGTGCACGGTTCCGATGCTCCTGAAACCGCCGCTCAGGAAATCGCCTACTGGTTCGCAGAAACCGAAATCGTCGGCTGATTCAGTTTCCGAAGAGACGGACTCATTCTATGAGGCCCGGTCTTCAAGCTATTGAATATAATGAAAGACGGGGCCGTTCGGCTCCGTTTTTTTGTGCCCATGCGTCGCGGCAAGGGCAAAGCCATGATCAATGTGCCGGACATCCTTGAACAGGTGCCATATCTGTCGTCCCATCGGCTTTGAACACATGCGGGTTTGGCGTGTAGAGCGGGCCAACGACCAAAGGTTTTGCGGGCAGCAGAGACTGATCGGTATCCGACGTGACACTTGTGTCTATGGTTTGCATGACATGACCATCCGGCGCTCGTATGCGTATCGTGACCGCGTAAGGACGGCCTTCTCTGACGCATTCTACCGGGGGACTCTGCAACACGATCCTCAGATTTTTGGGAAGCAGCTTTTCGGTGATGGCAAAAGGATCGCCGCCACGCGGGTTTTCGAAGCTGGCTTCGATGGTGCTTCCGTCTTTGATGGGGGACGTTGGCTGAAGCGTCACCAGATAGGTCGCCGTGGCCACACGATAATTGAAGACGAACATGCGGCCGGACACGCTGACCATATCCCGCTGCTCTTCACGTTGGCAGGCTGCTAGCAGGAGAGCGGCGGTAATAAGAGCGACGAGCCCCTTCATCAAGCCGTCTCCTTTTTTCGCCTGTAGTGCTTGGCCGCCTTCTGGCGATTGCCGCAGACAGCCATGTCGCACCAGATACGGCTGCGGTTTTTGCTGCGATCGATGAAAAGCCAGCCACAATTCCCGCAGATCCGTAAGCGCTGTCGATTCGGTCCCGCCAGAAGGGTCAGCACGGAACGGGCCGTTGCAGCCTGAAGGCATTGTTTGGTTCGCGCGGTTTTGAGCGATGTGGCAGACGCCATGAGAAGATCTGCCAGAAGATGATCGTCATCCGCACCTGTTTCAATCAACCGGCGGAAATACCGATCAGTCGCCTCGCGCAGATCGATGAGGGAGTGCCGGTCTTCGGGTAAGGGTGGCACGAGCGCAGGCAATCTCTCACGCTCTGCCGACATGAGAGCAGCTGCTGCGCAAAAGCTCGCCAGCTGCTCAGGATCCGCAAAGCGGTCCACTGATTTTTCGTGGTCGAAGCGCAGAATGACGCTGTTGGCGACATCGAGCGCCAATGCGCCTCCGACAAAACGATGGGGTGTCCAGCTAAAGTTCATCTCACAAACATAACTAGCAAAAATCATTTTACCAGTTATAAAAGTGGCTGGGGGATCGTATGGCTTATTTTCTTCAGCAACTTGTCAATGCCGTGCCTGTGGCCGCACTCTATGCTGCGCTTGCCTTTGGTTATGCGATCGCGTTCTGTATCACCAAGCGCGCCGACGTGACCTTCGGCGCCATCTTTGCGTTCGCCGGACTGACGAGCCTCTTGTTTGCTGATTTCGGTTGGAACCAACTCTGGCTCATTCTGCCGGCAACTTTGGCGCTTGGTGCTGCGGCTGGCCTTCTGGGCGGGCTCTGGGCTGGCATCTTCATCGGACGGGCCGTCATGCGACCGCTGGCCGCAGCTTCCCCCAATGCCGTCACGGTGGCTTCCATCGGCACGTTGATTGCGCTGATGGAAAGTGCACGGCTTGCCGCAAACACACGCTCGCTTTGGCTGCCGCCTTTTCTGAATGATCCAATTCATCTCTGGCAAAGCGCTGATTTCGCTGTGACCACCACCCCGATGCAGACCATCAATGCCTCTGTCTTTCTGACGATGGTTGTCGGCGGATTTGTGTTTCTGAAAAAATCCAGTTTGGGTCGATACTGGAAAGCCGTGTCCGAGGACGCATCTGCCGCCTCTCTGCTCGGCATCAATTCCGCGCGCATTTTTCTGGTGTCCTATGGCGCGGCAGCGCTCTTTGCCTCGATCTGCGGCGTGCTCGCAACGTTCTATTATGGCAATATGGATTTTGGCGCGGGGCTGGTGTTCGGTCTGAAAGTGGTGCTGATTTCCGCTGCCGGTGGATATACCAGCCCGCTCAAATGCGCCGCAGGAGCCGCCGCTATCGGCTTCGGCGAAACATTCTGGGCCTCTTACGGGCCCGTCGCTTGGCGGGATGCGGCAGTTCTCGCCATGCTGGTTTTATGGCTCGTCGCGACACGGCGTGAGCGTAAGCCACTCTAACGCCATTTATCCTTGGCGCTTTCGTCCGCGTCTCTGGCTGTTATCCAGTTGCCAGACGTTCCATCCTTGCCATGTTCTTTCTTCCAGAACGGTGCGGCGGTCTTAAGATAATCCATCACGAAATTCGCACCATCGAAGGCCGCCTGCCGGTGGCGGGAGGCGGCGATGACGAGGACGATGTTGTCGCCGGTGGCGATTTTGCCGTAACGGTGAATGGCGGTGAGGCCGAGAAGGTCGAAACGGTCGATGGCGAGCGACGCAATCCGCAGCATTTCTGCTTCCGCCATGCCGGGATAGTGCTCCAGTTCCAGGGCGGATAGCGTACCGCCGTCATCACGGCAAAGGCCGGTGAAGGTGACGATGGCACCGATGGACTTATCGGTGTTCCTCAGAAGCCGCGCTTCGACTGCGGCATCGAAATCCTGCGCCTGTACGCGAATGGTCGGCTGGATCTCCAATGATCAGCCGCCGGTCATCGGTGGGAAGATGCCGATTTCGCGCGCGCCCAGGATGCTCTCACCGGGATCGATGTGTTCCTGATTGACCGCAACGCGGATCACGTCCGGAAATTCGAACGCAGCTTCGTATTCGTCTCCAAGCGTCGTGAGATAGCTGATCAATTCCCGCGCAGTTGTCACGTTTGCGGGGAGGTCGATATTCTCTTCCGACTTGCCGATCCGCTCTCGGACCCAGGCGAAATAGACGATATGGACCATCATTCCTCATCCACGATGTGCTTGAGGCCAGCTTTGAAATAGTCATAGCCGGTGTAGATCGTCAGCGCTGCGGCAATCCACAGCAGACCGATGCCCATTTCGGTCGTGTAAGGGAGCACCTTGTCCCCCGCCGGACCGGCCAGAAGAAACGCGATGGCCACCATCTGGATCGTGGTCTTCCATTTTGCGATCTGTGTAACCGGAACCGAGACTTTCAGGGCAGCGAGATATTCGCGCAGGCCCGACACCAGAATTTCGCGGCAAAGGATGGTAATCGCGGCCCACAGAGACCAGCCAGCGATGGTGCCATCCGCGGCCAAAAGCAGCAGGATCGAGGCGATCAGCAGCTTGTCTGCGATGGGGTCCAGCATCCGCCCGATGTTCGACGTCTGGTTCCAGATGCGCGCGAGGTAACCGTCGAGAAAGTCCGTCAGCGAGGCGACAATGAAAAGCCAGAGTGCCGTCCAGCGCGCGAAATCCGAACTCTCGAGTTTCCCTTCGATGTAGAAGCACAACACGATGACCGGTACCGCCAGAATGCGGGCGTAGGTCAGAAGATTCGGGATATTGTAGGTGCGCGAAGCCATTGGGAACCTGTCATTCGATGTCAATGCGTTGTTGCAGCCCTAGCACGTAAGCGTCAACACCTCATTGTGTTTTTTTGCAGGTGCAGCCTGAAAGCATCGCGTCACTCTTTACCGCTCTCATGGAAGTGATTGTAAACCTGCCTGGCAACGGCTTCTGAAATTCCAGCGACCACCATGAGGTCACTCAAGGCCGCACGCGACACAGCCTTTGCGGTGCCGAAATGTTGCAGCAACGCCCGTTTGCGGCCGGGGCCAATCCCGCTGATTTCATCCAGCGGATTTTTAATCAATTCCTTCTTGCGGCGGGCGCGGTGAGAGCCGATGGCGAAACGGTGTGCCTCGTCCCGAAGGCGCTGAACGAAATAAAGGACAGGGTCGCGCGGCGGCAAGGAGAAGTCGCTTCGGCTATCGGTGAAGAAGCGTTCGCGGCCTGCATCGCGATCCACGCCCTTGGCGACACCGATGGCGGTGACGCAATCACGGATGCCGAGTTCGTCCAGTATGGTCCGCACCGCCGTCATCTGCCCCTGGCCGCCATCGATGAGAATAACGTCCGGCCATGCGGGGAACGGCGTGTCGGCGGCATCTTCCGGCGATACGGTCTGGCTGCGGTCTGGCCGTCCGTCTTCTTTCAGCAGGCGCGAAAAGCGGCGCGTCATGACTTCGCGCATCATGCCGAAATCGTCGCCCGGAGTGATGTCGGTCGATTTGATGTTGAACTTGCGATAGTGGCTCTTGGTGAAGCCATCGGGTCCTGCCACGACCATGCCGCCGACGGCATTGGTTCCCATCATGTGGGAATTGTCATAGATCTCGATGCGGCGAGGCACATAGGGCAGGGCGAAGGTTTCTGCAAAGCCCTTCAGCAGTCTGGCCTGTGACGATGTTTCGGCAAGCTTGCGGCCATGGGCTTCACGCGCATTGCCCAGAACATGATCGACGACATCCTTCTTCTCTCCGCGCTGCGGCACCGAGATGCTGACTTTGTGGTTCGCCTTTTCCGCAAGCGCGGCGGCGAGCAGATCCTGCTCCTCCACCACTTCGGACAGCAGAATTTGCTTCGGCACCGGCTTGTCGTCGTAGAATTGCGCCAGAAAGGCCGAAAGGATTTCGGAGCTGGGAAGCGATGGGTCCGCCTTGGGGAAATAGGCGCGGTTGCCCCAGTTCTGCCCGGTGCGGAAAAAGAACACCTGAATACAGGATATGCCGCCCTCGTGGTGAATGGCGAAGACATCCGCTTCTTCAATCCCGGCGGGGTTGATGCCCTGATGGCTCTGCACGTGGGAAAGCGCCGCCAGCCGGTCGCGATAGACGGCAGCGCGTTCGAAATCCAGATCGTCGGACGCCTCGTTCATCTGCGATGCAATCGTCGCCTTGACGCTCTGGCTCTTGCCGGAGAGAAAGTCCTTCGCCTCTTTCACCAGTTCCGCATAGCCCTCGTCGCTGATCTCATGGGTACAGGGCGCCGAACAGCGCTTGATCTGGTGAAGAAGACAGGGACGGGTGCGGCTTTCAAAAACACTGTCGGTACAGGTTCGAATGAGAAAGGCCCGTTGCAGCGAATTGATCGTTCGGCCGACAGCGCCTGCTGAAGCGAAAGGTCCGAAATAATCACCCTTTCGGGCGCGGGCGCCGCGATGTTTGAAAATGGCGGGAGCGCGATTGTCCGCTGTGATGAGAATATAGGGAAAGGACTTGTCGTCACGAAGCAGAACATTAAAGCGTGGACGCAAGCGCTTGATCAGATTCGCTTCCAGCAACAGCGCTTCGATTTCCGTGCGGGTCGTCACGAATTCCATATGCGTCGTCAGGCGCACCATCTGGCCGATGCGGTTGGAATGGAAACGTCCCTGGGCGTAATTGCCGACGCGCTTTTTCAGCGAGCGCGCCTTGCCCACATACATCACGTCGCCCGCTTCGTTGAACATGCGGTAAACGCCGGGATTGTTCGGCAAATGTTTGACGAATTCGGCGATCAGCTCCATGCCTTTGAGGCCGGATTCGTTTTGCCATCCGGCATTCCAGTCTACGGGTACGACGATGCCATCCGCCGCCACGACAGAGATGGAAGAGGTTACATCGTCATCGTCGTCATCATTGTCGTCGAAGAGAACACCGCCATCCGGCAGCTTCTTTCCGTTCATTCCGTTATCTCCGCCACATCAGGGGTTTTCCAGCCCAGGTGCTGGCCACCATCGAGTGCGATCATCTGGCCGGTCATCGACGGTGTGTCATATAGAAAGCGAACGGTCCGCCCGAATTCGTCCGGGGTCGGCCCACGCTTTAATATAAGGGCGTCGATCTGCGCCTGAAAGTCCTCAGGCGCCTGTCTTGCACTTTGGAAGGAAGGGCCGGGGCCGATGGCGTTGACCCGCACCCGCGGTGCAAGGCTCTGCGCCATGGTTTTCGTCGCCGTCCACATCGCGGATTTCGACAGAGTATAGGAATAGAAGCGAGGGGTGAGCTTGAGTACACGCTGATCGATGACGTTGACGATCAGGCCCGACGCGTTCTCAGGCAGCTGCTTGACCAGAGCCGAGCCCAAAATGGACGGCGCGCGCACGTGCACCGCAAAATGCGCATCAAATGCCGCAGAATCGAAATCTTCCAGGCTGTCATGGCGGAACACGGATGCGTTATTGACCAGAACGCCGATGGGTCCGAGCGCTGAATGTGCGCTTTCCATCAATTTTTCCGTCGACTCGATATTTTCGAGGTCGGCCTGAACAACGGCGGCTTTTCCACCATTTTGCCGTATTGTGTTAGCGAAAGCCTCAGCCTCATCCATCGATGAGCGAGCGTGCAGAGCAACCGCAAAGCCTTCTGCAGCAAGATATTCCGCTATTGCGCGGCCCATGCGTCGGGCGGCGCCGGTGATCAAGACGGTTTTGGGTATATTCTCGTTCAAGGCTGACCTGCACATTGCTGACATCGGTTTCAGCGCCCGATATAAAGCGAAAAATCCAAGTTTGCCCAGAGCAGGCGCTCATTATACAGATTTAAGCCCTGACGATGCAGTCGAAGTAATTTCATTTAAATACATGTAAAGTCTGACTGTTCTTCAGTTAACGCCTCATTATCCTTAATAGATTTTTGTGTCATTTTAGCAACGTCCCATTTCCGTCACGACGCTGCCCCAATCAATTCACATTTTGGCTGTGTGATCTCCTCAATCACCCATCATTTTGATTGTCAGACGGGCAGGGAACCAACTGTTTTACACCGCGTTTGGGAACAAGTGTTTGAGCACCCCGCGGGTTTGAAAAGGAGAATAGCATGCGTACTATCGTTGCAACACTAATGGCGACCACAATGGCAGCTGCGGCATTTTCGGCAGCGAAGGCAGCCGACGCTGTGAACGAAGTGCCGCAGGCACCTGTCGCTTACGAGCAGCCAGCACCGATCAGCAACTGGTCCGGCGCGTATCTCGGTGCTACTGGTAACTACGACTGGGGTCGTTTCACCAACAACGGCGGCGATCGTGATGCCGACGGCTTCGGCGGCGGTCTCTACGGCGGTTATAACTGGCAGAACGGCCAGCTGGTCTACGGTGCAGAAGCCGACGTCAACCTCGGCGACGAAAAGGGTTCTGCCGGTACAGGCAACCTGGGCGAATCGCTTGACGGCAAGCAGGGCGTCAATGGCTCTATTCGTGCCCGCGTTGGTTACGACATGAACCCGTTCCTGCTGTACGGCACAGGTGGTCTCGCGATCTCTGACAACAAGGTCAGCAACTCGACATCCAGCGACAACGCAACAGCACTCGGCTACACGGTTGGTGCCGGTGTTGAAGCCATGGTGACCAGCAACATCACCGCCCGCGTCGAATATCGCTACAGCGATTACCAGGACAAGGACTTCTCGCTTGACTCCGGAACCGTTTCACGCGGCTTCGACGATCACAGCGTCAAGGCTGGTATCGGCGTAAAGTTCTAATCCTTCAACGGATTAAATCGGAAAAGCCGGGGTTTCGCCCCGGCTTTTTTGTATCTGCCATCCAGAGACATGCGACTTTTGCCGTGTGTTAGACTTTGACGATTACGCCGAAGCCTTCATTTCAGCATAGTCCTTGAAGCTTTTGCTAAATGTTTCCGGCCAGTCCGCCAGCGTCTTGCGACCATCAGCCCACTCGCCTGCAAAACGCAACTCGA
Organism: Rhizobium skierniewicense Ch11; assembly: GCF_023757665.1. Lineage (NCBI taxonomy): Bacteria > Pseudomonadati > Pseudomonadota > Alphaproteobacteria > Hyphomicrobiales > Rhizobiaceae > Rhizobium > Rhizobium skierniewicense. The sequence goes on from NZ_RXPG01000006.1 coordinate 101,806, forward strand.
GATAGCTGATCATGGCTGCGAGAGCGAAGTGGCCCCCGTGCAGTTTCTTGCCTGTCTTCGGCAGGTTGGCGTTGAGATAATCGAGCCCCTTCACAACCTTTGACCATTGCTTGTCGATCCACGGCTGGTGGACCTTCTCTTCCGGGCGCGAGCGGCGTTCATAGACGATGGCGAGAAGGCAATCCGTGATTCCATCGCACAGGGCTTCCAGCACCTCTGCTTCGGTGCGTTTCTGATCCTTCTTCGGATAGAGCTTATGGCCGGAAAGCCTGTTGAGATAATGCATGATGGCGACGCTGTCATAGACAGAACCACCGCCGTCCAGCAGCAGAACTGGAATTTTTCCGAGTGGGTTGTTGTCCATCAGGGAAGCAGGCTCTGCGTTTGTGTCGACGCGGACAGCCGTGACGTCGAGCCCGAGATAGCGCGATGCCATGCGGGCTTTCGCGGAATAGGGGGAAGCGGGCGAGTAAAGCAATTCCATAGTGTCTACCTTTGGCGTTTAACGGATGGGAATGATGTCAGCGGCGTTGGACTGGCAACCTCTGCGATCGACCTGTGGACAGGTACGAAAGCTGAGATCCTTGTTCATGCAGATGCGCACCTCTTCCAGCTTTGGCCCGTCACAACTGATGGCGATGCCCTGCTTCGTCATGGCAGGATTGACCGAGATGAACGCACTTTCAATGGCGTCTGCAGACAGTGTTCGAGGTGCCGTGCCTGACGCGATCTCTTTCGGCAAGGTAACGCGCTGATAGGCGGCGCGGATGGTGTCCAGATAATCGGACTGTGACAGCCCGCTGCATGTTCCATGCTTGCGCCACTGATGCCCGATGAGGCCCATCGACGGCATGATGTCGAACATCGCGCGACCCAGCGCATCCGGGACACGCTCGTTACGGTCCTTGCCACAAAATTCTGGATAACCGGACGCGTTTTGTGGCCACAGGCCATGGACGATAAACCCGTGCCTGCGATCCGTACCACATTGCTGACGGCTGTTGCGGCCTGCGTCGCTGGCGCAAAATGCTGGCGACCATGACAGCGACAGGACATAAAAATCGAAACCAGAGCCTTGCGCGCGCGGGGCAGCGTTTGCGGGGGAAGCCGTCGCCGGTTCGGTTCGTTCGGTTTCCTGAGGTGCCGGTGCGTTTTGAGAGGGCTGGCCAAACCTCATCCAGCCTGCTGCGGCAAGCGCGAGTGCGGCCAACGCGATAAAACCGGCATATTGTTTCATCGGGCCAACTGTCTTTCCACGCGGCAATGACGAAGTCTTGATATATATGGGGTTTTATACCATCTCGCCCATATGGCAAACAGGCCTTCGAAAAATCAAACAGGGCCACAGTCTTAGTTGTCACAATGCTTGAATAACGACTAAGCTCTGCGAATCCGTCAGTCGCCACGCTGCCGGTAGAGGAGAATACCCGGGCATGTCCGTATGAAATGGAAGAAATACATCTGGCCGCTCGTCGGCGTGGCAACCATCGGTTTTTCCATATGGCTGCTTTACAAGGAATTGCGACACCTTTCGCTCGATGACGTCTGGGAAAGCCTTGTCGCAATTGATCCGCACCACTGGTTCATGTCCGGTCTATGCACGCTTGTCGCCTATGCCGCCTTGGCCGGATACGATCGCATCGCGCTTCAACATCTCAAGCGCAAGGTCGGCTGGATTTTCATCACGCTGACGTCGTTTACCACCTATGCGTTGTCGCATAATGTGGGAGCGTCGGTCTTCTCCGGCGCAGTCGTCAGGTACCGGGCCTATACCTCGAAGGGCCTGAGCGTCGCGGAAATCGGCGTTCTCGTCGCTCTCTGCTCCTTCACCTTCGCTATCGGCACCATCATGCTGATCGGTCTCGTGCTGGTTTACGAGCCCGACATTACCGAGCGCTTTGTCGATATTCTGCCCGTGGAAGCATCGCGGACGACCGGCTTTATCCTGCTTGCCATCGTCGGATTGTACGTTATCGGCAGTCTGATGAAGCTGAGGCCACTGAAGATCGGCTCCTTCACGCTGTTTTACCCGGTGCCGCGCCTCGTCATCCAGCAACTGGTCATCGGTCCGATCGAATTGCTGGGCGCGGCGGGCATCATCTACTTCGCCCTGCCGGAGGCGGGAAACCCCGGCTTCATGATCATCCTGGGTATCTTCCTGGTGTCATTCTCAGCAGCCCTGATTTCCCATGCGCCAGGCGGGCTCGGCGTTCTGGAGCTGGTCTTTGTCACCGGACTGCCGGATATGAACCCGGCAGACGTTATTGCGGCACTTCTGGTGTTTCGTCTATTCTATCTCATTATTCCGTTCATCTTCGGCCTGTTCATCATTCTCTTTTTCGAGAGATCACAACTGGCCGTGGCGGAGCGAAAAGAGCGTTGTGCGGAGCAGAAGTAGCTATTCTCCGCGCAGCCAGAACGCGCGCTGCGACGCATATCGATCCTGTGCCATGATGGTTTTCAGAACCGGCAGGAGCGTGTGCAGCTCATCCTTCAGGGTGAAGGGCGGATTGACAATGATGAGACCGGAGCCGCTGAGGCCGTCCAGCCGGTCGCTGCGAACCGACAGTTCCGCGCACAGAATTTTGGGAATGTCGTAGGATTGCAGACGCTCGTGGAAGTCCTTGATCGGAGCGCCCTTCTTCAGGGGATACCACAGGCAATAGGTGCCGGTTGAAAAGCGGCGATAGGCCTTGTGAAAGCCTTCAGCCATCCGCTCATATTCATTTTCTTTCTCGAATGGCGGATCGACCAGCACAAGGCCGCGCTTTTCCTTTGGCGGCAGATGCGCACCCAGTGAAAGCCAGCCATCCAGCTCCGTCACGCGTGCCTGATAATCACTTTCGAAAAGGCGTGACAAGGCTCGGAAATCATCCGGGTGCAGTTCCATGGCCGACAGCCGGTCCTGCGGACGAAACAGCATGCGCGCGAGCTTCGGCGAGCCGGGGTAGTATTGCAGGCCGCCGTCTGGATTGAGGTCTTTCACCGCCGTTAGGTAAGGCTCCAGCAGTTCCGCCACCGCTGGCGACAAATCCGCCTCCAGCACCTTACCAATGCCGGTCTGCCATTCCCCGGTCTTCTGCGCTTCCTCTGATGACAGGTCATAGAGGCCTGTGCCCGCATGGGTATCCAGAACGCGAAAGGCCTTGTCCTTGTTTTGCAGATAGCGCACGAGCCGCGCCAGGACCGCATGCTTGAGGACATCGGCAAAATTGCCAGCGTGGTAGATGTGCCGATAGTTCATGCGCGCCGATGCCTTTTATGAATATTCTTGATGGTGATCACTTCGGCCTTTTGGCCTTCACCGCTTTGCAATATACAAAAGCAATGAACGATGCGACACCGATTTCCGCCAAAGCCGTGACCGGTGCTCTCAGCATCGGCCACACCGTTTGTCCCCATGACTGTCCAAGCGCCTGCGCACTGGAGGTCGACATCACCACGGATGGTCGTATTGGCCGCGTGAGGGGTGCCAATTCCAACACCTACACGGCCGGTGTCATCTGCGCCAAGGTGGCACGCTATTCCGAGCGTATCTATCATCCCGACAGGTTGCTGACGCCTAAGCGCCGCCAAGGTGCCAAAGGCGCGGGCGACTGGCAGGAGATCCATTGGGACGATGCGCTGGATGAGATTGCCAATGCTTTCGTCAAGGCGGAAGCAAAGCATGGTGCAGAAGCCATCTGGCCGTATTTTTATGCCGGAACCATGGGGCAGGTACAGCGCGACAGCATAGAGCGGCTGCGCCACGCCAAGAAATATTCCGGCTTTTTCGGTTCCATCTGCACCAACATGGCCTGGACCGGTTACGTGATGGGCACCGGCGCTCTGCGCGGTCCCGACCCGCGCGAGATGGCAAAGGCCGATGTCGTCGTCATCTGGGGCACCAATGCGGTTGCCACGCAGGTCAACGTCATGACCCACGCGATCAGAGCCCGCAAGGAGCGTGGCGCCAAGATCGTGGTCGTCGATATCTATGACAATCCGACCATGAAACAGGCGGATATGAAGCTGATCGTGCGGCCCGGAACGGATGCTGCCCTGGCTTGTGCCGTGATGCACATCGCCTTTCGCGATAGTTATGCCGACCGTGCCTATATGGCCAAATTCGCGGATGATCCTGCCGGGCTTGAAGCGCATCTTGCATCAAAGACGCCGCAATGGGCCGCAGAGATTACCGGGCTTTCAGTTGAGGAAATCGAGGCCTTCGCAAGGCTCGTCGGCACCACACAGAAAAGCTTCTTCCGTCTGGGCTACGGCTTTGCCCGCCAGCGCAACGGGGCGGTCGCCATGCATGCGGCGCTGTCCATCGCGACAGTGCTCGGCTCCTGGCAATACGAGGGCGGCGGTGCGTTCCACAACAATGGCGACATCTTCCGGCTGAACAAGGCCGAACTAATGGGCACCGCCTATGCCGATCCCAACGTCAGGCAACTCGATCAATCCCAGATCGGTCGCGTTCTGACCGGCGATGCGCAGGCCTTGCGCTATGGCGGGCCGGTGACGGCGCTGCTGATCCAGAACACCAATCCGGTGAATGTCTGCCCCGAGCAGCGGCTGGTCAAACAGGGGTTCGCGCGCGACGATCTCTTTGTTGCCGTGCATGAGCAATTCATGACCGAGACGGCTGAAATGGCCGATATCGTGTTGCCGGCCACCATGTTCCTCGAGCACGACGATATCTATCGCGCGGGTGGTCAGAACCATATTCTGCTCGGGCCGAAACTGGTGGAGCCGCCGGACACCGTGCGGACCAATCTGTTCGTGATCGAAGAACTTGCCAAGCGCCTCGGCGTTTCGCACATGCCGGGTTTCGGCAAGACCGAGCGGGAGCATATCGATCTCATTCTGAACCCGGGTGGCTGGGGTGATTTCGACAGCCTTGCCGAAGAGAAATGGATCGACGCGCAACCGCCGTTCGAGGTCGCGCATTACCTCGAAGGCTTCGGCTACGCGGATGGCAAATTCCGCTTTAGCCCGGATTGGGAGAACGGTCCGTCCCCCAACAAGCCACCGAAGAATGTGCCGGTCATGGGGCCGTTTGCACAGCTTCCGAAGTTCCCGGATCAGGTGGATGTCATCGAAGTGGCCGATGCCGAGCATCCGTTCCGGCTGGCGACATCGCCCGCGCGCAACTTTCTGAACTCGACCTTTGCCGAGACGAAGACGTCCGTCCAGAAGGAAGGTCGTCCTGAGCTGATGATCTGCCCTGCCGATGCCGCACGTTTGAACGTAGCGGATGGCGATATCGTGCAGATCGGCAATGGACGCGGGCAGTTGCGCATTCATGCGAAGATTGTGGAGGGGGCAAAGACAGGTGTGCTGATTGCCGAGGGATTGTGGCCCAACAAGGCGCATCTGGACGGCGAAGGCATCAATGTGCTGACGGGTGGGGACGCAGTTGCGCCCTATGGCGGCGCAGCGTTTCATGACAACAAGGTTTGGCTTAAGACATTTTGACGGGAATACGGAATGCAGAAATTCGGCAATGCGACGATTGAAATTCTTAAAGACGAGACGCTTTCAAAAAACTGGTATCACCTTCGCAACATCACCTACAATTACACCGACGCCAAGGGCGCAACCAAGACGCTCAAGCGCGAAGCCTATGACCGCGGCAACGGCGCGACCATTCTGCTCTATGATCCGAAGATCGACAGCGTCATTCTGGTTCGCCAGTTCCGGGTTCCAACCTATGTGAATGGCTATCATGGGTGGCTGCTGGAAACGCCTGCAGGTTTGCTGGATGGCGACAACCCGGCAGACGCCATTGCCCGCGAGGTGATGGAAGAAACCGGCTACAAGCTGCGTGACACGCGCTTCCTGTTCAAGTCCTTCATGTCGCCGGGATCTGTCACGGAAATCCTGCATTTCTTCGTCGCGATCGTCGATGCGTCCGATCGGGTGGAGGAGGGCGGTGGCGCTGCCCATGAGGACGAGGACATCGAGGTCGTCGTGATCCCCCTGGCTGATGCAATGACAATGATCGAGGACGGGGATATCTGCGACGGCAAAACCATCATGCTGTTGCAATGGGCAGCGCTCAACCGTACGGCCCTGACGCAATCATAAAAGACTGATGGAGTTTGGCGTGGACGAAATGGCAACAGAGACATCATCGGCGAGGCCGGACGATGACAGGGTCAAGCTTGTCTCGAAGGAGACCGTCTGGAAACGTTTCGTCCACCTCCAGACACTGGCGTTCGATCAGCGCATGCCGGATGGCCGGGTAATCCGCATCGACCGTGAAGTGCATGACCACGGCAGCGCTGCCGCGATCCTGTTGTTCGATCCGGCGAAAAATGCCGTTGTTCTTGTCCGCCAGTTCCGTCCTGCCGCCTTCGTCAACGGCGATCCGAGTTTCATGCTCGAAGTGCCTGCAGGCCTAACCGATGACGACCAGCCGGACGACGCCATCCGCCGTGAGGCGATGGAAGAAACCGGCTATGCGGTGAAGGACGTTCAGTTTCTCTTCGAAACCTACGCCAGCCCCGGCACGCTGACCGAAAAGGTCGCGCTGTTTTATGCGCGGGTCGATCTGGAAGAAAAAGCCGGCCTCGGCGGTGGGCTCGCAACAGAAGGCGAGGACATCGAGGTCATTTTGATCGGGCTGGATCAGGCGTTCGAAATGATCGCAACCGGTGACATCACGGATGCGAAGACAATCATCTTGTTGCAATGGGCGATGCTGAACAAAAGTCTCTTAACTAACGGTTAGTTTGAGTTTGATCCGCGAAAATACCGCTATAGCCGGATTCAGGTGTTGCATTCGTCTGCTCAAAAACCAATTGGCAAACGTACATATTTGGTGTCAGGATAATTTCGAAAGGACCAAAATTATACATTTCCAATTGAATTTGGCCTTTAAAGCCAGCATGAATTATTGGTGCTGTTACGTGAATGCTTACACCAAGCCGCGCTAAAGAACTTTTTCCCTCCACCCTCGCTGCTAGCCGTGATGTGGATGGAATATTGACTTTTTCTTTCGTCCAAGCAAGTACAAAGGACTGTGGCAGCAGTGTAAAATTGTCTTTGTGTTCTTTCTGTAAATGTAGAAGATTTGAGTAGGAATAACCCTTTTTGCCAGGGGATATAGACATGCCAGCCGTTTGCTGCCATGTCTTAAATGTGTCAGATAATGTCAAGTCAATGCTTGAAGATGATACTGCGGTCTCCAGGTCTGGCAGAGGCTCAATTTTGACTTGGCCTTCTCTCAGAGCTATTTTAATTTCACGATCAACTAATATCACCTGGAGATTCCGTATAAGAGTTAAGCTGCAACCTTATTGCTTAAAGCGAGAGATTTTGCAACCCAGACTCTACTGCGGCCTGTTGAGGTTTCTCGCGGAAGCTCGAAGAGATATGCATCTTCTCTGTCGACGATTACAGAGCCGACATCGAGCGTCTCAGATTCTTGCAGCAGATCCCTATCAACGATTACTTCTTCTGTGCCGTCGAGAGTGGTTACGGCAATTATAGCTTCTGATGGACCAGGGCCGTTTGAAATATGTGTATAACGAACAAACATAGAACTCTCCTTCGTTCTGTTGGTGTTGATTTCGATTCTGTTGAAGATAATGCGTTATTCAACATGGTTTGTAATCTTCAAATTTGGTGCTTTATCTATCAATCAAAAGTTTATTGAAACCGGTTGTAAAACTGTGTTAATTTAACGAATAAACAGATGCGGTTAGGCACTTATCAGCGATTTTCCAGAACTTGGATTTAAATATTTTCCAACAGTCTTGCCACCCTCCATCCGCACTTTGCCCTCTGCAAGCAGCCTGAGGGCCAGAGGGTAGAGCTGGTGCTCTACGGTCAGAACGCGGGCGGCGAGTGTGTCAGCGGTATCATCCACCAGAACCGGCACCGCCGCCTGGCCGATAACCGGGCCTTCGTCCATGCCTTCGGTGACGAAATGCACCGTGCAGCCGGTGATTTTCATGCCGCTTTCGATAGCGCGTTCGTGGGTATGCAGGCCGGGAAAGAGGGGCAAGAGGGAGGGGTGGATGTTGATGATGCGACCGGCATAGGGCGCGATGAAATCGCCGGAGATGAGACGCATGTAACCGGCAAGACAGATGATGTCGGGCGCGATTTCACTCAGCGCAGCCAGAATGGACTGCTCGTGCTCAGCCTTGCTCGCATAGGTCTTGCGCTCGAAAACGAGTGTGGGAATGCCCAGTGTTTGAGCCTTCGCAAGGCCACCTGCGGTCGCCTTGTCGGAGATCACGCAGGCGATCTCCGCAGGGAAATCCTGTTCCTGACAAGCGTTTGCCAGCGCCATCATATTGGAGCCGCTGCCGGAGATGAAAACGACAACTTTGCTGCGGGGAGCGGCGGCGCTCATAGGCCGAGCGTGCCCTTGTAGATCGTGCCGTGTCCATCGTCCGCGCGAGCGACCATGCGGCCGAGCGCAAAGACGGTTTCGCCTTCCGCTGTCAGAGCGTCCGTTACCTGTTGTGCATTCTCCGCCGCAACGACAACGATCATGCCGACGCCGCAGTTGAACGTGCGCAGCATTTCGCTCTGTACAACGCCGCCGGTCTTGGCAAGCCATGAGAAGACGGCGGGAACTTTGATGGCATCCAGATCGATTTCAGCGGCCAGATGCTTTGGCAGGACGCGCGGAATGTTTTCCGGAAAACCACCGCCGGTGATGTGCGCCAGCGCCTTCAACGCGCCGGTTTCGCGAATGGCCTTCAAAAGCGGCTTCACGTAAATGCGGGTTGGCGTCAGCAAAGCTTCTCCCAGCTTCTTGCCGTCTGCAAATGGGGCAGGCGCATCCCAGCCAAGACCGGAAAGCTCGATGATCTTGCGCACCAGCGAGAAGCCATTGGAATGAACGCCCGATGAGGAAAGTCCAAGAATGACGTCGCCTTCGGCAATATCACCCTTTGGGAGAAGCTGGCCACGTTCGGCAGCGCCCACGGCAAATCCGGCGAGATCGTAATCGCCATCCGAATACATGCCGGGCATTTCAGCGGTTTCTCCGCCGATCAGCGCACAACCCGATTCGCGGCAACCAGCGGCGATGCCGGTGACGATGGCCGCACCCTGATCCGGGTTGAGCTTGCCGGTCGCGAAGTAGTCGAGGAAGAACAGCGGTTCTGCGCCCTGCACCACGAGATCGTTGACGCACATGGCAACGAGGTCGATGCCGACGGTGTCGTGGTAATCCGCGTCGATGGCAATCTTGAGCTTGGTGCCGACGCCATCATTGGCAGCGACGAGAACCGGGTCTGTGAAACCCGCGGCCTTCAAGTCGAACAGGCCACCGAAACCACCGATTTCACCATCCGCGCCAGGGCGGCGGGTGGAGCGCACGGCGGGCTTGATCTTCTCGACCATCAGGTTTCCGGCGTCGATATCCACGCCTGCATCGCTGTAGGTAAGACCGTTCTTGCCTTGCTCGCTCATGGCTGTCGTCTCCACTGGTTCCGTTTGGCGTCGCCATTCGCATGAGAAGGGTGACGATGCAAGTATGGGCGCGGCAAAACGCATGTTTTTCACGCCTTTTGGGTGTTTTAGCCGTATTGTCATGGGAAAGCTCCATCGTGACCCATTTGGCAAGAGGGCTCCACTTGACCAGTCCGGTCCACGCATCCTATCTCCTAACCCCGGCGTTAGGCGTATGGGCGCCCAAAGGAGCAGACGATGCAACCACATATCAGAGGCATGAATCTGAGACGCCAGATCTTTTTCTGGCTCGGTGCGCTGGTCATCTTCATCCTGTTCCTGATGGTCTTCAGCTCCATTCTCCTGCCCTTCGTGGCGGGCATGGCGCTGGCATATTTTCTCGATCCTGTCGCGGATTGGCTGGAGCGTCGGGGCTTGAGCCGCATGATGGCGAGCATCATGATCCTTGTGTCTTTCGTGCTGCTGTTTGCGCTGTCGCTCATCATCATCATTCCGCTGGTGGCAGCCCAGGCATCCGAATTCATCACCCGCATTCCGCAATACATCTCCTCCCTCCAGCAACTCATCGCCGGCGCCGATACCAATCTTCTGCCCGGCTGGGTCAGCGCGCAGATCGACACCGTCAAGGAGAATTTCTCCAAGGTCCTGGCCGAAGGCGCAGGCTTCATCGGCACGCTGCTCACGCAGATCTGGAACTCCGGCAAATCCCTGGTGGATGTCATCTCGCTTTTGGTGGTGACGCCCGTTGTCGCTTTCTACCTTTTGCTGGACTGGGACCGGATGATCGAAAAGGTCGATAGCTGGATCCCGCGTGATCACGTCGCCACCGTACGCCAGATCGCGCGCGACATGGACAGCACCATTGCGGGCTTCATTCGCGGCCAGGGCTCTCTCTGCCTCATCCTCGGTGTTTACTACGCGGTCGGCCTGTCGCTTGTGGGCTTGAATTTTGGCCTGTTGATCGGCCTCTTCGCGGGTGCGATCAGCTTCATTCCCTATGTCGGCTCCATGGTCGGCCTCGTGCTGGCCGTAGGGGTCGCGCTGGTTCAGTTCTGGCCTGACTATATCGATGTCATCCTGGTTCTGGCTGTCTTTTTCTCCGGCCAGTTCATCGAAGGCAACATTCTCCAGCCCAAGCTCGTTGGCAGTAGCGTCGGTCTTCACCCGGTCTGGCTCATGTTTGCCCTTTTTGCCTTCGGTGCATTGTTTGGTTTCGTGGGTCTGCTGGTCGCGGTACCGGCAGCCGCAGCCGTCGGCGTGCTGGTTCGCTTCGTGCTGTCGCGCTATCTCGAAAGCGATCTTTACCATGGTCGTGCTGCCAATCTGCCATGGGATGGCGAGGATACGCAGACGCAGGCATTGCCGCCCAAAAAGATCGATTCTCAGAGCTGAAAGATGACCGATAACAACAAACCCGGTGGCAGCAGGTCGAGGGGCGAGCAGCTCCCGCTTGCTTTCTCCCATCAGACGGCGACAGGTCGTGACGACCTTCTGGTGGCCGCACCGCTGGATGCGGCCGTCAGCATTGTCGATGAGTGGCCGCGCTGGCCTTCGCCTGTGGTCATTCTCGTGGGACCGCAAGGTTCCGGCAAATCCCATCTCGCCAGCATATGGAAAACCACCAGCAATGCGGTGGATATCAAGCCTGTGCAGGGCTCGGACGCCGCGCGTGCTGCTGAACAAAACCCGGTTCTGTTTGAAGATGCCGATCAAAACGGCTTTGATGACACGGAACTGTTCCACGTCATCAACAGCGTTCGGGAAAATGGCACTTCGCTGCTGATAACCTCGCGTGAGTGGCCCGCTGCATGGCCGGTAATATTGCCGGATTTGCGGTCGCGCCTCAAGGCGGCAACGGTGGTGGAAATTGGCGAGCCGGACGAGGATTTGCTGGCGCAAGTGCTGATGAAGCTGTTTGCCGACCGTCAGCTTTATATGGATGACAAACTTGTCAGCTATATCGTGGCGCGCATGGAACGCTCTCTCAATGCGGCGCAGACGATCGTCGAAAGACTGGACCGTCTGGCCCTGTCGAGAGGCACACGTATCAGCCGCGCCATGGCGGCAGAGGTGCTGACGGAGCTTGGAGGCGACCCCGACGAGGATTGACTGTCACAGTTCCGTCGTCAAACTGTTATACGGGCAATGGGGTATTGGACGGAAAGTGCGGAGCGATTTCAAGTCGCTGGGATATTTGAAACAAGCAACCGGAGCGGCAAGGCCCTGTGGGTTCCTGCGGGTCTGGAGATAAAGGGCGGGAAATTTGATGGATTCGGTGGTGCAGGACAATCTCGACGAAAACGGTAAATCCATACCGGAGGAGAAGAGCCTGTGGGATAGCCCGGAGCGCTTCATCAACCGGGAGTTTTCGTGGCTGCAATTCAACCGCCGCGTTCTCGAGGAGACGCTGAACACTGACCATCCCTTGCTGGAGCGCCTGCGCTTTCTCTCGATATCCGCCGCCAACCTCGACGAATTCTTCATGGTCCGTGTGGCCGGTCTCGAAGGCCAGGTTCGTCAGAATGTGACCGTGCGTACACCGGATGGAAAGACGCCTGCCGAACAGCTCGAAGACATCCTCAAGGAAATCGATAATCTCCAGATGGAGCAGCAGGCTTCGCTTGCTGTGCTTCAGCAATATCTTGCCAAGGAAGACATCTATATCGTTCGCCCAGCATCGCTGTCCGATGAGGACCGCGTCTGGCTGGAGAACGAATTCGAGGAACTGATCTTCCCGGTTCTGACGCCGCTCTCCATCGATCCGGCGCACCCGTTCCCGTTCATTCCGAACCTTGGCTTTTCAATGGGCTTGCAGCTGGATAGCGTCAACGGCCGCGAGCCGATGACGGCGCTTCTGCGCTTGCCGCCCGCGCTCGACCGGTTCATTCGCTTGCCGGACGACAAGACGACAGTCCGCTTTATCACGCTGGAGGATGTCGTCGGCCTGTTCATCCACCGGCTCTATCCCGGTTACACGGTGCGTGGACTCGGCACGTTCCGCATTATCAGAGATAGCGATATCGAGCTTGAAGAAGAAGCCGAGGATCTGGTGCGCTACTTCGAAAGCGCCCTGAAGCGCCGCCGTCGCGGCTCGGTGATCCGCATAGAGACCGACAGCGAAATGCCCGCATCCCTGCGCCAGTTCGTGGTGCATGAGCTCAACGTGCCCGATAACCGCGTCGCGGTTCTTCCCGGGCTTCTGGCGCTCAACACCATTTCCGAATTGGTTAAGGCGCCACGCGACGATCTGAAATTCGAACCCTACAACGCCCGCTTCCCGGAGCGTGTGCGTGAGCATGCGGGCGATTGCCTGGCCGCGATCCGCGAAAAGGACATGGTGGTTCACCACCCCTATGAGAGCTTCGATGTGGTGGTGCAGTTCCTGTTGCAGGCCGCGCGGGACCCCAATGTTCTCGCCATCAAGCAGACCTTGTATCGCACGTCCAATGACAGCCCGATCGTTCGCGCGCTGATCGACGCGGCCGATGCCGGAAAGTCGGTGACGGCGCTGGTGGAGTTGAAGGCGCGGTTCGACGAAGAGGCGAATATTCGCTGGGCCCGTGACCTTGAGCGCGCAGGCGTCCAGGTCGTGTTCGGCTTCATCGAACTGAAGACCCACTCCAAGATGTCGATGGTCGTGCGCCGGGAAGATGGCAAGCTGCGCACCTATTGCCACCTGGGAACGGGCAATTACCACCCGGTGACGGCAAAGATCTACACCGATCTGTCCTTCTTCACCTGCAATCCGAAGATTGCCCACGACATGGCAAACATCTTCAACTTCATCACCGGTTACGGCGAGCCGGAAGAGGGGATGAAGCTGGCGGTTTCGCCCTATACGATGCGGTCGCGCATTCTCAAGCATATCAACGATGAAGCGGAGCATGCCCGAAACGGTGCTCAAGCGGCGATCTGGATGAAGATGAATTCGCTTGTTGACCCCGAGATTATCGATGCGCTGTATCATGCGAGCGCGGCCGGTGTGGAGATCGATCTGGTTATCCGCGGCATTTGCTGCCTGCGGCCACAGGTGCCGGGTCTTTCCGACAACATCCGCGTCAAGTCCATTGTGGGCCGCTTCCTGGAACACAGCCGCATCTTCTGCTTCGGCAATGGTTACGGCCTGCCGTCCGACAAGGCGCTGGTCTACATCGGTTCCGCCGATATGATGCCGCGAAACCTGGATCGACGTGTGGAAACCATGGTGCCTTTGGTCAACCCAACGGTGCATGAGCAGGTTCTTTCGCAAATCATGCTGGGCAATCTCATTGACAACCAGCAGAGCTACGAGATACTGCCGGACGGAACGTCGAGGCGCATCGAGGTGCGCAAAGGCGAGGAACCGTTCAACGCGCAGCACTACTTCATGACCAACCCAAGCCTTTCGGGACGCGGTGAAGCCTTGAAGTCCAGTGCGCCCAAATTGATAGCCGGGCTGATATCATCCCGCAAGAAACAGGCTGAATGACACGATCAGAAGCACAGGGGCGGCTTGCTGGCTTAGCCCCCGTTTCCGTCATAGATATCGGCTCGAACTCCGTTCGTCTCGTTGTATATGAAGGTCTTTCGCGCGCCCCTGCGGTGCTTTTCAATGAAAAAGTCCTGTGCGGGCTTGGTAAGGGCTTGGCTCTGACCGGTCGAATGGATGAGGAAGGCGTCACGCGTGCGCTTGCCGCCTTACGTCGTTTCCACGCATTGTCGCAGCAGGCGCAGGCGCAAAAGCTTTATGTGCTGGCGACCGCTGCTGCGCGGGAGGCGAGCAACGGCCCCGATTTCATCCGCGATGCGGAAGCCATTCTCGGGTGCGAGATCGAGGTTCTCTCCGGTGAGAAGGAAGCGCTCTATTCCGCTTACGGCGTCATCAGCGGCTTCCACGATGCCGATGGCATTGCCGGTGACCTAGGCGGTGGCTCGCTGGAACTGATCGACATCAAGGGCAAAACCTGCGGCGAGGGGATTACCTTGCCATTGGGTGGCCTGCGACTGTCCGAACATTCCGGTGGCTCCATCGAGAAGGCCACCACCTTTACGAAAAAACAGGTCAAAACCGCAAAGCTGCTGGCCAAGGGCGAAGGGCGGACGTTTTACGCCGTTGGCGGCACATGGCGAAACATCGCCAAACTGCACATGGAAATCACCGGTTATTCGCTGCACATGATGCAGGGCTACGAGATGCCGCTGGCCGATATGCTGAGTTTCCTCGATGAAGTGATCGCTTCCAAGGACAGCAAGGACCCGGCATGGCAGGCGGTTTCCAAGAACCGTCGTACGCTTCTGCCTTTCGGCGCCGTTGCCATGCGCGAAGTGCTTGAGGTGATGAAGCCCTCCAAGATCGCATTTTCGGCGCAAGGTGTTCGCGAAGGCTATCTTTATTCGCTGTTGCCGGAGGTCGAGCAGAAGGCCGATCCGTTGCTGGTGGTGGCCGACGAACTGGCCATTCTTCGCGCCCGTTCACCCGAACATGCGCGCGAGCTTGCCGATTGGAGCGGGCGCACCGTGCCTGTGTTCGGCATTACCGAAACAGAAGACGAGGCGCGCTATCGCCAGGCAGCCTGCCTGCTGGCCGATATCAGCTGGCGCGCGCACCCGGATTATCGCGGATTGCAGGCGCTCAACATCATCGCGCACTCGTCCTTCATCGCCATCACGCATCCCGGGCGCGCCTATATCGCGCTGGCAAATTACTACCGCTTTGAAGGATTGAACGATAACGGCACGACCCAGCATCTGACGTCCATCGCAGGGGACAGAATGCAGGAACTGGCCAAGCTGCTCGGCGGTCTGCTGCGTGTGGTTTATCTGTTTTCGGCATCCATGCCCGGCGTCGTCGATCACCTGAAGTTCCGTCGTTCGGAACGCAAAGACGTCGATCTCGAATTCGTCGTGCCGCATGAGTATCACGACTTTGCCGGTGAACGCCTCGAAGGTCGTTTGCAGCAGCTTTCGAAGCTGACGGGCAAGAAGCTGGCCTTCGTGTTCGAGTGAGCGATAAGGAGCGCCTTCGACATCGGTCGAAGGCGCTACCAAATCCCAATTATTTGGCGTCCAGCAAGTCTTTCACCTCAAGCACAACGAACTCGTTATCATCGGCCTTGTCCAACGCCCGACCGGCCGAAAAGGGAAGGTTGTTGTCGTTGCCGACGATGATGTGCGTCGCATCGACGCGATCGACGTTTTCGATGGTGACGAAAGGCATGGTGTAGATGCCGTTTTCACTGCCCTGGAGGGCCTTCTTGTCGGGATCGGCAATCTTCATCAGGTCTATGTAGCCGATCTTGCGCGCTGCCTTGCCAACATTCGCATCGTTGAATTCGATCTTGTAGATGCGCTTCAATTTGGCAGGAACCGCAAAGCAATCGGCCTCGGGCTTCTTGGCGTCCGCACAGGCCTTGTCGCTGGTGCCCGCGCCATTGTCGCGCTCTATCAACAGCGCCGTCGCGTCATCCAGCATGTTGAAGTCGCCAATCGCTTCGCCACCGTCTGCCAGCGGATATAGCCAGGTGCGGCCCGTCCAGCTTTTGGACGCGACATCGAGCTCGATGATGCGAAGCCCGGTTGCGCCATCTTCGGTCTTTTCGACCTGACCTTCAGCGTTATAGAGCGGACCTTCGAGAAGGCCGTAAATCCTGGTGCCGTCCCTGGACATCGCCATGCCTTCGAAACCACCCGAGCGCTTCAGGTTGAAGGCTGGGAGTTTCTGCGTTGGATTGGCAGGCAGCGACAGGGTTGGATGATCGGGCGATTTGACGTCGACATCGCCAGCCTTCGTTGCGATCACATCCGTCAACCTGCCGTCGCGGGTGAATTTCAGGATGTAAGGGCCGAATTCTTCACCGACCCAGAATCCATCCTCTGTTGGCTGGATGGATTCCACGTCGAAATCCGCGCCGGTGAGATAGCGCTTGTCGGAGCCTTCCATGACGATCGGAAACGGTGCCCTCTTGTCCGGATCGGAGAGGAACACCGTTTCGAGTGCGTTGACCTTGCCGACGTCCCAGTCAAGCTTCAGATGATGCAGCATCAGCATGGAATCGCTGGAGTTCGCCTTGGAGCCGAAGCCGTTGTCCGACAGGCTCCAGAACGTGCCGTCGCTCATCGTCTTGATGCCGGAAAAGCCCTGCATGGCCTGACCGTCGAACGGCATCGACAGTCCGGTGGTGCGAACGCCATCCTTGCCGGGAACCGTTCCCAGGCCTTCCGCGCGCTTCCGGTCCGGCGTCGTGAATTTTGCGGACGTCTTCAGATGCTGGGGCGCGTCCGATGGCGCCGGGATGATCGTGTTTGCGGGCAACACGGCGTGCGACACGAGCTTTGCTGGAAACTCCTTTTCCGCTGCAAAGGCGGAGATGGTGCCGAGTGCCAGAATGGCAACCGAGGCGAGGAGGGTCTTTGTCATGGAATTACCTTTGGGTTTGCATCTGCAATGCACGGACCGTTAGGCAAGCTTCATGACAGCTGGTTGATGCGTTGTTGAAGATTTGATGACGCTGATGGAAAATATGAGCGTTAGCTCATAACCGCGTGACGGCTAAGGGCACAGACGCCCAATGTCTGCCCACGCCCCTTCACGGCATGCTCGCCCAGATACTCGCTTTTCACGCCCTTCGGCAAAAGCAGCTGATGCGCAAGATCTGACGATATGAGGACGGGATGCCCCAGCATCTTGCTCAGCGACTCAAGCCGCGCCGTCGTGTTCACCGTATCGCCGAAATAGGTAATCTTGTGGTGATCGACACCGATTTCAGCGGTGATGACAGGCCCGCCATGAATGGCAAAGCGCAGTTTCGGGACCGCCCCAAACCGCAACAGCCAATCGGCGCGACCGTCTTCTATGGTTTTCAGAATATCGAAAACGCAGTTGATGCAGGCGGCACGCCGGATTGCCATGTGGTACGGCCAGGTGATGATGGCGGCATCGCCGATATAGTCATCGATGACACCGCCGTGCCGCCTCACCGGGCCAGCGTAAGCCGAGAACAATTCGCCGAGATACTCCTGCGCGCGCAAATCGCCGTGCATTTCGGCAAAGGACGTCGATCCCACGAGATCAACGAACAGGAAAACACGTTCTTCGCTGACCGGACGGCGATACCGCCCAAGAATGAGGTCGATGAAAATGTCCCGACCCAGGAGTTCACGAACACGCATGACGAAAACGATGATGGCGCAGACGCACAGAATGAACAAAAGCGACTGCATTTCCGCATGGACGGCTTTTTGCCATGTCACCGGCAAAACGCCGGTCGCCCACAAAATCGTGCCGCCGAAACCGAAGCCGCAGAACACCAGCACGGCATAGGCCGAAAACGCAGAGAGAATGTAAGCGGGTGTTGGCAACATGCTGATTCTGCGCGACAGGCCCGGCATGATATAGCCGCGCTCGAAGGCCAGAATGGGCGCGCAGGAGAACAATGCGTAGGTCGCGCCGATCAGGGCACCACCGCCATATTCCAGGAATGCATAGGCAACACCGCTTCCAGCCACCGCCAGAAACAGCATCACATAGTCCAGCATCGCTAGAAGTTTTCTCATGACGGCTCTTTGTTTGGACGTTACGGCTGGCCTGCGACTGTGCCGGACCGGACATCCCATTCCCGACGGTTGCGACCATATTGTGGAAACTAAAGGTCAAAAAGTGATGTTTTGGTAAGGTAGCGTGTATGGGTGAAAGCTGTGACCGAGTTACATCGGTTACACGTCGCGATCAGCAATGAAGATCAATATTGATGTTGTGGTGGTTCGGTCAGCAGCTACGGCGCATCATCCCTGTTGCGGCAATTCCAGTGCTTCGACCTTCTTGCCTGCGAAGCGAAGCGCCACTTCGCCGCGAATCAGTTTCAGCGCCGGTTCGCCGAACAAATCGCGGCGCCAGCCAGAAAGAGCCGGTACCGACGCCTCTTCACCTTCCGATGCGATCTTGTCGAGGTCTTCGCTGTTGGCGATGACTTTGGCAGCAACGCCGTGCTTGTCGGCCGTCAGCTTCAGCAGAACCTTGAGAAGTTCAACAGCGGCACCTGAACCTTCCGGTGAATGGCTTTGGCGAGGCGGGTGTGGCATGTCGCCTTTCGGCAAAGCAAGCGCTGCATTGACCGTATCGATGATGGCTGTACCGGAGGATGAACGTTCCCAACCCTTCGGAATGGTACGAAGGCGCGAGAGTGCCTCCGTGTCCTTCGGCTGTTGCTGGGCGATTTCGAAGATGGCATCGTCTTTCAACACGCGCGAGCGCGGCACGTTGCGCGACCGCGCCTCACGCTCACGCCAAGCGGCGATGAATTTTAAGATTGCGAGTTCCGTCGGCTTGCGAAGACGCGATTTCAACCGCAGCCAGGCATCGTCGGGATGCATGTCGTAGGTTTCCACCGATTCGAGGACGTCCATTTCTTCCTTCAGCCAGGAGGAACGGCCTTCACGATCCAGCTGTGCTTGCAGCGCCAGATAGACGTCACGCAGGTGGGTGACATCGGCCAGTGCGTAATCCAGCTGCTTTTCCGTCAGCGGACGGCGGCTCCAGTCGGTGAAGCGCGACGACTTGTCGATCTGCACGTTCTTGATCCGCTGGACAAGCTGATCATAGGAAATGGAATCACCGAAGCCGCACACCATCGCCGCAACCTGCGTATCGAAGATCGGGTGGGGAATGAGACCGCCGAGATGATGGATGATTTCGATGTCCTGGCGGGCGGCATGGAAAACCTTGATGACACTGGTATCGGCCATCAGTTCGAACAGCGGCGTCAGATCGAGATCTTTCACGAGAGGGTCGACCAGCACCTCGAGCGTCGGGCTGGCCATTTGAACGAGACAAAGCTGAGGCCAGAAAGTCGTTTCGCGGAGAAATTCCGTATCGATGGTGATGAAATCGGATTTCGCCAGTTCCTTGCAGGCTTCGGCGAGTGCTGCTGTCGTCTCAATCATTATCTTTTTGCCGCTCATGGAAAGTATCAAACTTACTTTCCCTTTGAAGCGCCCGTGTCAATACAGGCGCGGCTCTTCTTGTCTCTCTGTCACATCTTTATGGGGGTAGAGGACAGCTATCCGTCTTTTTTGTCCCGTTCCGATGCAGATGGCGCGGCAAGTCTGGTGAAATAGGCCGAGGTGCGCAAAAGCGAGCGGAAGCGCCAGGTGCGCTCCTCCACCGGCACTGCGGCCCGCACGGTCAGGCGGTAAAGGGTGTAGATCATGAAAACGACCTGGATGGCTGCCGTATAGGCAAACAGCGCTTTGGGGCCGAAAAGATCGATGAGAAGCGAAGCGAGAAGAGGGCCGACCGTTGCCCCCATAGACCAGAAGAACAAAAGCCCGGCCGACATCATGGCGTGCTCGCCCTCCTTGGCATGATCATTGCCATGCGCCGAGCTGAGCGAGTAAAGCGGCAGCGCGAAGGCGCCGAAGACAAAGACGCCCATGACGTTTCGAAACTCGTCGGTTCCGGCGAAGAACGACAGAAACAGGCCTGTCACGACCGAGCAGGCGGTGGTCGCGACGATGACGATGCGTCGGTCGTACCGGTCTGAATAGGCCCCCAGCGGATATTGCAGCACGACACCGCCGATGATGCCCGCACTCATGAAGGTTGCAATCGACGTCACTGACATCCCGATCTGCTCGGCATAGATGGGGCCAATGTTGCGAAACGCCGACATGCTCAGACCGACGGCGATACAGC
Organism: Rhizobium skierniewicense Ch11; assembly: GCF_023757665.1. Taxonomy (NCBI): domain Bacteria; kingdom Pseudomonadati; phylum Pseudomonadota; class Alphaproteobacteria; order Hyphomicrobiales; family Rhizobiaceae; genus Rhizobium; species Rhizobium skierniewicense. Next base: position 121,895 of record NZ_RXPG01000006.1, read on the forward strand.
CGACGACCGCCAGCGGCGAAATGCGCCACACCGCGAAGAGATCGAACGGCACCTGTTTGGGAGGGGCCGGGTTCGATTTGTCGGCAAGGGAGATGGGGACCAGCGAGAGCGTCAGGGCCATGGCGATCAACGAGAAGATCGCAGGTCCCTCGATCCCCACGGCGGGAATGACGTATTGCGCCAGCGTGACGGAGCCCAAATCGACGAAGCGGTAGATCGACAGCGTTTTCGCGCGGTTGGAATTCGTCACCTGCGCATTGATCCAGCTTTCGATGGTGGCGAACAGACACGCCACCGCAATGCCGATGATGAAGCGCATAGCAAACCAGAAAACCGGATCGGTAATCAGGATCATCGTGATGGAGGCTGCAGACGCGACGGCGGCCATGGTGGAAAAGGCCCTGATGTGGCCGATCTTTCGCAACAGGCGGGTCACGTTGACACAGCCTACCGCAAAGCCCAGGCTATAACCGGCGCTGATGAGGCCGATGGTGCTGGCCGAAAAACCTGCCGATGATCCACGCAATGCGATGAACGTGCCTTGCAAGCCATTTCCGCCGATCAAAATACCCGCCGTCAGCAGAAGGGGAATGAGGGGTCGTATCTGGCTCATGCGGCATACATCGCGTATCTTGAGGGCTTTGGAAGCTGAGACTATCGATAAACGATTCTCGCTGAACGAATACGCTTAAACGCGGCGCTATTCGGGACAATATTGCGCTTTGCCTTGACAAATCGGGTCTGTCATGCGCTTTTCCGCCCGATTTAGAATACGCGATCCATGTGCGTGATCGCCGCTATGTTTCAGGATAACAAAATGCATCGTTACCGCAGCCACACCTGTGCCGCTCTCCGCAAGTCGCATGTCGGCGAAACCGTTCGCCTTTCCGGCTGGGTTCACCGTGTACGAGATCATGGCGGCGTTCTCTTCATCGACCTTCGCGACCACTACGGCATCACGCAGGTGGTGGCAGACCCGGACAGCCCGGCTTTCAAGTCTGCGGAAGTTGTCCGTGGCGAATGGGTCATCCGTATCGACGGTCTCGTCAAGGCGCGTTCGGAAGACACGGTCAACAAGACCATGGAGACGGGCGAGATCGAGCTTTACGCGCAGGAAATCGAAGTGCTGGCCGCGTCCAAGGAACTGCCGCTGCCGGTCTTTGGCGAGCCTGACTATCCTGAAGACGTGCGCCTGAAGTACCGCTTCCTCGACCTGCGCCGCGATACGCTGCACAAGAACATCGTCAAGCGCACGCAGATCATCTCCGATATGCGCCGCCGCATGGGCGATATCGGTTTTGCCGAATATTCCACGCCGATCCTGACGGCCTCGTCGCCGGAAGGCGCACGCGACTTCCTCGTGCCGAGCCGCATCCACGAAGGCAAGTTCTTCGCGCTGCCGCAGGCGCCGCAGCAGTACAAGCAGCTTCTGATGGTGGCTGGTTTCGACCGTTACTTCCAGATCGCACCGTGCTTCCGCGATGAAGACCCGCGCGCAGACCGTCTGCCGGGCGAATTCTACCAGCTCGACCTCGAAATGAGCTTCGTGACGCAGGAAGACGTCTGGGACACGATGGAGCCGGTCATTCGCGGCGTGTTCGAGCAGTTTGCCGAAGGCAAGCCCGTGACGCAGACCTTCCGCCGCATCGCCTATGACGACGCGCTCCGTACATACGGTTCCGACAAGCCTGACCTGCGCAACCCGATCGAAATGCAGGCTGTGACAGACCATTTCGCCGACTCCGGCTTCAAGGTCTTCGCAAACATGATCGCCTCCAACCCCAAGGTTGAAGTCTGGGCAATTCCAGCCAAGACCGGTGGCTCCAGAGCGTTCTGCGACCGCATGAATGCCTGGGCGCAGGGGCAGGGCCAGCCTGGTCTTGGCTACATCTTCTGGAAGGAAGAAGACGGCAAGGTTGTCGGCTCCGGTCCACTCGCCAAGAACATCGGCGAAGAACGCACCGAAGCGCTTCGCCAACAACTCGGCCTTAGTGCCGGTGATGCCTGCTTCTTCGTGGCTGGTGACCCTGCCAAGTTCTACAAATTCGCAGGCGAAGCCCGCACCCGCGCTGGTGAGGAGCTGAACCTCGTTGACCGCGACCGTTTCGAGCTGTGCTGGATCGTTGACTTCCCGTTCTTCGAATATAACGAAGAAGAAAAGAAGATCGACTTCGCCCACAACCCGTTCTCCATGCCGCAGGGCGGAATGGATGCGCTTGAGAATCAGGACCCGCTGACGATCAAGGCCTACCAGTACGACATGGTCTGCAACGGCTACGAAATCGCTTCCGGCTCCATTCGTAACCAGTCGCCTGAACTGATGGTCAAGGCCTTCGAGAAGGTGGGCTTGAGCCAGCAGGACGTGGAAGATCGCTTCGGTGGCCTCTACCGCGCCTTCCAGTACGGCGCACCTCCGCATGGGGGCATGGCGGCCGGTGTGGACCGCGTCGTCATGTTGCTGACCGGCACGAAGAACCTGCGTGAAATCACGCTGTTCCCGATGAACCAGCAGGCGCAGGATCTTCTGATGAACGCACCAGCGCCAGCATCGCCAACGCAACTTCGCGAACTGGCTCTGCGCGTCGTGCCGACGCCGAAAAAGGATTAAGCGAAAGTCTGTAAGGGTTGCTTGATCGTACCCTTGCTATCGTGATCAACGTCTTGGCGGTGGCTTCAGCTACCGCCTTTTCTTTTTGCGGCCGGTCTGTTCCTTTTTTCCAAAACTCGAAAAGCGCTGGTTCACCTGATTTTTCAGCCACGATGACGGATCCCTTCCACGGATGACCCGGCTCTTCCAACAGGCATCTGATCTCTTATCCGTCTTCAAGACCTTGCAGTGCGGGCGATCTGCCCTTATAGAAGGCGTACTCACCACGGACCCGGTGTAACCCCGGGTGGCTCTTCTGGCCGCCGATCCGCCAGACAACGCAAAGCATCGTTTCGTCTTTTCGTTTACCCGAGCATGGCTCTGGGGCGGTGTGTATCAGTTTGCGAAAAATCTCAAATGAACACATTTCAAACTTACAAGCGTGAGTGGTTTTCGAACATTCGCGCGGACATTCTGTCCGGCATCGTCGTGGCTCTCGCGCTGATACCTGAAGCGATCGGCTTTTCCGTGATTGCGGGCGTCGATCCGAAAGTGGGGCTGTTTGGCTCCTTTGCCATCGCCTGTGTCTCTGCCTTCACCGGCGGCAGGCCAGGTATGATTTCGGCGGCAACCGCCGCCACGGCCGTGTTGATGGTGACGCTCGTCAAAGAGCACGGCCTGCAATATCTCTTCGCGGCCACCCTGTTGATGGGCCTGCTGCAAATCCTGGCGGGTCTCATCAAACTCGGTCGGGTCATGCGGTTCGTTTCCCGCTCCGTCATGACCGGGTTCGTCAACGCGCTCGCCATTCTCATCTTCATGGCGCAGTTGCCCGAGCTTATCGGCGTGCCTGTCAGCACCTATGTGATGATTGCGGGCGGTCTTGCCATCATCTACCTGTTTCCGCGGGTGACACGGGCGATCCCGTCTCCTCTGGTGGCCATTGCCGTGCTGACGCTCGTGTCGTTCTATTCCGGCATGGATCTGCGCACCGTTGGCGATCTTGGCGAGCTGCCATCGTCATTTCCGCTTTTTGCCCTGCCGCAGATACCGCTGACATGGGAAACCTTGCAGATCATCTTCCCTTATTCTGCAGCGCTTGCCGCTGTCGGCCTGCTGGAATCGCTGCTGACAGCCCAGATTGTCGATGACATGACGGACACGCCCAGCAACAAGAGCCAGGAGTGCATAGGCCAGGGTGCAGGCAACATCGCCGCTGCGTTTATCGGCGGCATGGGTGGCTGCGCGATGATCGGTCAATCCGTCATCAACGTATCCTCCGGCGGGCGAGGGCGGTTGTCGACCTTCGTGGCCGGCGCCTTCCTCTTGTTCCTCATCCTCGTTCTGGACGATATCGTGCGTATCATTCCCATGGCTGCACTCGTGGCGATCATGATCATGGTGTCCATCGGTACGTTTTCCTGGCGGTCCATTCTCGACCTGCGCCACAACCCGCCATCATCCAGCATCGTCATGCTGGTGACCGTCGGTACGGTGCTTGCAACGCATGATCTGGCGCAGGGCGTTCTGGCGGGTGTGTTGCTGTCGGGCGTTTTCTTTGCTGGCAAGGTCGCAAAACTGTTCCATGTTCGCACCGAAACAGGTGTGGATGACAACGAGCGTATCTACCGTGTCGATGGTCAGATCTTCTTTGCCTCGACGGAAAGCTTCGTCGCGGCCTTCGATTTTGCCGAGCCGGTGGAGCGTGTCGTCATCGACGTGACGCAGGCGCATCTGTGGGACATCTCCGCCGTTGGCGCACTCGACAAGGTCGTGTTGAAATTCCGCAAGGCGGGCAAACAGGTCGAGGTCATCGGTGCCAATGACGCAAGCGCCCACATGATCGACCGCTTCGCTCTGCACGACAAGCCGGATGCGGCTCCCCAAGCGCTGCATTAAAAGCTGATTTCGCTGAAAAAAAGAAAGCCCCGGAGTGATCCGGGGCTTTCCAGACTGCTGACAAACCCCTGGTCACATCGGGGGGGTTATGATTCATTGGGACATGTTGAAGAAACCTGCTCCCGA
>NZ_RXPG01000007.1:0-202654 GCF_023757665.1 Rhizobium skierniewicense Ch11
GAAAACACCACCTGAACGAGAAGCCCAAAAACGCAAAAACCCACCGACAAAAATCGGCGGGTTTGTCAGCAGTCTGAATGCGGGCACCAAGGCCCGCATCGTTGTTTCCATTGAATGTTTGCCAGTCAAACCAGCTGTGCTGCTCTCAACTCGTCAAGCGCGGCGAGGTGATGATGCGTTTGAACAGAGCCGCCATGGCATCGCTGATGCCCTCCGTCGGGCTGACTTCGAAATAGAGACCAGGCGTTGCGCATTCCTGCATTCTGGTGCTGATCTGCGATTGGAACGGGCTGATCCAGTCATTGTACCAAGTGTCCTCCGGCAGGGGCAGATAGGTGGTGTAGAGCACCGCGATTCTGTAACCCTTTTCTTTCAGCGCCGTGCAGAACCTGACATCGATCGGCTCCTGGCAGCGCCCATTATTGACCTTCTTGGTACAACTGGACGGCTTGTTGCTGTCACCCACGCCGTCGGATACGAAGAACACGACCTTGTCCGGCGAAGCAGAGCTTGTGCCGTTGCCGACGGTTCCCATACTGTTGCCAAGGTCGGTCAATGTCTTGTCGAAGTCCGTCAACTGACTTTCGGCGTTCTTCTTGGAAAGGGCCGACATCAGGTCAATGGTCGCAGCCTTTTTCTTGGCATTTGCCAGATTGCTCGTCAGCGGCACGACTTCAGTCAGCTTGGCGTCCGGTGCCCTTTCGCCGAATGTATAGACCGCCATGCGATATTGATCGCTTGTCTTGCGCAGCGAGGTTGCCGTGTCCATCAACGCGGCTGTGGCCTGTGCCACCACATTGATGCGGGTGGTCACGCCGAGTTTCCTGGCGAGGTGATAATAGCTGTTCTGGTCATCGACACCATCTGCGCTGACCACGTGACAGGCAAAGGCGCATTTGTCCTTGGTGTTGTCCATCATCGTCTTCACATCCGCCGGGGTCGCACCGACACCCATGGACGGCGTGTTGTCCAGCAGCAGGTAGAAATCACTATAGGTCTCGGTTTCGTACTTTGCCGTCGCCTTGCCGGAAACGGTCACGAAGTCCTTGCCGAGAATGCGGGTCAGCGATGTCTGGACCGTGGCTTCGAAGCTCACAGCTGCCTGGACGCTGTTGCCAACCTTCTCGACATAGACCTTGACGGATTCCACATCAAAATCATCACGACCAACGGCATCGCTTTTGAAAAAGCTGAGAGCATCGGCATTGGCGATTTCGATTCTGCCATTACCTGCCATTTTGCGTGCGGCCTCGACTTCCTTCGATGCTTTCGCCACGGACGCCAGCGCCGCGGCGTCGGCCGCGTTCTGGAGGTCTGCCTTTACCGCCATCGCCTGGTTGATATCGAGCGCAACACCCGCGGTCCCGAAAATCGGGACCACCATGAGAGCGGTCAAAATACCAAAATTACCCGATTTTTCCTGCCAAAAATGTTGCACGTCTTGCCCCAGCAATAGAGTTGCCTTGACTATACAGGGGCAAGATTGAAGACTGGTTTCGACAGATAACTAATATCTGGTGAAGTTATTCCGTCAATCTATTGGAATCGATAGAATATACGGCATCGTTCATGTCGTGCTGGAACGTGCGAAAGATGACCTGCAGGCATCCATTTCTAACGTTTGACGGCGACAATGAACAACCTTGGAAAACGCAGCAGACGCTGTCCGTCTGCCATCGGCGGATAGGCGGCATCGACGCGGGTCAGATAATCGGCCAGAAAAGCCGCACGGTGTTCCTCGCCCGCCGCGTTCAGATAAGGGCGAAGACCCGTGCCCTTGACCCACTCGACAATCGCCTCCGCATTTTTCATGGGGTGGTTGTAGATGCTGTGCCAAACATCCACCCGGGCCGATTTTGGGGAAAGCCTGTCAAAGTAGGTGGCCGGTGAGGGCAGAGGCTGGCGGCGCAGTTTGCTGCCTTCGAATGCTGCTTTCCATGGTCCGGCCGCCCCGGTTTCCTCCATGGCCAAATGCGTCGGTTCGTCCAGATTATCGGGCATCTGTACGGCCAGCACCCCACCCGGCTTGAGGTGATCCATCAGCGCTTCCAGAATGTCGATATGGTCCGGCAGCCATTGGAAGACAGCATTGGCGTAGAAAAGGTCCGCCTTTTGCCGAGGGCGCCAGGTGGCCAGATCAGCCCGCTGAAACTGGGTGTGGGGCAGCCGTAGCCGCGCCTTTTCCAGCATGTCGGCATCGCTGTCGATGCCGGTGATGACATTGACGCCATAGCGCTCCGCCAGAAGCTCGGTGGAATTTCCGGGTCCGCAACCCAGATCGTAACCCGCGGTCAAACGCTCCAGTGGCACCTGCGCCAGCAGATCGCGGGCAGGGCGGGTCCGTTCGTCCTCGAATTTCAGATATTGCTGCGCAGACCAGGCCATATCGCACTCCTTTATCCGGGGCGAATATCGCATGGCGACCAGCCACCATCCAGACGGTCAGCCATCAAAAAATGTGATGCATCCATCGACGCCATTGGCGCATCGCGCAATAAAATCCTTGGAAATGGCTGTCTTCCCGTAACTTTCCATCAAAACCGGAAATGGACGGATTTTGGTCTTGACGTCAAAGGCGCGGCAGCATTCATTCCGGCGATTGCATAAGGAGAATGTCATGTCCGTCGATACAGCACCCCGTTCCCCCACCTGGACCTATGTCGATGGTCAGTGGCTTCCCGGCAACCCGCCGCTGATCGGTCCGACGTCGCATGCCATGTGGCTGGCATCCACGGTGTTCGATGGCGCGCGCTGGTTCAACGGGCTGGCACCGGATCTGGATCAGCACTGCCAGCGCGTCAATCGCTCGGCCGTCAGCATGGGCATGAAACCCACCATGACGCCGGAAGAGATCGAAAAGCTCGCGCTGGAAGGCGTGACGAAATTCGATGGCAAGGTCGCGATCTACATCAAGCCGATGTACTGGGCCGAACACGGCATGCCCGGCAGTATCGTAGCACCTGACGCTGCCTCCACCCGCTTTGCGCTGTGCCTGTTCGAAGCGCCGATGGATGCGGGCGCCCCCGTCACGCTGACCGTCTCGTCTCTTCGCCGCCCGTCGCCGGAAACGGCCATGACCGATGCCAAGGCCGGTAGCCTCTATCCCAACAGCGGACGCGCCATTCTGGAAGCCCGTTCGCGTGGCTTTGGCGGTGCGCTGATGCTGGATATGAACGGCAATGTCGCGGAAACATCATCTGCCAATGTCTTCATGGTCAAGGACGGCGTCGTCTTCACGCCCGTCCCCAACCGCACGTTTCTTGCCGGCATCACCCGCTCCCGCGTCATGGGCCTTTTGCGCCAGGCAGGCTTCGACGTGCGCGAAGCCACGCTTTCGGTCCAGGATTTCCGCGAAGCCGACGAGATTTTCTGCTCGGGCAACTATTCCAAGGTCTCTCCTGTCACCAAGCTGGATGACCGCGAATTGCAGGCCGGTCCCGTCGCGCGCAAGGCGCTGGACCTGTATATGGAATGGTCGGCCTCTGCGAACGTTGAGGCGGAGTGAGGCCGAAGGCGTTGACGTTTGGGCTGGACCCCTCACGTGCGATTTCTAACACTTGAGAACAGCTAAGATTTTGAAATCGCTATATTTCCTGCAAGGGTAGAGTGAGAGCGCCGTGCTCGTGGCGTGTTTACCTCTACCCCTGTGGGAGAGGAGATAAAATCACGATCTTGGCTGAAAGCTAAGTCGTCGATTTTCCAGGTGAGGGGTCGAGCCGCAAACCTGACCCCAACCCACGCCACGAACCTACTGCACCAACACGCCCCGTGCCGCATCCACCACCGCTTGCGTCAACGGCTTCAGCCTGTCGGATGCAAGCCGGTTGACCTGCCAGAACAGCGGGATATCCAACGGCGTTCCCGCCACCAGTTCCACCAAAGCGCCGGATGCCAGGTGGTCCCGCACCAGCAGATCGGGGTTCATGCCCCAGCCCATGCCCAGCAGAGCCGCATCCACGAAACTCTGCGTGGAGGGAAGCCAGTGGGTGGGGTGAACGACGGGCGCACCAAACACTTTTGAGGCCCAGACATGCTGCAGCCGGTCCTTCTGGTTGAAGGTGAGGGCAGGCGCTTGCGAAAGCCGCGCTTCGGTTACGCCACCGGCAAAATGGCGGGTCATGAACGGTTGGCTGGCTGTTGCAAGATATCGCAGCGACCCGAGTGGTGTCACGCGGCATCCCTGGACAGGCTTGTCCAGGCTGGTGACGGCTGCCAGAACCCGTCCACGCTGGAGCCACTCCGCCGTATGGTCCTGATCGTCAACGGCAATGTTCAGCAGATAATCCCGTTCTGTGGCAAAGCTCGACACGGCCTTCAGAAACCACGTGCCGAGGCTGTCTGCATTGGTGGCGATATGAAGGGTGACCCTCTGCCCCGGCTCGCCCGGCGCAATAAGGGCTGGCAACTGGCCGAACAGTTCGGTCTCGAGCATGCCCACATGCTCCATGTGTCGGCAGACCCACTCTCCCTTCTCGGTTGCCGTACAGGGATTGCCACGCAGGATCAGCACCACGCCCAGCCGTTCTTCCAGCTGTTTGACGCGCTGGGAGATCGCAGACGGTGTCACATTCAGCGCGAGAGCCGCCTTTTCGAAGCTGCCGGTCTGTACGACGAGAGAAACAGCGCGAAGGGCTGCGTAATCAAGCATGAAGTTAGCCTACCTTAATCGACATAAGAATCATTAACTGGATTAACCCATGCGAGCCGCCTATTCAAAGCCTGAAACAGGGGCAGGTTTATGGATTTCTCGACGTATGTGACGGGCTTGACGATGGGGCTGACGCTGATTGTTGCCATCGGCGCGCAGAATGCTTTCGTTCTGCGGCAGGGGCTGCGAGGCGAACACGTGGCGGCCGTCGTGCTGACCTGCGCAGTGTCGGACGCCATTCTGATCACCGTCGGCGTGACGGCCTTTCGCCAGATTGCGGCCATCCTGCCTGCGCTGGAACCGGCCATGCGCTATGCCGGTGCGGCCTTCCTGTTCTGGTACGGTGCAAAAAGCCTGAAGTCTGCGCTTGGCCCTGCCAATGCCCTTGTCGCGGCATCCGGCACTGCCGCCTCGCTCGGATCGATCCTTGCCACCTGCCTTGCGCTGACATGGCTCAATCCGCACGTCTATCTCGACACGGTCGTCCTTCTGGGCACCATATCCACACAGTTTCCTGGCTCGGAAACATCGTTCTGGGCCGGTGCGGTCACCGCATCCTTCCTGTTTTTCTTTAGTCTGGGTTACGGCGCGCGCTGGCTACGTCCCATTTTCGCCAATCCGCAAAGTTGGCGGGTGCTGGAAGGCGTCATCGCGCTGACCATGTGGCTCATCGCGATCAAGCTGTTGACGGATGGATGAAGCGTTGATTTCGATTTGAAACGGCGTGTGCAACGTGCACAGTATCGACCAAATTGCTCAGGACATAGACATGCCTTCCCAGACCAGACCCGTCGTTACCATTCGCCCGTGCGCAGAGGGCGATATCGCCGCCATTACTGACATCTACCGCCATGCGGTGGTGCACGGCACGGCCAGCTTCGAAATCGAGCCGCCCTCCGTCGAGACCATGATCGAACGGAGGCGTACATTGATGGCGGGTGGTTTTCCCTATGTGGTGGCGGAAGTGGAAGGCGCCGTCGCTGGTTATGCCTATGCCGGCCCCCACCGCGCACGGCCTGCCTATGGCGCTACCGTCGAGGATTCCATCTATGTCGATCCTGAGCGCAAGGGCCTCGGCATCGGCAAGACGCTGTTGTTGACGCTGATCGAGGAGGCGACGGTGCGCGGTTTTCGCCAGATGGTCGCGGTCGTGGGAGACGCCGACAATGCTGCTTCCATCGGCGTTCACCGCACCGCCGGTTTCGAAATGGTCGGAACCCTGAAATCCGTCGGCTGGAAGCACGGGCGCTGGCTGGATATCGTCCTGATGCAACGCCCGCTGGGTGAGGCGGATACGACGCCGCGTTTCAAGCCAGCAATCTGACGCCCTGACGCGTACCGAACGGATTTTCTTCAAGCGGTACTCCACGGCAGAGGTGCAGCGTGTTCGGCCATGGTTATGAGAGGAATTTTCTCCGTTACCGGAACATTTTGATATTTCACCGGTTGCCTCTGATGACGTCCGCTCTTATGGTCCGCGCACCAGGTTTCTAGGAGCGGTCACGCCGCTGCAACAAGGAGTAACACCATGGCCTTCGAACTTCCCGCACTGCCTTACGATTACGATGCGCTGGCGCCTTATATGTCGCGCGAAACCCTTGAGTTGCACCACGACAAGCACCACAAGGCCTATGTCGACAACGGCAACAAGCTCGCGGCTGAAGCCGGTCTTGCAGATCTTTCGCTGGAAGACGTGGTCAAGAAGTCCTTCGGAACGCATGCTGGCCTGTTCAACAACGCCGCCCAGCATTACAACCACGTCCACTTCTGGAAGTGGATGAAAAAGGATGGCGGCGGCAACAAGCTGCCAGGCAAGCTGGGGCAGGCTTTCGCGTCTGATCTGGGCGGCTACGACAAGTTCAAGACGGATTTCATCGCCGCGGGCACCACGCAGTTCGGCTCCGGCTGGGCATGGCTGTCGGTCAAGGACGGCAAGCTTGAAATTTCCAAGACACCAAATGGCGAAAATCCGCTGGTGCACGGCGCAGAGCCTATTCTGGGCGTCGATGTGTGGGAACACTCCTACTATGTCGACTACAAGAACCTGCGTCCAAAGTACCTCGAAGCTTTCGTCGATAATCTCATCAACTGGGATTACGTTCTGGAGCGCTACGAGGCCGCTTCCAAGTAAGCGTCACGGTCTGAAGAATACGACACACCCGGCCATGCGCCGGGTGTTTTCGTTCTGTCATATGGGTGTCATTCGCCCGGCCTATGCGGTCATCATGACAGACATATCCGCACCCCTTTTCTCCTTCGGCATCGTCGCCGATCCGCAATATGCCGACGTTGCGCCGCGCCCGGACATGGATCGCTACTACGCACAAAGCCCGGGCAAGCTGACTGAAGCGATCGACGTGTTCAACGCCCACGATCTCGCTTTTGTCGTCACTCTGGGCGATATCATCGACCATGGCTGGGACAATTTCGACGCGGTTTTAAGCTGTTATGACAGGCTCAGGCATCGTTCGATTCTTCTGCCCGGAAATCACGATTTCGCGGTGGCGCCCGAGCATTTGACCGAAATCCATAGACGTCTCGCCATGCCGTCTCCCTGGTACGACTTCGCCATCGGCAAAGTCCGTTTCGTGGTGCTGGATGGCAATGATGTCAGCCTGTTTGCCCCGCCCGTGGGCGATCCTCGCCGCGATCTGGCCGAAAAGAGACTGGCCGCTCTGCAAGAGGCTGGTGCCATCAACGCCCACAGGTGGAACGCGTCCTTCAGCGATGGGCAACGGGAGTGGCTTGCCAAAACGCTGGACGCCGCCGATGCGTCGGGAGAGCGGGCCATCCTGTTCTGCCACTATCCGCTCTATCCGCAGGACTCTCACAACATGTGGGATGCCCCGGAAATTCTGGATCTGTTGATGGCGCATCCGAGCGCAAAGGCCTGGTTTTGTGGCCACAATCACAAGGGCAACTATGCGCAACTCGGCCATACGCATTTCGTCAACGTCAAGGGCATGGTGGATACGCAAAGCCAAAACACGTTCGCCATCGCCGATATCTATGAGCATCGCATCGAGATCAAAGGCTTCGGCCGGGAAGAAAGCCGCACATTGGCGCTTTCAGTCTCTGCTGACACAAACCACTCCCTGTTTCGAAGCGGATAAAAGCAGACTGCGGAAGGAGACTTTATATATTTGATTTCGCTCTGGAAATCACCGGAATGTGACTTCTTTTTGCCATGTGGAGCAGGCATCTTCTCTTCGTTCTTAAAACGTGTCCCAAAAGTGTGTCCTGTTTTGCGATAAGGATCAGGGACGATACCAAGCATACACCCCGCCGCTGCGCGGACCCAGGAGAGAGATGATGAAGCTTAGAACCATTGCCGCTTCCATAATGATAGGCTGTCTGTGCGCCGGTGCGGTTTCCGCAGCTGGCGAAGTTGAAAAGCGCGAAGGCCTGATGAAGGGTATCGGCGGCGCCATGGGTGCTCTGGGTGCCATCGCAAAGGGTGAAAAGCCCTATGACGCGGCCACCGTCAAAACCGCTGTGACAACCATCAGCGCCAATGCGAAGGCTTTCCCGGATCAGTTCCCGGCCGGTTCTGAAGGCGGCGCGGCATCTCCTGCGATCTGGCAAAACTTCGCGGACTTCAAGGCGAAGTCCGAAAAGCTCGGCACGGACGCCGACACGGTTCTCGCACAGTTGCCGACCGACCAGGCCAGTGTGGGTGCTGCCTTGAAGACGCTGGGTGCCGATTGCAGCAGCTGTCACCAGGCCTACCGCGTTAAAAAGTAAACTGTGCAGCGGTCCGCCGGTCGTCTGGCGGGCCTTTTCTTGCGATCATTCCATGAACGGAGACGGCAATGGCGTCCATCTGGGCAAAGCTGGCGGGCGGTGCTGTTGTTGCCGGGGCCGCAGGGTTGGGCATCTTCCTGTGGGTCACAGCGCCGGAGCGCCAGTCGCCGAGCCACTGGGCCAATCTGGGCGAACCCAACCTTGCCAATGGTGAAACGCTGTTCTGGGCGGGCGGCTGCGCAAGCTGTCACGCCGCGCCAAATGCCACCGGCGATGCGCTGAAGACGCTGTCCGGCGGCCAGGCGCTGCCAAGCCCCTTCGGCACGTTCCACATGCCCAATATCTCTCCCGATCCGCAGCATGGCATCGGTAGCTGGACCGTCGCGCAGTTCGGTGATGCCATGACGCGCGGTGTCGGCAAGAACGGCGAACATCTCTATCCGTCCTTTCCCTATGCGTCCTATGCGCGGATGACGCCGCCTGACATCAACGACCTCTTCGCGTATCTCAAGACCCTGCCTGCCAGCAGCAATGACGCGCCCGGCCATGACCTGCCGTTCCCCTTCAATATCCGCCTCAGCCTCGGTGGTTGGAAGTTCCTGTATTTCGACAAGGGTCAGCCACGGGTCGAGCTTGCCAATGCAGATGCGGCCGTCGTGCGCGGCCAATATCTGGTGGAAGGCCCCGGCCATTGCGGCGAGTGCCATACCCCGCGCGATGCGCTGGGCGGGTTCGTGAAAGATCAATGGCTGGCGGGTGGCCCCAACCCCGAAGGCGAGGGGCGCATCCCAAATATCACCCCCGGTTCCCAGACCATCGGCGCGTGGACGCAGGCCGATATCGCCAGCTATCTGGAAACGGGCTTCACGCCGGACTTCGACAGCGCCGGTGGCTCCATGGTCAAGGTCCAGCAGAACATGGCGCGGCTTTCGGCCGAAGATCGCAATGCCATCGCCGCCTATCTCAAGGCCGTTCCGTCGCGGTAAATTCCCATTGACTCAAACACCCGCGCGCCGGATAACGGTTGTGTGATGGTCTTTCCGGGTTCGCCCGGAAAGTGAAAAGGGAACACGATAGGGGCCAATGCCTTGATTCGTGGCTGCCCCCGCAACTGTGAGCGGTGAGCGCGAAAACGAAAAGCCACTGGCATGAACGTGTCGGGAAGGTGTTTTCAGCGTTTTGACCCGTGAGCCAGGAGACCTGCCATTGCGTGAAGTGTCGTCAATACCGGCGGGGTGTCCGGGTAAGCACGGTTGGCAGGTCGGTTCGTCCGGCCCTGAAAACCATGTGTCTGTTTTCCCCGTGGTGAATGTTGAAGCGGTCGCGGGCGTTTGATCGCAATAGCGCCCACCCGCACAGGAAAGGGTCACCATGTCTATCCAGCAGAACACGGCTACATCAGCCGTATCAACCAAAACATCGAAGATTGCACAGTCGTTGACAGCCGCAGCTCTTGGCCTGTTCATCGTCGGTTTCGTAGGCTTCTCGCATGTCGAAGCCATGCACAATGCGGCGCATGATACGCGCCACGCCAATGCCTTCCCGTGCCATTGAGGGGAGGAAACCCATGCCATTTTTCCGCAATATCGTGTTCACCGCCATCCTGGTGGGGCTGATTGCAGGTCTTGCCGTCAGCGCCCTGCAGGCTGTCGGCACGACGCCGCTCATCCTTCAGGCCGAAACCTATGAAAATGCCGGTGGCGACGCCGCACCCGCCCATAGCCACGATGCCGCAACGCCTGCGGATCATCACCATGACGCCGAAGCCTGGACGCCAGCCGACGGTTTCGAGCGCAACGCCTATACCCTTGCTGCCAATGTGCTGACAGCCATCGGTTATGCGCTGGTATTGACGGCGCTTATCTCGTTGCGCGGCTCCGAAGGTGGCTGGCGTGAGGGGCTGTTCTGGGGTCTTGCAGGCTTTGCTACAGTGATGCTGGCGCCCATGATTGGCCTGCCGCCGGAACTGCCGGGAAGCCCCGCCGCTCCACTCGAGGCACGGCAGATCTGGTGGATTGCGACCGTTGCGGCAACGGCTGGCGGCATTGCCCTGCTGGCCTTCAAACGCAACGAACCATGGGCCATCATCCTTGCGGTGGCGCTCATCGTTGCGCCGCACATCGTTGGTGCGCCTCTGCCGCCGGAGGGTGAACATGCACTGGCGCCTCTGCCGCTGGAGCGTCGTTTCGTGGTGCTCGCCACCGTCACCAGCTTTGTGTTCTGGCTCATCCTTGGCTCACTCAGCGGCCTGTTCCTCAAGCGCTTCGAGACTGCCCGCTAACATGCCCCAACGTGGTGAAAACGCAGAGGAATGGAGCGATGAACTCGACGCCCTGCGTTTTTCCGTTCCCGGTCATGGCGCGCCCTGCGCCATGCATCGGCTGGCCTTCAGGGCGCTTCTGGCAGAGGAACCGGGCCGGGAGGCCTGCCTCGCATTCTTCGCGGAAAACAGCGACGCCTTCTTGAGCGCCGCCACAGCCAAGATCGCCCGTCTCGCGCTACCCTTCAACCGCAGCCTGCACATCAACAGCCGCGATGTCAGACGCGCAATAGCGGGCGACGTGGTTGAGGGGACCGCCCGCGCGTGCGTCGTGCTGGATCGGCTTCGGTGAGGCCGTCTTCAGCGCCGATAGAATGTGACGTGGCAGAGGACGTCCTCACAGCACACGACAGAATTCGTAGCTCAACCCCCTCTGTCCTCCCGGACATCTCCCCCACAAGGAGGGAGATTGGCTGGGCGCTCGCTCACCCATTCTATCTGGCGCATTTAAGATGTGGAGAGTCAACCGCGAGTCGATCTCCCCACCTGTGGGGGAGATGTCCGGCAGGACAGAGGGGGTAAGCCACACCCACTGCCATATCAACCGGTTCCCCACGCGCACGCTGCCTTGCGGGCCGCATCACCAAGGGACCCGAATCGCAGCCAGAATAACGACATCCATTCGGTTCTATGGCCGCGTCAGATCCCGCTCGACTTTCATCTCGGCCATTCGGTCATCCAGCCTGCGCAGGCGCTCAAGGCTTGGAAGGCCCGGCTCGTGGCGCGTTACCGTGTCCGGAGGCAATAGCGTGTAGGGCTGTGGCTCTTTCCACAGCGGCGGATTGGTCTTGCGCAAATGATGCAGGTAAAGTGCCGCAAAGCCCAGCGCGAAGACGCAGGGCATGTAGATCGCGAGCACCTTCACCTGATCGGACATCATGCGGAAGGTATGTAAGAGATCGGCAAAGAAGCTGTAGGATTCCATCGCATTTCCCCATTGGCCGCGGTGCCCGCGCGAACGATGCGCAGCAACCGGCCATCCTGTCGAAACGGGAGATCGACCACCGGAGGAAACGGACCTCTGGTGGCCGGGGAGTTAGAAAGCCGCCATAGAACGACCGCCCTGACCTTTAGGCTTGCGCCTTGAACATACGTCAGGACCTCCCCAGCCAT
Organism: Rhizobium skierniewicense Ch11; assembly: GCF_023757665.1. Classification (NCBI taxonomy): domain Bacteria; kingdom Pseudomonadati; phylum Pseudomonadota; class Alphaproteobacteria; order Hyphomicrobiales; family Rhizobiaceae; genus Rhizobium; species Rhizobium skierniewicense. The sequence goes on from NZ_RXPG01000007.1 coordinate 11,826, forward strand.
ATGAGAAGCGGAGGAGTTGCATATAGCAACAATAGACCGCCTCAGCCACAAAACTTATGGCTGAGGGGTGTCATCACGGTCGACACCGACCGTCTATGGAGGGGTTTCTATGCCCCAAGACCGGTCCGTTACGTCCGGTTTCGCTGCAACCATAGCGAAAGTTGCGCGATTGGGAAATAGCTAGATTTCGCATGGGGCATGCCACCCGCAGCGGGGCCGCACAGGATTTCGGGTTTACGCCAGTGCCTGCATGAAGCGCATGCCGGTGACGGGACGTGGCACGAAGTCCATGTTTTCGTAGAACTTATGCGCAGCGAAATTGCCGGTGGCTGCACCAACGGACAGGAAGTCGCAGCCGCAGCGCTTGGCCACATCGCGTGCGCGCCCCACCAGATGCTGGCCAGTTCCATGGCCCCGGTGGCCATCACGCACGAACAAATGGTGCAGTTCCATGCCGCGCCTGCCTTCCTGCGCCCGGTAGAGGGGCACGAGAATGGCGTAACCGATGAGCTCGCCCTCGGCCTCGGCCACCAGCGCCGTGATCCAGGGGACATGGCCAAACAGATCGCGTTCCAGCTTCGCAGCCGTAATCGCCGCCGCATCGCCATGATGGCTGGCCAGAAGCGTGATCATCTCGTTCAGTTCAGGCAGATCGGCCTTGCGTGCACCACGAATGGTCACGACGGGCGGTCTGGGCAGTGTCAGAAGGCTGTCTTCATTCATCATCTCGTCCTTCGGGTTCTTGGTGGAGTGCCGTCAGGACGCTTGAGAACAACAAAGCCGCCTGACGGCGGCTCGTTGACAAACTGATCTGTCGAGCCGCCCTTAAAGGAAGGCCCAAAAATACGTGCAGGACATGGGTGCGCGTGCGTTGATCATGGCGCGATTGATGCGCTGGAATGGGAGGCCTGTCAAGATGTATTTGGATCGGGGTGTCTGTCGATGCGCGTATCGGCGCTTGAAGCCGCAGGGCGGATGCCTTGAGCCGGCATTGTTCAGACTGCCGCCAATCGCCCCCGAACCTGCTCTATAGCACGTTGAAAGACGACTGGATCGTCAAACGCGCGCGAAAGAACGATTGCGCCTTGTATGGACAGCACGGCGTCTTCGGCGAGGGTGCGGGCTTGGAGGTCATCCCTGCCTTGCCGCACAAGAGCCGATTGTAGGGCATCGACCCAATGGACGAAATAGCCGCGGATGGCTTGCGAGAAGCGGTCTCGCGTGTTGGAAACAGCCAGGGCACCGACGAGGCAAACGCGGCTCCCGGATCTGAAATAGTCGGTGACGCCATCGAGCATCGCGTCGATGGCGGCGGTTGCATCGCTCGCATCCCGCAATGGGGCATAGATGGCGTTATCGAACCAGTCCTCGATTTCGGCCAGCACAGCCTTCACCATCTCTTCCTTACCCCCGGGAAAGAAGTGGTAGAGGCTGCCCTTGCCAAGGCCCGTCGCCTTGCCGATCAGAGCAAGGCTTGCGCCTTCATAGCCGTATTCGCGAAAGACTTCGGCCAAGGGAGCAATGGTGTCTGATCTTTCTGCGACCATACGTGCCATGTTTACAGACCCAGATCGCTGAGGCCGGGATGATCGTCCGGCCGACGACCGAGCGGCCAATGGAACAGGCGGTCGCTGTCAGCAATCGGCATTTCATTGATGCTCGCATGCCTGTGTGCCATCAGTCCATCCTCTGAAAATTCCCAGTTCTCGTTCCCGTAGGCGCGAAACCAACGCCCGCTGTCATCCACATATTCATAGGCGTAGCGCACTGCAATGCGATTACCGGTGAAGGCCCAAAGTTCCTTGATAAGGCGGTATTCGTGCTCCTTGTTCCACTTGCGTGTGAGGAATGCCAGAGCTTCATCTCGATTTGTCGCAAATTCGACGCGGTTACGCCAACGCGTATCCAGCGTGTAGGCCATGGAGACTTTGGCAGCATCGCGCGTGTTCCAGCCGTCTTCGGCCAAGCGGACTTTTTCGATTGCTGTTTCAAGGGTGAAAGGTGGAAGTGGAGGGCGTGACATAATAACTCCTTGCGTCAATTGTACCGATAGGTAATATATTTACCGATTGGTACAATGCGCGCCGACGTGGTGTATGTCAACCGGTTTTTTTGTTGTCGGCGCGGACGGATGGGCGAACGGCTACGGGTTTGTCACCGGGTGGGAAAGCGCGATCAACTCATGGATGGCATCGATGTTGAGGCTGAGGTTAACGGTGTGGCACACCAAGGCGGGGTGTTACTGGTCGGATTTCTCATAGCGCTGCTGGAGTGACAACCACGGTGCAGCCCTGTTAGGATCGGGAGTCGGGAGCGAAGTTATGGACGACATTGCAGGACGCATTCTCATTCTCTCTGGCCATCCTGGCGCAGGCAAGACCACCATTGCCGAAGCTTTAGCGCTCCTGCCTGGAGTGCCAAAGGTGCATCTGCACTCCGATGACTTGTGGGGTTACATCAAGCAAGGTCGTATTGATCCCTGGCTTCCGGAATCTGCTCGGCAAAATCGGATGATCATGCAGATCGCTGCCGATGTGGCGGGACGCTATGCCAGCCATGGCTATTTCGTTGTACTTGATGGCGTTGTACGGCCAAGCTGGCTACCTGCATTCAAGGCGCTTGGCGTGCCGCTTCATTACCTTGTACTGCGCACGACTGTCGCTGAAGCAGTCGAGCGATGTGCTGCTCGCGGGGGCGATAGCCTCGGCGATCCGAAGGTGGTTGCACATCTTCATGCGGAGTTCTCCGATTTGGGGCCATACGAACCGCATGTGCTATCAGTCGGTGGACAAAATCGTCAGGAGACACTTCGAGCAGTGGTCTGGGGCCTGAAGTCGAACCTATACCGTGTTGTCACGTAAGGAGCCTCGGGGGGGGCATCGCTGAATTTGGACCCAGCCATCATTCAGGTTATCATGGGCATCGCTCGGGCCGTCGATCCGCGCCCTCAATGCTCATGCGCACACAGATCATGGTTCGATAGCGCTCGAATAACATAGCAGTCCTCGATCGAATGACCGTCGCAGTGGGAGACGATGCGTTCCAGTTCGTGCTCCAGCTTTTTGAGCTTGGCGATCTTTTCGCGGACGGTTGTCAGGTGGTCGGCGGCGATGCGGTCTGCGCCGGCGCAGGGCATTTCGCGGTGCTGGCTGAGCGCGATCAACTCGCGGATGGCATCGATGTTGAGGCCGAGGTCGCGCGCGTGGCGCACGAAGGCGAGGCGTTCCAGATCGGATTTTTCGTAACGGCGCTGGTTGCCTTCCGAGCGTTCTGCCGCCCGCAACAGCCCCATCTGCTCGTAATAGCGAATGGTCGGCACCTTCACGCCGGTATTTCGCGACAGATCGCCAATCGAATACATGATCTCTCTCCTTATCTATAGCTTCTAGAGATATAGATAATTTCAGCAAGGGTGACAAGGCGACGTGTGAGGGTGCTTGCGCAGATGGTGAGATCCTTATAGGATACCCCCCTATACTATCTTGAAAGAACCCCATGTCACACACGACCGAGAACAAGGACAAGCTCGTTGCGCGCATTCGTCGCCTCAAGGGGCAGATGGAGGCGGTGGAGCGCGCGCTGGAAGGCGGCAAGCCGTGCGGAGAGGTGCTGCAATTGCTGGCATCCGTGCGCGGTGCGCTATCAGGATTGACAGGCGAGGTGATGCTGGAGCACCTGCATGAGCATGTCCTGCATGCGCAAGATGACGAGGAGCGTGCCCGCGCCACGGAAGAGTTGGCGCAGGTTCTGAAAACCTACATTCGATAGAGGCGCGCCATGACGGTAACGACTGATCACTCCCATCCCCATGCTCATGCACACGGCACGCACGGCCACGTCTTTCTGGGTGAGGACCATGCGCGCAACGAACGCCGGGTCTGGGCGGTCATCGCGCTTACGACGGTGATGATGGTAGCGGAAATCGCGGCGGGAAGCTGGTTCGGCTCCATGGCGTTGACGGCGGATGGCTGGCATATGGCGACCCATGCCGGTGCGATGCTGATTTCGGCGCTCGCCTATCTCTATGCCCGTCGCCAGATCAAGAATGCCCGTTTCACCTTCGGCACCGGCAAGTTCGGTGATCTCGCGGGTTTCGCCAGCGCCGTCGTGCTGGGCGTCGCCGCACTGATGATTGCCTGGGAAAGCCTGTTGCGTTTCTTTACGCCCGTGGACATCGATTTCAATCAGGCGATTGCCGTTGCAGCCATCGGTCTCGTCGTCAATATCGTCAGCGCATGGCTGCTGAAGGATGACGACCATCATCACGACCATGGGCACGGCCATGGGCATACGCATGGCAGTCACGCCCATCATGGCCATCACGCTCACCACGAAAGCCATGGCAGCAAGGACAACAATCTGCGCTCGGCCTACCTGCATGTGCTGGCCGATGCGCTGACATCGGTTCTCGCCATTGTTGCGCTGTTCCTGGGCAAATGGAACGGCTGGACGTTTCTCGATCCGGCCATGGGCATCGTCGGCGGCATCGTCATTGCCCGCTGGTCCTGGGGGCTGTTGCGGTCAACGGGGGCGGTGCTGGTGGATGCGGTTCCGCGCGCTGGCGATCTGTCGACGCAAATTCGCAGCAGGCTGGAAACGGCGGAGGAGCGGATTACCGATCTGCATGTCTGGCAGGTGGGGCCGGGGCATCATGCGGCCATCGTTGCCATCCGGTCACCGTCTCCGCAAGCGCCATCCTTCTATCGACAGAAGCTGGAAGCGATTGGGGAATTGTCGCACATCACCGTGGAAATCAACGCGGCTCATCCGGGATGAGGCAAGAGGGGCGGGGCGTTCTGAAGAGTGAAGGCCCGATAAAGACGGACTGCGCCGCTCGTTAATCCGGTGTTAACGATAAATCTGTCATCTGACCACGCCTTGTCAAAAGGCGCGATGATTTTTCAATGTTCGGTATAGGCCTGACGGAGCCACACGGATTCGACTTGAGACATAGGCTGAGCAGCGCTGCTCTGGGAGGCGGCGTCATTGGCTGCGGCTTCGTTGTTCACGGTCCACAGAACGTTGGCAAGCGATGTCGCCTCCAGCGCGTTGACGAAGGATATCTTGCTGCCGCTCCGCGTCGCCTGCTGATGTTCTGGTGCAACGGTCTCGGTCGATCGCTTTTCAATGTGCTGCGACCGGGGATGATGCGCCGATCCGCCGATATTGTTATCGATATTCATAGCAAGCCTCTCTCTGCCTGATTAACGAAGTATTAATGGCTGAAGCTTGCGCGAGGCTTGCGTCGTCGCACTCGGCTGTGTGTTGAGTGCTTGACAGGTCTGAAAGTGGTGCTTCGTTTTTGCATTTTTGGGGCTTGCAAAATGGGAAAAGGCCAGCTTTTGACGATTCCCTTTCCAGGCAGGATGCCCTCCGCAACGTCAGTCGCGAAGGGCCAGGAGAATCAGGCGATGCGCTTTTCCGGCGCAGGCGCAGGCTCCGTTGCCACCGCTTGCGGCGGGGTTGCTTCATCCAGTGCCTCGTCATCCTGCGTGGCAGGCGTCACCATGGCGGCCATCAGCGTCTCGATGCCGATGCTGCCCACCGTCTTGCCGTCCTCGTCCACCACCTGCGCGGTGGTTTCATTGGCGTCGGTCATATCACGGGCGATGTTTTCCAGCGTGTCGGTCTCCAGAACCGAAATCGTTTCCTGCGCTGGGATGGCCGGTTCCATGACCGTCGTTGCCTGAAGCACGCGTCCGCGGTTTACGTCCCGCACGAAGTCGCTGACATAGTCATTGGCCGGGTGCTGGATGATGCTCTGCCCGTCGCCCTGCTGGACCATTTCGCCATCCTTGAGGATTGCGATATGGTCACCCAGCCGCAAGGCCTCGTCCAGATCGTGCGTGATGAAAACCACGGTCTTCTGCAACTCCTGCTGAAGATCGAGCAGCATCGTCTGCATATCGACGCGGATCAACGGGTCGAGCGCGGAATAGGCCTCATCCATCAACAGAATGTCGGCATCGTTGGTCAGTGCGCGGGCAAGGCCCACCCGCTGCTGCATACCACCGGACAGCTGGTTGGGATAGTTGTCCTCGTAACCATCGAGGCCCACACGGTTCAGCCAGTACCGACCCTTTTCAAGGCTGTCCTTGCGCGACACGCCCTGAATATCGAGACCGTAGACGCTGTTTTCCAGCACGGTCCGGTGCGGCAAAAGACCGAACTTCTGGAATACCATGGCGGTCCTGTGGCGACGGAAATCGCGCAGGCTGGAACTGCCCATGGAGCAGATGTCCTGTCCGTCATAGAGCACTTCGCCAGCACTCGGCTCGATCAGCCGGTTGATGTGGCGGATGAGCGTGGACTTGCCAGAGCCCGAGAGGCCCATGACGACGGTGATCTTGCCGCCGGGCATGGTGATGTTGATGTCGTTGAGACCCAGCACATGGTTGTGCCTGTCGTTCAGTTCGGTCTTGCTCAAGCCGTTCTTAACGGCATCGAGATGTCTCTCGGGGTGCTTGCCGAAGATCTTGTAAAGATTCCGGATTTCGATGTCCTTAGCCATGTTGCACCTCGCGATATTTCTGCAAACGCTTGCCGAAGGCCTGGCTGGCACGGTCGAACATGATGGCGATGGCCACCAGTGCGAAGCCGTTCAGGAAGCCGATTGTGAAGAACTGGTTGTTGATGGCCTGAAGCACGTTCTTGCCCAAGCCGCCGACGCCGACCATGGATGCGACCACGACCATGGCGAGCGACATCATGATGGTCTGGTTGATGCCGGTCATGATGGTGGGCAACGCCAATGGCAGTTGCACATTGAACAGCTTCTGGGTGTTGGAAGACCCGAAGGCATCAGCCGCCTCCAGCGTTTCCCGGTCCACCATGCGAATGCCCAGGTTGGTCAGGCGAATCATCGGCGGTATCGCATAGATGACGACAGCGATCAGGCCCGGCACCTTGCCGATACCGAAGATGACGACCACGGGGATGAGGTAGACGAAGCTCGGCATCGTCTGCATCACGTCCAGCGTGGGGTTGATGAAGCGCTGAAGCCTCTCGGACCGCGCCATGAGAATGCCCAGCGGCAGACCGATGGCGACGGCAATCAGCGTCGCGATTGCCACGATGGACAGCGTCGTCATGGCATCCCGCCAGAGGCCAACCGCGCCGATCAGGCACAGCGAAACAGCGGTACCGAGCGTGATGCGGAAGCTGCGTCCGGCCAGATGCACCATGGCCAGCAGGCCGAGAAAGATGATGATCCACGGCGTCTGCGTGAAGAAGCGTTCGGACGAATTCAGAAACAGTTGCAGCGGGTGCACGATCGTGTCGATGACATCGCCGTAGCTGCGAACGATGTCGCGAAACCCGTCATCGATTGTCTTGCGGGCCACGCGCATGGTGCTGTTGCCAATTTCTGGAAATTTGCACAGCATATCCGGCAGAAGATTACAGAGGGCCATTATTGTTGTTTTCCCTTAGTTTTGTTGGAGGGGCTTATGGGTGCGGAAGACCCCCTCTGCCTGCCGGCATCTCCCCCACAAGGGGGGAGAACGCTAGCAGCACGCGCCTTCTTCAATCTCGACGGTGGAGATAGGCAAGATGTCGTGGCGAATTTTCTCCCCCCTTGTGGGGGAGATGCCGGCAGGCAGAGGGGGATTGGCGCGCATGACCGAACGGCCATGCACGCCAATCACACTCACATCAGATCGAAGCCTTGATCTTTTCAGCCACCTCGGGCGAAACCCACTTGGTCCAGATGTCCTCGTGGTTTTCGAGGAAATAAGCTGCACCGTCTTCATTGGTGCCCTGGTTTTCGTCCATCCAGGCCAAAATCTTGGCCAGGGTTTCGTTATCCCACTGGCGCTTCTTGACGTATTCGGCAGATGGCCCAGCCTTTTCGGCAAACTCCTTGGTCACGACGGTAAAGACGTCAGCGACGGGGTAGGCGTTCGGTTTGGGATCGGCGCAATCGGCCTTGGCGATGCAGTTGTCATAGGCTTCGCGGTCGAGCGGCACGCCGTCGTCCAGCTTGACCATGTCGTATTTGCCCATGATCGCGGTTGGTGCCCAGTAATAGCCCAGCCACCCCTGCTTCTTCTCATAGGCGTTGGAAATGGAGCCATCGAGGCCAGCGGCGGAGCCGGTGTCGACCAGGGTGAAACCCTTTTCACCCGCCTTTCGCGCCTTGAACAGATTGGCGGTGGTTGGCTGGCAACCCCAGCCGGGTGGGCAACCGAAGACGGCACCCTTGCTGGCATCTTCCGGAGCGGGGAACAGTTCTGGGTGCTTGAGCGCATCTTCAACCGTCTTGATGTCGGGATGTGCGTCGGCGAGATATTTTGGTATCCACCAACCTTCGATACCGCCGTCGCTCAGAATTTTGACGTCCTGAATGAGGTTGCCGGATTTGACGGCTTCCTCGTAAGGGGTGCCCAGCGTATTCACCCACATTTCAGGCGCCATATCCGGCTGTCCCTTCTCGTTCATGGAGGTGAAGGTCGGCGTGGTGTCGCCGGTCACGATATCGACCGTGCAGTCATAGCCGTTTTCCATGATGAACTTGTCGACATAAGCCGCAACGCCAGCGGATGCCCAGTTCATTTCTGCGATGGAGATATTGCCGCAGTCTTCAGCGGCATTGGCGGAGCTTGCAGCAGCGGCGGCAAGGATGAAGCCCGTGACAAGAATGGTCGAGGCGAGGAGTTTCTTCATGTGTAAGACCCCCAAGTCTAATGCAGTGTTTATGTGAGGCATACCGGGGCACTGCAAAGCCCGGCCTGCCAAAAGCGTCGGCGCAACGATGTCGCTGCCGGAACGCAAAGCTAAGGCCACGGAGCGTGGATTTCGCGAGCAAGCTTGCGAAGGCTCCATGTCGAATGACACGCGCGGAAAGACGAACGAGAAGCCGTCAAAGAAAAGCCGCTACGGAGCGACGAAGAGTGCCACGATCACAGCGGCGGAAAAGCGCATAAATATGTCAACGCCTTCTATAATACGGCGAGAAGATGATATTGCAACGCAAAATGTGGCAATGCAGCCATGCGCGGATATCCGGAACCATCTCTGGTTTCACATAATACTTCCATGATTGATTTTTTGACTTGATGATATCAAGAATTTTTCATGTAAAAAATGTTAATTCAGATATATTCGAATATATATTCAGATAAATTGAAGTCACGATTTTTTGTGGAAAAAAATCTCACAAAAGGCATTTCGGAAGGTATTTTCCTCCGATTTCCATCGAGTTCGTCATCCTCGGGCTTGTCCCGAGGATCTAATCCCACTTCTGCGCATGCAACGTCGCAGATGCCCGGGACAAGCCCGAGCATGACGACGAGGAAACGTTTGCCGACCTTTAAACAGCAGCCTTGGCCGCTACCTTCAACGCAAACGCATACTCAAAGGCGATCTCTTCCAGCCGCTGGAAGCGACCGGACTTTCCGCCATGGCCCGCCGCCATGTTGGTTTTCAACAGGATTGGCGCGTCACCCGTTGTATGCTCCCGCAGTTTCGCCACCCATTTTGTCGGCTCCCAGTAGGTCACACGCGGGTCGGTCAGGCCGGAAATGGCGAGCATCGGCGGGTAGGACTTCGCCGTCACGTTGTCGTACGGGCTGTAGGCGGCGATCCACTGGTATTCCTCTTCCGACTCCAGCGGGTTGCCCCATTCGGGCCATTCAGGCGGCGTCAACGGCAGGGTATCGTCCAGCATGGTCGTCAGCACGTCCACGAAGGGAACGGCGGCGATGATGCCTGCGAACTTCTCAGGCGCCATATTGGCGACAGCACCCATCAGCATGCCACCGGCAGACCCACCTTCGGCAATGATGCCGGAATAGGAGGTGAAGCCCTCCTGCACCAGATGGTCAGCTGCGGCGATGAAGTCCTTGAACGTGTTCTGCTTGTGCTCCATCTTGCCGGTTTCGTACCATTCGAAACCCTTGTCCTTGCCGCCTCTGATATGAGCCACGGCATAGACAAAGCCGCGATCGGCCAGCGACAGATTGTTGGTGCTGAAAGATGCCGGAATGGAGATGCCGTAGGCGCCGTAACCGTAGAGAAGACAAGGAGCAGACCCATCCAGCGCCACGTCCTTGCGGTAGAGCAGGGACACCGGCACCAACGCGCCATCATGCGATGTCGCCATGATGCGACGGGTAACGTAATCATCAGGGTTATGGCCTGACGGTACTTCCTGCGTCTTGAGCAGTGTCCGCTCGCGCGTCACCATGTCGTAGTCGAACAGCTGGCTTGGCGTCGTCATCGAGGAGTAGCTGAAGCGGATAACGTTGGTGTCGTATTCGGCAGCACCATGCAGACCCAGCGAATAGGCTTCTTCGTCAAAGGCGACGCTGTGTTCCTCACCGCTCATACGGTCACGGATGACAATGCGCGGCAGGCCATCGCGGCGCTCCAGCCAGATCAGGTGACGGGCATAGGCATCGATATCGAGAATGAGACGGCCCGGCTCGTGCGGCACGACCTCCGTCCAGTTTTCCTTGCCCGGTGCCGTTACCGGCGTCTGGCAAATCCGGAAATCCTTGGCGTCGCCGTCATTGGTCAGAATGTAGAAGACGTCGCCGCCCTCGCACAGCGAATATTCGATGCCTTCCTCACGCTCCGCCACGATCTGTGGTTCTGCCATCAAATCCTTTGTGGAGAGAATGCGGTATTCGCTGGTTTCGTGGTCGTGGATATCGATGAAAATAAAATCATCGAGAACCGACGCGCCCACGCCCATGAAGAAGCCAGGGTCCTTTTCCTCATAAACCAGCCGGTCGGAGGACTGCGGCTGCCCGATAATATGGTGGAAGACCTTGGAGGGGCGGTGGTTTTCGTCCTGGAGCGAATAGAAAAAGCTCTTGCCATCCGGCGCCCATGCGCCACCACCGGCGGTGTTTTCGATCACGTCTGCCAGATCGACGCCGCTTTCCAGTTCGCGAACCCGCAGCGTGTAATATTCCGAACCCTTGTCGTCATAACCCCAGATGCCGCGACTGTGATCGGATGTCTGGTCGAGGCCGGCGAGACGGAAATAATCCTTGCCTTCGGCTTCCTTGTCACCATCCAGCAGGACGTGCTTCTCGCCGCCGCCGCGTGGCGTACGGAAATAATGCGGCTGCTCCCCACCCGTCACGAACAGCGTGCCGTAGGCATAGGGACCGTCATTGACCGGCACCGAGGAATCATCCTGCTTGATGCGGCCCTTCATCTCTTCGAACAGCTTTTCCTGCAATAGCTTGGTATCAGCCATAGCCGCTTCCATATAAGCGTTTTCCGCTTCCAGATGGGTGCGAATGGCGGGGTCCAGGAGCGTCGGATCCTTGAACATCGCCTGCCAGTTATCTGCCCGGAACCACGCATAATCATCCGTGCGGGTCACGCCGTGATGGGTGTCGGTTACCGGCTTCTTTTCTGCAACGGGGGCTGCAGGCAGGTTTTTGAAAATGGACAAGAGGTACTCGCTTTCATGGGAAATCGGTCTGCGTGTGCACGAAGATGTAGAGCGCGGATACAGGTCTATCAAGGAGGAAAACTTATTCGGGAGAAGATCCGCTCGGCACAATTTGGTCAGCTTTCGATCACATTTTCCCACTAGATCGCAAATCTGACACATCCGTACCGATGGGTGTCACAGGTGGATTTGCCCTGCGAATCACAAAAAGAAGAAACGAAGAGCCCGACAGGATCCCATGTACAAGCTTACGTCCGTTGCCCTTCTCGCAACCCTGATCTCTCTGCCCATGGCGTTGCCTGCCTTGGCTATCGACGCCAACGTTCTCCGACAGCTGAACGTCCTTGCCCCGGAAGAACGCCTTGAGCAACGTTGCGACATCGAAGCCATGGAGCGCATCGCCAAGGAACAGAAGGGCATGAAGCCCGACAAGGTCATCGCTTACGCTTTCGGTGACCCGGACGTGACCTCCGATAGCATCAAGGCGTCGGGTGCGGTTTTCAGAAGTGCTGGCGAGTGGTACCGGCTGCGCTACAAATGCCAGATCACACCATCCACGCTCGGCATCAAGGACTTCGACTACAAGGTCGGAGACAAAGTGCCTGAGGCACAGTGGGCGAAGCATTACCTGTATGATTGAGGTAGCGCCGCTCGGACATTTCGGTGGCCACAAGTGCCGCCCCAGCCCAAGGCAGAGTTGCCATTCGGCAACGATATCTAACTGATTTCATATTGACATTGCCGCCCGTCGATTTGCCGCTTAATCCTTTTTTGAGAGGGTTTTGGGGATATGTCTATGAATGTGGGTTTTCACGGGCTTTCGGCGTTTCCGCTGACACCGGCGGATGAAGACGGCGTTGTCGATGTCGAGGCATTGGCGCGGCTGATCGAGCGGCTGGATGCGGCAGATGTCGATAGCGTCGGGCTTTTGGGCAGCACCGGAAGCTATGCCTATCTGTCGCGATCCGAGCGCCTTCGGGCCGTTCAAGCCGCTGCGGAATGCGTCAAAGGCAAGAGGCCGCTGATCGTCGGTGTCGGCGCTCTTCGCACCAGCGAATCCGTTGCGCTGGCGAGGGATGCGGAGAAAGCCGGTGCGGATGCCTTGCTTCTGGCACCTGTCTCCTACGCCCCGTTGACGCAGGAAGAGGCTTACCACCACTTCGCAGCTGTTGCCGGTTCGACGAGCCTGCCGCTGTGCATCTACAACAACCCGTCCACGACCCAGTTTGTCTTCGGCGACGAACTCCTGGTGCGTTTGGCCTATATTCCGCATATCCGCGCCGCCAAGATGCCGCTGCCCTCCGACATGGCTTTTAGGGATGAGCTGGAACGTCTGCGCCCACGGCTGGGTGAGGGGTTCGCCATCGGCTATAGTGGGGACTGGGGTGCGTCGCAGGCGGTGCTGCAAGGCGCGGATTGCTGGTACAGCGTCATTGGTGGTCTGCTGCCGGTGCCGAGCCTTCGCCTGCTGCGGGCAGCCAAAGCCGCAGATGAGGCCGAGGTGCAGCGGATCGAGGCATATTTCCAGCCGATGTGGGCTCTCTTCAAGGAGTTCGGCAGCTACCGTGTGGTCTATGCGGCGGCAAACCTCCTGTCGCTGACCCATCACCAGCCGCCCTTGCCGGTCATGCCGCTCAGCGTCAGCGATTGTGCGCGCGTCGAAGACGCATTGGCGACGCTGTCGGAACTCGATGGTCTGCCCGCCGCCACGCCATAATTCCGGCACTTTGCAGGCAGAATGGCCTTGGGCTCCTGATCGAAGAAGGCTCCGACATGCTGAAGACACTTGCTTTTGCCGCAGCGATGGCCGCCTGCGCATCGCCCGTTTTCGCGGGAAACGGCCTGCTGGAGCCGAAACTGAAAATGCAGCCCGGTAAGGCGGCGCATGCCACACGCGTTGCGATCACGCTCGATGCCTGCATGGGCAAGACGGATTTTCGGATTCTCGATACGCTCGTCAACGAGAAAATTCCCGCCACCATCTTCGTCACGGCGCGCTGGTTGAAGCACAACCCTGAAGCACTTGCGGTGATGATGTCGCATCCCGACCTGTTCGAACTGGAGAACCACGGCGAAAACCACATTCCGGCGGTTGACACGCCTGTCTCGATCTACGGCATCGCAGCCGCAGGATCGACAGCGGCAGTCGAGCAGGAAGTGGAAGGCGGCAGTCTCGCGGTTGCCTCAGCCACCGGCCACCAGCCTCACTGGTTTCGCGGCGCGACGGCCAAATACACCAACTCCTCGATGGCGACCATCAATCAGCTCGGCGAGCGCGTCGCAGGCTTTTCCATCAACGGTGACGGCGGCTCACTGCTGGGTGCCAGCACCACAGCCAAGCACATCGCCTCCGCAAAAGACGGCGACGTCGTCATCTCCCACATCAATCAGCCCACGCACGAAGCGGGCGAGGGCGTGGTCAAAGGCCTGCTGGCTCTCAAAGCCCGCGGCGTCATCTTCACCCGGCTGGACGATCCGGCGTTTAACGCCCCGTCGAATTGATCAGGACGGCAAATTCGGCACGACGCGGCGGGACGGAAACAGCTCGCGGGCGACTGTCATGCCGATGAGGGACAGGGGCAAGGCGAGCATGGCACCGGCAGCGCCCCACATCCACGTCCAGAAGATAATGGCGACAAAGACGAGGAAAGGGTTGATTTCCATATTGTTGCCGATCACGGCGGGGAAAGCGAGGTTCTCCATCAAGAGGTGAATGGTGAAGAAGATGATGGCGGGCATCAGCGCCAAAACCAGACTGTCATGGGTGAGGATACCTGCAATCGTCAGCGCCAGCGTCATGGCGGTGATGCCCAGAAACGGCACGAAGCTGGAAAGAAACGCGAACAATCCCCACAAAAACGGCATGGCGAGACCGCCGACATAGGCGATGACGACCATGGTTGTGCCCAGCCCTGCATACATCATCGATGCTGTCGCGAAATAGGAACTCAAGACAGTCTCGATGGAGGCGATGGTGCGGATGGTGCGCAGACGTTGGTGACGCTGGGGAAACGCCATGATCATGGCTTTGCGCAGGCGAATGCGGCTGTAGAGAAACAGCAACAGGGCTGCAAAGAAGATCAGACCTTGCACGATCGCTGGCGTGATGTTGGTGCCGATCACGGCGATGATGTCGCCGCTACGCGAAATGAGCGATTCCATCGAGATGGAGTTGAGACTGAAGGTGGCGGCGGAAAAATTAAGCCACCGCACGCCTTGCAGATACGGCACGATGCGGTCGATGGCCTTTTCGGCAATGCCGGGGCCTTCACGCGCAAGCGTCGCCAGCGGGTCGACCAGCGAATTGATGACCAGAAATACCACCAGCGCAACGGCGGACGATAGAATGACCGCAACCGCGAAGCCGGGGATGCCGTAAGCGCTCAACTTGCTGGCAGCGACGCCCAGAATCATCCCGACGACGATCGCCATGACGATGGGAATGAGGATGATCGACAGCGAGTGGATGACACCCATGAGAACGATGAGAAAGAGGCCGACGGTTGACCACGCGACCGCCACATCCAGCGCTTCCCGACCCAGTGGCTGCTGGCTACGTTCTTCTTCGTGGGCTGTTGCCAGCGCGGTCTGCGTCATCGGGTCCCGATGATCGTTACGCTCGCTCATTCTCGCGGCCTTCTTGCGATTGTTTGTCGCCTGATCATTCATTTCCCATGCCCCTGCCAAACCCAATAACGCTTTGCTTATATTGCAGTTCCCGCAGGGGCAAGATTTAGAGTTGTACCAGGTCAGGCAGACAGCTTAAGGCCGATACCCCAGGGGTCTGTGAGAGCAATGCCATCGCTCTGGCGTTCGGTCGCAATCTCCATTCGGTCGAGTGCGGCAATCGCACGATCGAGCGATGCTTTCTCGTTGAATGTCAGCGAATAGCCAGAGAGACCCGTCATGGTGTCGGTCCGGGCCTGTGCGCCACGGCTGTTCCAGATATTGGCCGCGACATGATGATGGTAGGCACCGGAGCCGAAGAAGCTTGCACCGGGATAGCGGGCCATGATCTTCAGTCCCAGCACATCCTGATAAAACGCGTCCGCTTGCGGAATATCGCCCACCTGCAGGTGGATATGGCCGATAGCAGTGCCCTCTGCCGCTTTGGCAAATGTTGCTTTCGGGGCGCTGTCGTAAAGCGCTTGAAGGTCCAGCCGCTCTGTCGCCATGGCAATGGTGCCATCGGGTTTGTAGTCCCATTCGTCCGGTGTGCGGTCACGGTAGACCTCGATGCCGTTGCCTTCGGGATCGGCCAGATAGATCGCCTCGCTGACCAAATGGTCGGACGCGCCCTGAAGCTGGACATTGCTGTGCGCGACATGCGTCAGCCACAGCGCCAGATCGCTGCGGCTTGGCATCAGAAACGCGGTGTGGAACAAGCCAGCCGCGTTGCCGGGTGCCTGTGTGGCGCTTTTAGCGGTCGTCAATGTCAGCAATGGCTGACCGTTCACGCCCAGCACATGTCCGCTCGCGCTCCGCTCGATGACCGAGAGACCGATAATCTTCTGATAGAAATCGGATACCTTGTCCAGATCGAGGACCCCGAGATGGGCTTGGCCGACATAGGCGGGGCGTGTCAGGGCGAATTGTTTTTCACGCGTCATATTTCATGCACTCCGATCCGGTACGCCGCGCAGCGGCTATTGCCGTGACTGTGCGCGATATCTATCGTTCAGAAAAGATGCGTATTCGGCGAATAAGTGTGCAATATTTGTTGACGGTGGAACCAGTCCACCGTCTTCTTGGACGCGCATCAGATCAGTCTTGCCTGTTCCAAGGCGCTGATGGCGTTGGCTATCCCGTTTTCCGCACGCAGCTTTTTTCCCAGCGCCCGTGCCGTCCTGTGCCGTTCGGGGCTGTCGGCTTCCAGAATGGCGTCCCTCAAGGCCTCTGCGGTCAAGGCTTCGCGCGGCGGCGTCTGGCCGGCAACGCCGAGCTTGCGGAGGCGCGACGCCCAGAAGGGTTGATCGCCGAAGACGGGAATGACGACGGAGGGAATGCCAGCGCGGCAAGCGGCATTGGTCGTGCCTGCGCCGCCGTGGTGAACCGCAAGCGCCATGCGCGGGAAAAGCCAGTCGTGCGGTGCGCGATCGATGGTCATGACGTCGTCCCGCGCCTCGGCCTGATCGTACAGACCACCCCATCCGCTGGCCAGCAGAAGGCGCTTTCCCGCGGTTTTGACGGCCTCGCGCACCAGCGCGGTGAAGGCTTCCGCATCATGGTTGAACATGCTGCCGAAGCCGACATAGACGGGCGGCGGGCCTGCGTTCAGAAACGCGGAGAGTTCTTCTGACGGTGTGAAGGATTGCGCCTCTTCCAGAGACCAGGAGCCGGTTACCTTTACCGTTTGCGGCCAGTTGCGGCCGGGCTCCACCATCGTCGAGCTGAAGCCGAAAAGGCTCAACTGCTTCGTCTGCGGCCCATGATATGGGCCGCGTCGGCCGTAAGGTTGAAGACCGAGTTTCGGCCTTACCACCTCGTTATAGGCAGGCCTGTACACGCTCCATACCGTTTTGCGCATGAAGCGCCCAAGCAGATGATTGATCGCAGGGGGTAAATCATAAGCCCAGTTCGGCATGGGCATCAAAGGCGGGTTGTGCGAGGGAAGGGTCGGAACCAGCTGCGTTTCGACGACCGGCAGCTGAAGTTTCTGCCCGAGCGCCTCTGCCAGCAGATAGACGATCCCGTTGCCGATCAGCAGATCGGCCCCGTCTGCGGCTGCAAGACCCTGCTCGGGCCAGACGGCTGCGATATCTCGAAGCTTGTTCTTGAAGGCCTTGACCATGGCGAATGTGCCGAGACCTTTCCGTTGCAGACCCTCGTTCTTGCGCATCCATTCCAGAAAATCCCCCGAAAGCGGCGCAAATTCCAACCCGTGAGCCGTGACCAGGCCGGCGCAGGAGGGATCGGAGGCGATCCGGACATCATGGCCAGCCCGTTTGAGCCCGGCACCGAGCGCCACGAGTGGGCGCACGTCACCCTCTGTTCCAACAGTGAAAAGAACGATCCGCATGAAATGACCTTTTTGAAAAATCTTTTAAGGGGTCATAAGAAAACAGGACTGGAGGAAGCACAATCCCAGAAAATCACCCTTTCAGTCATCTCGAAGGCGGTGGTGAATCTGAACGCAAAAGAGGCAGATCTCACCATTTTCGGTGCCGCGGAATGCAAAGTGATCGGCTTTTGAGCCACCGGTCTTGTTCCCGTCGCATATTGTCTGCATTGTTTCCGAAAGGACTTTGCGGGAATGAATTATGAGTGAGACTTGGCGCTTC
Source organism: Rhizobium skierniewicense Ch11 (assembly GCF_023757665.1). NCBI lineage: Bacteria > Pseudomonadati > Pseudomonadota > Alphaproteobacteria > Hyphomicrobiales > Rhizobiaceae > Rhizobium > Rhizobium skierniewicense. Next base: position 29,517 of record NZ_RXPG01000007.1, read on the forward strand.
GGCCGCCGTTATGACCTTCATGAGATCGTGGCGGACGGCATCGTTCACGGTGTCGGTATAGTCTTTGCGCTGATTGGTGCGACGGCGCTGATTTTCTACGTGACGTTATGGGATAGCCTCAGTGCTATCGCTGCCGTCTGGATCTATGCGCTCGGTCTCGTCCTCTGCCTGTCCATTTCATTCACATACAACATCTGGCCGCATTCCAACGTGAAATGGTATTTGCGCAGGCTGGATCATTCCGGCATTTTCATTCTCATCGCCGCCACCTACACGCCCATCCTTCAGCGCGGCATCGAAGATCCGCTGATCGCATTGACGCTCGCCGGTATCTGGGCAGCCGCTATTTCCGGTATCCTGCTGAAATGCTTTTTCCCCGGCAGGTTCGATCGGCTGACGATCCTGCTCTACCTTAGTATGGGCTGGAGTGGCGTGATGGTTGCCGATCGCCTGTCCTACCACCTCCCGCCGCTCAGCCTCTGGCTGATCGTCATCGGTGGCATCATCTATTCCATGGGCGTGATTTTCCACGTGTGGGAGCGCCTGCGGTTCCAGAACGCCATCTGGCACGGCTTCGTCGTGGTCGCCGCAGCGGTCCACTACACCGCTGTCATGACCAGTTTCAGTCTGGCCCCCGTCGCAACGTAAAATCGCTTCACCGTTTCAACTCTTGCTTTATGGTGTCCGCAAACAGTGATTTGCAGCGGATCTATTCAGCATGACCACAGACCTACGCGACGCCACCCTCGATGACCTCCCCGCCATTATGGAAATCTACAATGACGCGGTCCTGAACACGACCGCGATCTGGAACGACATTCTGGTCGATCTCAATAATCGTAAGGAATGGTTCAAGGCCCGCAAGGACCGTGGCTTTCCTGTAATCGCCGCCATCAAGGACGGCGCGGTCGCGGGTTACGCGTCCTATGGCGACTGGCGCGCTTTCGATGGCTACCGCCACACCCGCGAGCATTCGGTCTATGTCCACAAGAGCGCGCGGGGCTCCGGCCTTGGCAAACTGTTGATGCAGGGCTTGATCGATCACGCCAAGGCCAATGACGTCCACGTCCTCATCGGTGCCATCGAATCCGAAAATACCGCCTCCATCCGCCTCCACGAAGCGCTCGGCTTTCGCGTTGCAGGCAAATTTTCCGAGGTCGGCACAAAGTTCGGCCGCTGGCTGGACCTGACCTGCATGGAACTCAAGCTTCCTGCGGCGTAAGATTTTTTGCACCGAACCGTGCGCGGTATGCTGCGGGCGTGGTGGAAAACTGCTGACGGAAGTGGTGCCGCAGATTGGCGGCACTGCCCAAACCGCTTGTCCCGGCGACCGCTTCGATGCCGAGCCGCGATGATTCAAGGAGGTCCTTGGCCCTGGACAGGCGCTGAAGCAGCAGCCATTTGGCGGGTGTCGTGCCAGTGGCGGCCTCGAAGCGGCGCAAAAACGTGCGGCTGCTCATGCCGACCAACGTTGCCAATTGTGCGACCGTGTAGTCTTGGCAAAGGTCGGCCTGCATCGCGTCCAGAAGCGGACCGAGGCGTGCCTTTTCGTGGGGCACCGGAACGGCCTTGTCGATGAACTGAGCCTGCCCGCCATCACGATGCGGCACCACAACCAAACGCCGTGCCACCAGATTGGCAGCCTTTGTGCCGAAATCCCTGCGCACCAGATGCAGACAAAGATCGATGCCCGCAGCACTTCCCGCTGCCGTCAGCACTGTGCCTCCATCCACATAAAGCACATCCGGCAATACCTCGATGTCTTTGAATGTCGCCTTGAGGCTGTCCGTGTAGCGCCAATGCGTGGTGGCCTCCCTGCCAGCCAGCAATCCTGCCGCTGCCAGCACGAAGACGCCGGAGCAGAGAGACACAACCCTTGCGCCATTTTGATGCGCCTTGCGCAAGGCCACGCACAGCGCGTCTGGCACGGGTTCATGGATGCCGCGCCAGCCCGGCACGATGATGGTCCCCGCCTGCTCGATGATATCCAGCCCGCCGTCGGTGACGAAGCGTATCCCCCCCGCCGCGCGCATTTCGCCTTCATCCACGGCGGCGACGGCGAAATGATACCAGTCGTTGCCCATTTCCGGCCGTGCCAGCCCAAAGATCTCAACAGCCACGCCAAATTCGAACGTGCATAGCCCATCATAGGCAAGGACGACGACAAGACGATTGGGTGATGTTTGTGTGTCGGCTTTTGGCATGATGTTTACGGTATATGGTCATCATGCCACCTGCCAGTCTTTTCGCGTCATGGGTATGGTTCTTCAAAGAAAGCCAAGGAGAAGCCCGATGAGCTCTGTAACCGATATTCGCGCAGCAACACCACAGGTCGCTATCGACCATTTTTCGAGAAGGCTATCGCTGGAGACGGATTGTGCCGATGTCTCTGCGTGCCTGAAAAGCGGAGAGCCGGATTTCGTTTTGCTGCACGTTATCGGCGCTGCCGATATCTTCGCAGCCAGGCATATTCCCGGTGCCATTCACCTGCGCCACGCAGATATGACGCGGGAACGCATGGCGCAGTGGCCGGACGAGACCTTGTTCGTGGTCTATTGCGCCGGTCCTCACTGCAACGGAGCCGACCGCGCAGCGCTCAATCTTGCCCGTCTGGGCCGACCTGTCAAAATCATGATCGGCGGCATCACCGGTTGGGAAGATGAGGGGTTTGCGTTCGCGTCGACGGTTGCCACAGACGCGGGCTGAGCGTTGCAGATGTAAAGTGCCAGAAAACGCCCGATAACAATAAAGGCCACGCTGCCCGAGAGGTAACGTGGCCTTTCTCATGATAGAAATCCCGCTCAATCCTGCGGTTCGAAGACCATCGAGTGGCCGTTGATGCAGTAGCGCAGGCCGGTTGGGGGTGGACCATCCGGGAAGACGTGGCCCAGATGTCCGCCGCAATTGGCGCAGCGAATCTCCGTGCGCACCATGCCGAAGGCCGTGTCGCGCAGCTCGATGACGGCATCCGGTTTGACCGGCTCGAAATAGCTTGGCCAGCCGCAGCCCGCATCGAATTTCGTGTCGGACACAAACAGCGGCTCGTCGCAGCCGGCGCAGCGGTAGAGGCCTTTTTCGGTGCTGTTCCAGTAGGGACCTGTGAAGGGACGCTCCGTGCCGTGTTCGCGCAGGATCCGGTACTGGTCCGCCGTCAGCTCTTCGCGCCACTGTGCGTCAGACTTGGTGATTTTGGATGATGTGAGATCGCTCATGGGGAGATCCTTTCGTTTGTCCCAAGATAGTGTGTCGCGGCGACGGTTAAAAGAGGAGACGGCTTTAACCGGGGATAAAGACGTTGTGACCTCATCGGCGACCGAAAACAGTTGAGGCGCGTGGCACCATGCCCTAATTGAGGGATAACAAAACGGGGCCGTAGACATCGGCAGGGCTGGGGAGACGAAATGATTGGACATATCCCGCTGCTGACATTCGCCGTGCTTTTCCTGCCTTTCATCGTGGCATTGTGCGCGCCCTTTGTCGTTCGCAGGCTCGGTCATCATGCCGTCTGGCTCCTGGCGCTCGCGCCCGCAGCCGCCTTCGTCCACTTCCTTGGTTTCATTCCGGAAGTCGCAGCGGGCGAGATCGTGACCGGCGGTTACGTCTGGGTGCCGAGCTTCAATCTCAGCTTTTCCTGGTTCATCGACGGTCTGTCGCTCACCTTTGCGCTGCTCATCACCGGCATCGGCACGCTCGTCGTGCTCTATGCGGGCGGTTACATGAAAGGTGATCCGCAGCAGGGGCGTTTCTTGGCCTTTCTTCTGCTGTTCATGGGCGCGATGCTGGGCGTCGTTGTGTCGGACAGCTTGATGATGCTGTTCGTCTATTGGGAACTCACCTCGATCACATCCTTCCTGCTCATCGGCTTTGATCACCGCCGCGAAGCATCCCGGCGCGCAGCCTTGCAGGCGCTGGTGGTCACCGGCGGTGGCGGGCTCGCCCTTCTGGCAGGCATCATCTTCATCTGGAACATCAGCGGCACAACGCAGCTTTCCCTGCTGGTGCACGGCAATGACGTGTTGCGCCAGAGCCCGTTCTATTTCGCCACGCTGCTGCTTGTGCTGGGTGGTGCCTTTACCAAATCGGCACAGTTCCCGTTTCACTTCTGGCTGCCCAACGCCATGGAAGCGCCAACGCCGGTTTCGGCCTATCTGCACTCCGCCACCATGGTCAAGGCGGGCGTCTATCTGTTGATGCGGCTGAACCCTGTCATGGGCGACACGGCAGCCTGGGAAATCCTCTTGCCCTTCTTCGGTGGGCTGACGATGCTGACGGGCGCATGTCTCGCCATCCGCCAGACGGATCTGAAGCTGATGCTGGCCTATACCACCGTGTCGTCGCTCGGCCTTCTGGTCATGCTGACGGGTTTCGGGACAGAGCACGCCATCGAGGCGGCGGTGCTGTATCTGGTGGCGCATTCGCTGTTCAAGGGCGCGCTGTTCATGGTCGCAGGCATTATCGATCATGAAGCGGGAACGCGAGACGTGACGAAGCTTGGCGGTTTGCGCAAAGCCATGCCCATCACCTTTATCGCCGCACTGGCAGCGGCCATTTCCATGGCGGGCCTGCCGCCGTTCATCGGCTTTCTGGCCAAGGAGGAAATCTACTACGCGCTGGCGCAAGCCAATCCCCGCGCCATTCTTTTCACTGGCATCGCCATCATCGGAAACGCGCTGATGCTGGCCGTCGCTTTCGCGGTGGCGCTGAAACCCTTTGTCGGCAAGCCGAAGACCACGCCGAAACATGCCCATGAAGGCCCGATCCTGCTCTGGCTTGGTCCCGTCACCCTGGCGCTCGGCGGGCTTTTGGCAGCCTTGTTTTCGGGTGCTTTTCACGCTGTTGTCTCGACGCCCATGGCGACGGCCATCGCAGGCGAGCCGCGCCCGGTGGACATGTCGCTGTTGCCACATGTCGGTGTTCCGCTGGCACTCTCTTTGTTCACCGTGGCGCTTGGCGTCATGATCTATACGAAATTGACGCTGGCACGCGGGCTGATGGTCCGTGCATTCGATGCGGCCGGTCCGGGGCCGGACAAAGCGTTTGATCGCGTCATATCCGGGCTGGTCAAGCTGTCCTTCTTCGTCACGCGCATGGTTCAGCCGGGCAGGCTGGAATTTTACGTCACCGCCACCTTCGCCATGATCGCGCTCGTTTTGCTGGTGCCGATCTTTGCCTATGGCGAGGTGCCGTCCATGCCCTCCTGGCCGTCAGAAATCCAGTTTCACGAACTCACCTTCATCGTCATCGCCATCATCGGCCTGATCGCGGTGCTGACGGCGGCCAGCCGTCTGACGGCCATCGTCGCGCTCGGCATTCAGGGCTTTGCTGTCGCTGTGCTGTTTTTGCTGTTCGGTGCGCCGGATCTGTCGTTCACCCAGTTCATGGTGGAAACGCTGTCGGTCGTGATTTTCACGCTGGTCATGACCCGGCTGCGCCTGTGGCCATCCGATCACCGTGGCAAAGGTCAGAAGTTGCTGGATGGCAGCATCGCGCTGGCCTGCGGCACGGGCTTTGCGCTCATGTTGCTGAAGGCAACGCAACAGCCGTTCAATGCCAGCCTCAGCGAATTCTTCGGTGCCTATTCCAAGGTCATCGCCCACGGAAACAACGTGGTCAACGTCATCATCGTGGATTTCCGAGGCACAGACACGCTGGGCGAAATCGCGGTTGTCATGATCACCGGTCTTGCCATTCTGGCGCTGATCCGGGTCCGTTCAAAACCTTCAACCGGCGCGGATAAGGCGGGCAGGGCATGAACACACTGATCTTCCGTACCGTCGCGCCGGTCATCACCAGCCTCATGCTGCTGTTTTCCATTTTCGTCCTGCTGCGCGGCCATAACGAACCCGGTGGCGGCTTCATTGGCGGGTTGATTGCCGTGTCGGCGCTTGCGGTCTATGGCATCGCCTTCGGGGTGGGAACTGTGCGGCGCGCCATCGTCTTTGACCCGCTGTCGATTGCCGGTTTCGGGCTGTTGCTCGCCACGCTGTCCGGCATGGTCTCGGTCTTTGTCGGCGTTCCCTTCATGACCGGGCTGTGGATCTATCCCAGCCTTGCGGGCGTGGAAGTGCCGCTCGCCACCGTCATCTCCTTCGATATCGGCGTGTATCTCGTCGTGGTCGGAGGCTTTACCGCAATAGCACTGGCCCTGGAAGAAAGGGAGCGTGACTGATGGAAGCGGTCTTTTCCGGTCTCGTCGGCATTTTCTTTTCCGCCGCGATCTACCTCATGTTGTCGCGCCACAGTGTGCGCCTGCTGCTGGGCATCGCCCTCCTCGGCAATGCGGTCAATCTGCTGCTGTTTACCGCAGGCAGGCTGACACGGGAGGTGCCGCCCATCATCGGGGCGGGAGAGGATGTGCTGGCGGCTACGACGGCAAACCCGTTGCCGCAAGCGCTCATCCTTACGGCCATCGTCATCTCCTTCTGCTTTTTCTGCTTTCTGGCCGTGCTGGTCTGGCGGGCGTTCCAGGCGTTGAAGACCGACGACACCAATGAAATGCGTGCCGCAGAACCGGCGCGTGAACCGCTTCCGCCGCTCGGCTATTGAGAAACGGACAAGACACACATGGCCGCTTCCGGTTCTACGCCCATCGATCTGTCTACAGCCCTCGTCATGCAGGCAACGCCGCTGGCCGACTGGCTGATCATCCTGCCCGTCGCACTGTGCATCACGACAGGTGCTATCCTGATGATGGTGCGCCGCTCCACCCGCCTTCACGCCGCAATCGCCATTTCAGGCCTGTTCCTGCTGGTGGCGATCAATGCTGCGCTGCTGTGGAAGGTGGTGGTGGATGGTCCTTTCACCATGGTCATGGGCCGCTGGCTCCCGCCTTTCGGCATTGCGTTTACGGCCGATGTGACGGGCGCGTCCCTCGCTTTGGCGGGTGCCCTCGCAGCCCTTGCCTGCGCCATCCATGCCAACGCGGATATGGACGAGGCTGGACGTCGTTACGGCTTTTACCCGTTTCTCATGCTGCTCATGGCAGGTGTGAGTGGCGCATTCCTGACCGGCGATATCTTCAATCTGTATGTCTGGTTCGAAGTGCTTCTCGTCTCCTCCTTCGGCCTCATCGTTCTGGGCTCGACGAAGGAACAGATCGATGGTGCGCTGAAATACGCGGTGCTCAATCTCATCGGTACAACGCTGTTTCTGATCGCCGTCGGCTATCTCTATGCCATCTTCGGCACGCTCAACATGGCGGATATCGCTGCGCGTGTGACGACGGCGGGCAGCGAAGCGCCCTTGATGACGCTGGCTGCTCTGTTCACCCTGGCTTTCGCCATGAAGGCTGCGGCTTTTCCGGTCAATTTCTGGCTGCCAGCATCCTATCATACGCCCAAGATCGTCGTGTCGGCCCTGTTCGGGGGGCTGCTGACCAAGGTCGGCATCTACGCACTGTTGCGCGTCATGATCATGCTGTTTCCGGTGCAGCGGGATGAGTTGAGCCTGGTGATCGCCGTCGTCGCGGCTCTGACCATGATCCTCGGTGCCATGGGCGCGCTGGCGCAGAATGATCTGAGACGCATGATGGGCTATATCGTCATTTCCGGTATCGGCACCATGCTTGCAGGCGTGGCCATCGGCTCACCGTCTGCGGTGGGAGGCGTCGTCTTTTATGCGCTGAATTCCGTTGTCGTCATGACCGCACTCTATCTGACCATCGGCCATGCGGCCCGCATCGGCGGTGCGTGGACGATGTCGGATCTCAGCGGCCTCTACACCAAGGCGCCCGTGTTTTCGGGTATGGCACTGGCGCTGTTTTTCGCAGGCTCCGGCCTGCCGCCCTTTTCCGGCTTCTGGCCCAAGGCCATGCTGACCAAATCCGCCATTGATATCGGTGCGTGGTGGCTGGCAGCATCCATTCTCGTGTCAGGCTTTCTGTGCACCATCGCATTTGCCCGCGTCTTTCTTCTGTGCTTCTGGCGTCCGTCACCACCCGGCATGAAGGCGGTCGCGACCGTTGCCAATCCGCCCAGCCTCGCGCCCGTCGTGGCGCTGACCCTGCTCGTCATCGGCGTTGGTCTGTTTCCCGAACAGGTGATGAAGCTCAGCCAGCAGGCGGCAGACGGTCTCGCAGATCCGGCCGCCTACATCCGCTCCGTCTTTCCACAGGGAGCCGTAAGATGAGACATGTCGTTCTGGGTCTGCTGTTCACGCTCGTCTGGCTGGCCATTTCCGGCAGCTATACGGTCCCCAATCTTCTGTTCGGCATGGGGATCGCAGCGCTGTCCATCGGCATCGTTCGCCACCAGCTTGGTCCAAGCGAAACCTATTGGGCGCGCATCCCCGCGATCCTGTCGCTGGCCCTCCTGTTCTTCAAGGAACTGGCCCTGTCGGCCTGGACGGTCGCGAAAACGGTCACCAGACCGAAGCTGGTGCTGGAGCCCGGAATATTTGCCTATCCATTGGCGGTGAAGAGCGATTTCGAGATCACGCTTCTGGCCAATCTCATCACGCTCACCCCCGGCACGCTGTCGGTCGATGTCTCGGACGACCGCGCCATCCTCTATATCCATGCCCTGGATTGCAGCGATGTCGAGGCCACAAAGCGGTCGATTGCCGATGGCTTCGAGCGCAAGATCATGGAGGCGTTTCGCAAGTGACCCCTGACGCGCTGCTATCCTTTTCCACCATTGGTGCTTCCATCATTCTGTCCGTGGCTTTCCTTCTGGCGGTCTACCGGGTGGTGGTGGGGCCGACCCTGCCGGACAGAATCATCGCGCTGGACACGCTGGTCGGTATCGCCATCGGCTTTATCGCCGTCATCGCCATTCGTACTGGCTTCGATCTCTATGTCGATATCGCCATCGCCCTGTGCCTTGTCGGCTTTCTTGCAACGGTTGCATTTGCGCGTTTCGTTCTGTCGCGCCGACCGGAAGAGGGCAAAAGGGCCAGGCAGATCCTGGATGGGACGGATGTATTGCCCGCATCCTCGTCAGGTGCGGGCAGAAAACCCAAGCGGAAAAACGTGAAAGGAGCAAAAAAATGAGCTGGTTCCTCGCCATTCTCGTCAGTCTGCTTTTGCTGTGCGGCGCAACGTTTTCACTTATCGCGGCCATTGGTATCAACCGTTTTCCCGACCTTTATACTCGCATGCATGCCGCTTCCAAGGCCGGGACTGTCGGCTCGGGACTTCTTCTTCTTTGCGTCGGCATCAATTCACTCGAGGTTGCTGTTTTTGCGCGCTGCCTCGTCGGGTTTCTCTTTGTTGTTCTGACTGCCCCAGTATCCGCACATTTGCTTGCCAAAGCTGCGCATCAGGTTGGTTATCGACTGTCCTCTACAACCGTAATAGATCAGCGTAAAGCAGACCTTAAGTTGAGTTGATCTGTTTGCTAGACTATTGCTGTATTGGATTTTTGAGCATATTTTAACTTTGTCATCTATGATTTCTAGTAGATGAAACAAGTGCAATTTCTTCTGAAATAGTCCAAAATAATAATTGGACTTTTTTTGGTTTGGTGTTATCCACGGTAGGTAAAGTAGATGATGTTGATTTGCGTCCTGCGATATCGATAGTCCGGTTAGACATTTTATTGATGGCTAAACTATCTCCATTGGAAAATATCCGGATATCTATTTCGATTTCTGCAGTTATGGAAAGAAATCTTGCGCCGTGTGGAAAGCCCGGCCGGATGCTTCATTCGATCGCAAATCGACCTTGGGGTTAACTTCACTTCAAGGGCAAAAGGCCGATGAGCCTATGCTTTTGAAGATACGAATAGGAGAGATATAGATGACGGAAACTACATATGGCGGCGCTCAGGATCTGCTTGTCGAACTGACGGCAGATATCGTAGCTGCCTATGTTAGCCACCACGTCGTTCCGGTCACGGAGCTTCCAGGCCTCATTTCAGATGTCCACACAGCCCTCAGCGGCACCTCGACCCCGGTCGTGGCAGCGGTCAACGTCGAAAAGCAGAAGCCTGCGGTGTCTGTGCGCAAATCGGTTCAGGATGATCAGATCATCTGCCTGGAATGCGGTGGTTCGTTCAAGTCGCTCAAGCGTCATTTGACGACGCATCATAGCATCACTCCGGAAGAATACCGCGAAAAGTGGGATTTGCCGATGGATTACCCGATGGTTGCTCCAGCCTATGCAGAAGCGCGTTCGCGCCTCGCCAAGGAAATGGGCCTCGGCCAGCGTCGTAAATCCGCACGTTGATATCTGCAATTCAAAAAATAGGAAAAGCCGGTCCGAGTGACCGGCTTTTTTGTGCGTGACGCCCAGCAGGCATGAGAAAATAGTCCTTTTTTCATTTGAACTGAAATAGTTCCGATTGATTTCAAACGCTTATGGCGTGGGGCCTATTTCAGAGATTGTAAGCTCGTTTTTCGTGGTGTATGAATTAATTCCTATTTATGAGGAATTTCACCATGTCGCTCATCGCATTGCCCCATCGGCCCGGGACCATAGGTCCCTATCCCTCGACCATCATGGCACATCTGCCATTGCCAAACGTCACCGCGGCGCAACGTCAGGCCTGCCAACATGTCCGCCAGATCACCTGCGATATGTTTGCCGAGATCGTCGAGCGTGACACGGTTCGGCGGGACCGCAGGCATGCCATGTCGCATATCCGGCAAATATCGATCTATGTCTGCCATGTCGTTCTTTCGCTGCCGCTTCCGGAAGTCGCTGTGTGCTTCGGGCGCGACCGCTCCACGGTCAGTCTCACATGCCAGCATGTGGAAGATCGCCGCGACGATCCCGGCTTCGACGCATTCGTGACGGCTGTCGAGGAGAGGTGCAAATCCCTCGTCGCGCTGCTGGAGACCGATGCACATGACTGAGAAAGGGAGCAAAGCCCACAGCAAACCGGATCAGGCCATTATCCGGCTGCTCAAATTCATCGGCCGCAACACCGCTCGCGTCAAAGACGTCAACGGCATCTTCGATATTGCCATTGACACCGCGCCTCAGCCTTTGCTGATGGCAGGTCCTCCGCTCGACAAGGCCGTGTCGATGGGGCTGGTGCGTTGGCAGGGCGGAAACCTGGTCTGCGAAAGCGCCGCCAGTGCCTATCTCAAGCGCGCCATGGTCAAGGAACGGGATGAGATTTTTCAAGAGCAGCACCGCCAGTCGGACGTCGTCTCCATAGAGGTCGATGGCGCCCGGCAGAGCGTGCGACGCAACGAATTGTCCACACCGCTGATGGCGCTGGCGCGTTTGAAGGATCGTGATGGACAGGGCTTCTTTACCGCAGAGGCGCTCGACGCAGGCGAGAGGCTGGCCCAAGATTTCCATCGCGGCCATTTGAGCCCGCGCATCACCGCATCATGGGAGCCGCGTCTGGCAAAGCGCACCAAAGGACAAACCAACGGCGCACAAGACTTGAGTGACACCGCCATGGCCGCGCGCCTGCGCGTCTCAAACGCCGCAGACGCCATGGGCCCCGAACTCTCCGGCGTCGCTATCGATGTCTGCTGTTTCGAAAAGGGCCTGGAATTGGTCGAGCGCGAACGCCAATGGCCGGTCCGTTCAGCCAAACTCATGCTGCGAACAGCCTTGCTCGCCCTGTCCCGCCACTATGCCCCACCCCAGCCCTCCGTTCGCAGACGGGATAGCCACCACTGGGGTGCCGATGGGTACCGACCTGTTGTGTGAGATCAAGCCGCCAGCACCTGCGCCTCGGCGCGGATGCGGTTGATCATCGAGCGCAGGCCGTTGGCGCGCTGGGAGGAGAGGTGTTCAACAAGGCCGATCTTGCCGAAGACGTCGATGGCATCGAGTTTGGCGATATCCGAGGCTTTTTTTCCGGAATAGACCGCCATGACGATGGCGACCAGGCCGCGCACGATGTGGGCGTCGGAATCGCCTTCGAAGGTCAACACCGGATCGGCCGCACCATCGCTGTGGCTGACGAGCCAGACCTGGCTGGCACAGCCTTGCACCTTGTTGTCGACCGTCTTCTTCTCGTCTGCCAGATCGGGCAGTTCCTTGCCAAGTTCGATCACATATCGGTAGCGATCCTCCCAATCGTCGAGGAACTCAAAGTCGTCCATGATCTTGTCGAGAGAAGCCATTGATCCATCATCCCTTATGTCTAAGCCAGCATATAGGCCAAACCTCTCTTGAATTGAACCGCTGTCGGCACGAAAAAAAGCCCTGCGACGAAGCAACTCGTGCAGGGCTTGGCAAGTCGGGCAGTCAGGCGGCCCAAAGATGGGCCGCAAGCGGGTTTGCGATAAGGATATATCGCCAATGGTACCATGCAGTCTTTGCGGCTCACTGTGCCGGGCGGCGCTGGGGCAGGGGCACGTAGGGCTGCGATTTGATGGTGCCGGTTTTGATGTCGTCGCTTTGCTGTGCCACGTCAATTGTCTCGGCAGGCATGGTCACGGCGGGTTTCACAGATGCGGCCTCGGCAATCTTGGTGACAGGCTCGTTGTCGGCAAGCTGGGCATCAATCAACTGATAGGCGACCTTCGCGCCTTCGCGGGCTCTTTCGCCCAGAGCGTGGAATGTCTCGGCGCCCTTGACGCAGACATCGGGTTTTTCGACGCAGATGGCGCTCACATAGTGGTAGGCCTCGCTGGCAGCCGATACGGCGCCTGCGACATTCATCTGCGAGGTCTGCGATGTGCCGTCTTGCGAACCGCCAAAATAGGACAGCGCCACCAGAACCAGCGAAAAGAAGATCGACGACTTGATCAGAAACCACATAGCGAAACTACCCTGTTATAACGCCGCCCTTTTCGGGTCATCCGTATCTGCCCTGTTCCGTTTGCTTCGTTTCGGGCTTGCAAACACCCTATCCCCAACAGACCAACAGCCATTTGCGAAAAACGTCGGGATTTAATTCAAATTGTAGCTATTTGTTCCGTCGCTGAACGATCTTGCGCATTTCGTTCAAGTTTTAACTGCTGATGTTAAGCATAATTGCGGCGGGCGCCAACAAATGCAGGGGATCAAGCGCCGATTGCCTGCCACAAAGATTAACACAATGGGAAAAATATAACGAAATCCTTCGCTTACCTGCCATTAACCATGAAACGCAAAGTCTTGGGCAAATGCGCCGAAATGGGATTCCGCACGGCTTTAACCGGGGGAGGAGGGTTCCCTTTTAGCCTTTCCTTAAGCCGCGGGCCTCTATTGTCAGCCATGGTTAAGGGCTCTTTCGCCCATTTGGAATTCGGTGTTCAGGTATTGCGTAACATAACGGAAAAAGCGATTGCGTCGATCGATCATGCCACTGGCATGTGGCTTTCGCGCATGGAAGAAGATGCCAGCGTACGGGTCGCCACGGTGCATGCGTTGCGCAGACTGGTTGCCTCGGGCGTCGCGGCTGTCTTCGTCGTCCCTGTCGTTTTCTGCTTTGCCTTCCCCGTTTCCGTCGCGCTGCCACTGGGCGTCGCGACAGTCGTCGCCGTGTTCCTTGCCGCCGCCGCATGCGTGCTTGCGCTTCGCAGGCCGCAGATGAAAGACATCGTCGCCGCACCCGTAAACAAGAACATGGTGTCGACCACACATATGCCCGGCCTGATGTTGTTCTTCGATGAGCACGGCATCGTCAAAGGTGTCTCGGGTCGCGATCTCAGGCAATTTCCGGTCCATTTCCAGAACTGCACAGGCCACCTCTTCGCCGAGCTGGTGCATGTGTCGGACCGCATCGGGCTGATGCAGGCGTTCGATACGTTGCGCCAGGGTCACGAGAACGCGGTTGCCGATCTGCGCTTTGAAAACGCCATTGGCGTTCGCCAGAGCCAGTTTCTCTACGCACGCATCGACATGACCGCAGAGCGGGATGGCAGCGGCAGGCTGATCGGCGTTGTCGGCCAGATGCGTGACATCACCGAAAAGGAAATTCTGCGCAAGGAGGTGGTTCGCAAAGCCACCGAGGCAGAACAGGCCAACGACGCCAAGTCGCGGTTTCTGGCGGCTGTCAGCCACGAATTGCGCACGCCGCTCAACGCCGTCCTTGGTTTTTCTGATATTCTGGCAGGCGAATATTTCGGCAAGCTGGAAAATGACCGTCAGCGCGAATACGTGTCGCTCATCCGCCAGTCCGGCGCGCACCTTCTGTCGGTCGTCAACACCATGCTGGATATGAGCAAGCTGGAAGCGGGCCGCTACGAGCTGATCATGGAGCCGTTCAGCATGACCGATGCCATCGCCACCTGTGAAGGCATGCTGGGTCTTCAGGCCAAGCAGAAGGGCCTGACGCTGACCAGCCGCGTTCAAAGAGATATCGGCGAAGTGGTGGCAGATCAGCGCGCCATCCAGCAGGTTCTGATCAATCTGGCGAGCAATGCCATCAAGTTTACCGAATCGGGTGGTGTGGTCTCCATAGATGCATCGCTGGAGGGCGGCACACTGAAGCTGACCGTCAGCGATACCGGCATCGGCATCGCGGCTGACAAGATTGCGTTTCTGGGCCAGCCCTTCATGCAGGTGCAGAATGAATTTACCCGCCGCTATGAGGGCACGGGTCTGGGTCTGGCTCTGGTCAAGGGGCTGGTGGAACTGCACGGCGGAAGCTTTGCGATTTCCAGCCGTGCCGGTGAAGGCACCGTTGTCACCATCCTTCTGCCTGCCGATGGCTCGGGCTATGTTGAAGGCTCGGATTTCGATGATGCCAGTGTTCCGGTGGAGTTTCCGCCACGTCTCAAGCCACAGGTTGCTGGCGCGAGCAAGATGATGAAGGAGGACGTTGCGGATGGCCGCGCCAAAGCGAAAATCGCCTAGGAAAACACCGGCTCGCAAAGAGCCCGGTTTCGTTTCTGTGGCAGCACTCGCCATGGGGCAACACATCCTGCGGCATCCCAAACTGGTGGGCGGCAGCGCCTCGTTTTTTGTGGTCTTCGGCTTCGTTGCCGCGAACGCTCTGTGGTATCAGCCTGGCCATCATCCATCGCCTTTCCTGCGCACGCGCGACGAGGAAAACCCCAACGGCATTCCCGGCTATCGCGTCGCCTCGGACCTCGGTGAAAACGGCAATGTCACGACATTCCGCATAGAACGACCAGGCGATGCGCCGCAGGCGCCATCCGCCCCGGCGGCCGCCCAACCTGCCGATGTGGCGTCGGTCATCACGCAGTCGGAGCCGCAAGCCACCGCGCACCAGCCATCGGAACTCGTGGCCGAAATCCAGAGGGAACTGGCCCGCCGGGGCCTGTATGAAGGCCCGGC
Source organism: Rhizobium skierniewicense Ch11 (assembly GCF_023757665.1). Taxonomy (NCBI): domain Bacteria; kingdom Pseudomonadati; phylum Pseudomonadota; class Alphaproteobacteria; order Hyphomicrobiales; family Rhizobiaceae; genus Rhizobium; species Rhizobium skierniewicense. Next base: position 44,650 of record NZ_RXPG01000007.1, read on the forward strand.
AGACGGGATGCCCGGTCCACGCACGACAGCGGCCATTCTCTTCTTCGAGGAAACCGTCGGCATGGAGCAGACGGGCGAACCCACAAGCCGCGTTCTCTCGGCCATGAAGATCGACAGCGCAACCACCGTTGCCGCCATTCCCAAGGCCCTGCCGAAGGATCGCCCGGCCGAGCCGAATTCCGGTGGCGTTGCTATCGATCCGGTCGCCGCCGCCATTCGCAACGCCGACGCCCAACAGCCAAAGCCGCAGTCCGTATCGCTGACATCAGGCAATGCGCCCAAGCCTGCGCAAAAGGATCTGGTGGCGAAAATCCAGCAGGGTCTGGTCAACATCGCCTATGCCGATGTGAAGGTGGATGGTGTTCCGGGCGAGCAGACACGCACCGCTATCAGGAACTTCGAAAAGCACTACCGTCTGCCCGAAACCGGGGAGCCCAGCGAAGCGGTGCTGAAAAAGCTGAAATCCATCGGCGCTCTGTGATATCGAGTGAGCATGCGCCTCAAATCCGAGATGTTCGTTTCCGCCCTCATTCGCCGTGTCTTTTCGGCGGGCGATTTCGCCGCCGTGGAACGCAAGGGGGCAGAGGCCGCGGGCGCCATCTTCATCCGCCAGCGTCTTCGCACTGGTCTGGAGAACCTCTACGGTCCCGCACCCCAAAGCCTGTCCGATGACGAGGAGGCAAGGTCACAACGCCGCTTCGAACAACGCCTGTCGGGCGCTGAGGCGCAGGATGTCGAGGCATTGCTGGAGAAGGAGCGCCGTTTCGACAGCGATCTGTGGGTTCTTGAACTGGAGACGGAAAGTGTGGAAGGCTTGTTAGAGCTTGTCTGACCAGGGCAGCCATCTTCGATCTTGCGTCAGCCCTTTGAAAACTACCGTCTCACAACCAGCCGCTCATGCGCATCGTCGCGCATCTCCACGTTCTCCCTGTTGGGATCGACCGTGTCGCTATCTGCACGACGCCAGCGTTCGATGCGGTCTTCGCACTGGGCGGCATCGAGGCTGTCAATCATCAGTTCCGCGCGCGACATATCGCCATCGCGAACCTTCAGATGCGGGTAGAAGCTTTCCAGCACGAAGGCTGCGTCCACGAATTCCATGCCCAGGCCAACCATGGTCGTTGCCAGCTGCTGGCCGGAAATATCGAGCATCAGCCGTTCCGATAACCAATGGCTGGCTGCAAGCGAGTCCGACAGGGCACGGCAGAATTGGCGGGCATCGCGGGCGCGGGCGAAGCGAATAAGCAGGGCTTCCTGCACATCGGTCAGACGACGACGTCCCAGACTGTCCGATTGGGACCGGTTGAGCTGCCGCGCCATGGTGCGCAACTGCCGGCGCAAATCCTCTTCACGGTCCGCAATGGTCTGTTGGGTGAAAAGCGACAGGTCTGGTGTTGCAGCCTCCGCATCGTCCGCGCCAGAGCGAACCGCCGGGCGCGAATGCCGAAGGCCGACCAACGCGTCGATGACAGTGGGCGACAGGTCATCCCGACGCACGATCGTGCGCGCATGGGCGCCGCCTTGCGTGCGGGCAATGGTAATCAGCGTGTCGTCGTCCAGACATTTGGACGAGACAAGGAATGGCGCAGAGAGCGCAATCGGCTGGCTGGCAATGAAGAAGGCGACGGCCGACGGCACGTTCGGGTTTTGAGACAAGGCCGCAATCGCCTCCCGCTTCGCCTCTGGTGTGGAGGCGGAAAACAACGGCAGAAACAATTCCGCGAACTGGCGCAGTTCTGACCTGGACGGATGAGAAAGACCTTCAAAACTCGATACGGTGGCCATCAGCACCACGTCTTTCTTCCTCTCGGCCCTTGGCCTCTCTAATTCTCGAAACCGGTCGGTCAACGCAATACCCAACAGACGCAAAACAAAACACTATGATCAAATTAGATCAAACGTGTTGACGTCCTGTTAACCAGCCATGGGGCAAAGCGGTTTTTTGCGCTTATTCACAGCGAATTTTAAGAATATATTTTTGAAATGAGAAACGTGGGCGACGTCGGGATATCGCCTCAGAACGCGCTAGCGGGAACTCGTCGACCGTGCGTGTAACACCGAGCGACGAGCCCCTGACCGACATCATGGCGGCTCAGCGCGTTAGACATGACGCCAACGACATGCGTCAAACACGCCATGGTGGAAAATTAACCCGTAATTTTCTGGAGCGCTTGAAATTCGTCAATTTTTTCAAGCGCTTTTAAAAGGAGACCGAAATCTGTATTCACAGGACTGTGAACGCAGTCTCGATGAATGGTTTATGCAACAGATCGAATTGTAATGAATTCTGTGCTGGCACGAGAATATTAGGATTAACGATCGGTTAATCTTTGCGTGTTTTTAATGCCTGAAGCAGCCAGAGATTCGGCGCATCCCATAGGGTGCGATATCTGGCAGGCGAGGCGGCAGGCACAAGCCCCGTTCTCGCGCATACGTCTCCCATGCCAGTCTGTGGACTGGAGATGCACAATGTTTGTGGTGATGGCATTCCCGCGCGTTCGCACGATCCGCGCACTCTGATCAAAATCAATCGTCATGCCCCTGAAGGGAGAAGATTATGGCAGACATTATCTCGTTTTATGCGGCCACGCGCCGCCTCAGCCGACCGGCGCCACCGGAGAACACCGCAGGCGGACCTGCGCAACTTCTGTTCTTTACCGGCGTGCGCTATGAACGCCCCATCATCGACATCAAGATGGATGCGCAGAAGAAACCGCGCAAACGCAAGCTTGCCGCCATCAAGGATGCCGGATAGGCTTCCTCAGGGTGACGCGTGAAGGCAGTCTACTGCCATGGCGCTACTGCACATTTTGCTTCGCTCAGAAACCGCGTCGCCTCCTCCACGAAGCTTGGCTGCGGCACCATGGTGCGCAGCACCGCATAGCCTTTGCTCTGGGCTGCTTCCACCAGAATGGACTGCGACAGGGCAGCAGGCTGTGACTTGCGAATGGCGGCCAGCTGCACCTGATTGGCGACCAGAATATCCAACTCGCCTCCGGCAGAGGTGCGGTCGTTCATGCTGAAGATTTCATTGGATGCGCTGTCGAAAATCGCCACAGACCAGAAGGGAACCGCCCCGAACGCCTCAAGACGCATGGGCTTGTCCGCGATGTCGAAGGTGCACACGGCCACCCGCATGAAGGGATCGCCGCTGCCAAGCTCCGTCTTTTCACGGCTGTCATCCAGAAGGTGAAACTGGTTCGACCCGCCTTCTGCGACCGCACGCGTATAGGCATCGCGGTTGGAAAAATGCGGCGTCGATAGCAAAATGATCAAGTGCAGGACGGCTGCACCCACAAGCCCGACGAAAACAGCGAAGACGACCTTAAGCATTGCCGCATCCTGCCTTGCGGATATCCGGCATCTTGATGTCGATGAGCCCCGTGCTGCCCGCCACCGGCGTATCCAGCAATGTCAGAACCAGCTTGAAATTGCGACCCTGTGGCACCGAAAGCCAATTGTAGGTCTGGGCGCTGGCGGCCACACTGATATCCATGCCGCCATCAGGCCCGTGCAAAAGTGTGCGGGAATTGAGCGCGAAGGGGCGGCCAGAGCCGTCATCCAGAAGATTGCCCTGCTGGTCTGCTGCATAAAGCGTCCAGAAGCGGGAAGGGGGCACGTTGCCAGTCAAACGATACCGGCACTGACCGGTCAGGCGCTGGCCATCGCTATCGGTTGAGGCGGTAAAGCTCAGACCTTCGGCTGTCCCATACAGCAGCTTGCCCGCATCGGACCTGTGCGACTTGGCGTAGGGATCTGCCTCGATCGTCTGCGCTTCGGGAAAGGCATCCCACGCGCCGATCTTGATGGAGCCGAAACCGTCGGTGGCTTCCAGCGCCGCAAGCGTGGATAAAATTCCGCCCCCGAAGGCGACCAGAAGCGAGATTGCAACAAGAAATGGAACTCGGAACACGCTGTTTTCCCGTTTTGGAACAGCTGAGGGTTAGCATTGATTTCAGTTGGGGGAAATGGGGAGAAGGAAGCCGTTCTGATTTTCCCTCGAGGATATTGATGATGCGCGTCGGACATCGGCGCATTCACGTGTTTTCCAAAAGTTCCGCCTGAAAGAGATGAACAGGCAATGGCCGGCGACGTTGAAGCCGGCCATTGCTGCATCTTAGTTGGCGGGAGCTGCCATGGCTTGCGCGCCGCCACCCGATACATCATCGGTCGCGATGGGGGCCGGTGTCACAGTGCCATCGGCTGCCGCCACGCGCCAGACCGAATTCCCCGCATCATCCGCCACCAGCAAGGCGCCTGTGCCATCAATGCCGACGCCAACGGGACGGCCTCTGGCATTGTCACCCTGAATGAAGCCGGTCACCACGTCCTGTGTCTTGCCCGATGGCTTGCCGTTTTCGAATGGCACATAGGTCACCCGGTAGCCGTTGAAGGCGTTGCGGTTCCAACTGCCGTGCTCGCCGATGAAAGCGCCGTTTGCGTAGGCTGCAGGCATGGCGGAGTTGAGCGTGAAGGTGAGGCCAAGCGCGGCCACATGACTGGATAAAGCGTAGTCCGGCTTGATGGCCGTTGCAACGATATCCGGGCGGGGCGGGTAGACACGGGCATCGACATGATTGCCATAATAACTCCACGGCCAGCCGTAGAACCCGTTTTCTTTTACAGATGTCATGTAGTCGGGAACGAGGTTCGGTCCCAGCTCGTCACGCTCGTTGATAACTGCCCATAACTCCTTGCTCTCAGGGTTGAACGCAAGGCCGTTGGGATTGCGAAGGCCGGATGCGAACAGCTTGAACGCACCTGTCTGACGGTCGACCTGCAAAATTGCGGCGCGGTTCTTTTCCGCCTCCATGCCATTTTCAACAATGTTGGAATTGGAGCCGACGGAAGCATAGAGAAACTTGCCATCGGGGCTCAGCGCCAGATCCTTGGTCCAATGGTGGTTGATGGGCCCGCCGGGAAGCGGCGTGAGCAGCTTTGGTTCGGCGGTGATGTCGTTCTGCCCAAGCTGGTAGGGATAGGCAAGAATCTCGCTCGCGGTGGCGACGTAGAGCGTATTGTCGGCAAAGGCGACACCGAAAGGCGAATCCAGCTTCGTCAGCAGATCGTGGCGTTCATCGACAGTGCCATCGCGGTTGGTATCGCGCAGCAGCGTGATGAGATTGCTTTCCTTCTGCGGACGCGTCTCGCCGTGCGAAATGGCCATGATCCAGCCACGGATAATGTCCTTCGGCCGCGATGGGGACTGTCCCTTCGGCCCGCGCGACTGGACGACCAGAACGTCGCCATTGGGCAGCGTGTGCACGGTCCGTGGGTTGGCGAGGTCCTTTTGGTATAGGGTCACTTTCAGACCCTCCGGCACAGTCGGCGTCTCGCCATCCTTCCAACCGACGACCTCGGCCACCTTCAGGTCGGGAATAAGGCTCGAAGACGGCTCCGGCAGAACCGGGTCGGCCCCGATCTGCTGTGCCGGGTCGAAGGACTGATCCGCTTCATTGCAGGCAGAGAGGATGAGGGCAACACTGCCCATCAGAACAGAGGTGTGAACAAGGCGGCGCGCGATCATCATACTCTCCAGGCCAGTCGTGCATATTTGCGGGAAGACGCGGCGACGGTCGTCAGCGCCACGACGAATGTCATGGTCGAGATCAGCAGCCCGTAAGGCACCACCGCTGTCCAGCCGTCACCGGCATGAACGAGACTGTTGAGCAGTGCCAAGACCAGCATGCCGATGAAAAGCACGATTGAAAACAGGGAAGGCCGCATCGGCCGCGTGCGCACCCGGAACAGATCGACGAACCCGGCGAGCAATGCCAGTCCGCCGAACACGAGGCCTGCAAACAGCAGCCATGCCGAAAAATTTAGCCACAAAAGATTGGCGGTCTGCCAATAGGCAATATCAGTCCCGAGCGCCATCGAGAAACACACGAACGGAAACGGCACGAAAAGAGATTGAAAAGGATAAGCAGAGGCTTCTCTGCCAGTCGAATCGCTCATGAACTGGTCTCCAACCGGGATCGGGAAATACGCCTGACGGCTTTTGCGTCTTGGACGAATTAGCGTGACCGTGAACGGTTTGAAGCCAGTTTGGTTGCAAAGACATACGTGCACGAAACGATCACTGATTTTTTTCGTCCCGCCACAATTAAAACACCCTTGAGTTGATGATTTTCGTGGCGGTTGAGGGGGCACACGTGCATCTGACCATATGTTTCTTTGTTCTACTGTTTATAGCGGGCTTTTTGAACGCGCCTTACGCTGCGCAGATGGCAAGCGATGGAAATTGGGGAGAGGCGTTTGGTCAGATGATTCTTGGCCCGCTTGGCTTTTTCTTGGCGGCCCATGTCGTCATCTACTACGGCCTTCGACTGGTTCGTGGCCCATCGAAGCTAAAGTCTTTCTCCGCCACCAAACTCAACTATATCGCACTCTCACTGGCGCTCATGGGCATTCTAGGGGCTGTGGCCCAACGCGCAAATCCAACGCTGTAGAACACAACTGAAAGGAGACCGGCCATGACACCTGAGCAATTTGCTGGAGCGATCCGGAATGAGGGCGGTGAGCGTGCGACGGAAGATCAACTTAAGGCTTTCGAGCGCAAGCTTGGCAAGACACTGCCTGGGGATTACCGTGCATTTCTTACTATCTCCGGTGGCGGCTTGATCTTCGAAACGGCAGTATCCTATCTCGACGCGGAAGAACGCGACCTGCTTCTGCGGCATATGAACTCTCTGAGAGAAGTCGAGGCGGAATTTGACAAGCCCAGTGCCTATCCTTTGCCTGAAGGGCTCCTGTGCATCGGCAATGATGCTGGCGGCAACGCCATCATGTTGTGCATGACAGAGGAAAGATATGGCCAGATTTTTCTGCTGGACCACGAGTTGGTTGCCTATGAAGGTGAGCCCGAACCTTTCGAGGAGGCGCAGGAGTATGGCCTGATCACGCAGTATTCTGCTAGCTTCGCCCAGTTCGTCGCTGATCTCCATTTCTCACAGGATTGACGGCTGCAGGATGGATGAGTTTTCAGCCACCAGACCAAACTGCGCTTAGGCTGAATCTGAAGTTGTAAAGGAATGTTCAATGGCGCTGAAAATTCCTGAGAAAGGGAGAGTTGCCTTCGAGAAACTGAAGTCGGCATCGGCCGACTACCGAACCTTGATCGCGATTTTATCAATCAATTCCGCGGTTCGAAACGCATATAGCTCTCCGGATCATCCAGGATTGTTCTGAGCATGTCGAAAAGCTCCGGCACTGTATATCCTATGGATTTGGGTGTGAAATTAAACCCGAAGCGCCGGGCGAACTCGCCATCGAGATCGTTGTGATACCGTTCGAGGAACCGTTCCGTTTCAGAAAGCAGCATTTGCTTCTCGAAACATTTCGTCGCGCGTGCGTATCCTGCCAGCGCTTGCGCAGCTGTGTCGTATTCCAAATCGATGTCTTGATGCAAGGCCCCGGCAACGATACCGAAAAGCGCGGGAAATTCTTCATCGGTGACATTCATGCGGCACTCTGCTTTACGGATCGAAGCGTTTACAGCTATCCGGGTCCTGAAGCATAACCTTCACGATTTCAATTGCGTGGTTCGAAACGCAAGTAGCTTTCGGGATCGGCAAGGATCGTCCTTACCATGTCGAAAAATTCCGGCACCGTTTGTCCGATCACTTCGGGAGTGAAGTCGAACCAGTAGCGTCTGGAAAACTCACCTTCCAGATCGTTGTGAAAGCGCTCCAGAAAGGTGTCCATCTCATGCTGTAGCTGGTGCTTCCGCGCTTCCTCCGTGAGGCCTGCGTATCCTGCAAGCGCTTGTGGTATACTGTCGTATTCCAGGTCCATGTCTTGATGGAAATAGCCTGTCACGAGGCCGGAAAGGGCGGGAAAATCGTCGCTGGTGCTCATCTCGGTTCATTCATTAGGGAACAGGAAATGCCGTCAGAATATAGTGTGTCAGGCCGTTATAGCTTTCCTTTTTCAACACGATACGCATTTTCGACATTTGCTGTAGCTGCCCGGAAGAGCGTATGACGCCCTGTCCGATCACACGGCCTGCGTCAAAAACGAGCGGTGGCTGGAGCGTTGTCCCCGGAGCAGCCGTTTTAGACCATTGCACGATGCGCGCCTGATTGGCTCGCAACGCACGGGAGACTTGCTCCTCGGCTATCCTCAAGTTGCTGAACGACGATATTGCTGCAGGCGGTTTGCGACTTGACGCCGTATCTGCGATCCGTTGCCGCAAAAACGCTTCGTCCTTGCCCACATGTCTGGCAATCGTGTGCCCGCCGAGGCGGCTTCCGGCCTGAGCCTCATGCTGCGCAAGCGAGATACGACCAGAGCGTATGGCGGCGGCCCGAACGGCACCTGCCATCATGGCCCCGCCAAGCGGCACCAGGAAATCCATGGCCATGCCCATGTTGTCGGCGTTTGCGGGGCTTGCGCCGAGACTTCTGGCCAGTTTGGACGTGGTTCTTTCCGTGATGGACCGTTCGTCACGCCCCGTCCAGAGCTGGCGCCCGCCGGTCGTGCACTGGTCGGCAGCGTGAAGGGCCAGCGCGCCACCGCCGATCTTCGTCAGTGCGGTGGGTTCTGGCGTGACCAGCAGTGCTCCAGCGGTCACACCTTCTGCAGCACATCCCAGGAGCCGCAACGCCCCGATCACGCGGTTTCCGACCGTACCACTCTGTTCGACCGTCTCACCTTCCAGGACCGCCGCGAGTTGAACGGCCGAGAGGGCGATTACCACACCTTCTCCGGAAGCGGATGCACTCTGATCTTCTAAAGCCATTGAATACACTCCCGTGAAGACACGTTACGTTATGGGTGCACAACCAAGAATGGATAATTTTTGCAATATATGTGGCTTTTCGAAGGCGGGCAGTGATTGCCAGCCCCAGCGCAGACGCGCGCATTGCCTATTCTGACGTCCACAAAGACGGGTTTCGACTACCGCTTCACCCCATCGCTCCCGACATCCGCCAACTTTTGCACCGTCAACGACGGCGCCGACGCTTCTTTCAGCTTCTTGCCGATGGAGCGGATGACGCGGGTGGCTTCGGCGGAAAGCGAGCGGGGGCGGGTGAGGGCTGGCATGGCGTTGGCGTCTGCCGAGGCGATGGCTGCGCCGTTGGCGGGTTTTGGATGCGTGCCATTCGGCAGCGGGTTCTGAATGCCAGGGATGGCGCGCAGTTCCATGCCCTGATGGGCGTAGTCCATCAGGCGCTTGAACGTCATGGCGGGCAACGCCCCACCGGTCATGTTGTTCATGGAGGTGAAGTCGTCGTTTCCGAACCACACCGCGGTCGTGTAATTACCGGTGAAGCCGACATACCAGGCATCGCGATAGGATTGCGACGTGCCGGTCTTGCCGCCGGAAACGATGCCGTTATCGAGAGCGCCTCGCTTTGCCGTGCCCTCGACGGGAATGGTCACCAGCATGCGGTTCATCTTGGAATTGGCCTCTTCCGAAAGCACGCGCTGCGCAGGTGGTTCGTCGCGGTCGAAATCGTAGAGAACCTTGCCCTCGTAATCCAGCACCTGCGCAATGCCGTGGCGGCGTGATTGCATGCCGTCTGCCGGGAAGACGGCGTAGCCGGTGGCCTGGTCCAGCACGGTCACTTCCGATGTACCGAGCGGAATGGTCTTGTCGCTGCGAAGCGGCGTCGCGACCCCCATGGCTTTGGCCGTATCGACAATGATCTGCGTGCCCAGCACATCCTTGGCAAGGCGCACCGGCACGGTGTTATAGGATTTGGCAAGGGCGGTCTGCAACGTCACCTTGCCTGCGTAGGACCGGCCATAGTTCTGCGGCGACCAGCCGCGCCATGTTACGGGCGCGTCGGAAATCAGCGTTTCCGGCTTGTAGCCCTTTTCCATGGCGGCGGAGTAGGTGTAGACCTTGAAGGATGAGCCCGGCTGGCGCAGCGCCGCCGTTGCGCGGTTGAACTGGCTTTCGCCATAGTCACGACCGCCGACCATGGCGCGGATGCCGCCGCCATTTTCGATCATCACCATCGCGCCCTGCTTGACCTTGTAGCCTTCGCCGAATTCGCGAAGGCTGCCTTCCATCGCCTGTTCGGCCGCCTGCTGAAGGCCAGTATCGATGGTGGTGCGAACCACCACGGTATGATCCTTGATCTTGCCTTCCTTGGCCAGCTTCTGCACCTCGTCAAAGGCCCAGTCGAGGAAATAGTCGGGCGCCTGCACCTCTTCGCGGTCGATGACGGTTGCCGGGTTGCGGCGTGCGCCGACAACCTGTCCCTCGGTCATCAACCCGCCCTGCACGAGGTTGGAGAGAACCGTGTTGGCGCGCGCACGCGCTGCGGGAAGGTTGACGTGTGGTGCGTATTTCGCCGGTGCCTTGAACAGACCGGCGAGAATGGCGGATTCCGCCAGCGTCACATCGGTCAGGTTCTTGCCGAAATAAAACTGAGCCGCCGCTGCTGCGCCGAACGTGCCGCCGCCCATATAGGCGCGGTCGAGATAAAGGCTCAAGATTTCCTTCTTGGACATGTTGGCTTCCAGCCACAATGCCAGAAAAGCCTCCTTGACCTTGCGTTCCAGCGAGCGCTCATTGGTCAGAAACAGGTTCTTGGCCAGTTGCTGCGTCAGCGTGGAGCCGCCCTGCACGACGCCGCCGGCGCGGGCGTTTTCGCTCATGGCGCGGGCAAGGCCGATGAAATCGATGCCGAAATGCTCGAAGAAGCGCCGGTCTTCGGTGGCAAGAACGGCCTTGATGAAATGGTCCGGCATCTGGTCGATCGGCACGGAATCTTCGTGGATGATGCCGCGATGGCCGATGGTGTTGCCGTAACGATCGAGGAAGGTGACGGCGAAATCACCGCGATAGCGCCAGTCCTTCTTGGTCTCCTCAAAGGCGGGCAGCGCCAGCGCCAGCATCAGAACGGTGCCCGCAGTGCCAACCGTCAGGGCGTCGTCGGCAATGTTGATGAGAAATTTTTTCCAGCCGCGCACATGCAGCTTGCGCGATGCGATGGTCACCTCTTCCCAGAAGTCGAAGACGCGCGACGCAGATGTCCACAGGCCGGAATCGATCCATGAATCGATGCGCAGCAGAAGATGGCGTTTCCGTCGCGCCGGTTTCTTGTTGTTGTCTTCCTGCACCTGAAACGTATTCCTGTTCGATCTCGCCAGCATTTGCTTGACGCAGCGACCTTGCGCGGGTCATTCCACCATCACACACCTCTGCCGGATTTCGCGATTATCTCATAATCCGGTAGATTGCGATATGGCATACGGGGATCACGTTGCCGCCCGATGCTGCAAAATGGAACGGAAATGTTAACGATGAGTGACGCGCCCTTCTGGAAAACGAAATCACTGGCGCAAATGAGTAACACCGAGTGGGAAAGCCTGTGTGACGGCTGCGGCCTGTGCTGTCTCAACAAGCTGGAAGATTGGGACACCGGCGAGGTGGTGTTCACATCCGTCTCCTGCCAGTTGCTGGATGGAGATAGCTGCGCCTGTTCCGATTACCCCAACCGGTTTGATACGGTGCCGGATTGCATTCAGCTTAACCTCAAGCTCGTCAACGAAATCGGCTGGCTGCCGCCGACCTGCGCCTACGCTCTGGTGCGCGATGGCGAGGACCTCTACTGGTGGCACCACCTCGTTTCGGGGGATGCCGAAACCGTGCATATGGCGGGTATTTCCGCACGCGGGCGCACCATCAACGAAAAGCAGGTCGAGGTGGACGACTTCGAAAACTACGTGGTGGACTGGCCGCTGACGGTAGGCGAGCAGCCGAAGGCGCAGCGTCGATAGGGTGTGCGCCCGTCCGTCCTATTCCTGCCCCAACTGTCTTTTAAGAACCGACATCACCTTATCTCTCCGTTGGTTGCTGGCCGTGATGATGGCCGGACATACAAGGAAAATGCATGCTGCCCCGGTTCGCCGTCCTTTCAGCCGTCAGTTTCGCCGTTGTGGGTCTGTATCCCATTCTTGCCCGGGCCGAACAGCCTTTCGAATGCACCTTCGTGACATCGGTGGAAACCGGCGCTGTCATCACCCAACAGGGCGCTTGCGACAAGCGTGCATCGCCGGGCGCGACCTTCAACATTCCGCTGGCACTGATCGGTTTTGATTCCGGCCTGTTGCTGGACGAATTCAACCCGGTCTGGGACTGGCAGGAGGGCATGGACAACGCCGCACCGGATCGAAGGCGGGTGGATCCTACCGCATGGCAAAAGAACGATGTGCGCTGGTATGGTGTCGACATCGCCAATCGCCTGGGGCCTGAAAAATTCTCCAGCTATGTCAAGCGGCTGGGTTTCGGCAATACCGGTTCGGCATCCGCCCCGGGAACGACGCCAAAGGGCATGAGCGACTGGCTTGCCAACGCTGTGCAGATATCGCCCGTCGAGCAGGTGGGTTTTCTGCGTCGCCTGATGGCCAACAATCTGCCCTTTACGCGCGACGCACAAACCAAGACCCGCGCCATCATGCCCGTTTTCGATGCGGCTGAGGCGTGGAGCGTGCACGGCACCGCGGGCACGGGCAACCTGAAGGGCGATGACGGCAAACCCGACACGACCCGCCCCTTCGGCTGGTTCGTGGGCTGGGCCGAACGCGAAGGCCAGCACATTGTCTTCGCACGGCTGCGGGTCAACGACAAAGCGTCTGAACGCCCCATGGGGGAGGTGGTGCGCGAGGAGTTTCTGCGGGATATCGCGCGGGTTTCCGTGCGCCGGTGAGGGTTATCTAAACAGATCGGAATGGGTTCCAGCGCGTGTGAAGACGACAAGATCATCGGCCTCGTCGAGCCTGTAGATCAGCAGAAAGTCTCCACCGATGTGGCATTCCCGATGATCGCGCCACTCCCGGAATCATTCAGCCGTTTCCAGTCTTTCATAAACTGCTTCGTAAAATCGCACATTCGCGGCAAAGTCGTTCGCTTTGATACAGCTTTTGGGCCTTTCACGGCTTATCGCCATCCAGTGCTCTGAAGAGTTCTTCGCGTGATTTGAAGCGGGCGCGCTTTTCGCCTGCGATTTCCCGCGCTTCCTCTATGGCGGCTATCGTTTCTGCGTTGGGACGTGTCAACTCTATGGGGAGTGCCTTTTCCCGGGCTATGTGGGTCAACATCATGCGCATCACGTCCGAGACGGTCAACCCGAGGCTGTCCAGCACTGCGGTTGCATCGTCCTTCAAGTCTTGGTCGATGCGAGCCCTGATATAAGCATTCGCTGTCATGATCATCCTCCGGTTTACGATAATGTAGCCCAAATGAGCATCAACTTCGACCCGTGACAAAGGTCGCTGTGAACCCTTGACCTTCCCATCATGGGAAGCATTACATGTGGTCTCGAAAGGGGAAATCCCATGAACGAGATCATCAAGACTTTGAGCGCGCCAGAGCCGATTTCCGTATCTGTCGAGGGTATGACCTGTGCGTCCTGTGTGCGGCGCGTGGAGATGGCGGCGGGCAAGGTGCCGGGGGTGGCGGCAAGTTCTGTCAATTTCGCGACGAAGCGGCTGACGGTCGAACCGGCCGAGGGGTTTTCGGCAAAGACCTTGGTCGCTGCAGTCAAGAAGATTGGATACGAGGTTGCCCCAAAGACGATCGAATTGACGCTCCAGAGGCATAAGGGGGGCGTTGATGCTGACCGGTTGAAGACCGTTCTGGAGGCCGTGGCCACGACAGTCAGCGCAGAGGTGGACGCGCAAAGCGGCGTCGTGACCATCGAGACCGTCGGCGGCGGGCGTCAGCGCGAGATGCTGATCGAAACCGCGAGGCTGGCTGGTTTTACGCTCAAAAGTCCGACTGGAGCGGCCCATGATCACGCGAGGCAGGGGCACGACCACACCCATCACACCGGTGACGAGAGGAAGCTCGAACGAGACGTCATCCTCGCAGCCATCTTCACCACTCCACTCTTCGTGCTGGAAATGGGAGGGCATCTCTATGCGCCGATGCACCATTGGCTCATGGGTGCCATGGAGACGCAGACGCTTTATTATGTCTATTTCGCACTGGCGACGGTGGTGATTTTCGGGCCGGGATGGCGGTTTTTGAAGTCCGGTTTTCCGGCACTGGCCCATGGTGCGCCAGAGATGAATTCGCTGGTGGCGCTCGGGGTCAGTGCTGCCTATCTCTATTCGCTGGTCACCACGTTTGCGCCCGGCCTGCTGCCGGACAATGCCCGGCATGTCTATTATGAAGCGGCAACCGTCATCGTGACGCTGATTTTGATCGGACGGCTTCTGGAGGCCCGCGCCAGCGGCAAAACCGGCGATGCGATCCGCAAGCTGGCTGGCCTCCAGGCCAAGACGGCGCGGGTGGAGCGCGACGGCATGACGCGCGATATCGCCACGGACGACGTGGTGGTGGGCGACATCATCGTTATCCGCCCGGGAGAGCGTTTGCCCGTGGATGGCGAGGTGGTGGAGGGTGCATCCTATGTCGATGAATCAATGATATCAGGCGAGCCGGTGCCGGTGGAAAAGGGGGCTGGCAGCCCTGTCACAGGCGGTACCATCAACGGGAACGGAGCGCTGAAATTCCGCGCCACCAAGGTCGGCGCAGACACGATGCTGGCGCAGATCATCGCTTTGGTGGAGCAGGCTCAAGGATCAAAGCTGCCCATCCAGCTTCTGGTGGATCGGGTTACCGGGCTGTTCGTGCCGGTGGTGATCGCTGTTGCCGTGCTGACCTTCATCGTCTGGGCGATCTTCGGGCCGCAGCCTGCCTATACCTACGCGCTGATCAATGCCGTCGCCGTCCTCATCATCGCCTGCCCCTGCGCCATGGGTCTGGCAACGCCGACTTCGATCATGGTCGGCACGGGAAGAGCAGCGGAACTCGGCGTGCTGTTTCGAAAAGGAGAGGCTCTGCAGGCGTTGCGTTCCGCGCACATCGTGGTGGTGGACAAGACCGGCACGGTGACCAAGGGTAAGCCTGAGCTGACGGATCTGCTGGTGGCGGATGGGTTCGAGCGACGTGAGGTGTTGAGGCTTGTTGCGGCGGTTGAGAGCATGTCGGAGCACCCGATTGCAGAGGCGATCGTGCGGGCGGCGAAGGCGCAAGACGTTACGACCCCTGCAGGACTCAAACAGCCCACAATCGGCAATTTCCAAAGCATTACCGGCTACGGTATCTCCGCCATGGTCGAGGGCTGCAAGATCGACGTCGGCGCCGACCGCTTTATGGAAAAGCTCGGCCTGTCCACCGCACCGTTTGCAGACACGGCACGAAGGTTGGGCGACGAGGGCAAGACGCCGCTCTACGCAGCCATCGATGGTCAACTGGCCGCGATCATCGCGGTGGCCGATCCGTTGAAACCATCCAGCATCGATGCCATCAAAGCCTTGAAATCCATGGGTATCGAGGTTGTCATGGTGACGGGAGACAATACCCGGACGGCCAAGGCCATCGCCCTTCAGGTGGGCATAGAAAAGGTGGTGGCTGAGGTTTTGCCGCAAGGCAAGGTGAAAGCCATCCATGATTTGCGCCAAGGCGGCAAGGTGCTGGCTTTCGTCGGCGACGGCATCAATGACGCGCCTGCGCTGGCTGAGGCCGATATCGGCATCGCTGTCGGCACCGGCACGGATGTTGCCATTGAAAGCGCCGATGTCGTCTTGGTGGGCGGCGATCTCGCGGGCGTCGTCCACGCCATAGGCATGAGCCGCGCCACCATGCGCAACATCCGCCAGAACCTGTTCTGGGCCTTCGGATACAATGTCGCACTGATACCCGTGGCCGCAGGCGCGCTTTACCCGGCCTTCGGCATCATGCTGTCGCCCGTGGTCGGAGCCGGGGCCATGGCGCTCTCCTCCGTCTTTGTGCTGGGCAACGCGTTAAGATTGAAAACAGCGAAGGTAACGACATGAACATCGGTCAGGCATCGGAAGCCTCAGGCGTCTCGGCCAAGATGATCCGCTATTACGAGCAGATCGGTCTCGTCACGCCCGCCGCCCGCACGGACAACAATTATCGGGTTTATGCCGAACAGGATGTGCACAATCTGCGCTTCATAAAGCGGTCCCGAACGCTGGGTTTTTCGCTGGAAGAAACAGAAACGTTGCTAAAGCTCTGGCAGGACAAGACACGCGAAAGTTCTGCGGTCAAGGACATCGCCACTGCGCATATCGCCGATCTCGAGCGCAAGATTGCCGAGATGAAAAGCATGGTCAAAACGCTCTCGCATCTTGCCCATTGCTGTGGAGGCGACCATCGGCCGGATTGCCCCATTCTGGACGATCTTGCGGGAGTATAAGCTTCAGTCGAGCGACGATCACTGCAAAGAAACCTTGAGGACATCACCATGGAAGCCACGATATTCACCGTACCCGACATGACTTGCGGCCACTGCGAGAAAACCATTCGCGGCGCGCTGGCAGAGGTTCTGCCGGGTGCGGCCGTCGCTATCGACCTATCCAGGAAAAGCGTAACGGTCGCGGGAGATGCCGCAGTGGCACAGGCTGCGATGCGCGAAGCTGGGTATAACCCTGAAAGAGCAGAGTGAAGGGTTGGAAAAGAATGTGCGAATATGCTACTGAGTAGTATTAGTCGATTCCGCTGGAGATGAGTCATGTCAGTCAAAGCATCGGTTTCTATTTCCGATCAACAGGACAGCTTTGCCCGAAAACTGGTCGAAGACGGACGGTTTTCGAGTCTGAGCGCTGTCGTCCAGCATGGGATCGAACTCCTGCGTCGGGAAACCGAGTTGCATGAAGCCAAAGTGGGGGCTCTCAAAATCTTGCTGGATGAGCGCAGCAACGGTGCGTTTGTCTCGAACGAGGAGGGAAAGAGGCGCACTGCGGCGATGATTGCAGCGAAAAAAAACGCTTATGGTCTATGAGATCCTTCGCTCGAAAGATGTCGAACGCGATCTGGAACTCATCTTCGATCATCTCGTGGAGTCCTATCTGGGCTTTCGGGAGGAATTCGTTGAGGCCTTCAAACGGGCCGATGCCAGACTGAAGTTGATCGAAAATGATATAGAGGCGCTGGGTCACACTCCCTATCAAGGCACCCTGATGCCGCATATTCTGCCTGCGCTGAGAAGTGTCACGAAACACCACGCCGTCTTTTATTTCAAAGTTTTTGAGGATGCCCGGCAGATCAGGCTCCTTGCCGTATTTTTTGGTGCTCAAGACCACCAAAGGCATATGTTAAGACGTCTCCTGGGACATGGGCAAAATGAAAAGGGTGATCCTAGGATCACCCTGTGACGGTCACACGTCGTCGAAAGCTCCACCCTCAAGCGATGGATTGCGGTCCAGAACCTTTTCCTCATCGTCGTCGGGCAATGCCTCGTCGCTCTCCTGATAGGGATCATCGTCGGTTTCCGCTTCTTCTTCGCGCAGTTCCTGTTCGATCTGCTGCGAGAGGTCGCCGCCCTCGGGGAGATCGTCTACCTCGAGATCCACAATGTCCTGATCGAGTGCGTCTTCGTTTTCCGTCAGTGGTGTTCGCGGGTCCACGAGGGCCTCCCTGGGTGCTTTGTTTGATGTGCAGGTAAACGGGCCGGCAAGCGCGGGGTTCCGGCCAACAACCAAAACAAAACCTCCTGCGGCCCTTGACCTCAACCTTGGTTGAGGTCGTATCTGTCGCGCCGACCCTCAAAACAGGATGGAGACGGTAGTGATGAATGGAGCGGAGAAAGGCAGCTGGGGAGAGCTGTTGCGCGGGAAAAACCTGGCGCTGCTGATGGCGATTTCCGCAGGCATAGGGCTGCATGCGTTCAACCAGTTCGCCATCGTCGCGGCCCTGCCGGTCGCAGTCGCGGATATCGGCGGTGCACTCATCTACAGCTGGGCCTACAGCATCTATTTCGTCGGTTCGGTGGCAGGTGGTGTGACAGCCATTCTTCTGCGTGAGCGGATGGGCGCACGGGCCGCGCTGGTGGTATCGGCGCTGTTTTTTTCGCTCGGCATGCTGATCTGCGCTGGTGCCGGAAGCTTCCCGGTGATGATTGTCGGACGCGGCTTGCAGGGTATCGCCGATGGCCTGATTGTTGCCGTGTGCTACAGCCTCATTCCGGCAGGGTTCCGCTCCGATCTGCTGCCCAAGGTTTTTGCGGTGGAAGCAGGCGTGTGGGCGGCGGCCTCTGTCGCAGGCCCGCTTCTGGGCGGATTTGCAACCGAGCACCTGTCATGGCGTATGACCTATCTGTTGCCGGTACCGTTGGTCCTGTTGCTGGTCATCTATACATGGATGTCCGTTTCGCCGGAAAAGCCCGGCCCATCGTCGCGTAGGGTCACATGGCCGCTGGTTCTGTGCCTGATGGGAGCGCTCGCCTTTTCCGCGCCTGCCGCCTTCGAGGGCTTGGGTATGCGCATGGCGAGCCTCTTGGTGGGGCTGGTGTTGCTGCTGATGTCGCTGAACATGGGCACACGAGCAGAAGCCGGATTGTTCCCCAAAGACGCATTTCGACCGGGCACGGTGGTGGGAAACGGTTTCTGGATGCTGTTCTTGATGTCCTATGCGCAGGCGCTGACCAGCGTCTATCTGGCGCTGGTGTCCGTCGAGCGGTGGGGATATGAGCCGACATTTGCAGGGTTTATCGTCGTCGCCATGCCCTTGTCGTGGAGCACGGTTGCGGTCATCGTCGGCAGTCTGCGGTCTGCGCGGCTGCGGGATGCGTGCATGCATTATGGGCCGTGGCTGATGGCGCCCGGATGCCTTCTGTTGGGTCATGGGCTTTTGATGGGACGCTGGCCGGAAATGCTGGCAGGCCAAGCGCTGATCGGCGCCACCTTCGGCATGTCATGGGCTGGGATCAACCAGAACGCCATGGAGGCGGCCCCCGAGCACGAACGGAAAATGACGGGCGCGTTGTTGCCGACAGTCGCCACTTTGGGCGCGGCGGCTGGCGCGGGGGCGAGCGGGACGATTGCCGCCGCCACCGCGCTGGTACCCGCTCTTGAGCGCGGCGACTTGCAGCCCTCGCTATCTGCGATCTATGGAATGGCGACCATCGTCTCCATCGCTGCCATATGGTTTGGACGCCGCGTGACCAGGCGCGCTGCACATTCGCCGTTATGACGGGGTTGACGCGATGATGTTGCCATCTCCGGCCGCTTTCTCGGTATTGTCCGAAAAGACGGCCGGGAAGCGACGCAAATGGTCCCAAGCTCCTACTGTTTAAGCATCCACGTCGTGGCGTGGGAGACCGCGCCACTGGTGCTTTTCAGCTGTGCGGAGCGCACCGGCTCGAAGCTGTCGATGCGTTTCGTGCCGACATAGCGGCCATGGTCGGCAAACACTTCGATGGAGCCGTAATCAATGAAGATGCGCAGGCGGAACGGGCGTGCGCCTTCCGAAATGTAGCGCGGGGACGGACCGTCCCGGCCGTCTTCATAGCGTATCCACAGGCCGGTTTCGTCGCAGACCACGCCCAGTTTCACGGTCGGGTGCGCGAGTTCAAGCTCGAAGGGCAGGCCGGGTTTTTCCAGCTCAAACAGGATTTCGACCGCACCGTTGGGAAACTCCACCGTTTCGCCTGTGGCAAGACGGGTCCGGTCCAAGATGCGGTGGCGCAGGCTCTCTGCGGCACCGATGGGTGGCGTGAGAAGAGCGCCGTTGGAAAAGATTATGCGGCGGGGCAGCGTCATCGCGGTGGGGAAATCGATTTCCGGCGTCGCATCCGCCCAGTTGGCAAGCCAGCCGATACCGACAATGGTATCGCCATCCAGAAACGCCTGGAAGGCATAGTTGTCCGTGCCGAAATCCAGCTCCTGTCCGAACTCCTTGACGAAGGTCTTGCCGTCAAACCAGCCGACATCGGCCATGGCAAGGTTCTTGCGCCCGGTTGCTGCATCTTCCGAATGCATGAGGCCGTAGACCAGCACCCAGCGGGTGGAGCGGGCATTGGCCGGTCCGTCCAGTGGCAGCAGGCAGGGGCATTCCACCGCCGTCGTCTTGTAGCGCGTTTCCACCCACAACTTGCCCACATAGGTCCAGCCGGATGCGGCTGTCGGGTCCTGTGTTTCATAGAGAAGGATCACACCGCCGCCATCGCTCTGGCTCCCCAGCAGCATTTTCCACAGACCATCCGGTCCTCGGAAAACGTAAGGGTCGCGAAAATCGGTCGTCAGTCCCTGACCGTCCGGGCGATGGCCGAGAATGACGTCCGCCTGACCGGCCATGATGAGATCCGACGAGGTGGCGGTGAGCTGGATCTGCTGTTCCGGCACGCGGTCCTGCACCTGCTCGGTGAAGAACACGCGGATGCCCGTGCCTTCCACCAGCGGAATGGTGGAGCCGGAATAGGCCCCGCCGCGCTTGTCGGGCCGTGTCGTCAGATCCTCGGATGGGAAGAGAAAGATCGGCAAGTGCCGCCAGCGCAGATAATCGGAGGACACCGCATGGCCCCAATGCATGGTGTTCCAGCGCAGTCCGTGGGAATAATGCTGATAAAACAGATGCGGACGGCCCTCGAAACGGCCAAAACCGTTGGGATCGTTCATCCAGCCAAAGGGCGGGCGAAAGTGGTAGCTATCCGGCAGATCGGGTGCGGCATTATCCGGCTTGGTGTGAACAACGGTGATACCGGTTTCCAGCACATCGGAGGCGATGAACCAGTAAATGACGGAGACCGCAGTGGTCACCGTATCGTAGCTCAGCTCGACCCGCCCGCCGCCGAACACCTGGTAGATGCGGAAATTATATTCATCGACATTGCCTGAGGAGACCTCGGCAAATTTGCCGTTGCTGTTGGAAAAGGAAAGCGCCCCGGGCTCTCCGGTTTTCTTGGCTTTCAGCCAGACGTGGAATGTGGCGTTGACCGGAAGATCTGTCTGAATGGTGCGAATGGTGCTTTCCATTTGCTCAGCGTTTGCGACTTCTGCGGGCACGGCTACCTCATTCATTCCACTGTCCTTTCACTTCTTGTCGCTCCACAGAATAGCAACGAAAGTGGCAGGTTAAAGTTCATCGCTGTCGATGACGCGATTTGGGTTTCGAGAGGCGCGGCGGAATCCCGCCCTTGCCAGTCAATGCCGCTTTTGGTGACAGCCGGTCTGTCGTGTTTCATCGTGATATTGACCTTTGGTTGTAATTATTGAACTTGTACCGTGTTTTCTCACCCTGATCTGCGCATGGGTTTTTGTTTAGAAGGGTAGCCAATGGCCGAGTTTGCTGACCGCATTACCCGCGTGGCAACTGTTTTCACCGCTTCTGATTTTGCGGTTACAACGTCATATCTGGAAGCCTACGGCATCGTCGTTGTAGCAGCGCCGGTTCACCTTATTAATAATTTCCCACACTATACGAGCGCCATTGGCGGCGCGGGTGTTTTTGTGCCTGAAAGACAAGCCCAGGCTGCGATCAATCTCCTGATCGAAGCGGATAGGGAGAAGACAGAAATTAAGGATGAAGAGCCTAAACTCATGACGCCAAAAACTTTTTTCGACAGGGTGATGGAGCTGTTTCTTTATGTCTACGTCAGCGGTGGAGAGGCCTCACCGCCCTATGCAAGCCGCATCGTTCACGGGCAATGGCAGGCTCTGGGTGAAGAGGGAATTTAGCAGTGGACCCCAAAGAGCGAGTTATCGAGATACGCTATACTTGTACGCGGTCTGACTTCATCGCGGTCACCCGAGCACTGATCCGCAGACCCTTTTGGCAGACGGCTTTGAAACTCGTCTTGTTTGTGATCGCCGCTGGAAATGTCGTCGCCATTACGTGGTTGTGGCCGGTCAAAGACGGTATGCCGACATGGTTTGCCGAAATATATTTCCGCTACTGGCCCTTCTGGTTTCTGCCGCTTTTGTTGACCGTCTTCAGCGGTCATCTCGCTGGTTTGATGGCAGCAACGGTTTTCAAAACAAGGGCGGCGGCCAATCAGGAAATCGTTGTGACGCTATCTAAGGATGGCGTGACGGCTCGTTCTGCGGATATTAACAGCGACATTTCCTGGGGTGGTATCGTCAAGGCGATCGAGACCAAAACGCATCTGTTTCTGGCCTTGTCTAAACGCGAGGCTTTAATCCTGCCGCGGCGGGGCTTCCCATCTGCTGGCGATTATGCCGAGGGATTACGCCGTATTGGCGCGAGCCTCAAACCGTCTGCCCCCTTTGTGAGACATAAAGGGCTGTGCATTATCGATCTGAAGAGTAGCGAAGCGAAATGATGGTATCGGGATTAGCGGCTGGAATATTAGGTTAAGCCCGCCCATATAAGCCCTGAAACAGGGAGAAAACCCGTGATCCATTTTGATAATTCCTATGCGCGGCTGCCGGAGCATTTTACGGCTGCGGCCTTGCCGACGCCGGTTGCCGCGCCGTTGTTGATCGCGTTCAACAGGCCATTGGCGCAAGAGCTTGGGCTTGAGCTCGACGGCGTTGATGACGCGCGGCTGGCGGCAGTGTTTTCCGGCAATGCCGTGCCGCAGGGAGCGGAGCCGCTGGCGATGGCCTATGCGGGGCATCAGTTCGGCAACTTCGTGCCGAAGCTGGGTGACGGGCGTGCCATTCTTCTTGGTGAAGTCATTGATATCAATGAAAAACGACGGGACATCCAGCTCAAGGGTGCCGGGCCGACGACGTTTTCACGCCGGGGTGACGGACGGGCGGCGCTGGGTCCGGTCCTGCGCGAATATATCATGTCCGAAGCCATGTTTGCGCTCGGCATTCCGGCCACGAGAGCGCTGGCGGCGGTCGCCACGGGCGAGCGGGTGCAGCGGGAAACCGGTTTGCCCGGCGGCGTGGTGACACGGGTTGCGGCAAGCCATATCAGGGTGGGTACATTTCAGTATTTCGCCGCACGCGAGGACAACGAGGCGATCAGGACACTCGCCGATTATGTGATCGAGCGGCATTATCCCGACGCAAGGCAAGCGGAGAAGCCGTATTTTGCCTTGCTGCAGGCGATTGCCGAGCGTCAGCGCGAGTTGGTGTGCCGTTGGCTGATGGTCGGTTTCATCCACGGTGTGATGAACACCGATAATGTTGCGATCTCTGGCGAAACGATCGATTTCGGGCCCTGCGCCTTTCTGGATGAATATAATCCTAACAAGGTCTTTTCCTCCATCGATGCGCAGGGGCGGTATGCCTATAACAGCCAACCCGGCATCGCCCAGTGGAACATTGCGCGGTTGGCGGAATGCCTGTTGCCGCTGCTGGACGAGGATGCCGGCAAGGCGGTGGAACTGGCCAATGGCGTGCTGGCGGAATTTGCTGCGGCATTCCCCAAGCGCTGGCTTTCCGGCATGCGCGAGAAGCTGGGCCTGAGCACGCAGGACGATGCGGACGAGCAACTGGTGCAGGATTTGCTGGCGCTGATGCAGCGTAATGAGGTCGATTTCACCTTGACGTTCCGCAGGCTTTGCGATGCTGCGGATGGCAGCGCGGAAGCGTTTCGTGGCATGTTCACCGATCTTGCAGGTGCCGACGAATGGCTGGCCCGCTGGCGCCAGCGGGCGTGGAGGGAAAGTGCGACGGAAAGTGGCCGCGCCAAGGCGATGCGGGCGGTGAACCCGGCGATCATTCCGCGCAACCACCGCATCGAAGAGGTGATTGCTGCTGCTGTCGAGGATGGCGATCTGGAGCCGTTTCACGCGATGGTTCAGGCGACGGCGCGGCCCTATGAGGAGGTGCCGGAGTTTGGCGTGTATATGCAGGCGCCGATGGGGCATGAACGGGTGTTCAGGACGTTTTGCGGGACGTGAGGGGTGGGGGCCTCTCTATCCCCCTGTGGGAGAGAAAGCGATTTCAACGTCTTAGCCACAGGCTAAGCGTTAGAAATCGTAAGTGAGGGGTTGTTTCTCGGCGCGAGCGGCAAATGTAACCCGCAATAACATATGGCAGTAGACGACTTAATCCGGGATTATCTGGGAAGAGCCGGGAATAAGTGAACAGAACCGTTATTCTGCGGGCTTTTACTATAGCCTTGAAGGCCGCTTTAATAGCCACCGTCAAAAACCGCTACGCAAGATCGAATGGCAGGACGAGTGGCTGAAACGGAAATCGCGAGACGATTAAAGATTTCTCCCAAACCACCGAACTCGGCCTGCAATCGACAGGCTTGCAACATCACCGGCGGAAACTTCCTCGGGTGGGTAAACATCATTGTCGCTGATCAGTTGAAGCGATCCATTCATTCTGGGATGAACCCGCTTCACGAGCAACATGTTGCCATAGACCACGCAGTAAATGCCGTTGTCCCTGACTTCTTCGACAGAGGTGTCAATCAATATCTGATCACCGTCTCGGATAGTCGGCTCCATACTATCGCCTCTAGCGGTGATGATCCGTGCGAAGTCGGGGCTGACACCGATCGAACGAAGCCACGCGGATTGAAATGCAATTAATTCAACGGCTTGTTCCTGATAAGCGATTTGCCCGCCGCCTGCAGAAGCGCTGATATCGAACCTTGGAACCAAGGTTAGCTCGGCTTTCTTGCCCGCCTCTCCGTTTTTCATCTCGTATAGAGTGGTTGTACCGTCGGCGTGATGTACAGCAATATCAGCGACGTGGGATTCTGGTGATAGCCGCATCGGGCCTCGATCGGCCGCCAACCAGTCGAGCGTGACGCCGGACGCCTCAGAGATAGCAATTAGTTTATCCAATCCTGGCATCGAACCTTTCAAATACTGCCGCAGCGTCGAATCACTGAGGTTTGCCTTTCGCGCAAAAGCGTGAACGTTCTCCCCAATCGCCAAATTCAGTCTTTCTGCGAATGTTGTTCCCGTCATTGCGTGAACTCTGACTGTGCGTCAGTCTCAGTATTAAGCGGTTTCTTGCCGATTTTACCCAACAAAATCATCATCCTAGGCGATAAATCGCGTAATAACGTGGATAACTTAAGTCTGACCGTAAGCATTTGCGTAATTACGTTGACTTTATCACGTTATTGAGCGAATATTAGTTGCAACAAAGTTTGAACACTGACCCTCATGCCAACCGACCTTTTGCAGAGGTCAAATTGAACAGGAAGCAATTATGACGACCACCAAAACGTGGACTCGTGCCGCCATCAAAGACGAACTGTTACGGCAGAATAAGACCCTGACCGGAATAGCCCGCGATGCTGGCCTATACGACAGCGCATGCCGCGCCGGGGTCATCGGTGCCAGCCGTCCAGGTGCCGAGGCGGTTGCCAAAGCGCTGGGCGTGCCTTTCCGCGAGATGTTCCCCGACATCTATACGCTCGGTCGTCACAACCGCCCTGACACTAGCAGCAACAAGAGTTGCAACACCAGTGCAAAAAAGTCGTCGAAGACTGACGGCACACAGAATGCTGCCTGACGATTTCGTCAGCCCGCAACCCTTCCCCTGACAAGCCAGAGTGCCACATGCAGATTGAATTTCTGTCCCCATTGTTGATCGACATTCCGTCAGATCATCGCAAAGTCCATCCCGACGCCGTCCAGGCGTTGGCGGAAAGCATTACCAAACTTGGCCAGCGCCAGCCTATTGAGGTCATCCAGATTGGTGAGCGATATCGTCTCGTCTTCGGTGCCACGCGCCTCGGTGCCGCAACCGCTCTAAAACGCGATGTATCTGCCATCGTTAAGCAGCCCGACGCTTTTCGCGATGAAGCCGATATTCGGCTGACGACCATCTCCGAGAATTTCTATCGCCGCGATCTGTCAGTGCTCGATCGAAGCATCGACATCGCCGACTGGTGCGCGATCCATCGTGCGGCTCAACCAGTTATGAAACCGGGACCGAAGCCGAGGAAATCCGCATCGGACGAATTGAGTATCAACTTGATACCGAATTCCGATGACGAGCAGATGGAGATGAGCAATCGCTTCGCCATGAGCTTTTCCGAGGCTGCGCAGCACTTCCTGAAAATCTCGCGGGTTGCCGTGTTCCGGGCGCTCAAGATTGCGAATATCGCAGCCGATCTGCGTGATCGCATCGCTGTACATGAGGCGCTCGCCGACAATCAGCAAGCGTTGCTCGACATCGCCGCGCAGCCCTACGAGCGCGCAGCGCGCATCATCGAGTTGCTGCTCTCTGGCGAGGCCGAGAGCTTTGCCCAGGCCGTCGAGATTATCGACCAATTGCCGCGCAGCAATCCACCTGCAGCATGGGAACGCGTCAACGACCGTTTCAGCCGCTTGAAGCCAACCGAACAGGATGCGTTCTTCAACATCAACGAGTCCGCTGTCATGCGCTGGGTTGCGGAACGCCGCGCAGCTAAGGCCGCTCGCTGATGACCAAGCGCCGCGACCCTCTCACGAAAGACCTTTTCGAGTGGACGCCGCCACAGGTGGCGATCCGCTACGAAGAAGGCGTGACAGGTCGCGGCCCGCTGGACAACCGCATTTCACGGCTCATCGCCCGCGCCCTTCGTGACGCCCGCGACGATGGCAAGAGCCGCGTGGAAATCGTCGAGGCCATGAGCCGTTATCTTGGCCGCTCGATCTCCGCTGGCATGCTCGACAAGTGGGCATCCGAAGCGAGCGGAGAACATCGCATTCCGCTCGATGCATTTATCGCACTGGTTTTTGCGACTGGCGCGAAAGAGCTGCTCGGCTTCGTGCCGGGTGAGTTCGGCCTGACCGTCATCGAGGAAGAATATGCCGAGATGGTCGAGGACCAACTCATCGACGATCACATCAAAGAAATGGAGGCGCTGAGAGCATCACGCGCCGCAAGGAAGAGAGCACGCCGGTGAATAAAATGATCAGCATCGCGCCATTGTTCAAGAAGTCCGTCACGCGCTTCATTCGAAGCCAGATCGTGCGCGACGTTTCGGCACTATGGGCAGTCTCCACCTTCATCCTCGGGATGATTTATTTCTCTCAAGTCGCGACCGCGCTTGTCCTGATGGTGAGGGAAATCCATTGAGCATAGTCGCTTTCCCTCAATCAAAAAGCAGCCTGAAAGAGTGGCTTACAGCGAGAGAGATCGCCGCTGAAGCACTGCCGGGCATGCCGACTTCCGAAAGCGCAGTCATTCGGTATGCGCGCCGGGAGAACTGGCAAAGCGTCCCATCAATGTGCCGGTCGCGGAATGGCGCTGGTGGCGGGCTTGAGTATAGCTATCGCCTTTTTCCGACGCTTGCGCAGGTCACGTATGTCCAACGCTATATGGTTGTAGGTGGCGAGGCTCCAGCGCTCGAACCGGCTCCGGCTTCTGCCCTTCCGTCATCCAATCTTACCGATCGCGCTCGTCAGGAGCGTGACGCTCGCCTTGCCGTCATCGCGGCATTTGAGACCTTTGCGAAAGGTCTGACCAACATGGCGATGCAGGCGCGGATGTTCATCTTCGTGGACCGTTGGAACATGAACATGATCCAGGCGGATGAATGGGTGAAAAAGCTTCTGCCGCAGATTTCACAGCGGTCCGTGTTCCGCTGGATTGCGGCCAAGAAGTCGGGCGCAAAAGATACGCTCGCAGTCGATCGTTCAGAGGCGCGCAAAGGTACAGGCCTGCTCGATACTGCCAATGGCGGCGAGGTCAAATCGTTCATCCTGGCTTGGATCGCCAGAAACCCGGCACTCTCTGCAGATATCATTCGCGGGTACTGCGAAGATATGTTCGGTTCTGAACTGGTTGACCGGAATGGCGTCCTCAAGGCACTCCCGCCGCCGCGTACGTTCCAGCATTTCATTGCCGCCTTGAAGGCGTCGGAAAAGGTCGTTCTCACCAAGATCACCAATCCCGACAGCTATCGCTCGACGATGAAGCTTTCCGGTACCGGCACCTATCGCCACATCGACGAACCTAACGCGCTCTGGATGATCGACGCCTCTCCGGTCGATGCGCTCTGCACTGATGGTCGCCATTCGCTCTATGCCTGCATCGACATTGCGACCCGTCGCTTGGTCATTACTCTGTCGAAAACACCACGGGCGTCCGCTGTTAGTTTGATGATGCGCAAAGCCATTCTGAAATGGGGTGCGGCCAAGGTCATCAAGACGGACAACGGTTCGGATTTCGTTGCCGTTTCAATCAAGCGCCTATTCGCCGATCTGAATGTCACACCGGATATTTCCGACGCTTATACGCCGGAGCAAAAGGGTCACGTCGAGCGCGTCATTAGAACATTCCAGCATGAAGTTTGCCCGCAGTTGCCCGGCTACATCGGTCATAACGTCGCCGATCGGAAAGCGATCGAGGGTCGCAAGAGCTTCTCGCAGCGCCTAGGTGCCGACGACAAGGAATTGTTTGAAGTCGAACTGACAGCCGAGCAGCTGCAGCGCCATATCGATGACTGGCTCGAATACCGTTATCACGAGCGCAATCATGGTGGCCTGAAGGATCGCACGCCTAACAGCGTAGCTGCAGCATCCACCGCCAAGATCACCCGTGTTGATGAGCGCGCCCTGGACGCGTTGTTGATGCCGGTCGCTGGCAAGAACGGCTACCGCAAGATGACCAAGCAGGGCATCAAGAACGGCCTGCATTACCTCTCCGGCTCCATCATGGTCGGCACCGAAGTGTTCTGCCGCCTCGACCCGCTCGACATGGGCCGCATGTACGTTTTCGACGCCAATGATGGTCGCTTCCTTGATGTGGCGATCTGCCCCGAATTGGCTGACGTAAACCCGCAGGCTTACGTGAAGGCCCAAAAGCAGATTGCGGCCGATCTGATCCGCGAAAAAGAACGCGAGATCAAGGCCGATATCCGCGAGCTCAAGAAAGGCCCATCCGGCATCGAGCGCACCATCCGTCTCGCCAAGAAGAAGGCCGCAGAGCGCGATGCCGCCAGCGCCAACGTCATCCAGTTGCCAAAGCGCGAAGAGCAGCTCGTCACGCCAGCCCTCACGGCTGCGCTCGACAGCATCACGCAACCGCGTGTGGCGCTGCCTAAGTCGCTGAACGAAGCCGCAGCACAGCTGCATGAGGCAATCGTTCGTGAGGCCGAGGCCAAGACGACAGCCAAGGTCATCCATCTCGATCCTGACGCCGGTCTTTCCGAGACGGCCCGACACTTCAAATGGGCGATGGCAATGGAGGAAGCGATTGCAGGCGGTGTTGAGCTGGATGACGCCACTGCTGGCCGTTTGGTGCGGTTCCAAGGGACCGCCGCATATCAGTCGATGAAAGACTGCCTGAAAGATTTCGGCATGGAAAACACGTTGCGCATGTTCTGAGCCGAGAAAAAAGGCCCGCGCCAACGGGCCTTCGCATGAAACCTAACGAGGACGAAAATGAATATGAAACCGAAAATTGTCAATACCAGCGGTGACACCGCCCCGATCAAGAACGTCGCGGCATGCCTTTCGCTCGTGCGCAGCCTGCAAAACCGGCACCCGCTACAGCCGAACCTCGGCGTGTTTGCAGGCTTCTCCGGCTACGGGAAATCGGTCGCCGCGCTCTATTCGCAGAACAAGACGGGAGCCGCGTATGTCGAGGTTTCCGACACGTGGACCCGCGCCAAGCTGCTGAAGGCCATCCTGCTGGAACTCGGCAACAACCAGCCCAAAGGCACGCTGTCCGACATGGAAGACGAGATCATTGGCACGCTTGCCCGCGATCCGAACCGGCCGCTCATCATCGACGAGTCCGACAAGCTGGTGGACAAACGCATGATCGAGCTTGTGCGCATGATTGCCAAGAAGAGCAACGCACCGGTGTTGCTGATCGGCGAGGAGCTATTTCCGAAGAAACTGGAAGGCGTCGATCGTTTCCGCGATCTGGTGTTGGTCATGGGATATGCGCAGCCTTGCGACCTCGACGATACACGCAAGCTCGCGCAAACCTTCTATCCGCACCTGATGATCGCTGACGATCTTCTAGACATGGCCCGCGATCGCGGTGATGGCCGCGTCCGCCGCATCGGCAACACCCTGCATTCGATTGCCGAGTTTTCAAATGTGCGTGGTCTTGAGACGGTCGCCCTGGCTGACTACGACGGACGTTTCTCGACAGGCAAGCTGCCGACACGGCGGGAGGCAGCATAATGTCGATGCTTCTCCTTCAGCTCACCATGAAAAAAGGCCAACGCCCTGTCCGTGGCGAAGATCACTACTGGTCCGTCATGCTGGAAAAGTCCCGCACCGGGACAGCGTTCACCGCTCGCGACATCTTCGAGCAGTCGAACGCCAACATGGACACCATCAGGGAGTTCATCAAGCGCCTCGTTAAAGCGGGTTTCCTTGCCAAAGCGGGGACTCTCCCGAACAAAGCCGAGACCTTCAGCGTCGCCAAAGTGCAGGCAGCAACGCCGCGTGTTCGCCGCGACGGTACCGTTATCGAGACGGTCACCGCGACACAGTGCATGTGGAACGCCATCCGCAACACATTTCGCACCGGCTTCACGGTTGCCGATCTGGTCCGGTGGGCATCGACTGATGACACGAGGATCACGACGCGGTTTGCTGCCGCCTACATCGATCACCTCAATAAGTCCGGTTATCTCATTCCTTTGATGACTGACGGAATGGCGGGCGGTGAAGCGATGTGGAAGCTTGACCCGTCCAAGAATACCGGCCCGCTGACGCCCATGATCCTGCGCGCCAAGATCGTATTCGATCAGAACCGCAATGAGGTTGTCGGCGGCGCTCCTGCAGAGGAGCTGCTGTAATGACCGCTTCCGTGAAAGCCGTAAAGCACGACAATGTGGACAAGGCCCGGACTGCCTGGGGCGAGTCCCTGCCGGATTGGGTCACCGTTCTGGCCGAGGCCTGCAATCAGCAGAGCCAGTCGGCGATTGCCCGCAAGATTGGCTACTCGGCCTCGGCCGTCAGCCAGGTGCTGTCTAACTCCTACCAGAACGGCGACATCGCCCGAGTGGAACTAGCCGTGCGCGGCGGGTTGTTGGCCGAGACGGTCCAATGCCCTGTCATGGGCGATCTGCCGCGCAACGAGTGCCTCGCATGGCAGCGCAAGCCCTTTGCAACAACCAACAGCCATCGCGTCCGCATGTATCAGGCATGCCGCCGCAATTGCCCCTTCAGCCTTATCGGAGGAAATGACCAATGAGCCGTATCGACCGCATCTTGTCTGAAAACCTGCGCAAAGAGCGCAACAAGTTTGCCGATTTCCGACACGGCGGGGTCTCCATGTCCAGCGAGGAAGTGGAAGATTTCGTGCAGCACCTTCATTGCTACATCGCGGCTGCAGAGGCCATGGAAACTGCGCTCGCATCGCTCTGCCCGGTCGACCCGAACGAGATCAGACAAATGGTGCAGCCGCACGGCGCGACCATTCTGCAGATGATGCGGCCCGGTACCACCAACGTCGTGCCGTTTCCCGGAAAACCACACGCTTAAAAGCCCATTGAAGGACGTTTCAGCGCCCTTCAACGACCGTTGAAAATTGAGGAAATCACTATGCAGTCAGTCATCCTGGAAGAAAACGCCGCACCCGGAATCACCATTCTGAATGGTCGCGAGTTCATGAACAACGCCAAAGGCGGTCTCGATCCGATCGGAAATGTGAAGGAACAGTACAAGCTAGAAGATCAGACGGTGCGCAAATGCATTGAGTTTGCAGAAAATCTGAATGCGCAGCTATCCCGCTTTCGCGGTCACACCGCAGCCGATCTCGGTTCGCTCGATGCAATTCTAGCTGAAAAGTACGGTGCGAAGATCGGTGGCAAGAAGGGCAACCGCACCTATCAGACCTATGATGGCCTGATGAAAATTCAGGTTCAGGTGTCCGATCAGATCACGTTCGGCCCGGAGCTTCAGATCGCGAAAACGCTTATCGACCAGTGCCTCATTGAATGGAGCGCCGATAGCCGCCCTGAAATCCAGTCCTTGGTCAGCAGCGCCTTTAATACTGACAAGGAAGGTCAGGTCAACCGCGCCGATATCTACATGCTGCTCAAGCTGGAAATTGCTGACGACCGTTGGAAGATGGCTATGGAGGCGATCCGCGATGCCATCCGCGTCACCGGCTCCAAGGAATATGTCCGCTTCTACAAGCGTGCGGACAAGGAAGCGGGATGGCAGGCCATCACCATCGATCTTGCGAAGGCGTGAGGCGGACAAATGACGAACGATTCAATTAAACGTCGTATCAAAATTCTGCGTGAGCGCACCACCTCACGTGGCTGCACTGAAGCGGAGGCTGTGGAGGCTGCGGCAAAAGCTGCCCAGCTTATGCGCGATCACGGAATCGCCGTCTCTGATTTGGTGATGACAGAAGCAACCGTTGCGACAAAGACGCCAGTGCGTTCTCCGAAAGCCTTGCTGTGGAATGTTGTCTCCAGTTGCACCAACTGCAAAGCGGTCGTTGCAGAGAATTTCAACGGTGGACGGGAGGTGACATTCTATGGTCGTGAGCCAGGACCAGAAATCGCAACCTATCTTTTTGACGTCTGCGAAAATGCCATCAAGCATGAATTGGCAAAGTTTCGCTCCGGCGACTTCTATGTCCGTCGCCGCACCGCAAAAACGAAACGTAAGGCAGTCGAAGATTTTACGTTCGGTCTCGTCCAGCGCCTTGCGTCTCGCTTGCGCAGCCTGTTTGCCCAGACCCGGTCACAGACCGCGATGGCAGAGGCCGAGGCTTACATGGATCGCCTTGTTCCTAACACCAAGACGGTCAACACTAAGGCGCACAAGGCCCGCTTTGACGATGCTGTAAATGCAGGTTGG
The DNA here is from genome assembly GCF_023757665.1 of Rhizobium skierniewicense Ch11. Classification (NCBI taxonomy): domain Bacteria; kingdom Pseudomonadati; phylum Pseudomonadota; class Alphaproteobacteria; order Hyphomicrobiales; family Rhizobiaceae; genus Rhizobium; species Rhizobium skierniewicense. The sequence goes on from NZ_RXPG01000007.1 coordinate 77,076, forward strand.
AAGGCTGGTGGAAACGTCAACCTATCTCACGGCGTAGACGGATCGGATCGCGGCCCACGCCTGATTGGCGGCGCTGCATGACCGGCATCTACTTCGACGACGCCCGACTGAAATCCTTCTCGGCATCGAGCAAGGGCGGAAAGTCCTCCATCAAGATCGAAATCGAGACTTCCGATCATTTCGAGCTGGCGCACATGTTGCGCCAGCTGGACGCAATCGACGCCGAGCAGAAGGAAGCTCGCAAGCCTCGCAAGTCGCCTGTCGCTACGAAAACTTCCAGCCCGCAGCTGGCCCTTCCGGCTCCCCTGAAGCAGATCGAGTTTCATGGAGGCGATCATGAGCAATGATGCTTATCGCGCCGAGGAAGCTCGCCAAGTGCAAATCCTCACCGATGCTATTCACAAGGCCATCATCGAAACCGGTGAGCAGTTCGACGCGCCCATCTTGAATGCGGTTGGTGGCGCACTGGCGACCAACATGGCCCAAATCTTGGCCTCGATCAGCGACCGTCGCATGCGCAAGATGTTTCGCGAGCAGCTGGACAAGGCTGTGACGCGGAGCCTCGCCAACAATCTGGCACAGCCCTTGGTTCATGTTGAAACCGTGGTTCTCGGAGGGATTCGCCAGTGACGAAACACCGCCAGATACCATCGGCATTCACAAAGGGCTGGGTGCTTTGCAGTCCGTCCGGAACGCTTCAGCCTTCCACGTTTCGCAAAGAGAGAGGCGACGCGATCGCTGCCAAGTTCCGGGTGCTCAAGTCGCGCGAAAAGCTCTGGGCAGACGCAGAGGCCAAGGGCTGGACCGTGCGTCACGTCTACGTCCGATTCTTCGTTCCCGTTTTCAAATCCACCTACACCACCTCTGAACTCAGCGAGGCTTGCGAATGACCATCGAAAACCGCCAGCTTTCCGATCAGCAGATCGCGATCGCACTGAGGATCATAGACCTTGTCCAGGTCCATCCGGCTGAAGACGTTATGGCCGCGATGATCTCGATCATGAGCCATACGCTCGGTCAGTCCGCCGATGCGGAGGTTCAAGCCCAGTATTGGGCGAATACCCTCATGACCACGGTGGCATACGCCCTTGCGAACGGTGACGAGCCCTATAGCAGAGGGTCGATGCAATGAGACTGTTCCCTGATCTCTGGCCATTTGGCGATCTTCAGCCGCACAGCTTTGATTTCATCATGGCCGATTGCCCGCACCGCTTTGAACTGCGTTCAGCGAAGGGAGAGGCGAAGTCTGCCCAGGCTCATTACGGCACGATGTCGCTTGCCGATATCAATGCATTGCCTGTCATGGACCTTGCCGCACCCGACTCGCTGCTTTGGTATTGGGGCACAGCGCCGATGCTTCCACAGCATTTCACGACAATCCGCGCTTGGGGGTTCGAATACTGCACCGAAGGCGTTTGGGTGAAAACGACCCGGCATAACAAGATCGCCTTTGGCACCGGCTATGTCCTGCGCGGCTCGCATGAGCCTTTCCTGATCGCCCGGCGCGGGAACCCCAAGACCACGAAATCAGTCCGATCGGTGATCCACGGACTGGCGCGGGAGCATTCCAGAAAGCCTGACGAAGCCTATCGCGAGGCCGAGCGTCTGATGCCGAAGGCAAACCGCCTCGACCTGTTCAGTCGCACCGATCGCGCTGGCTGGACTGCATGGGGTGACGAAACTGGAAAATTTGGAGAAGCAGCATGAGCATACAACGCGCAATCTTTGGCGGTTTCCGCCAGCTGGATATCACAGACGAGGACGCGCAGCGCGCTATCTACGCCCGCGTTACCGGTCAATCCCGCCTATCCCTCATGACGGCTCCGCAACAGGATGCCGTCCTGGTCGAATTGCGCCGCCTCGGCTACAAACCCGTCGCAATGGCCCGCCCGAACGGACGGCGCAAGCTCGACGGACGGTTTGCGCCGAAGATGCAGTCGCTCTGGATTGCGGCTTACAATCTCGGCATCGTGGACAATCGTGACGATGCGGCGCTGACCGCCTTCGTAAAGCGTCAGACCGGCATCGACAGCGCCCAGTGGGTCAACAACGCCGGTGATGCCACCAAGGTGGTTGAGGCGCTTAAGGCATGGATCAGCCGTGAAGGTGGTGTGGAGTGGGCCGATCTTAAACCATGCCAGCCTTATGAAACCCGCTACGGCTACAAGATCGCCCTGGCACAGCATGCATTTCTGAAGGCCAGCCTTTGCGAAGGCTTCTGGCCCTGTGTGACGGCGATCCTCGATCGCGGAATCACCTATCGCGGCGTTACCGACGCTGAGTGGGTTTTGGTGATGAACCATTTCGGAAAGCTGGTCCGCGCCCGCAAACCTGCAACCAAGAAAACGGTGGTCAGCTGATGGTCGCCTATGGCTTCAAACCCTTTTTCAGCGGGCAGATCGAAAGCGGCTCGAAGTGCCAGACGGTGCGCGGCCACCGCCCGCGCCATGCCCGGCCGGGTGAGCGCGTGCAAATCTACCAAGGCATGCGCACGAAGTATTGCCGCAAGATCGTTCCGGACACTCTCTGCACGATGGTGCTGCCAATCGAGATCGCAATTAGTGACCTGATCGACGAACTGGTTGCCAGCATCATTGTGGATGGTGTCCATCTCAAACGCGACCAGGTCGAAGCATTTGCGCGCCAAGACGGTTTCGCGCCCGAGCTACTCGGCGAAGGTTTTCCGACCAAGCTTCGCGGCCGGACTGCCCGCGAGACCATGGGCCGGTTCTGGGTCGCCACTCATCCCGGCGTGACGAAGTTTTCTGGCGTCCTGATCAAGTGGCAGGCGGAGGCCGGATCGCCATGAAACAGGGCGTCGTTTCCACTGCTGTCATGCCGCTCTTCGGCTGGCCGGAGCAGCGGGAACTCGACGCCCTGCAATCCAAACGCGACCAACTGGCGCAACGCGCTGCCAAGCTTCCGCGTTTCTCACACAAGCGTCTCGAACTGGAAGTGCGGCTCAAAACATTGACCCAAGAGCAATTGACACTTTCGAATAGGATTTCCCGTGGCAGATGATCTCAGTCTGGAATTGTTGGCAACATTGGGCGATGACGGCTTTTTCACCTTGGTGGAAGCGCACGCCGGTGTCCGACTTTATATCGCTGCCGATCCCGCCAGAAGTGAACTTCCGGCCACGATTGGCGTTGATGCTGCACACCGTCTAGCCAAAGCGTATCCGGGCGGTTATATAAGGGTGCCTCTGGCCAGAGAGTTTCGAGCCCGGCGCTACGTTGACGAGAAAATGAGCAACCGGGATATAGCCCGCAGGCTCGGCCTGACAGAAAGCGGTGTTGAACGGCTTTTAAAAAGGGCTCGAAAACGAGAACCGCTCACGTCCAGGCGGAAGAAAGACCCCCGCCAGATAGACATGTTTTGACAGGCCCGCCCGCAAAGGTGGGCCTGATTTCATTTCGCGCTCCAGTTTAGTTTCACCCCAGATCATCGGCTGATTGGCCGGTCACTTTTTCTGGGGGTCACCATGCCGCAAGTCAGCCCTAAAGGGCGCAAATTCATCTACGGGCACGAAGGCGTTGTCAAAAAGGCATATCGCGATGTGGTCGGCGTCTGGACCATCGGTCCCGGTCTGACCGCCGCATCCGGTGTGGTCAAGCCAAAGGCAGGTATGACGATCACCTCCGAGGAGTGCGACCGTCTCTTCGATTTGGCTGTCGCCAAAAACTACCTGCCACGTGTCGTCAAAGCTCTTGGCGATCGTGAACTCCCATCCACGATTGATGCGGGTGTGTCCTTCGACTGGAACACCGGCGCGATCAACAAGGCTTCGTGGGTCAAGTCTTGGCTCGATTACAATTACAATGCGGCCGAAGTCCGCAAGCGCCTCGGTCTCTGGAACAAGGCAGGCGGCAAGGTCTATCGCGGCCTGACACGCCGTCGTGCCGAAGAGGCCGACATCCTGCTGCTTGGCAAGTACCCTGGCGACATCGACGTGGCCCCCGTTGCGGAAGATATGCGCTTTGCGACGTTCGTGATTTCCGCTACGCCCGCCGAGATGGACGAGGTCCGCAGTGGGCTGATGAAGATTGGCTACGACGCGGGATATGTCATCGGCAAGGTTCGCCGTGCCGCCGTCGAAGATTTCCAGAAAGCTTACGCTTTGACGGTGGACGGCAAGATCGGCCGGGCAACGCTCTCTACGCTTCAGCGCGAAGTGGACGCCCGTGCCAAGACGACAAAGGGTGTTGCCACAACGGCTGGCGGCATCGGCGTTGCGGGTGGCGATCAGGTTGTTACGACCGTATCAGCTCCAGCGCCGGTCGATCCATCCTCTGCCGTTCCGGATCATGTCGTGTCGTGGATCGGTGGCGGTCTCGCCGTCGTCGCTGTGATCTACCTTGCGTGGCAGGCATACCAGTATCGCGACATCATCGCTGTGCGGGTTGCCGACAAGGCTCCCCGTCTGGCGTCCTGGCTGCGGAGTTTCTGATATGAGCGCAGCCATCATCTCCATTATCCTTGGTGCCGCCGCGAAAGTCGGCGCACCCATCATCAAAAGCGTTCTTGAAAAGCATGTCGGCGGTTTGACCGGCACGCTCGCTGGCACTGTCGTTGATCAGGTCGCCGAGCGCCTAGGCGTCGAGCCGGAAGCCATCCCGACTGTGGACCCGGCTGAACTCGATAACGCGGTCAAGGATGTCGATTACTCCATGCCGGAGGTCATCGCGCTCTACCAGCAGGGCCTGAAGGGGCAGTTTGAGTTGCTCCAGGCCGAACAGGCCGAGGGCTTCTGGCCGTCCGCCTGGCGTTGGGGCTGGATGTATCTGCTCGCATTCTTCTGGGTATGCGCGTTGCTGGTATTTCCCATCCTTCGCGCCTTTGGTTCAACGGTTGAAGCGATGGACCTTGCGACCCTCATGACCCTGACCGGCTGGTTTATCGGCCTCTACATGGGGGGGCATACCGTCAAGGAAATGGGCAAGCAGGCGATCGAAGCTGTTCGAACGTGGAAGCGTGCACCATGAATTTTGGTGGTAATGCCGCTCTCGATCAGGCGGAACTGCGTGCCGAGCAAGAGCGCGAAACAAGCATAGCTGCAGCATCTGCCGCAGTCTCGGTCCGGGGCGCTCTCATATGCCAGGACTGTCCATCCAAGATTTCCGATGAACGACGTGCTGCGGCACCTTTCGCCCGGCGCTGCATTGAGTGCCAAGAGTTTCACGAAATGGAGAAACGGCACCGATGACCACCGCAGAGATCGCCCTGTACATCAGCCTCGCCTTAGGCGTTATCGCCATTTTCGGTCACATCAAAGGATGGATGAACTCCGGCGAAAAAGAGCTGTTGAAAGAGGTAGCAGGAATCAAGACCGATCATGCTGCCGATGTCGCTGCTCGCAAGGCAGAGGCCGAGGAGCACAAGCGCAAGCTTATCGAGCACGACCGGCGCATCCAGGCGATCGAAGGCGAACTGCGCCATTTGCCCGACAGGGAAAGCCAGCACCGATTGGAGCTTGCGCTTGAAAAGGTCAATGGCCGTCTCGACACCCTGAACGAGACGCTCAAACCGATCATGGCCACCAATGAAAGAATGAACCAGCTTCTGGTTGAAACGGCAGGTAACAAATGAGCATCGGCTTTGATTACATGAGGATCATGCGTGAAGAAGCGCGACTGATCATTCTGCGCGCCCTGGCAGAGCAGGTAAACGAGAGTTTGAGCAGCTCCATGCTCGAACCCGTTCTTGCCAATTTCGGCATTCATCAGGAACGGGCTTGGGTCCACCAGCAGATCGACTATCTGCAGGTCATGGGGGCGGTCCTTGTGCTTGACGCTGGCAGCGTAAAAATCGCGTCGCTGACAGATATGGGTCGTCGCCATGTCGATCGACATACCGCCATCGAGGGCGTGAAACGTCCATCACGCGTGAGCGCGTGACATGGCCAAAGCACGCGGTCACCTCTCTGCTATCGACCGGCTTCCTGATGAATGCTCCGATATTATTTCGTGGGCTTCGCAGGAACTGGCGAACCGCGACCGGACACAAGTCGAAATCTACGGTGAGTGGAAAACCAAGCTGATCGCTCTCCAGGGCGAGACCGGCCTTGGTTTTGATATCCCATCGTTCTCGGCATTCAACCGCCATGCGATCCGCCTGTCACAGATGACACGCCGCCTGGAGCAAACCCGCGAAATCGCCGCGACGATATCCGAGCGAATGGATGCGGCCGGATCGGATGATCTCACACTGATTGCCGCCGAGGCGATCAAGACACTGATCTTCGAAATCCTCCAGTCCTCCGGTGATGCAGGCCTTTCGCCAAAGGGTGCGATGGAACTGGCGAACGCGCTGCGCGCTGCATCGTCTGCGCAGGTCGCTTCATCGAACCGACGCATGAAACTCGAAGCCGAAGAAAAGGCCCGCAAGGCGATCGCGGACATGAATGACAAGGCGGAGAAGGCTTTCGATATCCTGTCCAACGAGCCCGGCATCACGAAAGAAGCCATCGCCCGCGCCCGGCGCGAATTCCTCGGAGTGCGACCAAAGGCGAAATCTGTACCTGAAGTTTCCAAGGTTACTGAAGAGAAGGATGGTGGCCAGTGATCAAAGCGACCTTCATTCCGTATTCGGAACTGGCCTGCACGAAATGCGACGGTATCGGCCGCGCCATCAAACGCATCAACCGCAGGCGGGACGGCACAGTTTCCAGCGTCGTCTATGATCTGAAGAACGATTGCCGCCCGTGCAAGGGGACTGGCCTCTCCTGCATGGAGGTGAGCCGTGGCTGAACCGCTGCCCGGCTTGCCGCAAGGCAATTGGATCGACCCGCCTGTGCTACCTACCGATCCGGCTCAGTTGCCGGTCGAATTGCCTCGTGGCGGTGATATTCCCGACGACTTCGATCCCTTGGCCGATGGTGTCCTTATGGAACACCAAGCCGAATGGCTCGCGGATGACAGCCTGCTGAAAGGCTGCGCCAAAGGACGACGAACCGGTATTACTTTTGCCGAAGCGTTGGACGCAACACTGATTGCAGCTGCGCAGCGATCGGCTGGTGGGCAGAACTATTTTTATATCCCCGACACCAAGCCGAAGGGCCGGGAGTTCATCGGCTATGCGGCACACTTCGCGAAGTCGGTGGCCAAAGAACTATTGACGATCGAGGATGGCATCTTCTTCGATCAACGGGCAGACGGCACTACGAACGCGATCTCCAGCTACATCATCCGTTTCAAATCGGGCTTCCGCATTGAGGCACTGTCATCGCGCCCGGAAAACATTCGTGGTTTGCAGGGCACCGTCTGCATCGACGAAGCCGCGTTTCACCGTGATGTTCGCGAAGTTATCGATTCGGTTGCAGCCCTTCTCATCTGGGGCGGCAAGGTCCGTATCATTTCGTCGCACAACGGCGTCAGCAACCCGTTCAACGAACTGATCAAGGAAGCCGAGGCCGGAAAGAACGGCTTCAACTTCCACACATTCACCTTCGGCGATGCTGTCAAGAACGGTCTTTTCAAGCGCGTCTGCCTGATCAAAGGTGAAGAGTGGACGCTTGAGAAAGAAGAAGAGTGGGAGCGGAAAATCCGTTCGGCCTACGGCACGCGCACCGCCAAGATGAAACAGGAACTGGACGCGATCCCGGCCGAGGCCGAAGGATCGGCGCTGACCCGCGTCATCATCGAGCGCTGCATGAGCCGCGATCTGCCAGCCGTCGCACGATGGGATCGGCCTGACGACTTCAAAAACCTTGAGGACTACGAGCGCGAAGAACAGACGGAACAGTTCTGTGAAGGGGTCTTAAAGCCGCTTTTAAACCAGCTCGACAAGGAGCGTGAACATTGCTTCGGCGAAGACTTTGCGCGTTCTGGCGACAAGACCGCCGTCGTTGTCTTCGAGATCGGTCCCGACGCTGTCCGTCGCGCACGCCTCGTCGTCGAACTCAAGAACATTCCGTTCGATCAGCAGCGCGACATCCTTTTCTACATTGGAGACGGCTTGCCCCGCATGGTCGGCGGCGCCCTCGATGCGCGAGGCAACGGCCAGTACCTTGCCGAAAAAGCCCGCCAGCGCTGGGGTGAGTGCATCCACGAAATCATGCTGTCGCCCAAATGGTACGCCGCCAACATGCCGGGTTACATCGAAGCCTTTGGCGAAAAGTCCGTGCTGTTCCCATACGACATCGATGTCATCGCCGATCACCAGGGGCTGGCCTACGTCAACGGCATCATCAAGGTGCCGGATGGTCATTCGACCAAAGGTGTCGATGGTTACGACCGGCACGGCGACACCTCGATTGCGGGTGCGCTTGCGTTCTTTGCCTCCAACCAGGAGGCCATCGCCTACGAATACGAGACCGGCCGCAAGAGTGCCGGCACATCCATGCGTGGTCACAATGGTGGACCGCCGATGGATGATGACCGGCGCGGCCGCACCGTGGACGTTTACCTGAGAGGATCATTGTAATGGGTAGTTTTCGCGATTGGCTTGGCAACGTCATTGCTGGCCGCGATCTGAGTGACGAACATGCAGGCGCACAGATCGGCGGTGTCAGGCAGCACACGTCGAATCAGCAGACCATCGGCATGACGCCGGTCAAGCTCGCCTCGATCCTGCGTGCGGCCGACAATGGCGACCCGGAGGCGTTCTTCGAACTGGCGGAACAGATCGAGGAACTCGACCCGCATTACGTCGCGCAGCTCGCCACGCGTAAACGGTCTGTCGCGCAGTTGCCGATCACGGTCAAAGCGGCCAGTGACAGCGCCGAGCATGAACAGCACGCCGCATTCGTGAGGGCATGGGTTGACCAGGGCATTTTGCGCTCCAGCCTGTTCGACATGCTCGATGCGATCGGCAAGGCCATTTCGTTCATGGAAATCGACTGGCAGGTTCGTCACGGTCATCTCTGCCCGGCAAAGCTCACTTGGCAAACACAGCGTTGGTTCACCTTCGACAAGATGGACGGCGACACGCCGCTGCTGCGGGACGTGGGCGGCGACAAGCCGTTTGCGCCACACAAGTTCATCGTCCATCGTTCCAAGGTCAAATCCGGCCTGACGATCCGCTCTGGCATCGCCCGTGTGGCGGTCTGGTATTGGATGTTCAAGAGCTTCACGGTGAAGGATTGGGCGATCTTCTGCCAGAACTATGGCCAGCCGATCCGCATCGGCAAATATGGCCGAGGTGCAACGGAAGCTGAAAAGGATGTTTTGTGGCGGGCTGTGTCCGGCATTGCTGGTGACTGCGCAGCCATCATGCCACGCGAGATGCTTGTCGAGTTTCACGAGGTCGGATCGAAGAGCAGCTCGACGGATATGTATGAGCGCCGCACCGACTGGCATAACCGCGAAGTGTCCAAGCTGGTCCTTGGCCAGACGACTACGACAGACGCGGTCTCAGGCGGTCATGCGGTTGCCAAGGAACATCGCCTCGTCCAGGAGGACATCGAGCGTTCCGACGCGCTCGAAACGTCTGGCACTTTCAACGCCCAGCTCATTCCAAATATGGTGGCATTCAATTTTGGGCCGCAGGATCATTATCCGACGCTCGCTATCGGCCGTCCAGACGAAGTACCGATCGACGTTTTCTCATCTGCATTCGAGAAGCTCGGTCCTCTCGGTCTGACGGCCGACGCGGGATGGATGCGTGACCGCCTCGGCATCCCCGCACCAAAGACCGACGCTGAGATCGTTGGCGGCCGTCCAGTTGCCCCGGCTCCGGTCAAAGAGGAAAAGACCCAACCAACAAAGCACGCGCTCGATCGCGTCTTTGCGTCTGCGCACAGCCGAACACAGCCAAACATCATGGACGCTCTCACCGATCGGCTTGAGCAAGAAGCGTCAGAAGCAATGAATGGCATGATCGAGAAGGTCCGAAATGTTTTGATGCAGGCGACCGATCTGGCCGATGCTGGTAGGCGGGTGGCTACACTCGGTCTGTCGGCCGACGAGCTTGCCGAGGCCATGGCGAGAACAATGACCTTGGCGCATCTCGCGGGACAAGCTGCCCTCGTTGATGACCTTGCGGGGCGCACATGACAGGAAGCCCCCTGACGCGCTTCAAGGGGTTGTTTGCGGCAATCCCCGCTGGAAGCTCTCAAAACGCCTCCACGGCCTTCAATTCGGCTTCAATTTTCGGATCGTCCATCATTACTCTGATGGCAAGCGCGATCGATGCCCTCAGTCTGCCATTTGATGAAGCGATCGATTTTCTTCGCCAGAAAACGGCAGTGCCGACCAAGAGCTATCGCGATGTCTGGGATGCTGCCCATTCCAAGATGTTCATGGTGGCCGGTGCCAACAGCCAGGCGCTCGTCGATGACTTTCAGAATGCCATCGTGAAGGCGGCTGAACAAGGTCTGACGCTCGAAGATTTCCGGGCCGACTTCGACGATATCGTGAAGCGTCACGGCTGGCAGTACAAGGGAGCGCGGGGCTGGCGCTCTCGTCTCATCTTCGAAACCAACCTCGCATCTGCCTATGCTGCCGGTCGCTATGCCCAGATGAGCGAGCCAGACACGCTCGAAGCATTCCCGTTCTGGCAGTACAATCATTCCGGCGCGCTGCACCCACGCCTCAATCACAAGGCCTGGGACGGAATGGTCTTTGCCGCTGACGATCCATTCTGGAACACCAACTATCCGCCGAACGGATACAAGTGCGGTTGCTTCGTGACGCCGGTGTCTCGCCCTGGTCTCAAGCGCCTCGGCAAGTCGAAGCCTGACGAAGCACCTAACCTCGACCAGCTCGGCACGGATCAGCCGCTTGGCGTCGATCCATCTTTTGCCTACAATCCCGGCAAAGCATGGCTGGAACAGACCGCACCTGGTGCAACGCCAGTCAGCGCGAACGAAGTGCAGGTTAACAGCTTCATTCTATCAGCGGCACGGGGCAAGTGGCCTGATGGCAGCTGGACACCTGCTGGCGTGACCAGCGAGGCGATTGCTGCGGATCTCGGCGTGAAGGCCGGTACCGAATTCCGGCTGCTGGCAGAAACCGTCCGAGACCTCGATATCAGCAGAACCGACGCGGCGTCCTATGCGACCGTCCCGCGCCGTCTCGCACGGGCCGGGAAAGTCACCTCGCGTGGAAACGGCATCTATACCGTGTCGGGCGAACATCAGGGGCGCGATTGGTCGCTCGATGTCGCCCTGGCCGAAGACGATGATCGTCAGCGTCTCTATGTCAGGACACTGCGCGAGGGCGGTCTATGAGTGGCGCGGCGATCTCGATCACCATGCAGGTTCTCGATTCGGAAGTCCGTCGCGGTTTTCGCCAGCTCGAAGGCGTGATGCGCGACACGACGCCGGTGATGCGTGCGATCGGCGTCGGCCTCGTGGGCTCAACCCATATGCGGTTCGTCACTCAGACCGATCCCGATGGCAATGCCTGGGCCGCGTTGAACCCGCTATATGCGGAAGGCAAACGCAACGCTCGCATCCTGACCGAAAGCGGCCGCCTGCGAAACAGCATCAATGCCAGGGCGAGCAATGACGAAGTTCTGGTCGGCTCCAACCTGATCTATGCGGCACCTCACCAGTTCGGCGCTGTCATCAAGCCGGTGTCTGCTCCATACCTTCGTTTTCGCATGGGCGGGAACCTTATCAAAGCTGACAGTGTTACCTTGCCCGCACGCCCCTTCCTCGGTATATCATCCGACGACGAAGCGATGATCGCCGAAACCGTCTTTGGTTTCGTGGAACGCTACTCCTCCCGTTAAAATCCCCGCCTGATTTCTCCCGCCTGCATTGGCGGGCATGATTTGCGTTTTGCGCCCGTGGCATATCCCGGTCATGCACAACACGATCTCGACCCTCATTATCGCTCTTCAGTCGGCAACCGCTGGCGCACCGGAATGGATGCACGTCATCCCGGCCGGTCGCTTCACCGGCGTCGATGGGCGCGGGCCATATTTTCTCAACGACGCTGCGGCAGTCGTTGCGAACTTCGCATCCGAAGGACGTAAACTTCCGATCGACGAAAATCACTCCACCGATCTGGCAGGCAAGAAGGGCTTCGCTGCTCCCGCACGCGGCTGGATTGTCGATCTGCAATCGCGTGAAGACGGTATCTGGGCCAAGGTCGAATGGACGCCTGAAGGTTTGTCCCTGATGCAGGGCAAGGCCTACGGCTACGTGTCGCCGGTTCTACAGCATCCGCCAAAGCCACCTTACAACATTGCCCGGCTTTTGCGTGTGGCTCTGACCAACGATCCGAACCTCACTCTTACATCCCTACATTCCAACTCTCAGGAGAACTCTATGGACATCGTAGCGCTCCGGAAGGCTCTTGGCCTGCCGGAAACCGCAGATGAGACCGCAGTCCTTGCGGCCATCACTGCGTCTCACTCCGCCAGCACCAGTCAGGCAGCGCTTATGAGCCGCGTTGCCCAGGCTGTCGGCGTCGATGCAACGGCTGACGGCGAAGCCCTCGTGACGGCGCTGAATGCAAAGCTGAAGCCCGTCACCACGGTCGAGGCCGAAAACTCCGAGCTTAAGGCACAGGTTACGTCCCTCAACTCTCGCGTCGAGACGCTTGTCACGACCCACGCGATGGAGAAGGCAACGACAACCATCGACGCGGCGATCGCGGCAGGCAAGGTCGTTCCCGCCCTTCGCGACCATATGATTGCCCGCCATTCCAAGAACCCGACAGAGGTCGAGACCGAGCTGAAGCTCGCGCCATCGATCAACGCCGGTGGGCTTGGCAATCGTCAGCCACCCGTGACCGGTGAAACTGCAACCGAAGAAGAACTCAAGGTCGCGTCCATGATGGGCGTTGATCCCGAGGCCTTCAAGAAGCAGCACGCGACGCTGCACGCAAAGGGAGCCTAACATGGCGGCAACATCTGACATTCGCCGCAAGTGGCGCGCCGGTGACGCTTACGGTTATCCGGTTCTCGGCGGCGTGCGCATCTTCGGTGGCACCATGATCGGCGTCACAGCCGCTCTTGCAGCCGTGCCTGCCGCGCACCCCAACTGCGTGGCGCTCATCGGCTTTGCCGAGGAGGCCGTCGATAACAGCGCGGGCGCAACCGGCGACCGCCTGATCAACGCCCGCAAGGGTGTCACCAACATTCCGCTTGCCGGTGCCACGCCAGCCAATATCGGCTCGGCTGTCTACGCCTCGGCCGACGACACTTTCACGTTGGCTGCGGGCGCTTTGCTCAAGGCTGGCACCATCGACGCCATCGACGCGGACGGCGTCTGGCTCAAGACGAATTAAGGGGCCGAAATGGACATTAACGTCACCAATCTGCGCGGCATCTACACGGGCCTTTCGACCCTGTTCAATCAGGCGCTTGCCGCAACGCCTACTTTCTACAACACAATCGCGATGACGGTTGGCTCAACCACTTTTGCCAACGAGTACCCGCGCCTGGACGATCTGCCCGGCTTCCGCGAATGGATCGGCGATCGCGTTGCCCATGACGTTGGTGCATCGCTCTATTCGATCACCAACCGTTCATTCGAAAAGACCATTGCGATCAAGCGCCGTCAGATTGAAGACGATCAAGTCGGCATCTTCACGCCGATCGCAGCGCAATACGGTCAGGACGGTGCGGCATTCCCAGATACGCTGGTGTGGCCTCTCTTCAAGAAGGGTGAGACCACACCCTGCTATGACGGGCAGTATTATTTCGACACCGATCATCCCGGCTATAACGAGCAGGGCAACCAGATTTCGGTTTCGAACTATTCGGCCGGTGGCCAGCCCGCTTGGTACCTCGTGGATGACACACAGGTCATCAAACCGATGATCTGGCAGAACCGCAAAGCGATCAAGCTGACGCAGATGTTTGCGGAAACCGACCCGAACGTGTTCTGGCGCGACGAATATGTCTGGGGTGCCGACACACGCGGTAACGCCGGTTTCGGTCTCTGGCAGCTGGCCTACAAGTCCAAGCTGGAGCTGACACAGGCAAACTACGACGCCGCCCGCACCACGATGCAGTCGATCCGCAAGCGCGACGGCCAGATCAACGCGATCCGTCCGACCAAGCTGCTCGTCCCGCCGAACTTGGAATCGACAGCCCGCAAGATCGTCGAGGCGGCTTTGATCAATGGCGGCGACACAAACGTCTGGGCAAAGACCGCGACCGTCGTCGTCATCCCGCATCTCGCATAACCCGATCGGCCGAGCACCACATGGCTCTGCCGCTCCCGCTAGCAATCTCCTCCTCTACCTCCCGGATTGCTGGCGGGTTTTCGGAAAACGGCGCGATCGCCGCTTTCCTGAAACCCGTCGAGAACCAAGGAACCCGCAATGTCTCAAATTCAGATCATCTGCTCGAAGCCAGGCATTCGCCGTAACGGTATCGAGAACCCTGCATCGGCCATCTATCCTGCCGACCGCTGGACTCCAGAGCAGCTCCAGGCGTTCAAAGCCGATCCTGCTTTCATCGTGCAGGAAGTTGGGTCGGGTGGCGTCAAGCTCACCGGCGTTGATTTCGACACCGCGGTTGCGGCTGAAGTGCAAAAGCAGGTTGAGGGCATCACGTCAGCCCTTCAGACATCATTCAACGCCAAGGTCGCCGAAGCCGCGACCGAGCGAGTGGCGAACCTTCAGGCCGACCACGACAACGCGCTCGATGCTCTCGGCAAGAAGCTTGAAGCGGCCGAGGCTGAAATTCTGATCCTGAAGGCGGCTCCAGCACCGGCCCCAACGACCGCGCCTGTCAGCGATGCGTCCGGCACCGAACCCGTCGCTGAACCTGAAAAAGCAAAGACAGCGCCAAAGAAATAACCCCCGAGCGACCGCACGGCGGCGGGGCGATCCGGCCCCGCCGCACTTCACCAGGAGCATTCCATGTACGCCACTGTCACCGATATGATCGCCCGCTTTGGAGAGGTGCAGATCGTGCGCCTGTCCAATCCGGAGGATCGTGAGACCTCGGTGCCAGACGAGGCGAAGGTCAACACGGCCTTGGAAGATGCCACCGCGCTGATCAACAGCTATATTCGCGGGCGCTACCTCGTTCCGATCGCGGCCCCGCCCAAAGACATCGTGCGCGCCGCCTGCGTGATCGCCCGCCACGATCTGGCAGACACGGAGCGGTCCAGTCCGTCAGATGAAATGACCAAGGGCAAAGCCGAAGTCATTAAATGGCTGGAGAACATCGCCAAGGAAATCGTGCATCTCGACATTCCGCTTGCCACCGTGACAGGCGGCGACAGCGTCGGTTCTGGGCCACGCATTTCTGACCGCCAACGCATCGTCACCTCAGACACATTGCGGGGGTTTTGATGGATAGCTTTCCATTGATGCCGATCCGCAATCAGGAACCGCTCATTGTCGAGCGACTTCGGATTGCGTTCCCGACAAAGACTTTCACGATCGAGCGCGTGCCGCAGACGATGAGCCTGACCGAGTTTCAGCGCATTGCCAAACTTACGCCCTTCCTCGGTCTCGCGTGGACCGGCATGAAGGCGGATGGCGACAACGGGCGAATGCTCAAAGGCAACATGCTGTGGCGGCTTATCCTCGTAAACAAGGTTTCGAGCGGCCATGAAGCCCGCTTTAAGGGCGACCGCAGAGATATCGGCATGGATGCCATGGTCGATGTCGCCGCCGTCCTTCTCCAGGGCGTGAGCTTTCAGGGGCAAGGAACGACGAACGTCACGCTGGCCAACAGTGTGATTGCCGATGGCTGGAGCGATGACAACATCGCAATCAGTCAGCTCGACTTCACCTTCAGCTTTGCGTGCCGAGCAGCTGCAACCGGCAAGATGACGCCTGAAGACTTCAAGGGGCTTGGCATCACCTGGGCGATGCCAGGCGCTGGCGACGATTTCACCGACACCATCGAAACACCGCAGGAGTAACAACGGCCATGGCCACCAAAACACTCGTCGCGGCCGAGGGCCGCACTGTCCATCAACCCGACGGCTCGCTGTGGCCAGCCGAGGGCATGGAAGACCCGCAAACCCACTTCACCCGCCGTCGCATTGCGGACGGCGATTTGATCGTAAAGCCGCGTGAAGTCGCGAAGAAAACCGAGGAGACCAAGTAATGGATTTCAACGAAATCCCGGTCGATAGACTTGAACCGGCCGTCCTGCTGGAAATCCGGGCAAACTACCGCAATGTCGGCGTTCTGCCTTGGCCTGAAAAGGTCTGCATCATTGGCCAGCGACTTGCCTCGGGAACGCTGGCACCCGGCGTCATTCGCGAAATCACCCGCGCCGACGAGGGTATTTCCCTGTTCGGCCGTGGCTCGATCGGCGCGGAGCAGGTCGCCTTTTTCAAGAAGGCCAACCGCAATACGCCGCTATTCGTCACCGCGCTTGCCGACGATGCTGACGGCGTGAAGGCGACGGGATCGTTCACCTTTGCGGGCAACGTCGCAAGCGCCCTGGTGCTTCGCTTCAAGATCGGTGGACGGCAGGTTCGCATGACCGCGATCGCCACGGACAACATCGCCGCACTGGCGGCAAAGCTTGCCGCCGCGATCAACGCCGATAGCGACATGGTGGCAACCGCCGCCTCGGCTGCTGGCGTCGTCACCGTGACCTCTCGTCACGCCGGTGAAGTTGGCAATGAGATCGATCTGCGCGTCGATACCAAGGCTCAGCCCTTACCGCAGGGACTGACCGTTACCGTCGTGCCGATGGCGGGAGGCTCCGGCAATCCTGATATTCAGGCAGTGCTCGATGCTCTGACGACGACATGGTTCACCAAGATCACGCACCCATGGTCCGACACCACCAACGTCACCAAGACAGTCGAGTGGCTGCGCCAGCGCTACCTTGCGACATCGAAGCTGGATTGCCACGCCTTCGTGTTCAAGGCCGGGACATATGGCCAGCTCACCACCTTCGGCAATCTGACGAACAGTGCTTTCCTGACGACAGGTGGTCTGAAGAAAAGCCCAACGCCAGCCTGGGCAATCGCGGCCTCGGCGCTTGGTGTCGCTTCGTTCTATCTGACGGCCGATCCGGCTCGCCAGTTGCGCTCCCTGGTGTTGCCCGGCGTGGAGGCTCCCGACGAGGCTGATCAGTTCCTGGACGAAGAAAACGATCTGCTGCTGCGCAACGGTATCTCGACTTTCGATCATTTGTCCGATGGCAGCGTGACCATTTCGCGCATGATCACGACTTACAAACAGACCAACCTCGGCATTGCCGATCGCGCCTGGCTGGACATCATGGTGCCGATGACCATGAGCCGCATTCGCTACGACTGGTCGGCCTATGTCGGCCTCATGTATCCGCGTTCCAAGCTGGCCGATGACGACAGTGCCGGTGCCTTCGCGTCCCGCATTGATGACGATGAGGATGCAGGCACATCGGTCGTCACACCGAAGCGCATGGCCGGATCGTGGGCGGCACGGTGCAAGCTCTACGGCGAAAAGGTCTGGATCGAAGACGTTCAAAAGACTTTGCGCGAGAGCCGGTTCGAACGTAACGGCGATGACCGCAACCGCCTTGATAGCGTCCAGCAGGTCCGCATCGTCGGCAATCTGATGGTGTTTGCTGGCGCTCTGGAATTTCAGGTTTAACGGGGATTTTTAAACGATGACACAGGTATTGGGCATCGTCGATATCATCTGGCGGGGACGTAACCTGCCAGTTGAGAAAGGCGCAAAATTCAGGATGGGCGGCATCAAGAACAATGCCGTTACCTATGGCCGCAAGGTCGGCCGGGCGCAGGAGTATCAAGGCTCCGAAATCTCGGCCACCACGCATCTGGAAGCCGGTCAGCGGCTTGGCAACCTGCTCGATCCCGGTGAGGGCGAATTGCAGGTCGTGTGCGACACCGGCCAGACTCTCGTCTTTAACGACGCCTTCCTCGTCGACGACAGGTCGGAAGTCACTGGCGGCGAAGGCGGCAAGATCGAACTCAAGTGGGCGGCGTCTTCGCCAGAGGAAATTCTATAATGGGAACGAAGATTACAAACAGTGTTGATATCGATCTTGACGAGGGTCAGGCGGCAGGCTTGGTGAACGCCGATAATGACGGTACCAGTGTCATCGATGAGGACACAGTGGGCATCATTGATCCTGCCTTGGACCCCGACATCATCAATGAGGACGAGCACCCACTGGACAAGCTGCCACCGCATGCCGTCCTTAACAAAGATGGCACCGTAACCTTGCCGCTTGCCTACCCCAAGACTTTGCGCACGCAAAAAGGTGGGAAGATCAAAGAAACCACCTATGACAGCTTGACGTTTCATCGTCTGAACGGCGCTGACACCCGAGCCGTTTCCGCAGCGTCGGAAGAGTCCATGTCAGTGGTCGCTTTCTCACGTTCGACAAAAATCACTCAAGTCGTGATGAACGCGTTATTCGACAGGATGGACGCAAAGGACATCAATGACAGTGCGAAGGTACTCAACCATTTTTTGAACAATGGCCCAAAGAGTGGCCGATAATGACAGGCGGTGTCGCTGATGGCTCCGGCTTCAGCGCTGCCGAAATTGACGCCATGACGATAGATGAGTTGCGGTTCTGGTGGAACTGCATCATGGCATACCGAAACCACGTCAGTGAAATGTCGAAACCTTAAGTCATGCCCGCCTGCGCTGGCGGGCATGATCAGGCTTGCGCGTGCGCGATAGTTTGGCCCCTAATTTGAGCGGGGCGCGCTGTGGCCAATCGGAACATGAACCTTGATGTGATCGTGCGCATGCGCGACATGCTTTCCGGTCCTTTGCGTCGTATTCGTAGCGCCCTAGAAGGCATCTCAAGCTTCGCCCGGAAAATCGGCATTGTTGGCGCGGCTGTCGCGGCCATCTCCTTCATGGGGCCGATGAAAGAAGCTGCTGCCTTCCAGCAGCAACTCCTCGACATAGCGGGAACGGCTAATCTCACCAATCAAGCTGCCTTTAATTTCGTAGACCAAGCGAAGGCTCAGTACGAAGAGCTGGCGCTGATCGTCGGGCAAACCTCTGACATCATCGCGTCTGGCGCTGGCCAGATGATCGCGGCCGGTGTGGACCGATCGTTAATCGATGCTTCCATCGGAATCATCGGCAAGGCCGCGACCGCAGCCAACGCCGAGTTCAGCGATATGTCGGCGGTCGCCACGTCGCTGCTTCAGACACTGAAGGTTCCTGCCGACCAGCTGGAGAACTCACTTGGTGCGCTTGTCGTTGCAGGTAAGGAAGGCGCGTTCGAGCTGAAGGACATGGCGCGGTATTTCCCGACACTGACATCGCAGATGGCGAAGTTTGGCGTGACCGGCCGCGAAGCCGTCAACTTCCTTGGTGCTGCCCTCCAGATTGCCCGCAAAGGCACGGCCGATCCCGCAGAAGCTGCCAACAACCTTAAAAACTTTCTGTCCAAAATCCTCGCACCTGCGACGATCAAGAGCTTTGCCGAGGCGGGCGTGAACATCGAGGCGGTCATGAAGGATGCCGCGACGAAGGGCATCAACCCGATCGAAGCCGTCATGCAGAAGATCGTCAAACTGACGGGTGTCTCCGGTACCGAGATCGACAAACTGATGCAGAAGGCCAAGGCGTCGGGTCTGGAAGGTGCCGACGCGCTCGGCTTCGTTCGCGAGCAGCTCGAACAAATCCACGGCGCTGGTGCGCTCGGCGGGCTGTTCTCCGACATGCAGGTGATGGACTTCCTTATCCCGTTTCTGACCAACGTCGATGAATTCAAGCGGATCAAGGACGAGGTCGCAAAGGCAACCGGTGGCGTCATCGATGGCGATTTCGAAACCCAGATGCAGGGGCTCAATCGGCAACTGATCACGTTCGGGGAAATCGGCCAGCAGGCCAGCCGTGAGGTTGGTCTCGCCTTCGGCACATGGATGCCGATGATCAACGGCTACCTGATGGATGGCCTCAAATGGATGCGCGAGCTGGACGCCAGCACGGGCGGCATGGTCAAGCAGGGTATCGCTTTTGCCGGTGTTGCCATCCTCGTCGCTGCTGGCATCGGTGCGCTTGGCGTCATCCTGCCGGTGATCGCGGCCGGGCTAGGCATGCTGGCGGCATTGCTCGGTCCAGTCGGCTTGACGATCGCGGCGCTGGGGTTAGGCGCAGCGCATATCTACAAAAATTGGGGCAGCTACGGACCACGACTGATGCGGCTTTGGGATCGGGCGAAAACCGGATTTTCCCAACTGGCCGATACCGTCCGCGAGAAAGGTACCCGGATTGTTGCTGCCGGGCGCGAGATGGCGGATCGGTACGGCCCGACTGTGCGTGCCGGTCTTAGTCGTGCCATGGGAGACATCAAAGGTGGCTTAAACAATCTTCGAGGCCTCTTTGAAGGCTTCTCGAAGGGTCTCCAGTTCGATCTCTCCGGTGTCGACATAGACGGTGCAAAGCTTGCCGCGATCAAGTCTTTGGAATTGGTCTTGACCAGTCTTTCCGGCGCATGGGATCGCCTGAAATCTTTTGGAACGGGTTTCGCGATTTCGCTGCCGTCGATCGGCGAGAACGTTGGCGGAACGGTCAAAGCGATCACGGACATTGCGAGCGGTCTATGGCGGCTCGGCAGGGCGCTCGGCGCATTGACTGGCGTCGATACGGGCAAGGCCAATAGCGTCTTCGAATGGCTCGGCAGCTTTGCTGGCGGTGGCCTTGATGTCGTGACGTTCACCATCAAGAATGTCGCGGAGGCGATCGCCCAGTTGGTAAAGACGATGGCCGATCTGGCCGAGGGAAAGATCAGTTGGGAAAGCCTCGTTCCCAAAGGTGTTTCCCAGGCATGGAAAGACGCATCGGACGGCATCGGCAAGTTCGTGGCATCGGTGAAGGCGTTGCCGGGTGATTTCTACAGTGCCGGTGTTCAGGCTGGGCAGCAGATGATCAACGGTATCATCAGCAAATTTGATGAGCTGATTGCGTGGTTCAAGGGGCTACCGGATGCTATTCTGGCAGCGATCGGAAATATCGATCTATCATCCGTGATCAAAAAACCGTCCTGGATGCCAAATCTTTTTGGTGGGGGAGGTCCTGACGGCGGCGATCAGCCAGCCAACAATAATGCGCTGCCTGCGCAGCCAGGCGGAAAGACACAGGTGGAGGTCAACGGCTCGATCTCGGTGACAGGATCGAATGGTGCGACCGTTACTGGCGCACAGAGCGACAATCCGAATGTGCCGCTCAAGGCCAACACCGGTCGCGTTACGGGGCGTGAGTGATGTTCTACGACAGCCTCGACAAACTGCCCGGCCTGTTGCCCTGCATGTATCGCGGGCTCTCGCTGTTTGTGGCCGACACGAGCACGGAAAACGGACGCCGCGTTCTCGAATATCTGTTTCCCGGCGTCGATGCCCCTGCCTACGATGACTTCGGCCTTCTGCCGTCTGTCGTCACCATTGATGCCCTGGTCATTTCCGACGATTATCTGGCGCGGGCTCTGGTGTTCAAGGCCGCGTTTGAAAAGCCGGGACCGGGAATGCTCGTGCATCCATGGCTTGGCCCCATGCAGGTCATGCTCGAAGAGCCTGCCGAGATCAGCTTTTCCGCCCGCGAGCTGCGCGTGGTCAGGATCAACGCATCGTTCAAGCGCATACCGACAGGCTCTGCCGGGGGCCTGTCGTCGCTTGCTTCCAACCTCACCTCTGCGATCGCCACCATCATGTCGGCGGCATCGATCCTGTCGGGGGCAGTCGGAACCCGTGTCATTTCGTCGGCTCGCACAGCAGCCGTCACCCGATCGACCCGGATCGTCACAGCGGCTGTATCGTCCACCACGCCCGCCTCGGGATCGGCAAGAGCTGTCCCGCAGATCGTCACGGCACTATCTGCCAGCACGCCCGGCACGCCCGTGGCATTCACCGCTTGGGTGGAAAGTGCTGCCAAGGTCATCGAAACAATCAGCGAGGTGCCAGCAGTTGCACCCGCAGCCGCTGCACAGGCCGAAGTGCCTGCAACATCGCAAAGCCTGATGACCATCGGCCTAGATGTGGCGGTTGCCACCACCGCCTCGTCGGTAGCGGCACCTTCCGACATCGATCGGGCCTTGCTGATCTCAGCGGCCGTGCGCTTCATAGCTGCCGCCTGCGCGCAATCATCCTATGCGGCTTATGCCTCACGGCGCGAAGCGCTGGCATTTCGGGCGCGGGTGACGTCCGCCCTGGACGACGTTATCGAGCAGCTCGAAACCTTCGGCACCACGATGTTCCAGGCAGAGACATCTGTCCTGGTGAGACGTGCGCGGGAACTCAGCGTCGCCATCGTTATCGACATCAACGAGGTGATTGGTCGTCTGCCAGACGTTTTGACCTTCCGGCCGGAGCGAAACATCGACGCATGGGCGCTTGCGCTCCACGTCGCAGGCGACGATCCGGCCCGCATGGAAGCGGTCTATCGGGACATCGTTTCGCGCAACGATCCGCGACATCCGGCCTCGATCGAGGCGGGCGCGGTTGAACTGCTGGATATCCGCTGATGCTGGCAAACCGTACGCGTTGCATCAACCCTTGCTGCAAAAGAACTGCACCGGCCGATAAATACCCAGGCGAGATGATTTGTGGGAAGTGCTTCAAGGCGCTACCGCAGGCAGTCAAGGATAGCCATCGCTTCTTTTGGAAGCAGATCCGCAAATGGGAGCGCCGTATCACCAAGACATCGGATGAGCTGAAACTTATCCGCATGCGCAATATTGGTCGGACATGGAGCGATCGCCTGATCGCCCATTGGGACGCCGAGATCAAGGTGCGCGTCATGAACGCGGAAAAGCCTGCCGGTCTCGATTCCTTTCTTGAGGAGTTAGGCCTGTGAAAACAAAAGGCATCACGCTCTTCATCGACGGCGTCCAATATGACCAGTGGCTTTCCGGCGAAGTCACCCGCGATCTAAAGGACTTCGCCGGTTCCTTTTCCTTCACCTTCCGCGACCGTGTTCGCTCGAAGCAAGCGCTCCGTTACGCCTCGGCGGGCGCGCCCTACAAGCTGCGGCCGGGACCGGAAGTCGTCATTCGTATCGATGGCCGCACGGTGCTGAAGGGCTGGCTGGAGAAGGTGCGGCCTGACATCAGCGATCGGCAGATCAGCGTCACGATCTCCGGCCGCGACAAAAGCGGCGATCTGATCGATTGCGCCGCCATGAAGGACGTGGCCGAGTTCAACAACGTCAAGCTGGAAGATGCCGCCAAGCGCATCGCTGAACCCTTCGGCATGTCCGTCCGCTCGGAGATCGACACGGGCGAGCCCTTTGGCCGCTATTCAGTCGATCTTGCCGAGACCGCTTTCAGCGCCATCGAAAAGGGTGCCAGAAGTCGCCATGCCCTTGTCTTGTCCGATGGCATAGGCGGCGTCGTGATCACGCGCACCGGTGCGACACGCGCGCCCGCGCATCTGGTTCTTCCAGGCAACGTCTTATCCTCCGGCGCCGAGTACAGCCACGAGAACCGATTCTCGGAAACAACGGTGCGAGGCCAGGGCGAGAAGGCAGGCAAGGAGCGCGGTAAGGGCAAGCTGGATGTGACGGCCGAACCGATCGGAACCGGCGGGCGCAATCCGGGCAGTGGGTCGGCGACAGAGCAGGAACGCAAGGGAACCGCCGCGACCGGCCGCGCCAAGGATGATGAGATTACCCGCTATCGTCCGATCGTTCATCTGGCACGGTCCAAGGCCGACACCACGTCTGCCCAGGACGAGGCCGACTGGCGAAGCCGCACGGCACGGGCCGAGAGCGAGGAAATGACGTATACGGTCAAGGGCTTTATCGCCAACGGGCAGCTCTGGACGGTCAACCAGCTCACTTACGTCTCTGATGCGTTTCAGGATGTCGAGCGCGACATGCTGATTTCCCGCACACGCTTTGCCGAAGACAGTGCTGGTCGAATAACTGAACTCAGTGTCGTCAGCCCTGAAGCTTTCGACAAGGGACCGGTGGGCAACCGACGCAAGAACCAGAAAAGCAAGACATCCAGCAAGGCATCCACGTCTCTGGACGGATCGGCGGAGGCCTTATGAGCAATCGCGAACTGCTATCGAAAGTGCGCGGCCTGGTCCGGCGCGTTTCCATCAAAAACATCCGCGATGATGGCGAGGCGCAAACCGCCTCGATCGAGGTTGCCGATGGCATCTGGCGCGACAATGTCGAGGTGGCGCAGCAATATGGTATGACCAGCTCGGCACCCGAGGATGGCGGATTAGCCATCGCCATCGCGGTGGGTGGCGACGAAGGCGACATGATTGTCTTGCCGATCGGCAACCCGTCGTCTCGTCTCAGCGGTCTAGATGCTGGCGATGCGGCACTTTATAATCAGTTCGGAGATAGAGTTGTTGTCCGAGCTGGTGGTGGCATCGAAGTCACTGCCGCCAATTCCGTTGCTCTGAAGGTAGGCGGTATTTCCCTTACCATCGACGCCGCAGGGTTCCACTTCGACGGCGGTAGCATCTGGCACGATGGGGTGCCGATCGACAAGACGCATGTCCATGACGGTGTCACGCGTGGTGGTGCCAAAACTAATCCACCAGTAAGCGGCTGAGCTACACCGAGAAGTAGAGAAAGGACTCGCCAAATGCCTTGGGCGTCAGCTACAAATTTCATATGTCGAAGAACTTACGCAGGATCCTATCCTGGCTATTTACGATACTGCTTCTGCCGGTGGTTGGCGAATTTGCCGTCAAACTCGGCGAGCAGAATGGTTTGTATAACGATCCGAATGGAAAGTTGACACAGGCCATGACAGCGGTCACTCAATCAGCTTTTTACTGGCCTTTGGTTGCGTTCTTTTTTGGCCTGTTTTGCGGTGCCTGGTCTCATTGGCTCGCAATCAGGTTTGACAGGAAGAAAGCTGATTCTCAGCCACCTGAACCAATTTCCAAAAGAGCTTTACTGCGCCTTCGCTTTCCAGCTCACGCTTCAATGCCTACGGCAATTTACAGCGACAATGTGGAATACTGGTGTGTCACATGGAGTAACGGTGCCAGCTTAGGGTTCGGTCCTCAGCAAACATTGTCGGTTGCGACTTCTCGGACCATCGTGGTTCAGTTTGAACACGCGGTCGATTATCGTCAGCTTTCGGTTTCTTCCCCTAACGACGAGCGACTGAGTTGGCAGCCTGCGCTCCAGACGCCTAAGTTAATAGTCATTCTGCTGCCCCAAGGTGCTCCCGCTGGAGTGGTCGAAATCTCTACCTCTCAATAATACCTAATACTTACCCAGCCTGGGCTGCTCATGCCCGCCGTCGCGGGCATGATGCGCCTTGCGCGCGCGCGATAGTTTCGCGCCCATGTTCGATCTCGCCCTCACATATGACAACACCAAGCGCCGCTGCGATCTCACACTCGCAGATAACGGCGATCTTGCCATTGATGAGACGCCGATCACCCCAATCATTCTGTCTGTCGGCCTCGACCGTCGTGCCGGTGAAGATGATCCGCTACCGGAAGCCCGCTCGCAGTTCCTGACGCCATCGAGCTTTTCCGAACGTCGTGGTGCGATTGGCGATGGCATCGACCCGTTCGGCGATCTGACCGGCTCCAAAATGTGGCTGCTGGATCGCGCCAAGGAAACCGAAACGACCCGGCTGATGGCCGAATACTGGTTGCGCGAGGCCTTGGCCTGGGCGGAAACCGATACCGGCACGCCTGCCGAGATTGAGGTCCAGTGGCTTGCGCCCAGTGTTCTCGGCTACCGCGTCCTTATTGCGGATAGCGCCGTGTCGCTCAGCAAGAGGGTCGATTGATGGTTTGGCCAATCGACACGGCAAAAACAATTTTCCTGCGGATGGGCGCGAGGCTGGAAACCGCAGTCCTCCGCATCCGATCAGACATCGATCCCATTGACCTTTCCCGCGCTGTCTATTCAGCACGAGGAATGTTCTCTCAAATCCTGCGAGCGATTGCCCCGGAAATCCGCGAGGTTCAAGACCATCAGGCCTATTGGGGACGGCAATACATGCCCGACAGCGCCGACGCTGAAGAGGCCATCCTGTCGCATTCCTCCATCTGGGGAGTTCCCCAGCGTGGCGCGCTGAAGGCAGTCGGTACCGTTCTCATCGAAGGTGCTGCCGGAACCGTCTTGCCTTCTGGCATCGAATTGTCGTCGGGCGCTGGCGCGCTTTATCTGACCACGGCGGGCGGGACCATTGCGGCTGGCGGGACTTTGACCGTGGCCGCCATCGCTTCCGAAGCGGGCGTGACCGGCAATCTTGAGACCGGTGTCCGGCTTGCAACCGTCACATCCTTCTCGGCTATCAGCCGGATTACGGTTGCCACCTCCTTTGCCGGTGGCGCTGACGAACAGACGCTCGATGAACTCAAAGCCGCCTATCTGACCCGCATTCGCCAAGCTCCCCACGGCGGCGCTGGCTTCGATTATCCTGTGTGGGTGAGGCAAGTGGCTGATGCCAAGGCAGTCGCGATCGTGCCGGACTGGATAGGCTTTGGCTCGCTGGGTGTCGTCGTCGTCATGAATGACGAGGATAACGATCCCCGCCAGCCGACGCTTGCCGAGATTGAGACGATACAGACCCACCTTGGACCGCAATCCAGCCAGACCGGCGTCCGGCCTGTCACAGCCCGCGCCATCGTTGTCGCCGGAACCTTGCGCACAATACCTTTGGCAGTCCGTCTGCGTCCGGACACCGCCATCGTGCGCGCCGCCGTAACAGACGCCTACCAGCGCTTCATCGCCACGATCGGCGACGAGGACGATGATCAGAATGAGAGCCCGATCGGAGCGCGCATCGAGCCCTCGCGGATCTCCGAGGCGATCTCGTCCGCTTCGGGTGAATACGCTCATGACCTGATCGTGCCTGCAGCACCTTTTACCTTAGAGCGCACCGAATACCCGGTTGCTGCCGCCATCGTGTTTGTGGATTGAGATGGCACGCAGCGTTTCAACCATCCTTCAAAGCCTCGTTTCAAAGCTCCCAAATGGCTGGGCACTCGGCCTGCGCGGTGGCGTCCTCGATGCCGTCCTGGAAGCCGTGGCTGTCTTGATCGCCGACGTGGAGCAAGGCGCTGAAAACCTGATGCGGGAAACCGATCCGCGTCGGGCAAATCTACTCTTGCCTGATTTCGAGCGCTGCCTTGGTCCCGATCCTTGCGGGCGTGATCTTGACGGCCTGACGGTCGAACAGCGCCAGAAACTCGCCCACCAGCGCTGGACGGCCTATGGCGGGCAATCGATCCCATACATGATCGAGACGGCCGCCAAACTTGGCGCGACGGTGACGGTCGAGGAGTTCTGGCCAAGCAAGGCCGGTGTCTTGCGTGCTGGTCAGCGCCTGCGACCGCAGGGCTGTCAGTTCGTCTGGCGCATCAACGTGCCGGGCCTCGTCAGCGTTGTGAAGTTCCGGGCCGGTGTCAGCCGCGCCGGTCATCGCCTCGGCACTTTCGAGATCAGTTCAATCGAGTGCGAGCTGCGGCGCATCAAACCCGCGCACACCCATGTCGTCTTTAACTATGGAGTTGCCTGATGGATCGCATCAACGGCGCTGACACGATCGATATTGGCGGCGGGAAACGCGGCTTTCGATCAGAGAACCTTGTGGCCGGCGTCTCTGGCACAGAGGTCACTGACCTTTTCCTCAACAGTGTCCAAGAGGAAATTATCAGAGTCGTTACAGAGGCCGGTCTTGTGCCCGACGCGGCCGACTGGTCGCAGCTCTGGCAGGCCCTCAGAATTCATGGCTTGTCAGCCGGTGCCAAAAGCCGACGCTGGACCGCTATCAATTCAATGACCCTCACGGCCACGCCTGCCGCTCCTGCCCTTGGCGATACTTATCTTGTCCCTGCCGATGCGACAGGCGCTTGGGCTGGGAATGCCGGTAAGATCGCAGAGTGGATAGGTGCGATCTGGTCCTATTTCACACCGTCTAACGGTCATGGGATAAGCTTACCGGATGGCCGAGTGTTCGAGCGCATCGGTGGAACATACATCGAGAAATTGGCGCTCGATGTCCAATCGGGCAAATGGCATTATGCGGAGGCAGGCGGCACGGCAAACGCGTTGACTGCAAGCCTCACCCCCACTCCATCGAGCATCGTACCAGGCTTCAGAGCGACCCTGAAAATACAGGCGATCAACACAGACGCCATGACGCTCAACCTCAACGGCCTCGGTGCCGTTGCCGTGGTCGGCGAGGACGGCGCGCCAATCCCGCCAAACTCTGTTTATCCCGGTCAGCTGGCATCGTTCGGCTGGAATGGCGCGAAGTGGGTCCTGATGGGCTTTGCGCTGTCCCGCATTCCCCCGAAAAATATTCTGACCTATTCCAACCCCGGAACGTACACGTGGACTGTTCCGGTTGGTATCTACAAGGTCTTTGCTCGGGTTTGGGGCGGCGGTGGCGGTGGCGGCGGTATTGCGGGCACCAGTAATGCTGGCGGTGGCGGTGGCGGTGGGGGCTACAGCGAGGGCTGGTTCGACGTTGTGCCCGGTCAGGTTATCATCATTGTGGTGGCTGTGAGGGGTGCGCAGGGCCCGGCGTCCAATTCGGGGTTTGCCGGGACGGGCGGAACATCTTCGTTCGGCAGTTTCTGTAGCGCAACCGGTGGCGTAGGAGGGTCGAACGGCAGCGCGGCGGGTGGAACCGGTGGAACCGCGACAGGGGGGTCGATGAATCTTAGCGGGGGTGGCGGTTACTCAGGTGGCTACATCTTCGGCAACACCTCGCTGCCATACGGCGGTCCGGGCGCGCCTGCATACCAACAATCGATCATTCTTCCATCCTTTAGTGGTGGCGCGATCGCTGGTTTTGGTTTTGGCTCCGGTGGTTCCGGCGCTGCTTCCCCTACGGGCTCGTCAGCAGGCGCACCAGGTGCACCCGGTTGCGTCATCATTCAATATTGAGAGGTCACTATGCTTTATGCGCGCATTCAGGACGGGGCCGTCGTGGAAGTCATCGAACTGCCAGACAACGTCACGTTGGCAGACGCCTTCCATCCCGATATCGCAGTGCTGTTTCTTCAGTGCCCGGATGACGTTTCAGTCGATTGGCTCTTCAAAGATGGCGAGTGGTTCCCACCGCACGAAGATGCGATTGATCTCGATCAGTTGAAAGCCGATCGGGTCGCTGCCCTCACAAGGGATTGTGCAGCGGCGATTGTCGGCGGTTATGTATCGGAAGCACTCGGTACGCTCCACACCTATCCCAGCGGCGTGACCGACCAGATCAACATGATGGGCTCGGTCACCGGTTCTCTACTTCCCGATTTGGCGGCCGGATGGGAAACCCCTTTTTGGTGCGCGAATAAAGCTGGTGCTTGGGGTTGGAGGATGCACAACGCTAGCCAAATTCAGCGAGCGGGCAGCGATGGCAAGGCCCACGTCGTCACATGCCAGACAACGCTAGCAACGCTGAACGCTCAAGTCGAAGCGGCCAAGACGGTTGCGGCCGTCAACGCGATCGACTGGCCCACGTAAAGACTTTCTACCCGGTTCTGACCGGGTGGCCAGGGTGCCGAAACACCCTAGCGATGGGCCTTAGTTTGGCGACCAAACCCATCCGACAGCGCAAATCGATAACTGTCACACCCGTACCCTGCAGGGCGGGTTTGCTGTGACTGAGTCGAGAGATATTTGAAATGGTGAATCTGATGCCGGTGGCTCCGGCCATGCCTGCCGCGCCTTATATCGGTGGAAAACGTATTCTGTCCAAAACCATCATCGCTAAGATCAACGCCACGCCCCATGACGCCTACGCCGAGGCCTTCGTCGGAATGGGCGGCGTCTTTCTTCGTCGTGGCCTTCAGCCGCGCATGGAAGCTGTCAACGACATCAACGGCGACGTGGCCAACTTCTTCCGCATCCTTCAGCGCCACTATCCGCAGTTTCTCGATACCCTGCGGTTTCAGGTCACGAGCCGGAAAGAGTTCGATCGGCTTGCAAGCGTCGATCCAACGACCTTGACCGACCTCGAACGCGCAGCGCGCTTTCTCTACCTCCAGCGCACCGCATTCGGTGGCAAGGTGGACGGTCAGACTTTCGGCGTCACGATGCAAGGCGCTCGGTTCAATTTGTTGAAACTTGCCCCGCAGCTCGAAGCCATCCACGAACGGATGGCAGGCGTCGTCATCGAGCAGCTTCAGTGGCGGAAGTTCATCGAGCGCTACGATCGACCCGGAACGCTCTTCTATCTCGATCCACCATATTGGGGCAACGAGAGCGACTATGGTGCAGGAGTGTTCAGCCGAGAAGATTTCGCGGAAATGGCCGACGTTTTAAAGGCCCTCAAAGGCCGGTTTATTATGTCCTTAAACGCCGTTCAAAGTGTCTTCGAAACCTTCAAGGCATTTCAGATCGAGGAAGTGGACTGCACCTACTCGATACAGGGACAGGGCAAGAGTAAGACGGTGAAAGAGGTGATTATAACGCCCTACTGAGTACCAGCTTGCAATCCGGGAAGGATATCGGCGCATGCGGCTTCAGTGGAGGTGTAGTTATCTGCGACGCCCTTGCGAACTGCCTCTCGTGCAACGTTCATGTCGTTTACGCTTGATCCGTTCACGGTCATTGACGTCAAGCTGAAAACCAAGCCTGAAATTTTCTTCGTGTCGCAGTTGGCGACGGACCACTCGACGAGCGCAGCAGATAGACGGTTCTCTTGTGGTGATGCAGCAAGAGACGTCACAGGAGAACCCAGGGGGACTACAAGAGCGACTACATAGGCGGATTTAATCCAGGGCATTATGTTTCCTCAGATGACAACGTGGCCATAAAAACCACGTTGCTACTGAGGACGCAATTGTTCGATGTCAGAAGGGTTAAAGGTTGGCTGGAAGAAAGAGAAAATTGTTGCCAATCGATCTTGCGCTTTGCGCCATTCGATTTTGCGCGCTACAGCAAACCCCTCACCTGAAAAATCTATGACTTAGCCTTCAGCTAAGATCATGATTTTTCTTCCTCTCCCACAAGGGGAGAGGTACAGAGCAAGCCTCGCGCTCTCACCCCACCTTCGCCAAGCCCTCACGCGGTGCGTAATATTGCCCGAACCGGTTGGCCAGAAAATCTGGCAGCGCGATATCCTCCTGTTTGACGAAGCCTTTTTGCGGCAGCTTGCCGTCTTTCAGCAGGTCAAGAACCGTGGTGATACCGGCGGCGGTGGTGATCTGGATGGCGCTCATCATGCGGCCGGAGACGGGGCCGGCATAGACTTTGTGGGCGTAGGTTTCCTGCATGAAGCGGCCGTTTTTCGTGCCGCAGACGGTGACGAAGACGATGACGACATCCTGCATGGTGGCGGGCAGGGCGTTTTCAAACAGGTCTTTCAGCACATCACGACGGTTGCGCAGGTTGAGATCGTTGAGCAGCGCTTTCATGATGGCGGCGTGGCCGGGGTAGCGGATGGTGCGGTAGTTCATGGTGCGCACCCTGCCTTCAAGCGTGGCAGCCAGCGTGCCAAGACCACCGGAGGTGTTGAAGGCCTCGTAGGTCATGCCATCAAGCGAGAATTCCTCGCGTTCTTCGAGTGCAGGCACGGCAGTCAGACGCCCCTCGACGATGGCTTCGCAGGGCTCGATATACTCGTTGATAAGCCCGTCCGTGCTCCAGGTGAGGTTATAATTCAAGGCGTTGGACGGATATTGCGGCAGGGCGCCGACGCGCATGCGCACGCTGTCCAGCTTGTCGAAACGCGAGGCGAGATCGGCAGCCACGATGGAGATGAAGCCGGGCGCAAGGCCGCATTGCGGAATAAGCGCGCTTTCGGACGTCTCGGCCAGTCTCTTGACCTTGCGGGTGGATTCGACGTCTTCGGTGAGGTCGAGATAGTGGGTGCCGACAGCGACTGCGGCTTCAGCAATGCCTGCGGTGAGGTGGAATGGAGCGGCAGAGAGGACCGCGAACTTGTCTTTCAACAGCGCCTGCAGGCCAAGACGGTCGGTGATATCGACAATCTCGGTATCGACGCGTTCATGGGTGGGAACATTGGCAAGCTGGTCTGCGGAACGGTCTGCGACGGTGATGCGATAATCGCCCGTTACAGCCAGCATCCATGCGATGGCCGAGCCGATATTGCCTGCGCCGATGATGACGATGTGTTTCATGATGTCCCCCATGAGAAATGCAATTGAGGTAACAGAATGCCGCATTTAGAAGACGATTCGTAGCTTCACATTGCGCGGAAAGACGTTTAAATTTATGCATATCGACAACAGGATTATACAGAATGCCAATCAGCGAAAAAGACCGTGCGCTGCTTTCGTTGCTGGCTGACAATGCCCGGATGCCGGTGGCGGAACTGGCCCGCACGCTTGGCCTTTCCCGCACCACCGTGCAGGCGCGTATCGAGCGACTGGAGGCGGACGGGGTGATCGCGGGTTACGGCATCAAGCTGTCAGACGCCTACCTTTCCGGGCTGGTGCGGGCGCATGTGCTGATTACCATCGCACCCAAGGCGCTGGCAGGTGTAACGGCGGCGCTGGCAGCCATCAAGGAGGTCACGATGCTGCATTCCGTCAGCGGCAGCTTCGACTTGATCGCCATTCTGACGGCACCTTCGATTGCCGACCTCGACCGGCTGATCGACGGGATCGGGGCGCTGGATGGGGTGGAGCGGACGCTGTCTTCGGTGATTTTATCGACACGGATTTCGCGGTGACGTGGGCGGGCCTAACCTAGGCCCGCTTGAGCTCTTCGACTTCTTCCGGGTGCTTTTCCAGCATGCGAAAAAGATTAATGACGGCGGGCGTGGGTGTGACTTTGCCGGTTTCGTAGCGCGAAAAGGCATTGTGCCCACCGCCTGTTAGCTTCGATGCTTCCGCCTGATTGATGCCAAGCTTTTTGCGGATGCGGCGCAGCTCGTCGCCGGTGGTGCGGCGCGCTTCCAGCACAAGTGTGTCACTTGCCGTGGCGTAGCGTTCAGCGCTTTGAGCATCATACTCGATCTCGCAACAGGCAGGGCAGCGAAAGCCGGAAAGGCCTTCGACATCGGTAACCAAGCCGCGATGTTCTATACGGTGGGTTTCATTTGAAAAGGCGCTCATTTCTGTGCCAGAATCGCAGCACATGCAGATGTCGCTCATGACTCCAACTCCTTGAATTGTATGACCAATGCTCCGTTGGTCCGAAGCGTCAGCTTGATATATGCTCTGCCACCTGGGGTATCTGCATGATAGACGTCTTGCCAGACTGTGTTGTCGTTATAGGTTGTCATAGACTTGTAGAGGCACTTGGTATTGAGCTCGCAAATGACATTGATCATCTCGCCGACCGTCAAATCCATCCGCCGCCCTCCATCAATGGCGGTTTTGGTGAAGACAGCTGCTCGCTGATGTTTTACGATGGCGATAATGGTTTTTAGATTGTAGTGCGCGCGCCGTTTTTCCATAACTGATATTACCCTTTAAGGGTAGTTTTGCAAGATGGCGTATTTGTGGCTTACGTCTTATCACACCGGGTCCGTGCTGCCCCGTTTCGCTTTGAAGAACATCTTCAACCGCTGGATGCTGTCCGGTGTCCATCCTTGGGGTTGGGTGACTTCCAGCCAGGCGTCGATGTAGTGTTCAGGCGCGTAGACGTGGCCGTAGCCCATGGGCGCGGTGGTTGCGGCGGCGACGTCCAGCAGCAGTTGCAGCTCGGTGACGACGGGGAACCATCGGAAGGAGGTGGAAACATCACGGCCGCGCGGTTGCTGCATCCATTCCGGGCGGCGGTAAAGCGCGGCGGTCTCAAAAAAGGTTATGGGGTCGCTGGCATATTGCAGATAGACGATGCGCATCGGCCCCCAGGGCTTATCCGGCCTGTGGGCGTTGGTATATTGATCGGCAAAGCGGATGACGGAGGAATCCCGGAAGGTCGGCAGCCAGTAAGGTGAGCCCTCGTTGCGACCTGTCGTGGCCATGCGCCATGTGGGGCTGGAGAAGGGCGGGCCGCTCCACAGCGCGCCCTGGAACGGATCTGCCAGCACATCGTAAAGATCGGACGATTTCTGGCTGTTGAGCGCACCCAGACTGAGGCCGTGCAGGTAGAGTTTGGGGCGGGTCTCCTTGGGCAGCGTCGTCCAGTAGCCGTAGATGGCTTCGAACAGCGCGCGGGCGGTCTCCACCCCGTAATCGGGCTCCGTCAGAAGAGCGATCCAGCTGGAAAGGTAGGAATATTGCACGGCCACGCTGGCGACATCACCATTGTGCAAATATTCAAGCGTATCAATCGCTTCCGGATCGATCCAACCGGTGCCGGTGGGGACGACGACGAGGAGTGTCCCACGCTCGAAGCCGCCGGTCCGCTTGAGTTCTTCCAGCGCCAGCTTGGCGCGCTCTGCCGGTGTCGCACCAGCATTCAGCCCGGCGTAAACGCGGATCGGTTCCATGGCGGGTCGTTGGGTGAAGGCGGAAATGTCTGCGCTGTGTGGACCCGTGGCGACAAATTCGCGGCCACGGCGACCAAGCGATTCCCACGGCATGAGCGAGGCTTCGCTGCCCGTCTTGGAGGGGTCGGAGGGGCGCGGCACATCCGGTTCGATGAGGCTGTCCACCTGTTTCAGAGAGCTGTCCATAAAGCGCAGGCCGACATCCACCACCAGTCCGTTGAGCAGCAGAACGGCGATGACGGCGGCTGCGGCAATACCGACGACATTGGCCAGTGGGCGCGGCAGGAAACGGCGGCTTCGCAGGGCAAACAGCCGTCGCACGATCTGGAACAACCGTCCGAAACCGATGAGGAGGGCGGAGACGCCGATGGCGATGGCGCCGGTTTTAAACCGGTGGGCACTGTCCAGCGGGTCGAGCTCCATCAGCACGCGAATGGAGTTCTGCCAGGTTGCCGCCTGCCAGAGAAACCCCACGGCGGCGACGATGGCCGCCAGCGAGACGACAAAGAGAACACCGCGCTTGTTATGCCGCGAGGGCTGCCGCAGGCCGAGATAGATGGCGACGTCCTTCAGAAAAACGCCGATGAGATAGCCGATGGCAAAGGAAAAACCGCACAGCACCCCCTGCATGACATAGGTGCGGGGAAGCAGCGATGGCGTCAGCGACGCGCACAGCAACACCGTGCCGAAGACGATGCCCGTGCTGGAAAGCGGTATGACCAAGCGACTGATCCATCTCACGTTTTTGCTTCCTTCACGGTTGTTGGCGGGGATACTGTAATATGGCGCGGCGGTGTGTGGAAGAAAAGTTGCGGAATAAATTTCAGGTCAATAGGAAAATAGTCCTTGACTGCGTGACGGTCGTTTGGTAGTGTTTAGGTATAGTCGGAGAAGTGTGAGTGGTGGGGACGCTGCTGAAGCGGGTGAGGTCTCTATTTCATCGTAGCGTTGCTGGGTGTGGCTTCCCCCTCTGTCCTGCCGGACATCTCCCCCACAAGGAGGGAGATCGGCTAGACGCTTGCTCCTTGCTTTATCTGCATCCTTTAAGATGGGCGACAGGTTTCAACACTTCGATCTCCCCACCTGTGGGGGAGATGCTCGGCAGGGCAGAGGGGGCGATCTTGCATCTACGTTTGATGTTCTTACCAACAGGCAAAACATGACATCGACAATCGACGACGACCTCTCGCTCTACTGCGAGTGGCTGCAAAAGCCTGTGTACGGGTTGACCGCAAAGCTCGAAACCAAATCTCAGTCGCCTGACGGCGCATCCGGTACCATTGACGGGCCGGATGGGTTGTGGCGGCTGATGAATGAGATGACGACGGAGATGCGGGAGCAGTTTCGGTTCTTTCGCGAGTTGCGCGAAGGGGCGGGGGCGGCGCTGGATGGTGCGGCTGACGAGGCTCTGGCCAAATTGGCGCGGGCCGATGTGAAGGCTGCGACGGATGCGATGTCGCTGATCGTTCGCACGCTGGAAAAGATCGACACGCTGCAGCGGCAATTGGCGCGCGACCGAGAGGTTGCCGCCGAAAGCGATGCGGAAAATCAGGATTATGAAGAGGCGGTCGCCTTTTTCCAGAGGCGGATCGATGAGCTCGTCGAGCAAAAAGTGCGGGCGAAACTTATCGCAGCCGGTGTTTCTGCGAACGGGCAAACGGCTGAAAGCGCAAAATGAAGCGGCAAAGGCCGTTCTGACCGGCCACATTGCGGGCGATCCGACTGTGCGCAGAGAGGAAATGCGGTTGCGTATGGACACTCTGCTGGCCGAACGACATCAGCGAAACCATGTGTTCCGGTTGAGACATGACTGGCGGATGGTGGGTAGCCTCGTGCAGCAGCCGCCCGACGGTGACTGGCGCAACTGGTTGCTGGTTGGCGGTCGCGGCTCTGGCAAAACCCGGGCCGGGGCCGAATGGGTGCATCTCATCGCGTCTGCCGGCGAGCGGTCCGATCTGCGGATTGCATTGGTGGCGGAAACGTTGGGAGATGCCCGCGAGGTGATGATCGACGGCGTCTCCGGTATCTGCCGGATCGCCCGACGAAAGAGGCCGGATTTCGAGGCGTCTCGCCGCAGGCTGATATGGCCGAACGGGGCGATGGCGCAAATCTTCTCTTCCGAGGACCCGGAAAGCCTGCGTGGACCGCAGTTTCATTTTGCCTGGGCCGATGAGCTGGGGAAATGGCGATATGCGCAGGAAACCTGGGACATGCTGCAGTTCGGCCTGCGACTGGGTGACCGGCCGCAGCAGCTGATTACTACGACGCCGAGGCCGATACCGCTGTTGAAGGCGCTGATGGCCGACCCTGGCAGTCGCGTCGTGCGGATGCGCACCCACGACAATGCGGCTAATCTTTCGCCCGGCTTCATCGATGCGATGATGAAACGTTACGGCGGGACGCGGCTGGGGCGGCAGGAACTGGACGGCGAGTTGATTGCCCAGCGCGGCGATGCGCTGTGGAAGCGGGCGGATATCGAAGCGATTTTCGATGACAGGCCGGATTCCCTGGCGCGGATCGTGGTGGCGGTTGACCCACCGGCGGGAAGTGGAGAAGGATCCTGCTGCGGCATTGTGGTAGCGGGAATGGGTATCGATGGTCGGTTCTGGGTTCTCGCGGACTGCTCCGCTGAGGGTGCCACACCGGCAGGCTGGGCACGCGCCGTGGTGGCCGCGCATCATCGTTTCGAGGCTGACCGGGTGGTGGCGGAAGTCAACCAGGGCGGCGAGATGGTGAGTGCCATGCTGAAAAGCATAGACGCCAACCTGCCCGTGACCATGGTGCGGGCAAGCAGGGGCAAGTTTACCCGTGCCGAACCCGTTGCCGCACTTTACGAGCAGGGGCGGGTGCGCCATGCGGCCCGCTTTGAAAAGCTGGAGGACCAGATGACCGATTTCGGACCTGATGGTCTATCCTCCAAAAAATCTCCCGACCGGCTGGATGCGCTGGTCTGGGCGCTGACGGCGCTCGCGATGGATACGATGACCGAGCCACGCGTGCGGGGAATGTGAGGGGTCCGGCGAGGGTGCGGCGGGCGCGGCTGACAAGCTCTTCCGTTGTGGGAGACGAAGCGATTTCAACATCTTGAGCAGTGCTCACGTGTGAGAAATCACAAGTGAGGTTTTTCTTCGGCGCAAGCCGAACCCCTCGCCTGAAAAACCTATGACTTAGCTTCCAGATAAGATTGTGATTTTTCTTCCTCTCCCACAAGGGGAGAGGTAATGCGGCCGCGCCGTGCCACTAAAACGGGAAACGCCCGCGAAGGTCGATAACGGCCTATCACGGGCGGTTTTAAATTCCGGTGCGGGGGCGACTGACGCCCCCGACCCAATTACTTCTTGGGAGCCTGCGAAGGTTTTGTCTGTGCGCTGACTTCGCGCATCTGACGCCATTCATTTTCGAGACGGTCGTAGATCGTCTGAGGGATCGTCGCGGTCATGGCATTCCTCCTTGGCGGGTTGGCGCTGTTCATTGCGCGGGGTCAAACAGAGTAGGCGGCCAGAGGTTCCGCAATTCAAGGTAAATTTTTTCCTTAAAACGGTTCGCACAAAATAAAATCGATTAGGATTTTTTTAAATCGATTTAGGTGTGGCAATTTAAAAATCAAAACCTCAGGTTTAATGACCGATGATGGAGACATGTGATGATGGTGGTGGATATCCAGCGTTTCTTTGCGATGATTCGCACGGCTCCTTTTCCCGGAAGATTGACCGCAGCGCAGGTGCAGGGCACCGAACTGATCGTCGATGTCTTCGCCGATAGAGCACCCGATGGCGATGCTCGCTACCTGGCCTATATGTTGGCAACGGCCTTTCACGAAACGGCAGCGACGATGCAGCCGGTGCGCGAGACGCTGGCTGCCAGTGACGATGCCGCCATTCGCATTCTGGACCGGGCGTATGCGGATGGGCGGCTGGGGCAGGTGCGCACGCCCTATTGGCGGCGCGACGCCGAGGGCAAGAGCTGGCTGGGGCGCGGGCTGGTTCAACTGACGCATAGGCGCAATTATGAGGCGATGGCTGCGGTAACCGGCATCGACCTGGTGCAGCGCCCCGAGCGGGCGATGGAGCCGCAGGTGTCCGCAACCATCCTGGTCGAGGGCATGTTGCGCGGAAGTTTTACCGGCAGGCGTCTGTCGCAATATTTCGATGCCCGACGCTCCGATTGGGACGGTGCCAGAGCCATCGTCAACGGCACCGACCGGGCAGCGCTGATTGCCGGTTACGGCCGGGCGTTTTACGCGGCGTTGACGGCGACCCTGATTGAACAGCCAGCGGTGGGATGATAGCGATTTCCACCCGAGATTTTGCATGACAGGTGCTTCCATGATCCGCCACATCGTTTTCTTCACTGTGCCAGAAGCCAACCGCGAGGCGGTGCGCAAGGGCCTTTCCGGCCTGACCGGCATTTCCCACGCGCTCAAACTGGAAATTGGTGAGAACGTGAAGAAAGACCAGTGGGGCAATCAGGTCGATTTCATCGTCTACGGCGAATTCGAAAACGAGGCAGCGCTTGCCGCCTACAAGGCCGATCCGGCCTATGAGGTGTCTACGAACACGGTGAAGCCGTTGCGCGACACGCGGGTAGCGGCTGATTTCGACAGCGATCGGGCGGTGAAGGTGCCGATACGATAAGTCGGCTTTCAGCCCCACCATCTGAGCCACCTCCACGGGTGGCTTTTTGTTTTCTCTCAAAGGAAAATATCCATGCGATTTTTTGGTTCCCTGCCGTGGCGGCGCCCGGTGGAGCGCGCGGTTGTGCGCGAAGAAAAGGCGGCGGGCGGGTTCCTGGTGCTGTCTGGTGAGGCGGGACGGGCGCATTGGTCTGGCCGGGGTTATGGCGCGCTGTCACGCGAAGGGTTCATGAAGAACCCCGTGGCGCACCGGGCAGCCAGAATGGTGGCAGAGGCTGCGGCGTCTGTCAGCTGGTTGTTGTATGAAGGCGACGACGAGATTGGCGAGCATGCTTTGCTGCGGTTGCTGTCGCGCCCCAATGGACAGATGAGTGGGCCGGATTTTTTCGAGGCGCTCTATGGTCATCTGCTGCTCTCCGGGAATGCCTATATCGAGCCACTGATGGTGGGGGAGCGGCTGCGCGAGCTGCATTTGCTACGGCCGGACCGCGTCAGCATCATCGAAGGGGGCGATGGATGGGCTGCGGCCTTCGATTACCGCGCCGAGGGCCGGGCGGCCCGGCGCATCGCGGCGGATCGTGACGGGCTGGGGTTGCTACAGCTGAAACTGTTCAACCCGCTTGATGACCACGCCGGGTTTTCGCCGCTGGCAGCGGCGGGCGCGGCGCTCGATCTGCACAATGCGGCCAGCATCTGGAACAAACGGCTGCTGGAAAACTCCGCCCGTCCGTCCGGGGCGCTGGTCTATCAGCCCAAGGAAGGCGGCAATCTCTCCACCGACCAGTATGAGCGCCTGAAACGCGAACTGGAGGAGGGTTACGCAGGCGCGGTCAACGCCGGTCGTCCGCTGCTTCTGGAGGGCGGACTGGACTGGAAGAGCATGGGCCTTTCGCCCAAGGACATGGATTTTATGGAGGCCAAGAATGGCGCGGCGCGGGACATTGCGCTGGCGCTCGGCGTGCCGCCCATGCTGCTGGGTATTCCCGGTGACAACACCTATGCGAATTATCAGGAAGCGAACCGGGCGTTCTATCGGCTGACGGTTCTGCCATTGATCAACCGCACGGCGGCGAGCCTTTCCGGCTGGCTGGCACCGCTGTTCGACGGTGCGTTGCGGCTGGAGCCGGATCTCGACAGGATTGCGGGCTTGTCCAGCGAGCGGGATGCGCTTTGGGCGCGGGTAGCGGCGGCAGGGTTCCTGAACGACGAGGAGAAGCGGGAGGCGGTGGGGTATTGAGGGTGAGGGCTGGGTACCTCTCCCCTTGTGGGAGAGGAAGAAAAATCATGGTTTTAGCTGAAAGCTAAGTCATAGATTTTTCAGGTGAGGGGTCTGCTGAGGGTGCGGAACACCCCTCACTTGCGATTTCTAACACTTAAGCAAGCTTAAGATGTTGAAATCGCTTTCTCTCCCACAAGGGGAGAGATAACCCAGCCGCAGCGCTCAACCACTCTCTCAACAACCGGAATCCGTTTGTGAAGGTTTCCCCTCAACCGGCTCCGATGACTCGAGAAAAGCGCAAAAAATTCTATTGCGGGTGCAAGGCATCCGCTGCGCAACTTTTCCTACTCTAACCGGGAATGGTTACCCATGTCTGAATTTGCCAACGAGGGCAGCATCTGGGCTGCCCGCTTGACCGGGGCCGTGGCGGGTGCCGGAGTGTCTTTGATCTATCTGTTGCCGCAGACCCACCGCGAGGCGGCCAGCCGGTTCTTGACCGGACTTGCGTGCGGCATGATCTTCGGCGGGCCGGTGGGACTCTGGATTGCCCAGCGGCTGGGTCTTTCCACAGCGCTTTCAAGCCAGGAGATCATGCTCACCGGTTCTGCCGCTGCCAGCCTTTGCGCGTGGTGGGGGCTGGGCGTGATGGTGCGGATTGCCGAGCGCTACTCGGCGCGGCCAAAGCTTTAGAGCGTTTCCTTGTTAAATGGAAACAGTTCTGGTGGTTCAAACGGGATCGACTGCTTGTCCGGATGGCGCGTGGCGTAGCCTTAGCATACGGCCAAGCCGTCCGGGCAGGCAGATGGCCCGTTTCAACCAACCCGGAGGGCCGGGCATCTTTCCGCCAGGACAAAGGCGATCGGCTCGACCGTACCTTAGGGTATGCCCTTCGCCAATCGCCTTTGTCCTGACGAAAATCTGCTCCGGCAGAACGTTTCAATTTAACAAGGAAACGCTCTGAGCTGATCCGTCAGCACAAATTTCCTCAAAATCTCAGGAGAATTTCATGCACGCTTATCGCGGGTCGCGGCCCGCCACGCGCAAATTTGCCAATCTGGAACTGCGCGGCATTGCCTTTGACGGCTCGTTTTCCGGCTATGCCAGCGTGTTTGGCGAGGTGGATCTGGGCCGCGACGTGATCGAGCCTGGAGCCTTCAGGCGCTCCATCGAAGAGCGCGGTGCCGCTGGCATTCGCATGCTGTACCAGCACGACCCCGCGCAGCCGATTGGTGCGTGGCGCACCATTCGCGAGGATGAGCGGGGCCTGTTTGTGGAGGGTGTGCTGGCGCCAAGCGTGGCGCGGGCAAAGGAGGTGCATTCGCTGATGAAGACGGGTGCGCTGGACGGGCTTTCCATCGGCTTCCAGACGGTGCGGGCGGGCAAGGCCGCGCGCGGTGGCATCCGCCGCATTCTGGAAGCCGATCTGTGGGAAATCTCCGTCGTGACCTTTCCCATGCTGCCATCGGCGCGCGTTTCCAACGTCAAACAGGCCCGGTTCTTTCGCGACCGGGAGACCGAGCTGGTGCGTGCCATGCGCCTGATGGCGAAGAGCCTGGCGGATCGCAGCTTCCGGCGGTGAGACCCCGCTTTTTCCGCTCCCACACAAACATCAATAGAGGACGACAAGATGACAGAACAATCCGTGGCACCGCAGATCAAGGCCGTGCCGGACACGATGACGGCGGCGTTCGATGATTTCATGGAAGCCTTCGAGGCGTTTCGTGAAACCAACGACGAGCGTCTCGGCGACATCGAGCGCAAGATGGGCAGCGATGTGCTGACCCGTGAAAAGCTCGACCGGATCGACAAGGCGCTGGACGACAACAAAAAGGTGATGGACGAACTTTCGCTCAAAAAGGCGCGGCCTGTGCTGGGGCGTCGTGGTGGGGCCTCTGCGGAAACGGAAGAGCACAAGGCAGCCTTCGAGGCCTATATTCGCCGGGGTGACGAGGGTGCGCTACGGGATTTGGAGGCCAAGGCCTTTGCCGGAAGTGCCGGTGCGGATGGCGGCTACCTGCTGCCCAACGAGACCGACAGCGATATCGGCAGGCGCATGGCGGTGGTGTCACCGATGCGTGCGCTGGCAACGGTGCGGCAGGTTTCCGGTGCGGTGCTGAAAAAGCCGTTTGCACCGAGCGGCATGGCGACCGGGTGGGTTTCGGAAACGGCGGCGCGGCCCCAGACCAACACCCCGCAGCTTGCCGAGCTGACATTTCCGACCATGGAGCTATACGCGATGCCTGCCGCCACGCAGGGGCTGCTGGATGATTCCGCTGTCGATATCGAGGCATGGATTGCATCCGAAGTGGATGTGGCCTTTGCCGAGCAGGAAGGGACGGCCTTCATTTCCGGCGATGGCGTGAACAAGCCGAAGGGCCTTTTGGCCTATGACACGGTGGCCAACGGTGACTGGAGCTGGGGCAAGATCGGCTATCTGGCGACGGGTGTGGCGGGTGGCTTTGCCTCTGCCGGGCCGCTGGATACGCTGATCGACACGGTCTATTCGCTGAAAGCGGGACATCGCCAGAATGGCAGCTTCCTGATGAACCGCAAGACCCAGTCCACGTTGCGTCGCTTCAAGGACACCACCGGCAACTACATGTGGCAACCGCCAGCCTCCGCTGGCCAGGCGGCACTGCTGATGGGCTTTCCGGTGGCCGAGGCCGAGGACATGCCGGATGTGGCAGCCAACAGCATGTCGATTGCTTTCGGTGACTTCCGCTCCGGTTATCTGGTGGTCGACCGCACCGGAATCCGCATTCTGCGCGACCCGTATTCCGCCAAGCCCTATGTTCTGTTCTACACCACCAAGCGTGTGGGTGGCGGGGTGCAGAATTTCGAGGCGGTGAAGCTGGTGAAGTTTGCCGTGAGCTGAGTGGTGCTGGTGCTTCCACCATGCCGGGGCTGACCCGGCATGGTGGCGGACAAACATAAGCGCCATCGCCTGTCGCTTATCCCCCTCTGTCCTGCCGGACATCTCCCCCACAAGGGGGGAGATCGACTCGTTGCGACGTCCAGCCCCCTCTCAAAGATTACGGAGAGAGTGGCGCGCCTGCTTCTTGCCGATCTCCCCACCTTTGGGGTGAGCCACAGGTGAGGACAGGCAATAGTCGCTGCTACACCAACCCAATTCCCCGGAGACCCCATGACCTATGCACAACTGACTCCGCCGCAGGCGGAGGCGCTGACGCTTGCCGACGTGAAGGCGCATTTGCGGCTGGATGGCGACGATGAGGACGCGCTGCTGACATCATTGATCGCCACCGCGCGCGACTATCTGGAGCGCCAGACGGGACTTTGCCTGATGCGCCAGAGTTTTCGGCTTTACCTCGACGACTGGCCCCTCAACAGTGTGATTCTGATTGCGAAAGGGCCGGTGCAAGCCATCGAAACGATTCTGGTTTTCGATGATGCGGGCGATCCTTTCGATGTGACCGCGATCGAAAAGCTGCTGGATGGCGAGGGCCGCCCCGCACGGCTGTGGGTGCGCCAGCCGCCCGCACCTGGACAACCGCTGAACGGCATCGAAATCGATTTTACCGCGGGTTTCGGCGAGAGCGGTGCGGATGTGCCGGACACGCTGAAGCGGGCGATGCTGGTTCACATTGCGCATATGTATGCGTTTCGCGGCGCGGTTTCGCCAGCCGATCAGCCCGCCGGTGTGCCGCGCGGATATGAGCGGCTGATTGCGCCGTTCTGCAGAACAGGGCTGTAGGGCGATGAACCTGACCTTTCTGGACCCCGGCCAGCTGACCGCGCGGCTGGAGCTTGAAACGCCCGACGATCTGCCGGACGGACAGGGCGGAGTGAGAGCGGGATGGCGGGTGTTGCGGTCTTTGTGGGCGGCCATCGAGCCGGTCTCGCAGGGCGCTTACGAGCGGGCATCCGCCGATGGCGTGGCGATCACGCACCGCATCTGGGCCGGATTTCGCGATGATATCCGGGCGGGCATGCGGTTTCGCAAGGGGGTGCGGGTGTTTGTGGTGCAATCCGTTGTGGACCCGGATGAAACAGGCCGCTTTATCGTCTGCCGCTGCGAGGAGGAAAGCCGATGAGGGCAGCCAACGCGCTGTTGCAGGCCGTGCATGCGCAGCTTTCCGGCGATGCGGTGCTGGTGGGTCTGGTGGGCCGCGGCGGTCTCGTCGACCGGCTGCTGCCGCGCCCGGTTCTGCCATGCGTCGTATTCGGTGAAATCGACAGCCGAGATTATTCGACCGCGTCCGAGCAGGCGGAAGAGCATTTTCTGACCATTGAAGTCTGGAGCGAAGAGGGCGGGCGGAAACTGGCGCAGGACATCGCGGTACGGATTCTGGCGCTGCTGGATGATGCGCCGCTGACGCTGGGTGGGGGCATCGCGCTGGTCAGTCTGTTCTTTCGCAACAGCCGCTCGGTGCGACAGGCAAAGTCGAAGCAGTTTTTAACGGAGATCCGGTTTCGGGCGGTCACAGAGTGACGTCACGGCGAGGATGACGCCGCCTTGGCGGATGCCATAAGAGCGTTGAATATCTTCTCCGCTACGTTCTTATCGGAAATCTTCAAATTGCGTGGTTTGAAAGGTGATTGGCTGCCGATCACACCCGGAGCGCTATAGTGAATATCGTGGGCGAGGGTGTTGAGATAGGCTCGCCCCTTGGCTTCATACGCCGCCCGCTCTGCTTCGTTGAGCACAATAATGACCGAATAGTCTACGGCACTGTGGCTGC
This sequence comes from Rhizobium skierniewicense Ch11, assembly GCF_023757665.1. NCBI lineage: Bacteria > Pseudomonadati > Pseudomonadota > Alphaproteobacteria > Hyphomicrobiales > Rhizobiaceae > Rhizobium > Rhizobium skierniewicense. The sequence goes on from NZ_RXPG01000007.1 coordinate 121,765, forward strand.
AGATGGCATGCAGATAAAGGATATCGCCGTCTTCCAGCAGATCCCAACCCCAAGGCTCACTGTCCAAGACCTTCATCGTGTTGCGCTCCTTTAAAACCACGCAGACCGTATTTCATTCCAACTGCACCGTCCACTCGGTGGGCTGTGTGTTGCCTCAAAGATCGTGAAACTGAAAGGACACACCATGGTGGCGCAGAAGGGCAAGGACCTGCTGCTGAAAATCGAGAATGGCGGGGCGTTCGTGACCGTTGCCGGGCTGCGCACCAAGCGGCTGGCGTTCAACGCCGAAAGCGTTGATGTGACGGATGCCGAAAGTGCCGGGCGCTGGCGCGAATTGCTGGCGGGGACGGGCATTCAGCGTGCGGGGTTGACGGCATCGGGCATCTTCAAGGACCAGCAGAGCGATGCGCTGGTGCGGGGGCAGTTTTTTGCCGGTAGCATTCCCGGCTGGCAGATCGTCATCCCGGATTTCGGCACGGTGGCGGGGCCGTTTCAGGTGACCGCGCTGGAATATTCCGGGCGGCACGACGGCGAGGTGCAGTTCGAAATCGCGCTGGAATCGGCCGGTGCCATTACCTTTGGAGCCTTGTGATGGGAGCGGCCAATTTTGGACGCGCCAACCGCAGGCGGGGTGAGGTGGAGGCGGTGCTGGATGGCGAAAGGCGCATTCTGTGCCTGACGCTGGGCGCACTGGCGGAACTGGAAACCGCCTTCGCCGCCGATGATCTGACCGACCTTGCGGCACGTTTTGCCAGCGGGCGAATGAAGTCTGCCGACATGATCCGCGTCATCGGTGCCGGGCTTCGCGGGGCGGGCAACGTGCTGTCCGACGACGACGTGGCGGGGATGAGCATCGAAGGTGGTGTTGCGGGTTATGCGACGATCGTGGGCGACCTGCTGACCGCGACATTTGCCGGGACGCAGCCGGAGGGACAGGCAACAACGTCCCCCTGAGTGCCGCAGCTGGCGCAAGCTCTGATCATGGTGCCAAGCCCTTTCCCTGGGACCAGGTTATCCATGCCGGACTGAGCCTGCTGCGGCTGTCTCCCAATATTTTCTGGGCGCTGACCCCGGTCGAGTTTTTTGCCATGACCGGTGGGATGCGGCCCCGGCGTGATGGCTTGGATCGAGGTCGGCTGGAGGGTTTGATGCGGGCTTTTCCGGATGGGTGATCAGGGCCTGGCGGCTTTCTTCGGACGACCGCCCTTTGCGCCATTTGCGCGGCTCGCTGCTGATTTGGCGACGGATCTGCTTTTTCCGCCCCGGCTTTGCGCTTCCATGAACGTCTTGCTACCGAAGATGCCGCTCATCAAGCCACTGACGGTGTAATCGAGGTCTAGGCTTTCCCAATGCAGGCCGGTTTCACCCAGCAACTCAACCTCGGCAAGCTGGGCCGTTGTCGCCAATTCCAATCCCTCCAGTGCGCGGGCCGGGAACATAAAGGATGCACCGTTGGTGAAATCCACAATCACCCGTTCCGATGCGGGATCGAAGCGCACGGCGTTCGGCACTGGACGCTCTGCCCGCTCTTCGCGCCAGCGCTTTTTTGCCTGCGCAAGATCCTGATCGCTGATCTCAACCATGATATTTTCTCCAGGTATCGATGAAGAGTTGTCGGTGTTCTTCGATCACGTCTACCGCCCGTCGCACATCCCGGTCTGACATGCCTCCCTGCGTGATGACATTGAGGGTGATGATGTCGATGCGGCTCAAGTCATGCAGCAATGGCTTTGAATTCCAATCCCCTAGCTTCCCAAATTGAATCAGAAAGGCAAGGCCGATGGTTGATGAGACGAGTTTTTCTGGTCAGCGTGACGAGGCGCAGGCTCTGGCGGATGTCATGGATGATCTGGAGCGGCGGTCGCAGCGGTTTGGGTCGGCGCTGACGTCTGCGCTCCAGGCAGCCACGATTGGTGGCAAGGGGCTGGACGGCGTTTTGCAGGGTCTGGGGATGCGGCTGTCGAATATCGCGCTGTCTGCAGGGTTGAAGCCACTGGAGAATATGCTGTCATCGGCGGTCAGCAGCCTCACATCCGGGGCCGGATCGCTGTTTGCCTTTGCAGATGGCGGCGTGCCGGGACGGGTGACGCCATTTGCGGATGGTGGGGTGGTATCGAGCCCGACGTTTTTCCCGATGGGTGGCGACATGGGGCTGATGGGCGAGGCGGGGAGTGAGGCGATTTTGCCATTGAAGCGTGGGGCAGATGGTTCGCTGGGCGTTGCCTCTGCCGGTGGCGGCGGTGGTACGCAGATCGTGTTCAATGTGACGGCGAGTGATGCGGCGAGTTTTCGGCGCAGCGAGGGACAGATTTCGGCGATGCTGGCGCGCAGTGTGGGGCGGGGGCAGCGGGGGTTGTAGTTCTGGCCGATGTGCTTTTGCGTTTGGCGTTGAGGATGTGGCCCCCCCTCTGTCCTGCCGGACATCTCCCCCACAAGGAGGGAGATCAGCTGGGCGCAAACGCCCACTTCAATCTCAACATCAGAGATAGTCGAGTGGCTGCCACGAGTCGATCTCCCCACCTGAGGGGGAGATGTCCGGCAGGACAGAGGGGGGGAGCGACGCCCACTGTCGCTCAATGGCGAAAGACAAATAGCGGGCGAACTCAAAAACTCACTTAAATCTAGGAAAATCAATATCATGACGGCATTTCATGAGGTGCGCTTTCCGTTGCGGCTGGCATTGGGAACCAGTGGCGGGCCGGTGCGGCGGACGGATATCGTCAACCTCTCCAATGGGCGGGAGAACCGGAACCAGAGGTGGCGGAATTCGCGGCGTGCCTATGATGCTGGGCCTGGCGTTCGCTCTGTCAGTGACCTCTACGCCGTGCTGGCGTTTTTCGAGGCGCGGGGCGGGCAGCTTTACGGGTTCCGGTTTCGTGACCCTGTGGATTTCCGGTCCTGCCCGCCACTGACTGTGCCGAGCGCGATGGATCAGCGGATTGGGACCGGCGACGGCGTGACGGCAGCCTTTCCTCTGGTGAAGACCTATGCCGATGCGGGCGGAGGCTGGACACGGACCATTACCAAACCCGTTGAGGGCTCCGTGACGGTTTCGGTGAATGGTGTTTCGACCGCACATTTCAGCACTGACCTTGTGACCGGCATCGTAACCTTTGCGGCAGGCCACGTGCCTGCGGCGGGTGCGGCTGTGCGGGCGGGTTTCGAGTTCGATGTGCCTGTCAGGTTCGATATCGATCGCATTGATGTGAGCCTGAGTGCCTTCGAGGCCGGACGCATTCCTTCCATTCCACTGGTGGAGATTTTGCCGTGAGGAGAGTTCCAGAGGATTTTGCAGCACACCTGGAGGGCGAGGCGACGACAACGTGCCATTGCTGGAAGGTCAGCCTTCGCGACGGGGCTGTGTTGGGCTTCACCGAACATGATGAGGCACTGACGTTTGATGGAGTGACCTATCTCGCCGCAAGCGGTTTTCAGGCCGGTGAAAACGACAGCGAGACGGGCTTGGCGGCCAGCAGCGGTGAGGTTTCGGGCGGGTTTTCAAACGAGGCGGTGAGCGAAGATGATCTGGCCGCGGGTCGCTATGACGGCGCCCGCGTGGAGCTCTACTGCGTTAACTGGCAGGTGCCGCAGCAGCACGTGTTGCTGAAGGTGCGCGAGATTGGCGAGGTGACGCGGGCAGGCGGCGCCTTCAAGGCGGAATTGCGCAGTTTTGCCCACAGGCTGAGCCAGCCGCAGGGCCGCGTCTATGGCAGGCGATGTGATGCAGCGCTTGGTGATGCCAGATGTGGAGCCAATATCGCGGCGTTTCAGGCGGCGGGCACGGTGGTCTCCGTCGACGGTAACGGACGGATTTCGGTATCTGGGCTGGCGGGTTTTGAAGAGGGGTTTTTCAGGCAGGGCAGGCTGGCGTTTTCGAGCGGCCGGAACGCAGGTCGCAGCTTCGACCTCGATGACCATACCCTGCGGGACGGGGTGGCGAGCTTCAGTTTCTGGCTACCGCTGGAGGTTTCACCACAGGCGGGTGACAGATTCACCGTGGTGGTGGGATGCGACAAGAGCTTTGCAACCTGCAAGGCGAAATTCGCCAACCACCTGAATTTTCGCGGCTTTCCGCATATGCCGGGGGCCGATTTCGCCTATTCCTATGTGACGAGCCGCACCCAGCACGATGGTGGAGCACTGTTTTCATGAGCGACATCGGTGAACGGGTTCTGGTGATGGCGGATAGCTGGATCGGCACGCCGTACCGGCATCAGGCCTGCCTGAAAGGCGTGGGCTGCGATTGTCTGGGGCTGGTGCGCGGCCTTTGGCGCGAGCTTTACGCAGATGAGCCGGAATTGCCGCCGCCTTACGCGCGCGACTGGGCCGAGCGCGGTGGCGAGGACCGGTTGATGGCGGCGGCATCCCGGCACTTTCACCCGGTTGCCAGCATGGAGAACGCGCTGCCGGGCGACATGCTGCTGTTTCGCTGGCGCCCGGATTTCGCGGCCAAACATGTGGGCATTCTGGCCGATGCCGACCATTTCATTCATGCCTATGAAGGGGCCTGCGTGCTGCGCTCGGCCCTTGTGCCTTCATGGCGAAAACGTATCGCCGGCATATTCCGATTTCCCCAGAGGTGATTGATGGCAACCCTTGTTTTACAGGCGGCGGGCGCTGCTCTTGGTAGTATTTTCGGGCCGGTGGGCACGATCATCGGCAGGGCGGCGGGGGCGTTGGCGGGGAGCGCCTTGGATAGCGCGCTGCTGTCATCATCTCGAACGGTAACGGGTGCACGGCTCTCCACGGCCCGGATTCCCGGAGCAGACGAAGGCGCTGCGATCGCGCGGGCTTACGGCACGGTGCGCATCGGAGGTACGTTGATCTGGGCAACGCGTTTTGAGGAAAACATGACGCGGGAAAGGCGGGGTGGAAAAAGCAACAGCAGTGGCACGACCACCGTCGAAACCTACAGCTATTTTGCAAACCTGGCGGTTGGCCTGTGCGAAGGCGAAACCGCGATGGTCAGGCGTGTATGGGCGGACGGACAGGAGTTGGACCTGACCGGCATCGAGATGCGGTTCTACTCTGGAAGCGATACACAGCGTCCCGACCCGTTGATTGAAGCGAAACAAGGGGCGGGCAATGCACCAGCCTATCGCGGCCTGTCCTACGTCGTGTTCGAGCGGTTGCCACTCGACAGTTTCGGCAATCGCATTCCGTTGCTGCAGTTCGAGGTGGTGAGGCCCATCGGCAAGCTGGAAAGCCAGATACGGGCCGTGACGGTGATACCGGGCGCGACAGAGCATGGCTATGCGACGGTTGCTGTCTCCGAGCGGACGGGCGCGGGCGAAAGCCGGGTGATGAACCGCCACACACTGACGGCCGCAACGGACTGGCACGCCTCCCTCGACGAACTGCAGGCGCTGTGCCCCAACCTTGAAAGCGTGGCACTGGTGGTGGCGTGGTTCGGGACCGATATGCGCGCCGGGGAATGCCGTGTTTTGCCGGGCGTGGAGGTGGTCTCCCGCAACCGCGAGAGCATGCGATGGTCTGTCGCAGGGGTGGGACGCGGGCAGGCTTTGCGAGTGACCCGGCATAATGGCGGCCCGGCCTATGGTGGCACACCGAGCGATGCAAGCGTGTTGCAGGCGATTGCCGACCTGAAGGCGCGTGGGCTGAAAGTGTGTCTCTACCCGTTCGTGATGATGGACGTGCCGGTCGACAACGGGTTGCCGGACCCCTATGGCAACAGGCAACAGGACGCCTATGGCTGGCGTGGCAAGATTACCTGTCATCCGGCTGCGGGGCAGCCTGGGAGCGTGGACCGAACGGCAGCGGGACGCGCGCAAGTCTCCACTTTTTGCAATCGTGCTGACGGATATCGCCGGATGGTGCTGCATTACGCGGCGCTGGCGAAACAGGCGGGCGGCGTGGATGCGTTTTTGATCGGGTCGGAACTGCGCGGGCTGACGCGGGTTCGCGATGAGGCAAATGCTTTTCCGTTTGTGGACGAACTGGTGCGCTTGGCCGCGGATGTGCGCGTCGTTGTGGGGGCTTCGACGAAGCTGACCTATGCAGCCGACTGGAGCGAATATTTCGGATATCATCCGGCAGACGGAACGGGCGATGTGTTCTTCAATCTCGATGCGCTGTGGGCAAGCTCTTCGATCGATGCGGTGGGCATCGACAATTACATGCCGCTGTCGGACTGGCGCGACGAGGATGTACAGGCCGGGAACCCGGATGGGTTTGAGGGTGGCGATGATGCGGCGGGCTTTGGCCGTGCTATCGAAGGCGGCGAGGGATTTTCCTGGTATTACGCCAGCGACGCTGACCGGACGAGCCGCAAGCGCAGCGCCATTTCCGACGGATTGAAGGGCAAGCCCTGGGTTTATCGCAACAAGGATCTGGTCGGCTGGTGGCGCAACCGGCATTACGACCGGGTTGGCGGTGCGGAAAAGACATTACCGACCGCCTGGGTTCCGGGCATGAAGCCAATTTGGTTTACCGAGCTTGGCTGCCCCGCCATCGACAAGGGCGCCAACCGGCCCAACACCTTCATCGATCCGAAATCATCCGAGAGCACCTATCCCTATTTTTCCAGCCGTATGCGCTCAGACAGCCAGCAAAGGCGGTTTCTGGAGGCGCATCATGACCATTGGACAGGTGGTTCGGCGCTTCAGGGTATGGTCGATCCCGCCAGGATTTTCGTCTGGACATGGGATGCGCGGCCCTATCCGGCCTTTCCACAGGACACCTCGATCTGGAACGACGGCAGCAATTGGCGCACCGGACACTGGCTGAATGGCAGGCTGGGGGCGACCACGCTGGCCGATCTCATCGCCGCAGTGTTGAACGATCATGGTTTTGCGGATTTCGACGTCTCTGCCGTGACAGGCGATGTCGCCGGTTACGCGCAGGGCGATGTGACGGCGGCGCGTAGCCTGTTGGAACCTTTGCTGGAGGCGTTTCAGGTTGATGTGATCGAGGATGGCGCAAAGCTCCGTTTCGTCTCACGCGGACGTGCTGCGACCAAGACGAAGGTGATTTCCGCCTATGCGGATATGGAGGACACAGCCCTCTGGTCGGAGGCGCGCGGGCATGAGAGCGATTTTGCAGCCGAAGCAGTGCTGACGGCTTTCAATCCGACGCTGGATTACGAACAGGCGAGCGTGCGGTCCCGCCGCATAGACAATGCCGGAAACAGGGTACTGCGCTACGATCTGGGCGCAGTGCTGGCGCAGGAGACGGCGCAAAATGCGGTGGAGGCGCTGCTGCGCGACAATCGGTTGGGTCGTCGCACAGTCAGCTTTGCGATTTCGCCGAGCGAGATAGCGCTCGACCCCGGTAATTGCGTGGAGCTGGAGGGCGGGCCGGGCGGGCGGTTTCTGGTCAGCCGGATCGAGGATGGCGATATCAGGCGCGTTGAGGCGCGGGAGTTTTCAATCGCCGTCAGCACGGTGTCTGGCGCAGTCGAGGCGCCGCGCGATGGCGGTGGTGACGCTTCGAGCGGGTTCGACCCCGATATCGTGCTGATGGATCTGCCGCGATATGAAACCGGCGATGCGCAGGGCTTCGCGCGGGTTGCAGCCTTCGCCAAGCCCTGGCGGCGAATGGTGCTGTCGACATCTGCCGGAACCGAAGGTTACGAGGCGAGGGCCATGCTGGACCAACCCGCGAAAATCGGTGCGCTGGCGGGGCCTGTGCCAAGGGGTTTCATCGGACGCTTCAACAGTGCGGACGCGATCGAGATGACGCTGCCCTATGGCGATCTGGCGTCAGTCTCCGACCTTGCCGTGCTGAACGGCGCCAACCGCATTGCCATTCGCTGTGCCGATGGCGCGTGGGAGGTTGCCGCTTTTGCAAAGGCCGAAGAGATCGCGGCAAAGCGATGGCGGTTGACCCGGCTTCTGCGCGGCCTTTTCGGGACGGAGGACGCGATGGCATCAGGCGCAGTGACCGGAGCTGAGGTCGTCATTCTGGATACGGGTGTCGTTCCGATGGGCCTGCGCGGTGACGAGAGGGGCCTGCGACTGAACTGGATCATCGAAGCCGCAGGCGCGCAAATCTCGGCTGTCGGGCCATTTGAATTTGAGGGCGGAATGCGGGCCGAAATGCCGCTGGCGCCGGTGCATCTGCGCGGTCAGCGCGGCGCGGATGGCGTGCTGCTGACATGGGTACGGCGCGGACGCGTCGAGGCCGATGGCTGGGATGCAGCCGATATTCCGCTCGATGAAGTGTCCGAACGATACCGCATCCAGGTGCTTGCCAACGGTGTGGTTCGCCGCACGATGGAGGTTGCCGCCACGAGCTGCCTCTATGCCGTCAACGATGAGATGGCCGATTTCGGCGCAGCGCAGACCACGCTTTCGATCATGGTGCGCCAGCTTGGCCGTGCGGTGCCGCTGGGCATTGCCGCCAGCACGACTTTGAGCCTTTGAATTTCAAAATCACAATAACGTCAACCGAGAAAGGGTAGACTATGACCGAGATGAAAGCCTGGTACCAATCCAAAACCGTCTGGGGCGCTTTGATTGCGGTGGTGGCGCCGCTGCTGCATGTTGCGGGCCTGAACCTGCCGGCGGGTTTTGAAAACGACCTTGCTGAGGGCCTGATGACGGTGGCAGGCGGCGTGGGTGGCTTGATTGCGCTCTACGGGCGGTTGGCTGCGACGCGTGCGATCAAGTAGGATTGTGCAAGGGTGAGCGGGTGGCTCCTCCCTTTATTACGAAGGACAGGGGGGGGGAGCCACTCGCGCTATTGCCCACATCACGCTGAAATCCACCACAGTCCACATTCATTTGCCATTCAGACGCTTTGCGATACATATTTGACCAAGAATTCGTCTCCCGTGCATCCCGGTTTTCTTTGGAAGTTTTTTGCAATGGCATCACCTCTCATCATCGCGACGCTTGCAGCCGGGCTTTCCGGATTTCCTGCGCCGCAAGCTGATGTCCAAGGTGCGCCATTGGCGGCACGCGTCTATCAGGTTGCAAGTGACTGCAGCTCGGCCGTAACGCGGGTGGTACGTGAAACCGGTGGCCAGCTTCTTTCGGTTTATCCGTCCAATGACGGCCAAAATTGCATCGTGACCGTGCTGGTGCAGGGCAACGGCGAGCGCCCCCGCAAGGTGACGATGCGCGTCCCGATGTAGACCGTCGCAATCCTTAAATTTCTGATGTAGACATGATGTGAATGAGCGTCACACTGCAGAAGTGACGTGTGGAATGAAAAGGGACTGATGATGCGCATTCTCGTGGTCGAGGACGATACAAACCTCAATCGACAGCTGACCGACGCGCTGAAAGAAGCGGGTTATGTCGTTGATCAGGCCTTCGATGGCGAAGAGGGGCATTATCTTGGTGACACCGAGCCCTATGACGCGATCGTTCTTGATATCGGCCTGCCGCAGATGGATGGCATTACCGTCGTCGAGAAATGGCGTGCAAGCGGCAAGTCCATGCCGGTCCTGATCCTCACCGCGCGTGACCGCTGGAGCGACAAGGTCGCAGGTATCGATGCCGGCGCCGACGACTATGTGACAAAGCCTTTCCACGTGGAAGAAATTCTGGCGCGCGTGCGCGCGCTGATCCGCCGCGCAGCCGGACATGCGTCATCCGAGATTACCTGCGGCCCGGTGCGGCTCGATACGAAATCCTCCAAGGCGACCGTCAATGGCGTGACACTGAAACTGACGTCTCACGAGTTTCGGCTTCTATCCTATCTCATGCACCACATGGGTGAGGTGGTGTCGCGCACCGAGCTGGTCGAGCATATGTACGATCAGGATTTCGACAGGGATTCCAATACGATCGAAGTTTTCGTCGGACGTCTGCGTAAAAAACTGGGTGTCGATCTGATCGAGACCATCCGTGGTCTTGGCTACCGGATGCAAGCGCCCGCAGATGCGAAGTAACTCACTCACCGCCCGCGTTCTGCTGCTGGCCTCGGCATGGTCTGCCCTGGCACTGGTGGTGATCGCGGTGGTGATCTCCACGCTCTACCGGCAGGGCGTGGAGCGTAGCTTTACCGACTTGCTGCGCGCCCAACTCTACAACGTCATCAATTCCATTACCGTTTCCAACGAAAATACGCTGGCCGGCAGCCCGCAACTGGGTGACCTGCGATTTTCGCAGCCTGATACCGGCTGGTACTGGGTGGTGGAGCCGTTGGGTAATTTCCAGACAGCCCCGCTTGTCTCGTCTTCGCTTGGCGTTTCGACGCTGCCGGTTCCAGGCATTCTGGATGTTCCCTTCGACAATCGCTATGAGCGCTATTACGTCATTACGGATGAAGCCGGAAACCGTGTGCAAGTGGCTGAAACCGAGGTGGTTCTGGATGGCGAAGGACGAGCAGCGCGTTTTCGCGTGACCGGCAACCTCAACGTCGTGGAAGACGATGTCAGCGACTTTTCCAACAGCCTCTATCTGGCGCTGGCCGTCTTCGGTGTTGGCAGCCTTGTCGTCAACGGCCTTGCCATTCTCTACAGTTTGCGACCGCTGGACAAGGCACGTGTTGCGCTGGGCAAGATCCGGGGCGGCGAGGCGGAGCGGCTGGAGGGCGAATTCCCGCGTGAAATCCAGCCTTTGGCAACAGAAGTGAATGCGCTGATCGAAAGCAACCGGCGTCTTGTGGAGCGGGCGCGCATGCAGGTCGGCAATTTGGCGCACTCGCTGAAAACGCCGATTGCCGTTCTGTTGAACGAGGCCCGGACACTGGACAGCCATCATGGCGATCTGGTGCGGGGGCAGGTGGATGCGATGCAGGCGCAGGTGCAGTCCTATCTTTCCCGCGCCCGCATTGCCGCGCAACGCGGCTCCATTCTGGCGCGGGTGGAAGCAGAGCCGGCACTGGAGCGGCTGATGCGCGTGATGCGCCGCCTCAACCCGGACAAGACATTCCAGCTGGACATGCAGCACCCGGACGTGATTCTGGCGATGGAGCAGCAGGATCTGGAAGAGGCGGTTGGCAACCTGCTGGAAAACGCGGCGCGGTTTGCTGCCACCAAGGTGGTGATAACGGTCGTCAGCGGTTCGCCCCCGTCTTCAGACCCGGACGTGACCCGCAGGTCGTGGGTGACGCTGCTGGTGGAAGACGATGGGCCGGGTTTGGAGCCGGAGCAGATTACCGAAGCCATGAAACGCGGCAGACGCCTGGACGAAAGCCGGCCAGGGACGGGGCTTGGTCTATCCATCGTCAGCGAGGTGGTTTCTGAGTACCACGGTACCTTTGCCATGTCGCGCGGCCCGCTGGGCGGACTGAAAGCGGAGTTGCTTCTCCCGGGGCTTTCGAAAGAGCTTGCATGATGGCCAAAAACTGGCAAGACATTTCTTGACGCAGGACCGCGCCAGAATGGCGCGTTGATAAGGAGTGTATTCTTGGTTGACGTGGTGGGCAAAACCGGATTTGCCGGGATAAACTCCAATATCATACGCCCTGCTGTGCTTTCGCTGGTCTGCCTGTCCGTTCTCAGTTCGTGCACAACGTCCAATACGCGCGCGTCCGGTGGCGGATTGCTGGGGCGCGGTGGAGGAGCGTCTACGCCCTACATTTCCAGCCTTCAGGGCGGCATTGTCGGCAGAAGTGGGCTTCAACTGGATCGCGGTGATTTCAACAGGGCGCTGGAAGCGGAGTATCGTGCGCTGGAAACAGCGCCTGGCGGCCAGGCCGTGGTGTGGGGCAGCGGTGATACGCGCGGCGAGGTTGTTGCCAATGCGCCGTATCAGGTCGGAAACCAGAACTGTCGACAATACACCCATGATCTGACGGTTGATGGCAAACAGGCAAAAGTCCGCGGTGCCGCCTGTCGCAACACCGATGGCACCTGGACGCCGTTGATCTGACGGCTGGTCGACCCGTGCCAAGGCAGGGACAGGGCTGATCGTTAGAAGAGGCTGGTGCATGTCGACGGGTTTCGATCTTTTGTCAGAACGGTTCCGGCGGCATAGTGTCTCAAATTCACGTCATCCTGCTGTGGCTTGTTTCAAAGCAGCGCGCATTCGAGTAATTGAAACGGCATGTTCTGGATTATCATCGCCCTGTTGACGGCGGCTGTCGCCATCATTCTGACCTATCCGCTGATGCGCAGCAACGGCGCAGCCGACAATGCCCGTGAGGGCGAGGTGGCGGTTTACCGCGACCAACTTGCCGAATTGCAGCGCGAGCGTGACAGCGGGCTGATCGGCGAGACCGAAGCTGAATATGCCCGCGGCGAAATCGGGCGGCGCCTTCTTGCGGCTGCACCCGTTAAAACCGACGGGACATCATCGATCTCGCCACGCCGACACAATGCGCTGGCGAGCATTGTCACGGTGCTGTTGCCACTGATGGGGCTCTGTCTTTACTTGTTTATGGGCACGCCCAACATGCCGGACATGCCGCTTGCCGCGCGGCTGGAAAAACCTGGTAACGATATGAACCTGATGATTGCCAGGGCCGAACGGCATCTGGCGCAGAACCCTGCCGATGGCGCCGGGTGGGACGTGCTGGCTCCGATCTATTTCAAGACGATGCGTCTGGGCGATGCCGAAATGGCGTACCGCACTGCGATCCGTCTCCAGGGTGAAAATGCGTCACGCCTGACCGGGCTTGCCGAAACGCTGATCGCCGCCAACGAAGGGGTGGTCGTTGATGACGCACGCACCGCGCTGGAAGATGCGGAAAAGATGAGCCCCGGCAATCCGCGTGTACGCTTCTATCTGGCGCTTTCGCTGGAGCAGGCGGGCAAGACGGATGAGGCAAGGCAGGCCTTTGTCACGTTGTTGAAGGATTCGCCCGAAGGCGCGCCGTGGATACCGCTGGTGCAGGCGCATCTGCAAAACACCGGCGGTGCCGACATGGCGGCGGCGCCGACACGCCAGGCGCCGGGTGGTCCCAGTGGCCCAAGTGGTCCCAGTGCCGAGGATGTGGCTGCCGCCAGCAACATGTCGAGCGAAGGCCGGCAGGCGATGGTGGCGGGCATGGTGGAAAGCCTAGACGCGCGGCTGAAGGAAAACCCCGATAATTTCGAGGGCTGGATGCGGCTGGTGCGTTCCTACGCCATGTTGAAGAACGACGAGAAGGCGAAACAGGCTCTGGCCGAAGGCCTGAAAGTCTTTCCGCCCTCGGGGGATCAGGGCAGGCAGTTGCTGGCACTGGCGCAGCAGCTTGGCGTGGACGCGCAGGGAGTGACGCAATGACCCGCAAACAGAAAAGACTTGCCATTATCGGCGGCGGTGTCAGCTTCATCACGATTGCTGCGTTTCTGGTGATGTTCGCTTTCGGGCAATCCATTGCCTATTTCTATATGCCTGGCGATCTGGAGAAGACGACCATCGGGCCGGGAACGCGCATTCGACTTGGCGGGCTGGTGGCTGAAGGATCGGTCAAGCGTGGCAAGGGCCGCACGGTAAGCTTTGCAGTGACGGATGGTGGGGCGAGCGTGCCGGTGAGCTATACCGGCATTCTGCCGGACCTGTTTCGCGAGGGGCAGGGCGTGGTGACAGAGGGCACGTTCGACGCTGCCAGCCATGCGTTCGTAGCCGACAGCGTGCTGGCCAAGCATGACGAAAACTATATGCCCAAGGAAGTCGCCGACCGCCTGAAGGACAAGGGTCTCTGGCAGCAGGCACCGGACGGAACCGCCAAAACCGGAGCAACGCGATGATCACCGAAATCGGCCATTATGCTCTGGTGCTGGCGCTGGGTGTGGCGCTTGTCGTCTCCACGCTGCCGGTGTTTGGCGCGCGCCGCAACGACAAGGCGCTGATGGACATTGCCCCCATTGGTTCGGTTCTTTTGTTTCTGCTGGTGGGCATTGCGTTTGCGGCACTGACACACGCTTATGCGGTGTCGGATTTCTCCCTCAAAAACGTCTATGAGAATTCCCATTCGCTGATGCCGATGCTCTACAAGCTGACCGGTGTGTGGGGCAACCATGAGGGATCGATGCTGTTGTGGCTTTTGATCCTCGTATTGTTCAGCGCGATGGTGGCCGTCTATGGCCGCAATCTGCCCGATACCCTGCGGGCCAATGTGCTGGCGGTGCAGGCATGGGTGACGACAGCGTTTCTGCTGTTCATTCTGCTCACCTCCAATCCGTTCGCACGACTTTCGCCGGTGCCTGCGGAGGGCCAGGACCTCAATCCGGTCCTTCAGGATTTCGGTCTGGCGATCCACCCGCCCTTGCTCTATCTCGGCTATGTCGGCTTCTCCGTGTGTTTTTCCTTCGCGGTCGCGGCCCTGATGGAAGGGCGCATCGATGCCGCCTGGGCGCGATGGGTGCGGCCCTGGACGCTGGCGGCATGGACCTTCCTGACAGCGGGTATTTCGATGGGCTCCTACTGGGCCTATTACGAACTCGGTTGGGGTGGCTGGTGGTTCTGGGACCCGGTGGAAAATGCGTCCTTCATGCCGTGGCTGGCGGGAACGGCTCTGCTGCATTCCGCGCTGGTGATGGAAAAGCGCGAGGCGCTGAAAATCTGGACCGTGCTGCTGGCGATCATGACCTTTTCGCTGTCGCTGCTGGGCACGTTCCTCGTGCGATCCGGCGTGCTGACATCGGTGCATGCCTTCGCCACCGACCCCAGCCGTGGTATTTTCATTCTGTGCATTCTGATGATCTTCATTGGCGGCGCGTTTTCGCTGTTTGCCTGGCGCGCACCGGTGCTGAAAGCAGGCGGGCTATTCGCGCCGGTTTCGCGTGAGGGTGCGCTGGTTCTCAACAACCTGATCCTGACCGTATCGACTGCCACTGTGCTGATCGGCACGTTGTACCCGCTGGCTTTGGAAACGTTGACCGGGAGCAAGATTTCCGTCGGTGCGCCATTCTTCAACCTGACATTCGGCCTGTTGATGATCCCCATTCTGATCGTGACGCCGTTCGGGCCGATGATGGCATGGAAACGCGGTGATCTGCTGGGTGCATTCCAGCGGCTGTATGTGGCAGCGGCATTGGCCGGGGTTGCAGGCCTGACGATGTGGTACATCGAACATGGCGGGCCTATCATGGCCGTGCTCGGCATGGTCGCCGGTTTCTGGCTGATCTTTGGGGCGCTGGCCGATCTGTGGTACCGGGCCAATTTCGGCAAGCTCAATTTCGGCATCGCGTTGCGACGTCTGAAAGGATTGCCGCGTTCGACATTCGGCACGACGTTGGCGCATATGGGTCTGGGCGTGACGGTGCTCGGTATCGTGATCGTGACCACGTTCGAAACGGAAACCGTCGTCGAAATGAAACAGGGCATGGCGGTGGATGCGGGTGGCTACAGTCTGACCTTCGACGGCATTCGCAGCCATGTCGGCCCGAATTACACCGAGGATCGCGGCCATTTCACGGCCCGCAAGGGCGGCATCGAAGCGGCGGATGTCTGGTCTTCCAAACGGCTCTATACGGCGCGGCGTATGCCCACGACCGAAGCCGGCATCATGACCTTTGGCCTTTCGCAGCTTTACGTTTCGCTGGGAGACCCGATGGCCGATGGCGGCATGGTGGTGCGTATCTGGTGGAAGCCGTTCATTCTGTGCATCTGGGGCGGTACGATCTTCATGATGATCGGCGGGCTGGTTTCACTGTCGGACCGACGGTTGCGTGTCGGTGCGCCCCGGCGCAAGGCGAAGGCTGCTGTGAACGATGTCGTGCTGGGTGCGGCGGAATGAGAGTTTTTTCTGCAAAGTTCGTCGTTTTTCTCACACTTTTCCTGACGGCACTCCCGGCCTTCGCCTTCAATCCCGACGAAGTCCTGGCTGACCCTGCGCTTGAGGCGCGGGCGCGGGCATTGACCGTTCAACTGCGCTGCATGGTGTGCCAAAACCAGTCCATCGATGACAGCAATGCCGAGCTGGCGCGTGATCTGCGGGTGCTGGTGCGCGAGCGGTTGACGAAAGGTGATAGCGACGAGGCGGTGATCGATTATGTCGTGTCCCGATATGGCGAATTCGTGCTGCTGAAGCCGCGCGTCAGCGCCCGTACCATTGCCCTTTGGGGTGCGCCCATTGCACTGATCCTGGTCGGCGTAACCTCGATTTTCGTTTTTGCCCGGCGTCGTGCGGCTGTTTCCGAGGGGCAGAAGCTGACGGTGGATGAAGAGGCTCGGATCAGCGATTTGTTGGAGGGCAGAGGGGGATAAGCCGAGCGCACCGCCCTATATTGTGGGGCTGACGACAGAGATAAAAAACATGATATTTCAACGTTTTGTGATCCACTCATAGCCCTCTCTTCCGCAAACCTCCCAACATTACGAATTTTTCACGCGCCAGACACTTCGCTGTAAGGTGCGGGTACCTATATCTTTTGTCATCCACCGCTTCCCCGATCCACCGGGGCTCCAGTCAGAATGAAGAAAGAAGGTAAGTTCCATGTTGCAGTCTAAAAACGGACGTCCCTCATTGAAGACGATTCTCAAGTCTTCCGCTGTCGGCGGTCTGGCGGCTCTGATGCTGACGACCGGCGTCGCCGGGCCAATCGCTCATTCTTTCGCAGTACCCGTTGAAGTGACGGCGCCGCAGGTGCCAAGCTTTGCAAACGTCGTCGACGCGGTTTCTCCCGCAGTTGTCTCGGTGCGCGTTCAATCCAATGTGCAGCCTGCATCCGACGACAGCAATGGTTATTCGTTCAATTTCGGCGGCCGTGGCCTCGATCAGCTTCCCGACGATCATCCGCTGAAGCGTTTCTTCAAGGAGTTCGGCGGACCGGGTGCCGGTGAAGGTGACAAGCGCGCCGACCGTGGTCCAAAAGGCCAGCGCGACGGTAAGGGCCCCTTGCGCCCGACGGCACAGGGATCTGGCTTCTTCATTTCTGAAGATGGCTATATCGTTACCAACAACCACGTTGTCGATGATGGTTCTGCCTACACGATCGTTATGAATGACGGCACCGAACTCGACGCCAAACTGGTCGGTCGCGATAGCCGCACCGATCTGGCCGTGCTGAAAGTAGACGTGAACCGCAAGTTTACCTATGTGCAGTTTGCCGACGACAGCAAAATTCGCGTCGGTGACTGGGTGGTTGCCGTGGGCAATCCGTTCGGTCTCGGCGGCACGGTGACATCAGGTATCATCTCGGCACGTGGTCGCGATATCGGTTCTGGTCCCTATGACGATTACCTCCAGATCGACGCAGCTGTGAACCGCGGCAACTCCGGTGGACCTGCCTTCAACCTCAACGGTGAAGTCATCGGTATCAACACCGCGATCTTCTCTCCGTCGGGGGGCAACGTCGGTATTGCCTTCGCTATTCCGGCCTCCGTCGCCAGGGACGTCATTCAGGACCTGATCAAGGACGGTAAGGTCGCGCGCGGCTGGCTGGGTGTGCAAATTCAGCCCGTGAGCAAGGATATCGCTGAATCGCTGGGTCTTGCAGAGGCGAGCGGTGCGCTTGTGGTTGCGCCGCAGGCGGGTTCTCCGGGTGACAAGGCAGGGATCAAGCAGGGCGATATCATCACCGCGCTCAATGGCGATACGGTGAAGGACGCCCGCGATCTTTCACGCCGCATCGGTGCGATGGAGCCGAACACCAAGGTGGAGCTCTCTCTGTGGCGCAGCGGTAAATCGCAGCCCGTGACCGTGACGCTGGGCGATCTTGCCAGCGACGATGCCTCCAAGGCACCGACCAGCCAGAGTGACGACAAAGGCGGCCAGCCTTCCAGCGAAAAGGCGCTGTCCAGCCTTGGTCTGACGGTTGCACCGTCCGATGACGGAGCGGGTCTTGCCATCACCGATGTCGATCCTGACTCCGACGCGGCGGCCCGTGGCCTGAAGAGCGGCGAGAAGATCACCTCGGTCAACAATCAGCAGGTCGCTTCTGCTGGCGATGTCGAGAAGATTCTGTCGCAGGCCAAGAAGGACGGCCGTTCCAAGGCTCTCTTCCAGATACAAACCGATGAAGGCAGCCGCTTCATCGCGCTGGATATCGACCAGGGTTGATAAACACACGCGGCGGGAAGGGTTTTCCCTTTCCGCCTTTCATTTTACGGGCCGCACCATCGATCAGGAGCGCAGAATATGGAAAGTCATGCTCAAGACGACCGTAAGCCCTCTGTTTCCGGTTGTGCGGGGAAGGCGGAGGACGCTATTGTCCCCCACATGAAGATTCTCGTTATCGAAGATGATCTGGAAGCTGCGGCCTATATGACCAAGGCCTTTCGGGAAGCTGGTATTGTCGCCGATCACGCCAGCGATGGTGAGAGCGGCCTGTTTATGGGTGTCGAGAACGCCTACGACGTGATGGTTATCGACCGCATGCTGCCACGCCGGGACGGGCTCTCCGTCATCAGCGAGTTGCGTCGTCGCGGGATCGAAACGCCGGTGCTGATCCTGTCTGCTCTAGGGCAGGTGGATGACCGTGTGACGGGCCTTCGCGCCGGTGGCGACGACTACCTTCCGAAACCCTATGCGTTCAGTGAGCTTCTGGCGCGAATCGAGGTGTTGGGTCGTCGCAAGGGCAAACCGGAGCAGGATATGGTCTACCGGGTCGGTGATCTGGAGCTGGACCGTCTCTCTCATGACGTGCGCCGGGGCGGCAAGGAAATCTTGCTGCAGCCGCGCGAATTTCGTCTGCTGGAATATCTGATGAAAAACGCTGGCCAAGTGGTGACCCGCACGATGCTTCTGGAAAATGTCTGGGACTACCACTTCGATCCGCAGACGAACGTCATCGACGTGCATGTGTCGCGCCTTCGCTCGAAAATCGAGAAGGACTTCGACAAACCGCTGCTGAAAACCATTCGCGGCGCTGGCTATATGATGAAGGATGAGGGGTAACGCCCGTTCATGGCCCGTCTTCGTCTTCTGTTCAGCTCGACGGCGGTGCGCCTGTCTGCGCTTTATATCCTGCTTTTTGCCCTTTGTGCCGCCTTCCTTGTTTTCTATGTAACGGCGCTGTCCGAGGGGTTGCTGAACCAGCAGACGCGTGACGCCGTGCAGCAGGAAGTCAACGACGTCCAGCGTGTCTATAATCGCGGTGGCATCAACCCGCTCTTGCGGATGATGGAGCGGCGTGCGCGCCAGCCGGGTGCGAGCCTTTACGTGATTGCAGGGCCAAACGGTGAAATTCTGGCAGGCAACGTTGCGTCGGTACAGCCCGGTGTTTTCGACAAGGAAGGCTGGACGGAGTTTCCGTTCGGTTACGAGCGCTATTCCGAAAGCGGCGGTGCCGTGAAGCATCTGGCCACCGCCAATATCTTCCGCCTCGATAACGGCCTGCGCATTCTGGTGGGTCGCGATCTGGGTGAGCCGACGAAATTCCGATTGCTGGTGCGCAACGCTCTGATGGTGGCGCTGGCTATCATGGGTGGCGGCGCGGTTCTGATCTGGTTTGCGATCGGGCGCAATGCGCTGAAACGCATCAACCGCATGTCGGCTGCGACGAAGAAGATCATGGCGGGCGATCTCTCGCAGCGCCTGCCGCAGGGACGCTCCGGCGACGAATTCGACCGGCTCTCTGGTTCGCTCAACGCGATGCTGGGCCGCATTGAAAAGCTCAACGAAGGCCTGCGGCAGGTCTCCGACAACATCGCCCATGACCTTAAAACGCCGCTCACACGTTTGCGCAACAAGGCAACTGAGGCACTTGAGGACCGCGATGACGGAAAGCGCCGGGCGGCACTGGAAGGCATCATTGCCGAATCCGACCAGTTGATCCGCACCTTCAATGCGCTTCTGATGATTTCTCGTGTCGAAGCTGGCTCTATTGCCGCCGAAATGAGCGATGTCGACATATCAGCCATCGCCGAGGATAGCGCCGAGCTTTACGAACCGGTAGCCGACGAGGAAGGCTTGACGCTCACCGCTGACATCACGCCCGGACTGATCGTGCAGGGAAACCGCGAACTGATCGGTCAGGCGCTGACCAATCTCATCGACAACGCCATCAAATATGCTGGTGGACATGACGGCAAAAAGGGTCTTTCCGTGCGTCTGGTGAGGCAGGATGATGACATCGTGCTCTCTGTTGCCGATAACGGACCTGGTGTGCCCGCTGACAAGCGCGACGAAGTCATCAAGCGTTTCGTGCGGCTGGACGAAAGCCGCTCCAAGCCAGGCACTGGTCTTGGGCTTTCGCTGGTCGAGGCCGTGATGGAGCTGCATGGCGGTTCACTGCGGCTCTCAGACACCGATCCCGACAACGGCCAAGCCCCGGGCCTGACTGTTTCGATGGTTTTTCCTGTCTCTACACCTTAAGGTCGTCCCTAAAAACAAAGCGGCCGATTCCAAAAAGGATTGGTATTCAGCGGGTAGGGAGAGAGACCATGTCTCAGATGGCAATCAACGGAAAACGGCTGGACGATGTGCAGTCCGACGTCATTCGCGCGCATACGCAGGCCGAGCTGAAGTCCGTTCTCTCCACATTAAAGGATATCGGCAAGAGCGAACCCGACGTTGCAGCGCTTCTGGCAAGCGACAGGCCGCTCAAGGATTTCGTGGCTCAGGCGCTTTCCCTGTCGCCCTATCTACGCGATGCGGCGGTGTCGGACGAGGGATTGCTGACGCTGGCGATATCAGGACCGCTTGATACGACACTCGCGCGTCTGGTTGACGATGCCCGCGCTTGCTGGCGACCGGATGGTGACGGTGTCGTTCCCAGTGAGGCGGAGGTCATGACACGGCTGCGCGTTGCCAAACGACGGCTTTCCTTCATCGCTGCACTTGCCGACTTGGGGCGCATCTTCGTGGCACAAGACACCACGCGGTGGCTGAGCGACATGGCAGATGCGAGCCTAGCCGCAGCCATCGACCATTTGCTGCTTTCCAACCACCAAAGCGGAAAATTGGAACTTAAAAATGCCGACGCACCCAGCGAGGGGTCTGGCCTCATCGTGTTGGGCATGGGAAAGCTGGGCTCGCAGGAGCTGAACTATTCGTCCGATATCGATGCTGTCGTGTTCTTCGAACCGTCGGCTGGCATCGTGCCGGATCCGCTGGATGCGCTGGAAATTTTTGGACGGATGATGCGTCGGCTGATCCGCATCATGCAGGAGCGTACGGCAGACGGCTATGTGTTTCGCACGGATCTACGGCTGCGCCCGGACCCCGGATCGACACCGCTTGCCATACCGGTCGAGGCGGCGCTGACCTATTACGAGGGCAGGGGCCAGAACTGGGAGCGGGCGGCCTATATCAAGGCGCGGCCGGTGGCGGGAGACATCAAGGCTGGGGAGGGTTTCATGCGGGAACTGACGCCCTTCGTGTTTCGGAAATATCTCGACTATGCGGCGATTGCCGATATCCACTCCATCAAACGGCAAATTCATGCGCACAAGGGTCACGGCGCGATTGCGGTGAAGGGTCACAACGTCAAGCTCGGGCGTGGCGGTATTCGCGAGATCGAGTTCTTTGCGCAGACACAGCAACTGATCGCGGGCGGGCGGATGGCACCGCTGCGGGTGCGCTCGACGCAGGAGGCCCTTTCGGCGCTGACGGAGGCGAAGTGGATCGACGCGGGGACACGCGACAAGCTGACGGATGCCTATTGGTTTTTACGCGAGGTGGAGCACCGCATTCAGATGGTGCGCGACGAGCAGACCCATATCTTGCCGGACACCGAAGTGGAGTTGAAGCGTATCGCCTTCATGCTGGGCTTTGGCGATACAAAGGCTTTCTCCGACAAGCTGGAAGGTGTTTTGCGGCTCGTCGAGCGGAAATATTCGGCCCTGTTCGAGCAGGAAACCAGGCTGTCAGGGGAAAGCGGCAATCTGGTTTTTACCGGGCAAAGAGATGACCCCGATACGCTGAAGACGCTGGCACGGCTGGGTTTCGAACGGCCGCAGGATATGTCGCGCGTCATCCGTACCTGGCACAATGGGCGTTACCGGGCGACACAATCGGTCGAGGCACGCGAGCGACTGACGGAACTGACACCGGAATTGTTGCAGGCCTTCGGCAAAAGCAAGCGGGCCGACGAGGCGCTGTCGCGGTTCGACAATTTTCTCTCGGGCCTGCCTGCCGGCATTCAGCTCTTCTCGCTTCTGGGCAACAATCCGGCCCTTTTGTCGCTGCTGGTGACGATTATGGCATCTGCACCGCGTCTGGCGGAAATCATTGCGGCACGCCCGCACGTGTTCGATGGCATGCTGGACCCCGGGTTGATGACGGACATTCCGACCCGCGACTATCTCGGGCAGCGCATGCAGGGCTTTCTGGCGCCTGCGCGGCACTATGAGGATATTCTCGACCGGTTGCGCATCTTCGCCGCCGAACAGCGCTTTTTGATCGGTGTCAGACTGTTGACTGGCGCCATCAGGGGGGAGGTCGCGGGCCGTGCCTTTACCGATCTTGCCAACCTTGTTATCGAGGCGGCGTTGATGGCGGTGATGGTCGAAATAGAGGCCGCTCATGGGTCGTATCCTGGCGGCCGCGTGGCGGTTGTCGGCATGGGCAAGCTTGGCTCGTTCGAACTGACGGCGGGCTCCGATGTCGATCTGATCCTGCTTTACGATTACAACGGTGCCGCGTCCCAATCCGACGGAGCAAAGCCGCTCGATGCCGTCAGATATTTCACCCGTATAACGCAACGACTGATCGCGGCGCTGTCTGCACCGACTGCAGAAGGCGTGCTGTACGAGGTGGACATGCGACTGCGTCCCTCCGGTAACAAGGGGCCGGTGGCGACACGTATATCTACGTTCGAGAAATACCAGCGCGAAGAGGCCTGGACTTGGGAGCATATGGCCCTCTCACGAGCGCGGCTGATCTGCGGAGACAAGTCCTTGATTGCGGATGCCGAACGGATCATCGCGTCCATTCTTTCCCACAAGCGCGACATAGCGCAGATATCTGCCGACGTCACTGAAATGCGCAAGCTGATCGGCGCGGAAAAGCCGCCGGCCAATAACTGGGATTTCAAGCTTATTCCCGGTGGTCTGGTCGATCTGGAGTTCGTTGCGCAATACCTGACTTTGGTCGCGCCTCGAGAAGGTCTGCCAGCGCATGTGGCGGGCGAGAGCACGGCGGACGTCTGGAAACGGGTGGCGGAACGGGCGATGGAGCCTCACGTCTACGACGATTGCATGGTGGCGCTCGGCCTCTTTACGGAACTCTCCCAGATCATTCGCCTGTGCATCGACAGCGATTTCGAGCCGAAACAAGCGCCAGCCGGGTTGATCGACCTTGTCTGCCGGGCGGGTGACTGCCCCGACATTGGCACGCTGGAGGGCGAAGTGAAACGCCTCTCGAAAATTGTGCGGAAGGCATTTTCGGCAGTTGTGGTGGGCAAGGTCTAACTTATAGGATCTGCCAACTTCACTGGAGACTTGAAGATGATTGGATACACCATGGTCGGCACGACGGACCTCGACCGCGCCGTGCGGTTTCACGATCCGGTGTTTACCGAGATGGGCATGAAGCAGTGCTACAGGGATGACCAGACAGTATTCTGGGGCGACAAGACGGATGTGAACGCGCCACGTTTTGCGACGGGCTATCCATTCGATGGCGGCAAGGCAGGCATTGGCAATGGCGCCATGACGGCGTTTCTGACAACGGGATCGGACATGATCGACCGGTTGCACGCCCTCGCCATGGCGAATGGCGGAACGGACGAGGGCGCGCCGGGCTTGCGCCCCGATTATGGCGAAGGCTTCTATGCGGCCTATGCGCGTGACCCTGATGGCAACAAGATTGCTTTTGTTTGCTACGACGTGAGGAAGAACGGCTGAACGCGTTGCGTATCGCGTTTCACACCCCACCTTTGGTTCAGATTTCGGCGTGAGAGCACGGATCAATCCGTCCCTATCATGGATTGATCCGTTTGCGTCCGTCATGCGTAGACAAGACCAAACACAAAGGCATATTCATGTTTCATCTGATTTTCGGAATTCCGTGGCTGCTGGTTGTCGTCAGATTTCTCCAGCCGCTGCCATGGTTGTGGTCTGTCAAAGCCAGTCTTGCATTGATCCTTCTGATCGGCTCCCAATACCTCTTGTTCAATCGTCTGTCGTCGGGATCGGTCTTTTCTCCTGAATTTTTTCGGCCGCTTGTCATCGCATTCAACTTCCTCGTGGGCGTTCTGCTGTTGCTGGCCTTCATGCAGATTGCGCTCGATATCATCTCGATCATCCTGCTACCGTTTAAAGGCCACTTCCCGGCGATCCCGCCTGGCGTGCGCTATGCGATGGGACTGGTTGCGCTCGGGCTTTCCGCGTTTGCCGTGAGCCAAGCCATTCGCGTTCCACCGCTGAAGGATATCGAGGTTGCCATTCCCGGTTTGCCACCTGCCTTCGATGGCTACCAGATGGTGCAACTGACAGATCTCCACATCAGCCGACTGTTCTCGACCGAGTGGACAAAATCCGTGGTGGAGAAAACGAATGCGTTGAACCCCGATCTCATTGTCATCACCGGCGATCTGATCGATGGCAGCGTTCAATCCCGCAGTGCCGATATTGCGCCACTGGCAAATCTGAAAGCGCGCGACGGTGTTTTCACCATTCCGGGAAACCATGAATATTTCTTCGACTACAATGCGTGGATGAAATACTATTCGGGTCTCAACATGACGACGCTCGCCAACGGACATACGGTGATCGAGCGGAACGGCGAAAAAATCGTGATTGCAGGCGTGACTGATCTGTCATCCGCCAGAACGGCATTCCCGGTGCCCGATCTTGCCGCGGCGCTTTACGGAGCGCCGGAGAATGCGCCGATCATTCTCCTCGATCACCAGCCAAAAGAAGCGGCGCGTAACGCCAAAATGGGTGTGGCGTTGCAGCTTTCCGGCCATACGCATGGCGGCATGGTGTTTGGGCTCCACAGCATCGTTGCGCGGGCAAACAACGGGTTCGTGTCTGGTTTCTATCAGGTGGATGGCATGCAACTCTACGTCAACAATGGGACGGCGCTGTGGCCCGGCTTCGCGCTGCGTTTGGGTGTCCCATCGGAACTGACCCGTTTTACGCTTCGCCCCGCACCCTGATGCTCCTGTGATCCGTGATGGAAAAGGCGGGTCCTCCCTCTGTGGATAAGACCCGCCTTTTTTGTTGTCAGCCGGCGGCAGCGGGCGCGAGCGGCTGTACGGTTTCGGCATGCGGTATCATCAATGCGACGACGGTGCCCTTGCCCACACAGGAGCGGATTTTCATTGTGCCGCCATGTAGTTTGACCAGTGAGCGAGAAATGGCAAGACCCAGGCCCGAGCCGCCCTGGCTCTTTGCGTACTGGCTCTGAACCTGTTCGAAAGGCTGACCGATCTTGTTAATGGCCGTGCCGGGGATGCCGATGCCGGTATCTGCGATGGTCAGCATCAGGCCGTTCCGATGCACGTGGGTGCGAAGCTCCACCCGTCCGCCTTCGCCGGTAAATTTCACCGCGTTGGACAGAAGGTTGAGCATGATCTGCTTCATGGCGCGACGATCGACAGCCATGTGCATGTCCTCACAGACGCGCTGCTGGATGGAGATATTCTTCTGCGCCGCCTGAATGGCTGTGAGGCGAAGCGTCTCTTCGACCAAAGGTGCAAGATCGACCTTCTCGCAATTGATCTGCATATGACCCGCTTCGATCTTCGACATGTCGAGGATGTCGTTGATAACGTGGAGCAGATGCTTGCCGCTATCGTGAATATCACGAGCATATTCCGAATATTTCGGCGACCCTACGGGGCCGAACATTTCGTTGAGCAGAATCTCGGAGAAGCCGAGAATGGCGTTGAGCGGCGTGCGTAGCTCATGGCTCATATTGGCGAGGAATTCGGACTTGGCGATATTGGCCGCCTCGGCGCGTTCTTTTTCCGCCTGGTAGAGCGCATTGGCGTCGGAGAGTTCGGTTTTCTGTCGCTCAAGCTTGTGGCGCGAGGATGAGAGGTCCCCAATCGTTGCCATCAAGCGTTTTTCGGAATCGCGCAGGCGCTCTTCGTGGCGCTTGAGAAGGGTGATGTTGGTACCCACAGATACCAGGCCACCATCGCGGGTGCGGCGTTCGTTGATCTGCAGCCAGCGCGCATCGGCGAGCTGCACTTCCGTGGTGCGTGACAGGCCGGACTGATCCGGATCCGCGACGCGGCGCTCCACCACGGGGCGGCAGGCGGCCGCGTTGACCACGGAGCGTTCCGTGCCTGCAACCAAGACGCTGTCCGGCAGGCCGTAGGCTTGCTGGAAGTGGGCATTGCACATGACCAGTCGGTCATTTTTGTCCCACAGCACAAAAGCTTCCGATGTGCTTTCGATCGCGTCAGCCAAGCGCTGGTCGGCCTCGGCGTAACGCTGGGCCAGACGATGTTGCTCGGTGATGTCCATGGCGATGCCGATGACGCGAAGGCCTGCTGACGTATGAATGACCTGGGCACGAGCCCGCAGCCAGACATAGTGTCCATGAGCATGGCGCATGCGGAAAATCTGATCGATCTGGCGCAATTCCCCGCAGCCGACGGCACGGGCCAGTTCGTAAAGATTACCCTCTTCCGAGTGCATCATGCGCGCCGCATCGCTGAACGATAGCGGTTCTGTTCTGGCCGGAAGTCCGAGAATTTCATACAGAGACGTGGACCAGAACATGCGACGTGTCGAGAGATCGAAATCCCAAAGGCCGCAACGCCCGCGTGACAGCGCGGTTTCGACGCGCAGGTTGGACTCCAGAAAGATGTCGTCCGCTGTGCGTGCCCGTTTAACCTGCATGTAATAGGCATAGAGAATGACGAGCAGAATGGCAGAAATACCGGTGAACAGCGTCACGTTCATGGCCACTTCGCTACGCCAAAAGGAGCGGATTGGCTCCAGCGAACGCGCTGCGATGATCATGCCGCCATCGCCGCCGAGTGGCAGCATGGTCGCATAATGCGGCGTACCCTCGATATCGGTTTCGACGGTGCCGGGCGCATCTGAAAAGCGCCTCACGATGGCGATTTCCGGCAAAAGGCCGGTGAGCGATGTTCCAAGATAACCTTGGGTCTTGCCACCAGCGCCAGCGAAGATAATACCATTGTTGCCCGCGACCAGAATTAGGGTCTCCTGGCTCAGGCTGCCCGCCGGGAATGCCCTGTTCAGCCGCGCTTCCGTTGCAACCCGATTCTGCGTGGCAAAGAGTGTCGCGTCGCTGATGAGCGATGCCCGCGCAGCGAGGGCCGAAAGCGCCGTCGCTTGCCGCGCAGAGCCTTCCATACGCTCTGATTCCGCCATGATGCCCAGCATGCGCGAAGCTGCCACAACGATCAGAAACGCCAGAATGAGAACAGGTATCAGCCGCTTAAGCAGCATTTCCAGTTGGGGCAACTGAAGTCCGCTCTTTGGCCAGGTGGCAATTCCCACCATAAGACCAGAAAACTTTTCTCCCCATGCAGCTACATCGCTTATTCTGGCATACGAGCTATCATCGCCCGCAGTCGCCCGCCGCACGTTCGTCATTGTCCCGCCTTGATGTCCCTCGTGTCATTCGAAGCGCCGCCGCTCGAATCTGACACCAGTGAATCAAAGCTGATTCGGCTTGTCCAGAGCTTGTGGTTAAAAGAATTTTAACCCCTTGAACCGACTCCGTATTTTTTCGGGACGGATCTGGCGACTCGCTGCAAGTCGCCAGACTGACGCAATGTCAAGCCTTTAGCACGCGTTCCACGATATCGCGGACGTCCGTAGAGAGCGCCGGCGTGCGTTCGATCGTGGTGAGTGCCGCGCGTGCGTGGTCGGCTCTTACAGGCTCCAGAGACCGCCATGAGCGCATGGAGGTGAGGATGCGCGCGGCAAGCTGCGGGTTGCGCTTGTCGATGCTGACGATCTGTTGCGCAAGGAACCTGTACGCTTCGCCATCGGCCCGGTTGAAGCCGGTCGGGTTTCCGAAGGCAAACGTCCCGATGAGGGATCGGACGCGGTTCGGATTGGTCGCGATGAAGTGCCTCGAGCTCGTTAGCGACTGGATGCGGCCCAGCGCTCCTTCACCCGGCATGGCCGCCTGAATGGACAGCCACTTGTCGAGCACCAGCGCGTTGTCGGCAAAGCGGCTTTCGAATGTCGCAAGGGCCTGCGCGGTCTCTGTCGTGTCCGGGAAGCGTTGCGTCAAAACGCTGAGCGCATGGGCAAGATCCGTCATGTTGGTGGCTGCGGAGAATGCCGTCGAGGCGCGCTCGGGTGTCGGCTCGGCAAAAGACAGATAGCCCATGGCGATGTTGCGAAGGGACCGGCGACCGGCGCTTTCGGCATCGGGAGAATAGGCCCCCTTGTTCTCGAAAGCCGTGAACAACGACTTGAAGGTCTCGATGCCGGCCCTGGAAATCGCCGCCATCGCGGCGTTGCGCGCCGTGTGGATGGCGTCTGGGTCATTGTTGCGACCGATTTCACGGGCGACGTCCGCCTCGCTTGGCAGCCCGAGTGCCTGAGCGCGGAATGCCGGTTCAAGACTGTCATCGCCAGCAATGTCGATCAGGGCCGCGATGAAAGCGTCGTCGAACTGCGGCTCGGTGCCGTTCAAAACGGCCTGTGTCGCTTTGATGAGGTTTGGCATGGCGAGTGTTGCCAGGGCCTGCCAGCGCGAGAACATATCCGTATCGTGACGGGCAATCTGCACCATGTCGTCCGTGGACTGCTCGAGATGCAGGTTGATGGGTGCTGAGAATCCACGATTGATCGAAAGCACCGGGCGCGATGAAATGCCCGCGAACGTAAATGTCTGGCTCCGTTCGGTCAAATGCAGGACGCCATCCCGATACTCGCCGCCTTCGACCGTCGATGGTTCGGCAATCTGGCCATTGTCGAGGATAAGCGCGATGGACAATGGAATGTGGAGGGTTTGCTTGTTGGTCTGGCCGGGTGTTGCCGGAACGGTCTGCTCCAGCGACAGTGTGAAGGTCGAAGACGCCACGTCATAGGCCGTAGAAGCGCTGACAAGCGGTGTACCAGCCTGAATGTACCAACGGAAGAACTGGCTGAGATCGCGCCCGCTCGCCTCTTCGAAGCACGTGATGAAATCCTCGACAGTCGATGCATCGCCATCGTGACGTTCGAAGTAGAGGTCCATGCCCTTGCGAAAATCGTCGGCACCCAAGATGGTGGCGATCATGCCGGTGATCTCGGCGCCCTTCTCATAGACGGTCGTCGTGTAGAAGTTGTTGATTTCGCGGTACTTGTCGGGGCGCGGTGGATGCGCCAGCGGACCGCCGTCTTCCGGGAACTGTTCCGATTTCAGATGGCGCACATCGGCAATGCGCTTGACGGCGCGCGAACGCATGTCGGAGGAAAACTCCTGATCGCGATAAACCGTCAGGCCTTCCTTGAGGCATAGCTGGAACCAGTCGCGGCAGGTGATGCGATTGCCGGTCCAGTTGTGAAAATATTCATGTGCGATGATGCGCTCGATATTGGCATAATCGGCATCGGTGGCGGTGTCGGGATCGGCCAGAACATATTTGTCGTTGAAGACGTTGAGGCCTTTGTTCTCCATCGCGCCCATGTTGAAATCCGAGACGGCGACGATCATGAAGATATCCAGATCGTATTCGCGACCGAAGCGCTCTTCGTCCCATTTCATGGAGCGCTTGAGCGCATCCATTGCATAGGCTGCGCGCGGCTCCTTGCCGTGTTCGACATAGATTTTCAACGCGACGTCACGACCGGACATGGTGGTGAAGGTGTCTTCGATGAGACCCAGATCGCCCGCGACCAGCGCAAACAGATAGCTGGGTTTGGGGTGCGGATCGAACCAGGCAGCGAAATGGCGGCCTTCGTCGTAATTGCCGCCGCCGAGGAAATTGCCGTTCGACAGCAGGAACGTATTACCTTCCTTGGCCGCGATGATGGTGATCGTGTAGGGCGCCAGAACGTCGGGGCGATCAGGGAAATAGGTAATCCGGCGGAAGCCTTCGGCTTCGCACTGGGTGCAATAGACACCGTTTGTACGGTAAAGCCCCATCAACTTTGTGTTGGTTTCCGGGTTGATGTAGTTCGTTACGCAGATTTCGAAGGGAATTTCCTCCGGCAGATCGCGGATCGTCAGACTGTCCGGCGTCACGTCATATTGCGCAGCGGGAATATCGATCTGGTCCAGCAAAAGGCCAGAGAGTGTCAACTCATCGCCATCCAGGATGATCGGTGCTGATTTGTCGGCACCTTCGCGCCGATGGAAAATCAGTCGCGCTTCGACCTTGGTATTTTCAGGGTCGAGTTCGAAGGTGAGGTCAACTCGTTCGAGAACGAAATCTGTGGGGCGATAATCCGCCAGGTGAACGATCTGGCCCGTGTCTGTTCGCATGACTATTCCTGAATGAACCTTGTCTGCCACATCTCAGGTTTCATGCCGCATGCCACCTGAAAGTCGAATTGAAGTCGGTCACGTTCATGTGCAACTCGCAAAACATGATGTCCCGCGTATTTTTTACCAGACGGACGGTTCGATTGTCACCGATGACTGTGTCTCGCATTGGCACATCATTCCATTAAATGTTGAACGATTACTGAAATTATGGCCGCTTCAGAATTATATTACGATAAAATCGTCGATTGGTTAGCAATTCCGTTACGCCGTCGACGTTCTGATCCTGCGACCAAACGCTTTTACGTCTTTAGTCCAAGGCTCGCGCGAATTGCCTCTTCGCTTTCCGTTTGCTGGATGACGACACCGTACCAGCCCAGACCGTCGTAGTCCTCGTAGCCGAAGGTCTTGGCAAAGGCGACGATTGCACCCCCCGCATAGTAGCTTCCACGCATGGCATTTCCGATGTTTTTAAGGGGATAGCTGGTAAAGCGCAGAGCGGGATCGCTGCTGGCAATGACGCGCATATCACCATCCAGCAAAAGGACCACGGTGCGCGCGGCCACCGGCGGTGGCAGATTTGCCTCCTTTTCGACAATGGCGCGACCTTGTTCCTGCCAGTCGAAGTAGACGCCGAGTGTTCCAAGCAAGGCGCCATCATTCTTTCCGCCTTCTCGAATGCCGGTGGCATAGACGAGAACATCCCGGTCATCATGCAAAGGGCTGCTTTTGACCTGATCAACGATGTATTCGTCACCGCTGCGGCACTGCGACGCGGCGATGAACCAGGGTTCCAGCGTCATGTTGCGGCCGATCAGGCCGGATTTGTAGCGAGGATTGGCAGACGCGATCACCATGCCGCGACGGTCGGTCATCACCAGATCGATGTAAACCGTATAGAAGCGCGAAATAACGCCGAGGCGCTCTGATGCGAAGGCGGCATCTGCCTTTTCGGTGCTCTGCAGTGCCTGCCAGAGAGCCGTATCGGTTGCCCACCATCGCACGTCGGCGGTGCGTTCAAACAGGTTGCGCACGATGAGCTGGACCAGTGTCTGGGCCATGTCCATCAGGCGCACGCCCTCCATTTCCTCCACCAGCGCCTCAGCCATATCGCGGCTGAGGCCGATGCGGCTCAAGACATTCTGTTCGAAGGTCGAGGAAATGTCCGATGCGATCTGTGCCAGACGCTGCACCTCATTTGCGACCACGGAGAAACCTTTGCCCGCTTCACCCGCCCGTGCCGCTTCGATAAGAGCGTTGATGGCCAGTAGCCGGATCTGCTTG
The DNA here is from genome assembly GCF_023757665.1 of Rhizobium skierniewicense Ch11. Taxonomy (NCBI): domain Bacteria; kingdom Pseudomonadati; phylum Pseudomonadota; class Alphaproteobacteria; order Hyphomicrobiales; family Rhizobiaceae; genus Rhizobium; species Rhizobium skierniewicense. Next base: position 153,133 of record NZ_RXPG01000007.1, read on the forward strand.
ACGATATGGGTGTTATCCGTACTGAACTGCCGCAGATCGTTCGACATTCCATCTGTCACGATACGCATGCTGCGGGGCGTTGCTGGTGGCAACGCGTCTTTTCCCAGTGTCTTCAAGGCTGGTTTCATGAGCGTATCGTCTGTTCTACATGAAGGTTGACAGGGTGTCGTTCTCTCACCGTCCGGATCGAAAACTGCGGGCTCGATTGTGCTCATTTAGAATATAGTCTGGTTAATATTCGGTTTCTTCAAGTTGTCATAAGTAGAGGGGTGGCCGTTTATTATCTGCTGCTCAATACATCATTTGCATATATTTAAAGCATTTTTCATGTCGCCTGTTGGCTTTTGGGCAACCGGTCGGATGAAAAGCGAAGGAATAAATGCTCAATCTTGAGTTTCTGTCAGAATCGGCGGAAATATCTGATAGCCATGTTCTTGCAGTGCAGAGTCAGTTCGTGGCCCTGTGAGATGAAACCGGCTCACGCCCGCGTGGGCCCACGAGTGTCAGTTTCCAATGAGTGCCGCCGCCTATAACCCCATCCGGGGCATAAGCTTCAAATTGATTTCCGTTGCGTTCTTTCTGGTCATGCAGACATGCATCAAGGCGGCCGGGCCGGATATCCCTGCGGGACAGATCAGCTTTTTCCGCTCCGCCTTCGCCATCGTTCCCATCGTCATCTATCTCGCCTGGCTGCGCAGTCTTTCAAGCGCACTTTACACGAAGAATATATCCGGCCATTTCAAACGCGGATGCCTTGGCGTTCTCTCCATGGCATGCGGCTTTTACGGGCTGACCTTGCTACCTTTGCCCGAGTTCATCGCCATCGGCTATGCCTCGCCCCTTATGGCGGTTGTCTTTGCGTCCCTGCTGTTGGGAGAACAGGTGCGTGTCTATCGCTGGTCTGCGGTCGTGATCGGGATGACGGGCGTGGTCATCATTTTGTGGCCGAAGCTGACGCTGTTGCAACAGGGCGGTTTTGCGGCAGGTGAGGGGATCGGTGCCTTGGCGGTGTTGGCGGGTGCGGTCCTCGGCGGACTGGCCATGGTGCAGGTGCGCCAACTGGTCGTGACCGAAAAGACAGCAACCATCGTGCTCTATTTCTCGCTCACTGGCGCGTTTCTGTCGGCTCTCAGCCTGCCGTTCGATTGGGAAGGGCTCGATCTGAAGCAGGCGATATTGTTGATCTCCTGCGGCATCGCAGGCGGTATTGCCCAGATTTTGCTTACCGAAAGCTATCGCCACGCGGAGGTGTCTACCATAGCGCCGTTCGAATACAGTTCGATCCTGTTCGGTATCGCTGTGTCATATATCCTGTTCGGCGACATTCCCACTGCCAGCATGTTGGTCGGCACCGCAATTGTGGTATGCGCAGGGATCTTCATCATTTTCCGTGAGCACCAATTGGGTCTGGCCCGCAAGGCCGCGAAAAAGGCATCCACACCGCAGGGTTGAGCGCCGTGAGCATTAATGTGTTTCCTATTATGACAACATGCTGAAATGCTAGTTTTTTACTAAACCTTTGTTCAATTTGGGCGCGAATGTGATATCCAGCGTTTCGGTAAGGGTCAATTTGGGGTGGCGTATCGTGTTTGGGGTAAAACGCGGAAGGCCTGTTTGCGCGTTTCAGACCGCCAGAAATGGCGTATACGCGGATCAGGAAGACAACAGAGTGGTGATTGTTTGCCAGTCTGATGAGGTAACACCAGCTTTGTCGCAGGGGGAGCCATGAGGTATTCCCACGCCGAACTTGTCGCGCATCCGAAATTGCTCGGGGCGATACGAGGGCTCGCGCGCAACCTTCGCGCTGCCTACAACGACAATCCGAGGATCGCCCGGCTTTTGTCTGCGCACCAGAAATGGTTGATGACCCAAGCTGGCATGGCACTCAGTCTGGAGACGACGCCGCGCGGTTTCACGGTGGCGCAACTGCGCGAACTGGTGACGGAGAACGGGATTGCCAGCCGCAACACCGTCCAGAACTATCTCGATCAGCTTGAAATATATCGCTATGTCGAAAAGGTCGGCCCCGCAACGGTGCGTCCTCGCCGCTACAGGGCGTCGCAGATTAGCGAGCAGACCATGCTGATGTGGTATGTCGCAAACCTCGCGGCACTGGATGGGATGGATGGCGGAACCCGAGCCGCGACGATGATGGCCCAGCCTGAACTTCTGGCGCTGGCGCAGCCGCAGGCCGCGCGCAATTGCATACTCCACAAGGATTGGGTAGAGCCACCAGCGCGTGTTGGCCTGTTCCTCTGGACCGAAGCAGGCGCACTGGTGATGGACGAATTCATCAGCCGTATCGAAGACGCCGACCGCGAAACCGACCGCATTGACATCGGCTTTGTCGACGCGCGCGCCATGGCGGGCGAGTTCATGATGTCGCGCACCCATCTCCAGCGCCTGCTCAACAAGGCTGCCGAGCAGGGCACGATGGGCTGGCATGATGACAGCCTGCGCAGCGGCATGTGGTTTTCACGCGAATTCCTCGATGAATATTGTAACTGGCAGGCCATCAAGTTCGTCTACGTGAACGACGCGTTTCTGGCCGCACGCGACGCGTCGCCGGTGATGTTGCCCGAATAGTTTGGTTCTGTCATTCTGGTTGAGGCCTCAGGTGACGTCAGACGAAAAGGCTGCGTCCACTTTGCTCTTCTCATGCAGAAATTTGGATGAGGACTTGTCCGATCCCTTCGCTGTCCAAAGACTGGCCTTAGGATTGTAATCGAGGCTTATGAGGTCAGCCGGAATATCGCCAAAAACCTGTCCGAACTGGCGAGCCCCGATCTTCAAAAGGTAATGCGGTATGATCTGATCGATGTGGTAGGAGGGATTTTTCGCGAGGACCGCAAGAAGCGTTGTTGAAAAGCGTCTGGAAAACCGGCGTACAGCGTCGGAATTTCCATAATAGACCGCGTTCGCGAGGATTTTGTGCCACGGCTTGCGTGTATGCGGCCGGAAGCTGAAGGCACCTTCGCTTTTCAGGTTTCCGATTTTCCGCCAGGGCGATGTCTTTGCAATCGTATCGACATCCAGGATCAGCAATCGCGCCACGCCTTGATCGAGCAGTTGGTCTGCAACAACAAAGCGTGCACTATTATAGTAGATGTTCACCCGTCTCGGTAAAGTCAGCCCCGTCAGCGGATCTGCACTGACGCTCAAGATAACGGTCGGCAACTCATTGCGCAGGCGTTCGATCTGGTCAAGCACATCGCGGTTGGGTCGGATGAGATGAAGATGGACGTAAAACCTGTCCTTTATCATCGACAGAGATTGAATAAAGGAGACGGCATATCGCCAGAAATAAGCCTCGTCACAGGCCACGAGAATGACATCCTGACCACTGATGTCCTGTTGAAAATCGAGATCGATAGATGCTTTGTATCGTTCAAGAGCATCGTTGTTGAACGTTTTTGAAATGGACGAAAGAAGGGCGGAGTGGAAGATCACGCCTCTCCAGTACCAAGAATGTCTTTTCTTCTTGATCGGACCGCTTTCATGCAGGCTCATGTCGAATGTCATGCGCGCCATCTTTCAACAAGGAACACTGTTTTAAAACTCGTATCAGCGGAGCTGAGTACAAGCCGGGTGTTGAAAAATCAAGGCGAGTGCTGCGGCACGGGACAAGGTCAGCCAAAAACGCAAAAGCGCCTCTCCGTCGGAAAGGCGCTGCGAAGCGTCGGATCATAAAGTCTACGAGGTCCAGCCCTGAGACTGTCGTCTCAGCGCTCGCGGAAATCCGCGAAGACAGCCGATGGACGGGTTGTACGAACCTGCTGGGCCGATGCGCGAGCGGTCAGCTGTTCGTTGGTTCCACCAAAGCGGTGGTAGCCATTGCTGGAGCGCGGGCCAAGGCCTGCGAGCCTGAGTGTTTCAAAGCCGGAGTGAACCGGACGGAAGCGAGTGGTCATTGCCTTGGTTCCTTAAACCTTTTCCTCCCAAGACAAGATGACTTATTGCAGTGCGGTAGAGATTCGGCAAGAAACGGAACTGCGCCGCTGTTATGCGCCATTTGCATGGCTTTCTTCATAATTGATTCACACTGCTCAAAAAGGAAGCGTTCACATCTCGCGAATACGCGCCTGAAATGCCAATAAATCCTGCCAGGCCAATGGCTTACTGGCGGGTGCATTCAAAAGTTCCTGAGGGTGGAGAGTTGCGATGGCAGGCACGATACCGTGGCCGGATGCGACATCACGCCACTGTCCGCGCAAGGTATGGATCGTTCCCGCGCCGCCAAAGAAAAAACGGGCGGTGAAGTTGCCCAAAAGCAACAGTACTTTGGGCTCCGCCAATGCCACCTGTCTCTCGATGAAGGGGCGGCAGATCTCCATTTCGGCATGGGAGGGAGAGCGGTTGCCCGGCGGGCGCCATGGAACAACGTTGGTCAGCAGAAGCTGGGCGCGATGAAGCCCGATGGCCGCAAGCATTCGGTCGAGAAGCAAGCCGGTCTTGCCGACATACAACAGGCCCTCGCGGTCGTCATCCGCATCCGGCATGGGACCGATGACCATGATGCCGGAAGACGGGTCGCCCTCGGCGAAAATCGTGTTGCGGGCGCTGTTTTTCAGATTGCAGCCGTTGAAGCTTTCCAGCGCTGTCTTGAGCTCCGGTAACGAGCGGGCTGCCTCAGCCGCGAAACGAGCGGCGGCAATGGCCTGATCGTCCGGCATGGCGACATTGGTTTGAATGGCGGGCGCAGGTGGCGGTGCAGCGGCACGCGATGACGGTTTGGATGGTGCGGTGCGCGGCGGTGCTTCATTCTGCTGTGGCTGAGACTGCGTCTCACGGTGAGCGGGGCGGTTCTGGCGGCTGGCCGCAAACTCCGCGAAACGATCCAGCGGGCCGTCTTCCAACAGCCACTCCACGCCCGCATCCGCATGAAAATGCAAAAGCGCCGCCAGTTCTGCCGTGGAAAGGTCCTGCACCGAGATCATGGCTTGACGCTACCCTATCTGTCCGACTGGCGAAACCCCGTCATCACGCTGTCCAGCGCTCAATGTCGCCGCTTTCGCCAATCATCGCCAGACCATGGGCAATCGACAGCAACTCGCCGCCTGTTTCGATCTTGTCGGCATCGAAACGGCGCGTGAAGAGCTGGCGCACGGCAGGCACAAACGAGGTACCGCCGGTCAAAAACACCTTGTCGATGGCGTCAGGTGCGGTTTGTGTTTTCTCCAGCACCTCATCCAGCGCGCCTTCGATCTTGGCCAGATCGTCGCTGATCCAGTGGTCGAAATCCGAGCGCTTGACGGTCTTGCGACCCGCCTTGCCCAGCGGCGAGAAATTGAACTCCGCTTCTTCCTGCGACGACAGCGCCATCTTGGTGGCGGAAATGGCCTGATAGAGTGGATAGCCTTCGTCATGTTCGACAAGCTCCACGAACATTTCCAGCTTCTCCGGCTCCAGCGCGGAGCGGACCAGAGATTTCAGGTCGGCAAACTCCTTGGTGGTCTTGAAGATGGAGAGCTGGTTCCAGCGCCCGAAGTTGACATAGTAGCCGCCCGGAACGTCCAGCACCTTGTCGAAACTCTTGAACTTGCTGCCCTTGCCGATTTCCGGCGAGACCAGATTGTCGATCATGCGGAAGTCGAAGTGGTCTCCGGCGACGCCGACGCCCGAGTGGCCGATAGGGGTGGCGGAGAGCTTGCCGCCATGGGTTTCGAACCGGATAAGCGAATAGTCGGTGGTGCCGCCGCCGAAATCGGCAACGAGAACATTGGCGTCCTTCTTCAGGCTCTGAGCGAAATAATAGGCCGCAGCAACGGGCTCATAGACATAGTGGATTTCCGGAAAACCGGCGCGGGTCAGCGCGTCGTTGTAGCGGGCCAGCGCCAGCGCTTCATCGGGATTGGCACCTGCAAAACGCACAGGCCGACCGGCAATGACGCTCGATATGTCGCTGGGCCACTCATCGCCCGCATAGGACTTCAGCTTGCGCAGAAAGACTTCCATCAAATCCTCGAAGCTCTGGCGCTTGGCAAAGACCAGCGTGCCCTGAAACAGCGAGGATGCAGCAAAGGTCTTGATGGATTGCAGAAAGCGACAGTCGCCCGGATTGTCGATGAACTGCTGAATGGCGGCATGACCCGCCTCGACGTGAAGCGCAGCCGCCCCCATGGTCCGGTCCTTCATGAAGGACAGGGCCGTTCGCATGCTGTCTGCGGTTCCGGCGCTGCTGGTAAAGCGCATCGAATGGCTGTCTTTACCGCTGTCGGAAAGTGCCATGACCGTGTTGGTCGTGCCGAAATCGAGGCCGAGTGTCCGTGTCATGGCGAAATTCCTTGGTTCTTTAGACAGGTCGAAATGGGCCGAGGCATGCTCATGCCCGTCAGTCAGGATGCCCATGGCATCGGTGATGTTTGAGAAGGGCGGGTCATTGCATGCTGGCTGGCGCATGGCAACCCGAACAGGTCAATTTTTTGACGCTTGGGCTGCCCGGGTAAGCTTGGATTCTTCCATCAGCCATGCCGAGAACGTGGCCATAGCAGGTGTCACCGGCCGCGATTTCAGCCGCGTCAGCCAGTAGCAGCCTTTAGAGACATAGACCGGAAACGGCTGCTCCAGCGCGCCTGACGACAGGTGTCGACCGAACATCAATGGCGGGGCAAGCGCAACGCCCGCACCCTGCAAGGCCGCTTCGATCATCGACACGGACGAATCGAACACGATGCCACGAATTTTCGGAGCGGAGACACCGGCCGCCTCAAACCAGTCCGGCCATTCGTCCACACGGTAGGAACGCAGGAGTGGTTGGGTTGCGACATCATGCGGCGAGGCGAGCTGCTGCGCGATTGCGGGGATGCACAGCATCGAATGCGGCGCTTCGAACAGCTCGTCGGCATCGGTGTCATGCCATGCGCCGTTGCCGAAACGAATGGCGTAGTCCAGGCCCTCCGCGGCGATATCGACGCGATTGTTGTTGGTGGAAAGCCTGATTTCGATGAAGGGATAGCGCGTCTGAAACCCACCCAGGCGCGGCAAAAGCCAGCCGACAGCGAAGGTCCCGACCGCACCCAGCGTCAGCACATCGCGCAGATGGCCTTCCTCGAAGCGTTGCAGCATATCGGCCATGCTGTCGAACGAAGCGCGCAGCGTCGGCAAAAGCGCAAGCCCGTCTTCGGTAATCATCAAACCGCGCGGCAAACGCCGGAACAGTTCGACGCCGAGTTTCTGTTCCAGAAGCTTGACCTGGTGGCTGATTGCAGTTTGCGTGACGCACAGTTCAATCGCCGCGCGCGTGAAGCTGAGATGTCGTGCTGCGGCTTCGAAAGCGCGCAGTGCGTTGAGGGGAAGATGCGGGCGGACCATCGATAAGACCAATTAAAATTCATGCCTGAAACCAGATATCATCATTTGTCGCGCCATGACAGGCTGGACTAAAACAGCGGCACCACAAGCAAATGGAGAGTATCCATGACGACAAAGCCGCACATCGGCCTCATTTTTTATTCCGTATTTACAATCGGTTGTTTGGGTTCCTTCAGTGCCCGAGCCGCCGAGACGGTGCAATGCACGGTCATTCTGGACGTCACGACGGGTGAGGCGCTACACCGGCAAGGCACGTGCGACAGGGCTTTCGCGCCCCAATCCACCTTCAAGCTGCCTTTGGCCATCATGGGCTACGATGCGGGTATTTTGAAGGACGAGACGACACCACGTTGGGATTACAAGGCCGAGTGGAAAAAGCCCAAGCGGCAGCAGAAGTCCGTCGATCCAACCATTTGGGAACGTGATTCCATCGTCTGGTACTCGCAGGAAATCACCCGGCGTTTGGGCGAGCAGAAATTCGCCGATTATGCCCGCCGCTTCGATTATGGCAATGCGGATGTGCGCGGCGTGAAGGGGCGCTCGGATGGGTTGACCGAGGCGTGGTTGATGTCATCTCTGGCGATATCCGGCGACCAGCAGGTGAATTTCCTGCGCCGTTTCCGCTTGGGCAAGCTGCCCGTTTCCAGGGCTGCGTCCGAAAAGACCATGGCGATCATCCCTGCATTCACCGCCGCCGATGGCTGGAAGGTGCAGGGCAAGACGGGTTCCGGCCGTATGCGCACCAAGGCAGGCCGGTATGATGGCGATTCCTGGCTCGGTTGGTTCGTCGGTTGGGCACAGAAGGGCGACAGGCAAGTGGTCTTTGCCAAGCTGAACATACAGGACTGGAAAAGCGCGGAGCCGATCAGCTTTGCCACGCGTGACGCGCTGATCGCTGACCTGCCGAAACTGGTAAAGTAAGCGTCAGCGAATAAAGCGTCGCGATGCCCAGATCACCACGATGCCCGCGACGAGAACCAGCGCGCCGCGCAACAGCCATGGACTTTGATTGATCATGAAGCTGGAGGCGGGGTAGGGGAAGTAGCCGCTGCCCTGCCCAATCCAGATGAGGCCGATCAGGGCCACCAACGCGCCGATTATGGTCAGGGAAATCCGGAGTATCTGCATGATGTGCCTCGATAGGAAAAAACCTCCCCGGAGTTTATCCCGAAGAGGTTTCGATTGCCATTCGAATCGGATGCTTCGATCAGGCCTGCGCGTAATACGTCTCGACCAGGCTTGGCTTGGGCTCTTGTGTGTCGGTGTCGGCGAGTAGCGTGCTCTTGGTAACAGCCGGGTCCGTGTTGGCGATGGCATCGAGCAGTCCGCGCAGAATGCGGTTCTTTTGTACCTCGGCAGCATGGTTACGGGCAGCGTCTGCTGCGGCCTGTTCTTCATCGGCGAGGCGGCGCAGCGAGGATCGGGTCTCTACAGCGTCGAATTGAAAGGGTCTCTCGGTGCGAACCGGACCATCTGACGATACCGGCCGCCGTACCGCCACGGGTGCGGATGCAACAGGTGTCGACGGAGAGGCGGTCTGAGGCACAGAACCATTGGTGCCCTGAATGGGCGCGGACGAACCGGCGGTGCCGTTCTCAACCGGCATGGATTTGCCAGCTTCAGCATCATTGTCATTGCTTGCTGTCGGCTCGTCTGCAACAGGCTCGGAATCAGTGGGTTGCGACTTCTCGGGTGCGTTGGTCGGTTCAGGCCCGGTGTCTTCAATCGGTGCTGATGCTACGGGTTGGTCGTCTGCGTCCCCGGCGGAAGCTGATGGAGATTGCGCAGACGCGGTTTCGTCCGTTGTCGGCTGACCATCGACAGGCTGACTCTCGCTTGTCGCTGGCTGCGTCGGCGCCGGCGAATAGGTGCCGTCGTCGGTATCCTTGTCTTCAGCCGTGGTGGGCGTGCTGGCAGCAGGCTGGGTCGTGGTCTGGCTCGCCGGGCCGGAGGACGCCGAACCGCTGCTCGTTGTCGTGCCTGACGATTGCCCGCCGGTGCTGCCCGTTGCCGGCGTCGTTCTGGGTGGGAAGAGTGCTTCTAACATGGGAGTGCGCCAAAATTGATATTGGCCACTCAGCTAAATCACCGCCCCCCAAAAATCAGTGCACTCACGTCATCAAATTTTAATCAAACGCTGATGCATGAACCTGCAACAGCAATTATGGTGAATAATCATTGACCGTGATGATCGCGACTTAGTCTACGCTCTGGTCATGACCTGATTTCAGCGTCTCCAGCCGCTCGCGCATGGCGTCCTGCACGAAGTGTGCAACGTCGCCCATGGACATGCCGTGGTCCACAAGGTTCAGCACGAGATTGGCGATCCCGGCGCGGGATTCGTCATCGGCTCCGGGCAAATTCAGCGCGCTGGCATGCTGGTCCATGAACGGGACGCGGCGGTAAAAGCCGGTACCGAAAATGTGCAGCCACATGCGCTCGAGAATATAGCCGTTGCATGCGGCTGTTCCCACCGAAAAGTCGTACATCGCATCCTTGGACACCTCTGGCAGTCCCGCAACATGCGCGTTGCGGACGGCAAAGATGGCGCCGTAGGAAAAGACACCGGCGCTGTGACGGTCGGCTTCATCCGCCAGCGCATCCAGCTTCCAGGCGCGCAAGGCATGCGCGGCGATATTGCTGGTGTTGGGTGAGATACCCTGGATCGTTTTGTAGACGAGGCCCATGTTCCAGGCGCCGACATCGGTGAATTCGAGTGCGACCCAATCGAAAAGGGAAAATGTCTCAGGCCGAACGCGAAGATGCAGCGGGAAATATTCATTGTAACGGTCGAGTTGTGCCGATGGTGGGATATTCCGGTCTGCCAGCCACTGCCACGACAGTGGCTGCACATCATCCCATCTGCGCCAGTTTCTCAAGATGTCAATGAAATCTGGGCTATGGGTAATCGGGTCGCCTTGCGAAAACACGGTGAAATAGCGATCGTCCGTCGCACGCGTTCTCATGTGGTGAAGGTAAGTCTCGGACTCGCGTCCGACATTCGGTCTGGCCACGATTTCGTCCGCACGGGCAAGCACCGTTGGCGAGGTAATCTCCTGACCCTTGTTGTAAATGATGACCCGAAAATCCGCAGGGATATCCACGATCCATTCAAGAGCTTCGTTGTATCTCGCCAAAATGATGGTGTGCATGGATCCCCTCGCGACTATAGGGGCCAAGGCATTGGTTGGCTCCATGATGCTTGAAGTATGCGGTCAAGCTTGTGTGGACGTTGTGCAGCCAGTTCACGCCATGACCTTGGTAACTGTCGAGCAAGCAAAGGCGGCCTGCCCGACGTTGCTTGCCGGACAGGCGTTGTATTATGCCCGTTTTCAGATGGACTTCGACGCTCCGCCATCCACGCGCAACATGGTGCCGGTGATGTAGCTGGCGGGCTGCGAGCACAGGAAGGCACCGGCTGCTGCAAACTCCTCGACCTTGCCCAGGCGACCGGCCGGAATGGTTTTCAGCGATGCCTCGCGCACCTCTTCGACGCTCTTGCCCAGCCGCTTTGCATTGGCGCCATCCAGTTCATCGATGCGATCCGTGTGGATGCGACCCGGAAGCAGCATGTTGGCGGTGATACCGGAACCGGCGATCTCCGATGCCAGTGTCTTGTTCCAGCCCACCAGCGCACCGCGCAGAGTGTTTGAAAGCGCCAGATTGGGGATGGGCTCGAACACGCCTGACGAGGCAACGGTCAGGATACGACCCCAGCCTTGCTCCTTCATGTGCGGCAGGAAGGCGCCGGTCAGCGCAATGACGCGAAGAACCATGGACTGGAAGAAAGTCTCAAGCTTCTCCACGGTGATATCCTGCGCCATGCCGGGCGTGGGGCCACCGGTGTTGTTGACAAGAATGTCGATACCCCCGAGCTTTTCCGTCACCGCTTGGATCATCGTCTCGACGAAATCGTCTCGCGAAAGATCACCTTGCACCCAATCTGCCTTGCCTTTGCCCAGCGCATTGATGGCCTCGACGTTCGCGGCCAGCTTTTCAGCCGTGCGGCCAACGAGCAGCACATGTGCGCCCTCTTTGGCCAAGGCCGTTGCAATGCCGAGGCCAAGGCCGCGCGACGATGCCAGAACAAGTGCGCGTTTGCCGGAAATGCCGAAATCCATGGAGTTCCTCCTGATGATGTTGTCTGGTTATAGGGGGCACTGGCAGGGTTTTGAAGGCGGCGACCGTGATTATTTCTACGGCGGACGATCCCTTCCGGGAGCCTTGACGTTCTACGAAATCCCGATAACTTACGTGAACGTAAAGGTAAGGTATTACCAGTGCGGGCAGTAATGTCATAGGCGCGCAAAGGATTTGCCGCAGTTCGACCTCGACAATGGCTTTGCGCTTTGCGAGAAGATTGAGACGATTGCTTGAAAGAAACGGGCACCAGCGTGCGTGGAGTTGAACCCCGCTGCTGCTGGCACGTTAGAAAAATATTGCCGGACGGGACCGGCGGGCTGAGAGGATGAAGATGACGGACGCGATGGAACTGCCGGAACGCGAATCGATGGAATTCGACGTTGTGATCGTCGGCGCTGGCCCTGCTGGCCTTTCGGCGGCGATACGGCTGAAGCAGGTCAATCCCGATCTCTCCGTGGTCGTTCTGGAAAAAGGGTCCGAGGTTGGAGCGCATATCGTCTCTGGTGCCGTCGTCGATCCCATTGGCATAGACCGCCTGTTGCCTGGTTGGCGCGAAGAGGAGGGGCACCCTTTCAAGACGGAAGTCAAGGACGACCAGTTCCTGCTGCTCGGCCCGGCGGGTTCCATCCGCCTTCCCAACTTCGCCATGCCGCCTTTGATGAACAACCACGGCAACTACATCGTTTCGCTGGGTCTCGTCTGTCGCTGGCTGGCGGAAAAGGCAGAGGCGCTGGGTGTTGAAATCTATCCCGGCTTTGCTGCCACCGAAGTGCTTTATAACGACGAAGGCGCTGTTATCGGGGTCGCGACTGGCGATATGGGTGTGGAGCGCAACGGCGAGCCCGGGCCGGCCTTTACACGCGGCATGGCGCTGATGGGCAAATATGTGCTGATCGGCGAGGGCGTGCGCGGCTCGCTGGCCAAGCAGTTGATCGACAGATTTGCGTTGTCAAAAGAGAGCGATGTCCAGAAATTTGGTATCGGCATCAAGGAACTGTGGCAGGTCAAGCCGGAAAACCACAGGCCCGGCCTCGTGCAGCACTCCTTCGGCTGGCCGCTCGGCATGAAGACGGGTGGCGGTTCCTTCCTCTACCATCTCGAAGACAACCTCGTGGCTGTCGGCTTCGTGGTGCATCTGAACTACAAGAATCCGTATCTTTACCCCTTCGAGGAGTTCCAGCGTTACAAGACGCATCCGGCGATCGCGCCGACCTTCGAAGGCGGCAAGCGTCTGTCCTATGGCGCGCGTGCCATTACGGAAGGCGGTTACCAGTCGGTGCCGAAACTCACCTTCCCCGGCGGCGCGCTGATTGGCTGTTCCGCCGGTTTCGTCAATGTGCCGCGCATCAAGGGCAGTCATAATGCCGTCTTGTCCGGCATGATGGCGGCAGACCGGCTGGCGGACGCCATTGCGGCGGGCCGCGCCAACGACGAGGTCATCGAGATCGAAAACGAATGGCGCGACAGCGACATCGGCAAGGATCTGAAACGCGTACGCAACGTCAAGCCTCTATGGTCGAAATTCGGCACCGCAATCGGCGTGGCGCTCGGCGGGCTGGATATGTGGACGAACCAGTTGCTCGGCCTTTCCCTGTTTGGCACGCTGAAACACGGCAAGACGGATGCGCAGAGCCTGGAGCCGGCGAAATTCCACAAGCCGATTGCTTACCCCAAGCCCGACGGTGTCCTGACCTTCGACCGCCTGTCATCGGTGTTCATTTCCTCCACCAACCACGAGGAGGACCAGCCGGTGCATCTTCAGGTGAAGGACATGGATTTGCAGAAGCGGTCCGAGCACGACGTCTATGCCGGTCCATCGACACGATACTGTCCCGCCGGCGTTTATGAATGGGTGGAGAAGGACGGAGAGCCGACCTATGTCATCAACGCGCAAAACTGCGTCCATTGCAAAACCTGTGACATCAAGGACCCCAACCAGAACATCAACTGGGTGCCGCCACAGGGCGGTGAAGGGCCTGTATACGCCAACATGTGAGGTCGATCTGGGCCCTTGTGCGCTTTGTCGTCTTTCTGAGGGAAGGTGACATGTTGTTAGAGCTGGAGGCGTGTGGTGCGATCATGAGCGCTGGGCGCTTCTGGCGAGCGATCTGAACGATGTTTGATGCGGTCTTTGCGAAAAAGAGCGGTGTCGATCTTGACCGCAGCCATAGGCTTCCAGTTTGGTAATTGCAGCATGAGCGCTGATGTTCTACTTGTAAGAGAGGATATCGACAGGTGTGGATGGATACGCTTGCAAGGTCGGTATGGGAGCAGATTTATGAATATGTTAGCAGATAGACCTCATGCTCTGCGAAAGCCGGGCCTTGTTTGCGGCGCGTTTCTGACAATGCTTGCCGTTGTGACGCTATTCGCAGCGGAGAGCCAGGCGGCCAGTTGCCGTGCGGATGCGTCCGCCCAGATCGACTGGAGCGGCTGCAACAAGCGTCTGCTGATGCTCGGGGGCAGTGTGTTCGACGGCGCGGATCTGCAAGGAACCGATTTCACCTTCACCGATCTTCGCGGATCGTCCTTCAACAAGGCCAATTTGAGGAAGGCGAAACTCATCCGCTCTTCATTGGCCTCCTCGCAGTTGCAGGAGAGCAATCTCGCAAAGGTCGAGGCCTATCGCGGCGATTTCAGCGACGCGAATGCGGAAAATGCCAAGTTCAACAATGCCGAAATGCAGCGCGCGACGTTCGAGAACGCCAAGCTTGTCGGAGCGGATTTTACCAAGGCTGAGCTGGGCCGTGCCGACTTCGAGGGTGCCACGCTCACCGGAACGAAATTCACTATGGCCAACCTCTCTCGTGCGCGCTTTACCGGTGCCAGCTTCACGGGGCCGATCGATTTCGAGGACGCATTTCTTCTGCTGACCCGCATTGAAGGGCTGGACCTTTCCAAGGCGACGGGCCTTGATCAGAGGCAGATCGACATTGCCTGTGGTGACGCCAAGACAAAATTGCCCGAAGGTCTGACCACACCTGCCGAATGGCCTTGCCCGGAAGATCCTGAGGAGGATTGATGGTCGGCGGATGTCAGGCTCTAGCCCTCGTTTTCTGCAGGAGATCCCCTCGCACACAGGCGAGGGGATAGATGGCAAGACAGACCGGGTAGCGGCAACTCTTCGGTAGCCTGCGGCTATCGCTCCATCAAAACCCCGACAAAACAATCTTGCCCTTCGCGGTCCCACTCTCGATCAGCGCATGCGCCCTGATGAGATTGGCCGCATTGATGGTGCCGAAGACCTCGGTCATCGTCGTCCTGATCTTGCCTTCATCCACCAGCTCCGAGACGTGGTTGAGCAAATTGTGCTGCTCCAGAATATCGGCGGTTCCGAAGACGGGGCGGGTGAACATCATTTCCCAGTGGATAGAGATGGCTTTGCGCTTGAAGGGCATGGCATCGAAACCGCCTTCGGGATCATCGATCAGCGCGAACCGTCCCTGCGGCGCGATGAGCGCGATGCTATCGGCGGCGTGGAGATCGCTCTGCGTTGTGGAAAAGACGAATCCGGGAGCGCCGAGGCCGAGTGCCTCGACCTGTGGGGCGAGCGGCTGGCTGTGATCGATGACGTGGTGCGCGCCGAGTGCCTGGACCCATTGCTTTGTTTCCGGGCGTGACGCTGTGGCGATGACGGTCAGCTCGGTCAATTGCCGGGCTAGCTGGATGGCGATGGAGCCGACGCCGCCTGCGCCGCCGATGATGACAATGGCGTTGGCCGCACCGGGAACAGGGTTCTTGACCTTGAGCCGGTCGAACAGTGCCTCGTAAGCGGTTATCGCCGTCAAGGGCAGCGCCGCCGCCTCTTCGAAGCTGAGGCTCTCTGGCTTTTTGCCGACGATGCGTTCATCGACCAGGTGGAACTCGCTGTTGGAGCCGGGACGATTGATGGCGCCGGCGTAAAATACCGCATCGCCGGGCTTGAACAGGGTGACATTTTCGCCCACGGCCTTGACGATCCCTGCCGCATCGAAGCCGAGAATGCGTGTCTCGCCGGTTTCCGGCGCCTGGTTACGGCGCACTTTCGTATCGACCGGATTGACCGAAACGGCCTTCACCTCGACCAGCAGATCATGACCTTTGGCATCCGGTACGGCCACATCGAGGTCGATGAGCGCATCCGCTTCCGTGATGGGCCTTGCGCTTTTGTAACCGATAGCTCGCATGGCGTTTTCTCCTTTGCTTGTTGCGTTGATCTCTATTTGATAGAGATGAGCACAGACCGCAAGAATGCACATATTGTGTATATACGCACAAAAAGGATACCGAGATGTCCCGTCCCCGTGCCAAGTTGACCGATCATTTCCCGGGTTGTCCGGTGGAATCGACGCTGAGTTTTCTGGATGGGAAATGGAAAGGCGTCATCCTTTACCACCTGATGAATGAGGGGACGTTGCGCTTCAACGGGCTGCGTCGCCACATTCCGAGCGTCACCCAGCGGATGTTGACCAAGCAGTTGCGCGAACTGGAAGACGCAGGCCTGATTTCCCGCAAGGTCTTCGCCGTGGTGCCGCCGCGGGTGGATTATGATCTGACGCCGCTTGGCCACAGCATGCAACCCGTCATCGCTGCACTGAAAGCATGGGGAGATGCCCATGTGGTCTGCAGTGGAGGTGAAAAGCGCGTGCTGTCTGGTGTCGAGATGATCGAGCCGCTGGCCGCTGCCGAGTAGCAAGGCCTGTTGCGCACATCTTCGTGTCCCGTTACGGATGTCGTGGACGACATTGCGCCTGAAAAAATATTCCGCATTGCAACATTGATCTGCCCGGATTGCTTCATAACAGTGCGGCAGTGATTCTCAGTGAGGGACGACAAGCATGGGTATTGGTTGGATCGAAGCCGCAATTCTTGGCTTTATTCAAGGTCTTACAGAATTTTTGCCGATTTCCTCCAGTGCGCATCTGCGCATCGCCGGGGAATTTCTGGGAACGGGGGAGGACCCGGGCGCTGCCTTTACGGCCATTATTCAGATCGGTACCGAACTGGCGGTTCTGGTGTACTTCTGGTCCGACATCATGCGTATTGCCATGGCATGGCTTCGCCAGAACCTGCGCCTTAGCGGCGCGTACGATCCGGCAGATGCGCGCATGGGTTGGCTCATTATCGTCGGCTCTGTGCCGATCGTGCTCTTGGGCCTTCTGTTCAAGGATGCCATCGAGACCTCGTTGCGCAATCTCTACATCACCGCCGTGATGCTGATCGTCTTCGGTATCATTCTCGGTTACGCGGATAAAATCGGCAAGAAGAAGTATCCGCTGAACAAGCTCATCTGGCGCGATGGTATTCTGTTCGGTTTCGCCCAGGCCATGGCGCTGATCCCCGGCGTTTCCCGTTCCGGCGGCACCATCACGGCAGGTCTGCTGTTGGGCTATACGCGAGAAGCGGCTGCTCGCTACTCGTTTCTTCTCGCCGTCCCCGCCGTTTTCGGTTCCGGCTTCTACCAGCTCTACAAGAGTATTGGCCAGGTAAACCCGGTCGGCTGGGGCGAAACGGCGCTTGCCACCGTGATTTCCTTCATCGTCGGATATGCTGTTATCGTCGGCTTTTTGAAGATGGTTTCCAGCAAAAGCTATATGCCCTTTGTCTGGTACCGCGTGGGTCTTGGCGTGCTGCTTCTGCTTCTGCTTTCCACGGGCGTGATCAGCGCAGCATAAAAAGCGTATACGCAGCCATAGGATGGTCTCCCCGGCTTCACGGCCGGGGATCGCTTGACGATTTTCCTTGAAATCTTTCCCGTGGAATGATTTTTCATCCAGGATATGCAATAGAGCCGTTTATTGCGCGGCATTTTTCGCTTGTGTCTATAAGTATCCATCCGCAACAAGGACAGTCGGGACCAGTTGATGAGTATTGAAGGCGGTTACGCTTTGGCGGTGGAGGATATCCACAAGAGCTTCGGTACGCATGAGGTCCTCAAAGGCATTTCGCTCAACGCCCGCAAGGGTGACGTCATCTCGATCATCGGCTCCTCAGGCTCCGGCAAGAGCACGTTTCTGCGCTGCATCAATTTTCTGGAAATGCCCGACCGTGGTCGTGTGACCGTCAGCGGCGAGGAAATCGTTGTCAAGATGGGTCGCGACGGCAAGGCGGTACCGAAAAACTGGCGGCAGGTGGAGCGTCTGCGCACCGGGCTTGGCATGGTGTTTCAGACCTTCAATCTCTGGTCCCACCGCACGGTGCTGGAAAACATCATAGAAGCGCCTGTGCATGTAATGGGTGTCAAGCGGCAGGATGCGATCGAGAAAGCCGAAGCACTGCTCAACAAGGTCGGCCTTTACGACAAGAAGGATGCCTATCCGGCCTTCCTTTCCGGCGGCCAGCAGCAGCGTGCGGCGATTGCGCGGGCGCTGTGCGTCGAGCCCGCCGTGATGCTGTTCGATGAGCCGACCTCTGCGCTTGATCCGGAACTGGTCGGCGAGGTGCTGAAAGTCATCCGCGATCTGGCAGACGAAGGGCGCACCATGTTGTTGGTCACGCATGAAATGCGCTTTGCGCGTGATGTGTCCAACCACGTCATGTTTCTGCATCAGGGCCGCGTGGAAGAAGAGGGGCCGCCGGACCAGGTGTTCGGCAACCCGACCAGCGCCCGCACCCGCGATTTTACCGGCGCCATCGCCAACTGATATTTTCGATATTCCAACAGGAGATTTCCATGAAACTGTTCGCCACGCTGCTTGCCGGATCGGCATTTGCGCTCTCTGCCTTCACCGCCAGCGCCGATGTCCGCTTCGGCATCATGAACGAATCCTACCCGCCGTTTTTCGCCAAGGATGCGTCCGGGAAATGGCAGGGCTGGGAAATCGACCTGATGGACGCCGTCTGCGCGGAAATGAAGGAAAAATGCTCCATCGTTGAACTGTCCTGGGATGGGCTTATTCCAGCGCTTGAAGCCAAGAAGTTCGACGTGATCTGGTCATCCATGTCCAATACGGAAGAACGCCAGAAGGTCATCACCTTCACCGACAAATACTACAACACGCCCAGCAAGCTGATCGGTGCCAAGGGCGACAAGCCGGGCGCAACGGCAGAGGACGTCAAGGGCAAGACCATCGGCATTCAGGTCTCGACCATCCAGTCCGCTTACTACGCCAAGTATTTCAAGGACGTGGCGGACGAAAAGACCTATCAGACACTTGACGAAGCGTTTCAGGATCTGGCTGCCGGTCGTATCGATTATGTCTTCGGCGACTCGCTCGTTCTCGACGCCTTCCTGAAAAGTGATGCGGGCAAGGATTGCTGCGCGGACGCTGGTAATGTGGCCGACGACAAGGAAATTCTGGGTCTCGGCGTTTCCGGCGGTCTTCGCAAGGACGATACGGAGCTGAAGCAGAAGCTGAATGCAGCTTTGGCCGCTGTACGCGCCAGCGGCAAATATGACGAGATCACCAAGAAATACTTCGACTTCGATATCTACGGCGCGAAGTAAGTCCTGGTCGAGTTGATGGCAAGCATTGAAACCATGCTTCAACTTTTGTCGCCCTATCCTCCGGGATGGGGCGGCACGCTGTTGACCGGTGCCGTTTCCACGCTTGCCATTTCCGCCGGTGCCT
Source organism: Rhizobium skierniewicense Ch11 (assembly GCF_023757665.1). Classification (NCBI taxonomy): domain Bacteria; kingdom Pseudomonadati; phylum Pseudomonadota; class Alphaproteobacteria; order Hyphomicrobiales; family Rhizobiaceae; genus Rhizobium; species Rhizobium skierniewicense. The sequence continues at coordinate 172,137 of NZ_RXPG01000007.1, forward strand.
ATCTCATTGGCATCGTAATCGGCATGGCCGGTGCGCTGGGCAAGCTGTCCGGCAATAGGCCGCTCGGTGTCGTGCTGGGCTTCTACACGACCATGATCCGCGCCGTGCCGGAGCTGATCCTCATCGTTGGGCTCTATTATGCGGGTACCGATGGCCTGAACCGGCTGCTGCAATGGGCCGGAATGCCGCCGTTGGAGATCAACGGTTTCGTCGCGGCTATCGCCGTGCTTGGCTTCGTGCAGGGTGCCTACATGACCGAGGTTCTGCGGGGTGCGATCCTTGCCATTCCGGGTGGGCAGATCGAAGCGGCGCGCGCCTTTGGCATGTCGCCGTTTCTGCGCTTTCGCCGCGTCGTTTTGCCTGCATTGGTGCCAAATGCGCTGCCGGGCCTCGCAAACCTCTGGCTTGCCGTGACTAAGGACAGCGCGCTGGTGGCGGTCGTCGGATATCAGGAGCTGGCGCTGGCAACGCGGCTGGCAGGCGCCAGCACCAAGCAGTATTTCCTGTTCTTCATGGCGGCAGCACTCTTGTATCTGGCGATTACACTCGTTTCCAACGCCGTCTTTTCATTGATCGAACGCCGCGTGCGGCGCGGTCAACCGGCGCTGGTTTAGGAGAGAGCATGGAATTCTCCTGGATCGAAAAATACTGGCCGCTGCTGCTTTCCGGCGCTTATCAGACGGTGGCGCTGCTGATCATTTCCGTCGTCCTCGGCTTTGTCATCGCCATTGGCCTTGCCTTTGCGCAGGTCAGCGGCGGTAAAGTCACGCGGCTTTTGGCACGCGGCTACTGTACGTTCTTCCGTGGTACGCCGCTGCTCATCCAACTGTGGCTGCTGTATTACGGCGTCGGTTCATTCCTGCCGATGATCCCTGGCTTGCGCCAAAGCTTTATGTGGCCGGTGCTGCGTGAGGGCTTCTTTTTTGCAGCCGTCAGCTTCACGCTCAATTATGCGGCCTATGAGGCGGAAGTCCTGCGCGGTGCGCTTCTGGCGGTGCCGAAGGGGGAGCTTGAGGCGGGCAGGGCGTTCGGCATGAGCCGTTTCACGCTGATCCGCCGCATCTGGTTGCCGCGCGCCATTCGCATTGCCCTGCCGACCATTGCCGGCGAAGTGGTCATGCAGTTGAAGGCAACGCCGCTTGCCTTTACCGTGACCGTCATGGATCTCTACGCCGTTGCCTACAAGGTGCGACAGGATACGCTGCTGGTCTATGAACCACTCTTCGTCGTCACCATTTTCTATCTCATCCTCACTGCCATCATCGTGCGCTGTTTCGGCTTCGTCGAAGCGCAGGTGCCGCAGCGGCGGTAATACTCCAGGGAGTTCCATATGGGCGATATCAAGATTCTCGACGGCGGCATGAGCCGTGAATTGCAACGGCTCGGTGCACAGTTGAAGCAGCCGGAATGGTCTGCGCTTTCTCTCATCGACGCGCCTGACATCGTGCGGCAGGTGCATGCGGAATTCATTGAAGCCGGTGCCGATGTCGTCACCACCAATTCCTATGCGCTCGTGCCTTTCCACATTGGCGAAGAGCGGTTTCAAAAAGACGGCGCCGCGCTGATTTCACTCTCCGGCAAGCTGGCACGGGAAGCGGCGGATGCTTCGGGCCGTAAGGTGACCGTTGCCGGTGGCCTGCCGCCGATCTTCGGCTCCTACGAACCGCAGAATTTCGATGCTTCACGGGTGCAGGATTATCTCAAGGTGCTGGTCGACAACCTCGCTCCCCATGTCGATGTCTGGCTGGGCGAAACATTGAGCCTGATTGCCGAAGGGGAGGCGGTGCGTGAAGCGGTGGCCAACACGGGCAAACCATTCTGGGTTTCCTTCACGCTGAACGACGACACCGCGCAGGTCAACGGCGGCGCGCCACAGCTTCGCTCCGGCGAAACCGTGCGCGCTGCTGCCGAATGGGCCGCAGGTTCAGGTGCCACCGCGCTGCTGTTCAATTGCAGCAAGCCGGAAGTCATGAAAGCCGCTGTTGAGACAGCCTCCGCTGTGTTCAAGGATAGAGGCGTCTCCATCGAAATCGGCGTCTACGCCAACGCATTCGAAGGTGAGCAAGGCGATTCCGCCGCCAATGAAGGCCTTCACGGCACCCGCGCCGACCTGACCGACGACGCCTATTCCCGTTTCGCCTGCGATTGGGCCGAAGCCGGTGCGACCATGATCGGCGGCTGCTGCGGCATTGGTGCGGCCCATATTCACACGGTTGCGGGCGCGCTCAGGGCGCGGTAATGAGCTGAGAACGCTGCGTGTGCATTTTTCGTTCACGCAGCATCCAACACCTGCATTTCAACATGCAGTCCTGCCGCAGTCACCATATTGACCAACGTATCCAAGCCGAACAGATTGATCTTGCCACGCAAAAGATCTGACACGCGCGGCTGCGAGACCCCAAGTTCTCGGGCGGCGTCTGCCTGCGTCCAGCCCTTTTCCTTTATTTGCCGCTCGAGTGCTCTCATCAGCGTGGAGCGCAGCTTCATGTTCTCCGCTTTGGCCACCGTGTCTTCGATGGCATCCCAGACGCTTTCGAATTGTTCACTGCTCATTGGCCTAACTCCTTCATCAGATCGCTGTAGCGTTTTGCTGCGAGGTCGATATCTGCCTTGCTGGTCTTCTGGGTCTTCTTCTGGAAGCAATGCAGGACGTAAATTGCATTGCTGAATTTCGCGATATAGATCACGCGGAACGCGCCGCTTTCATCCCTGATTCTTATTTCTTGAACACCCTTTCCGATTGTTCCCATTGGCTTCCAATCGGTCGGCATCTGCTCATGTTGCACCTTGTCCAGCTGATAACCGGCTTCCCGCCGCGCCGTTTCGGGAAACGCACGTAAATCACTGAGGGCGCTGCCACGAAATCTGATCACTTTCATATCGCTAATTATACAAAAAATTGTATAAAGATCGCAAGCCCGTTTAACGACGGGTGTTGCCAGCCTCGCCAAGGCGCGACCGGCAACATCATGTTTGCCACTAAAGCAGCGTCCCGCTCAAGATCAGCAGTGCGACCGAGAAGTAGATCACCAGACCGGTGACATCCACCAGTGTCGCGACGAACGGGGCCGATGCGCTGGCGGGGTCGAGGCGCATGCGTTGCAGCAGGAAGGGCAGCATCGAGCCTGTGATGGAGCCGAAGGTGACGATGCCGATGAGGGCACAGAAAACGGTGAAACCGACCAGAAGCCAGTGTTCGCCGTAATCATAGAACCCGGCCTGCTGCCAGACGGTAAGCCGCAGGAAGCCGATGGCGCCTAAAATGGCGCCGAGTGTGAGGCCTGTGGGCAGTTCGCGCAGCAACACGCGCCACCAGTCGGACAGTTTCAACTCGCCCAGCGCCAGCGCCCGGATGATGAGCGACGTAGCCTGCGAACCGGAATTGCCGCCCGATGACATGATGAGTGGAATGAACAGCGTCAGCACGACCGCCTTTTCCAGCTCTCCTTCGAAATGCTGCATGGCGCTGGCCGTCAGCATTTCACCCAGGAACAAAGCCGCCAGCCAGCCACCACGTTTGCGGATCATATCGAGGAAACCCATCGCCATATAGGGCTTTCCGAGAGCCTCCATACCACCGAATTTGTGGGCGTCTTCCGTCGTGTCGGCAATCATGGTGTCGATGACATCATCGACGGTGACGATGCCGAGAATGTGGGCGTGCTCGTCGACGACAGGCATGGCCAGAAGGTCGTGCTTGCGAATAAGGCGGGCGACATCTTCCTGAGGCATCAACGGATCGGCATAGGTGATGCCTTCTTTGGATGCGACGGTCAGAATGGAGGCCGATGGCTCGCCCGTCACCAGGCGGCGCAGGGTGACGACCTTGGCCAAGGTGCCGTCTTGCGCCAGCACATAGATGGCATAGACGGTTTCGCGGGAGCGTTCGACGATGCGGATATGCGCAAGCGTCTGCTCCACCGTCCAGCGGTCGGGCACGCTGACGAATTCTGTCGTCATCATCGAACCCGCCGTGCGGGGCGGATAGGTCATCAGGTGGCGGATGGCGGTTGCCGTTGCGCGGTCCAGCCGGGAAAACAGCTTGGCCCGTGGCTCGTCATCCATTTCCGCCATGACGTCTGCCACGCGGTCATCCGACATGAGATTGACGAAACGGGCTGCCTGTTCCAGCGGAATATGGGCGATGATCTCTGCCGCGCGGTGCAGTTCTGGCCGGTCGAGGACCGCCACCGCACGGGCCTGCGTCATTTTCAGCAGCGCGTCGACGGCTTCGCGCACGTCAAGTGCGTTCAACTGATCGACGCGTTCTGCGGTGGTGGTGGGGCCAATGCTGCTGCTACGAAAAAGACGTGCAGCCTTGCTGGCTCTTTCAGAGAGGTTATGAAAGTTCATGATTGCTCACCTTCCCGTCGATCCGCCGATCACGGCGGAACGTGGTGAGCCGACAGGTGTCAGATCAGCGCGCGTTTCGCCGTTTTCGGCAAAGGCAATCGACTACGACTGTCGCTAGACATCTAATGATGCTCCGTGGATATCTGCGCCAGATCAATGCTTCAATCTGCGCATGAGATATCTGTTGCGCCCGAAAAAAGGCCAAGTCAAGCGGGGCGATTATGAAATTTTGGCAAGGTCGACTGCTGCGTGCGTCCAGGCGCTTTAGGGTCGTCTAAAGCACTCTGAAATCAAGCCGTTAGGTTGGCTTTCTCGCGTCGCTCCAGCGCCACGGCAAAGCCGAATACGATGAGGCCTGCGAGCGAGAGGATCGCGCCGATATATCCTGTCGATGCATAGCCATAGCCCATGGCAATGACGAGGCCGCCAAGCCAGGCACCAAGCGCGTTGGCGATGTTGAAGGCGGAATGGTTGGAGGCGGCAGCCAGCGTCTGCGCGTCGGCCGCCACATCCATGAGGCGGGTTTGCACCGCCGGGCAGGCGGCAAAGCCGCAGCCGATGAGGAAGACGCAAAGGCACAGCATGTAAGGGTTGTCAGCGGTCAATCCGAACAACGCCATCAGCACCACATTGACCGCGAGCATGCCGCCGATCGTGCCGTTCAGCGAGATATCAGCCATGCGCGAACCAACGACATTACCGACATTCATGCCGATGCCGAAGAGCGCCAGAACCATCGGAACGGTAGCGGCTGGCATCATGGCGACATCGGTGGTCGTCTTGGCGATGTAGCTGAAGACCGCGAACATGCCGCCGAACCCGACCGAAGCCACAGCGAGCGACAACCACACCTGACCACGCCTGAAGGCACCAAGCTCGCGCCAGATGCTGGCACCTTCCTGTACCTTGTCGCGTGGCTGGAAGAGCCACAGCAACGCAACAGTCAAAAGCGCGATGCCGCCCACCATCAGGAATGCGGCGTGCCAGGAAAACATCTGTCCAAAAAAGGTAGCGAGCGGGGTGCCGAGCAGCGTGGCAATAGTCAGCCCCAGCATGACACGACCCACGGCGCGGGCACGTTTGTGGATGGGCGCCATGGAGGCGGCCACCAGCGCAGCCACGCCGAAATAGGCACCATGGGGCAGGCCGGTGATGAACCGCAGCGCCGTGAAGGTTGCGAAATCGGGCGCGATGGCGCTCAAGATATTGCCCGCCGCAAAAACGCTCATCAAGGCCAGCAGAAGCACACGCCGTGTCATCCGCGCCGCCAGCACCGCGATGATGGGTGCGCCGATGACGACACCGAGCGCGTAGGCGGCAATGACGTAGCCGGCCTGGGGAACAGAGACGCCGTAACTTGTCGCGACATCGGGCAAAAGGCCCATAATGGCGAATTCGCCCGTACCGATGCCGAAGCCTCCGGCGGCAAGCGCCAGTTCGATAAGGGCGATGGAAAAGGGAGTGAGGGCTGCTGCGGGCAATGGTTCGACAGCTTGCCCATCCGCTACGGAGCGGTCTTTAGTCGGGGAAATATGGGTCATGGATTTCTGCGATGGGAACGAAGAAAAAAAGGGCAAAACCGAGGTCTCGGTCTTGCCCTGACTGGAGGTATATGGTCACCAAAATGACCTTATCTCATTCGTAACATGAAGTTGTGCGTTGCGGTAGCCTCTGATTCGGTAAAATTTACCTCTCACGCAGAGGTGTACGGAACGGAACCCGCGCTATACCATTTAGGTCGCGCGCTTGAGCGTAACGGGGGCTGGGTAAGCATATGAGACTGGTGGCGATTTTCAACCGTGACGGCGGCACCTTCAAGACCACCGATATGGACGCCTACTGCGCGCATGCGCAAAAGGTTTTCAACGATGCTGGCCACGATATCGAATGCCGCCTCGTTTCCGGCAAGGATATCGTCTCCGAAATGGAACGCACCGCCGATGACAAGGGCCTCGACGGGCTGATTGCAGGCGGTGGCGATGGAACGATTTCTGCCGCCGCCGGTATCGCCTGGAAACACGGCATCGCGTTGGGTGTCGTCCCTGCCGGCACCATGAACCTGTTTGCCCGCTCGTTGAAGCTGCCGCTCGACATCTGGCAGGCGGTGGACACATTGGCTGAGGGCCATGTCCATAATGTCGATATTGCCAGTGCCAATGGCCGCCCCTTCGTCCACCAGTTCTCCGCCGGTCTGCATGCACGCATGGTGCGTGTCCGCGACAAGATGGAATATGCGTCAAGACTGGGCAAAATCCTCGCCAATATTCGCGCCGCGATCGGTGTCGTCCTCAATCCGCCGAAATTCGACATGGAGTTTACCGTGGCGGGCGTGACGCAGCATCGCCGCGCCTGTGCCATCTCCGCATCCAACAACGAGTTCGGGCAGAGCCCGTTGCTGGTCGCGGACGATATCACCCAGGGAAAGCTTGGCCTTTACATTGCAGACGCCTTGACCCCGTCCGGCGTCACGCGGCTCGCTTTCGATATCATGCGTGGCAAGCTGAAGGAAAACGCGGCTGTCACGGCTATGGCGGTAACCGAAGCGGAACTGCATTTCCCCAAACGCCACAAGAACGTGCGGTGCGTTATGGATGGGGAGTTGCTGTCGATGGAAAAAGATGTGCGGCTGAAAATCCATGCGGGCGAATTGAAGGTTATTGTTGCGAAGGATTTTGCAAGCACCTGATATCATTGCTCCAGGGCCCGTTTTGCAAGACGTGATCGTGGCCTTGCAAAACGCTGCCGCCCCGGCCATTCTGTTTCCATGACGTCAATGGAGTGCATGCCGCGATGAACGATAACCCCTTGAAGATATCGAACCTCGCCGCCATAGACGCCGCCCACCACCTCCATCCCTTTTCCGATATGGGTAAACTGAACGCCACGGGCACACGCATTATAGAGCGTGCCGAGGGCGTGTTCATCTATGACAGCACCGGCAAGAAATATCTCGATGCCTTTGCCGGTCTATGGTGCGTCAATATCGGGTATGGCAGGCGCGAAATGACCGATGCTGTCTCCCGGCAGATGAACGAACTGCCCTATTACAACGCCTTCTTCGGCACCACGACACCACCGGCCACGCTTCTGGCGCAGAAGATCGTGTCCCATGCCGGGCCGAATATGAACCATGTTTTCTTTACGAATTCCGGCTCCGAAGCGACCGACACGTGGTTTCGAATGGCGCGGGTCTATTGGAAGGCACTGGGTTATCCGACCAAAACCCATGTCATTGCGCGGCGCAACGGTTACCACGGTTCTACCGTCGCGGGCGCGTCGTTGGGCGGCATGACCTGGATGCATGAGCAGGGCAACCTGCCGATCGATGGCGTCTCGCATATCGGTCAGCCCTATTGGTATGTCGAGGGCGGCGATCTGACGCCTGCCGAATTCGGCCTTAAGGTTGCGCGCGAACTGGACGCGAAAATAGATGAACTGGGCGAAGACAACGTAGCCGCCTTCGTGGCCGAACCCATTCAGGGCGCAGGCGGTGTCATCGTCCCGCCGGAGACCTATTGGCCGGAGATCGCCCGCATCTGCAAGGCGCGCAATATTCTATTGGTGTCGGACGAGGTGATCTGCGGCTTCGGACGGCTGGGGTCGTGGTTCGGCTATCAGCATTTCGGCTACGAGCCGGATCTGGCGCCCGTCGCGAAGGGGTTGTCATCCGGTTATCTGCCGATCGGTGGCGTGCTGGTGTCCGACCGCGTGGCCGAGGTGATGTTGACCAAGGTGGGTGATTTCAACCACGGTTTCACCTATTCCGGTCACCCGGTCTGTGCGGCAGCTGCGCTGGAAAACCTGCGCATCATTGAAGACGAGGGACTGGTGGAGCGCGTCCGCGACGATATCGGTCCCTATTTCCAACAGGGCTGGCAAAGTCTGCTCGACCACGAAACGGTGGGCGAGGCGGTCAATGTCGGCCTGATCGGCGGACTGCAACTGACCGCCGACAAAGCAACGCGCAAGCGTTTCGACAAACCGGATGATGTCGGCACGCTGGTGCGCAATCATTGCCTCGAAAACGGGCTGGTCATGCGCGCCACCGGTGACCGGATGCTGGCGTCGCCAGCCTTCACCATCAGCCGCTCCGAAATCGATCAGATCATCGAGATCGTGCGCAAGGGACTGGACCATCTGGCGCATACCGCGAGGATATGAAAACCGTCATAGGACATGAGCGCCAGGTGCCGTCCAAAGAGGAGGCAGGGCAGTTCACGCAGGTTGTGCCGAAACTGCCGTCACCATGTCCACAATCTTCGTAACTGAGGTCAGTTCCGACCGATGACCGACCAGGCGTAATAGAATGCATGTTTCTTCATTTCGCCGCCGCCGGGATAGGCGGCGCTGACATCCCTGATATCGGTCGGAGCCGGCAGCGATGCGCGTGCGGCGAGAGCATCGAGGGCAGCGGCGGGATTATCCGGCAGCTTGCCGTCATCGGTCGTTCCAGCAAGCAGGACGGTCGCTCCCTGTGGCCAGCTCTGTGGTGCTCTTTCAATTGCCGGATCACCTGTCAGGATGGTTGCGTTGGGAAACTGAATCCTGAGATTGCCGCCGACCATAACGTTGGGTGCAATCACATAGCGTGGCTGCGCGAAGCCATCACGCATCACCGCTTTGGCAAAGGTGTCATAGGGAATGTGAACAATCGAGTAGCGCCCGAAATAGGGGGCCACAAGTCCGCGTGTGAGCAAAATCAGCAGAACACCGATCGTCAAAACGCTCGCTACGGTCAGCATGGCTGGCAGTTTCGGTTTGGCGTCAACGCCCGCGGCGCGTATTTTCAGGCTGAGATAAAGCGGCAGCAGGACGAGATAGACGATGAGCCATTTCTGCCGGATATTTGTGGCGCCGAGCACAAAGATGATGACCAGCAACAGGAAGAACACGATCAGCAGCATGCGTCCTATGATGCGTGTCCACTGATCGCTTGCCGAGGCAATGCGCTTGATGTCTCTGTAAAAAAGGAGGGCAAAAATGGCGACCGTCAGCGCCGCACCTTTTAATGCTGCCAGCACCAAACTCAGTGCGCCATCAAAGCCATGAAAGGAGATGTGCTCGCGCCCTTCCGTCATTTCGCCCATGGTTTGGCCGGTGACGAGGTCGGGATTGTGCAGCATCCATATGGCATGCGGAAGGACGATGAGGATCGATAGAATGACCGCGAGTCCCATGCGCCAGTCCATCAAGCGGACACGCAAATCTTTTTCCGGTATCAGCGCCAGCGCAGCGGCAAGCGGAACGAGGATGAAATTGTATTTTGACAGAGCACCAAGGCCAACGGCCGCACCCGCCAGAAGATAACCCGCCAAACTTGGCCGTTTCAGCGTCGAGAAAAATGCGTAGAGAAAAAGGCACACGATTAAAAGCGCCATCACCGTGTGGGACAGGTCGCGCTGAGACATGAGGAAGATCGGCGGCAGTGTCAGCATGCCAAGGGTTGCAAGGCCAGACAGCGCGCGATCTTGTGTCAGAAGCCGCGCCGTCAGCCAGAAGAACAGGCAGGAGAAAAACAGAGTTGCGTTTTTCAAAAGGCTCAGGGTCGCGATCGACATACCGAACAGCTCAGACAGACCATATTGAAGCCAATGATAGAGCGGGGGCTGCGATCCATATCCCCAAAGCAGAAACTGCGTCAGAGCCGCCTGTGTCTCGTCTATTTCCAATGCCGGCGAACGGATGATGCGCACAATGATGGCAAGCAGAAAATAGCCACCGATCCAGAATAAAATCAGATCGGGATTGCGCGATAGAGACTTGCGCATCTGAGATCACTCCGCCTGATAGACCTTACCAACGATGTAGTTCGGCGTCAGATCGTCCCGGTAATACAGTCGTGCGATCATTTCGGCCAGGATGCCGGTGGTGATCAACTGAACGGAAGATAACAACAGCACGACCCCGACCATCAGCATCGGCCGCGTGCCGATATCGTTGCCGAGAATGAACTTGTCGACGAAGAGATAGGTCATGATCACACCGGCCATTGCGCCAAGGCCCAGGCCCAGCGAACCGAAGAAATGGCCCGGTCGCGCCTTGTAGCGCATGAAGAACATCACCGAGAGCAGGTCGAGGATAACCCGGAATGTGCGGGAAATGCCGTATTTGGACGAACCGAATTGCCGTGCATGATGGGTGACAGGCATTTCGCCGATACGGGTGCTAGGCACGACGCCTGCCACCCATGCCGGAATGAAACGGTGCATTTCACCCATCAGCTTGACCTGCTTGATGATGGACGAACGGTAGATCTTAAGGCTGCAACCATAGTCATGCAGGCGCACGCCGGTGATCTTGCCGATCAGGCGATTGGCGATCCAGGAGGGGATCTTGCGCAGGACCAATCCATCCTGACGGTTTTGACGCCAGCCGACGAGAAGGTCGAGTTCCCGCCGTTCCAGCTCTGCGACCAGCATGGGGATGTCCTTGGGATCGTTTTGGAGATCGCCATCGAGCGTGGCGATCAAACGACCGCGCGCCGTATCGATACCGGCCTGCATGGCCGCCGTCTGGCCGAAATTGCGTTGCAGAGCGACGATCTTGAGGTTGAGGCCGCGCCGTTCGACAAATTCCCGTGCATTTGCAATCGTCGCATCGGTACTGCCATCGTCCACCAGAATGAGTTCCCACGGCAGCGCATAGCCCGCCATTGCCTCGATGATCCGTTCGATCAGAGGTCTGACGCTTTCCTGCTCGTTGAAGATCGGCACGACCAGCGAAAGCTCCAGTGCATCTGCCGCGGGAACGTCTGTGATAATGGCGGCAGGTGTTTGCACGGTAACGGTTCCGTCTGTGTCGTGATCTGGAATATGTGCTTTCTCTAACGACGTTTCGCGGCCTTTTCAACAAAGACCACAAACTTTCAAGGAAGCCCTTGTCTGCAAGCGCCAGTGGAGAGAATAGTGCGCACGATGCCGCAATGGAATGTGATTGGAAATTGAATTGAAGCCCGCCCGGTTTGCACGGCACTCTATGACCATCGTCACGGCTTTGGTGGTTGCCGCCTACGCAGCCTTCATCAGCTGGATGTGGGGGTGGGGGACGATTTTTGCGCTGTGGCAGGAAGCGGGGCTATGGGTCATCGGGATCGCCCTTGCACTTCTTCTGTCCACCTACGTTCTGCGGACCTGGCGCATCTACGATTATTTCCCTGGTGAAACGCAAGGCCAGTTCGCGCGCCTGTTTCGCGTGGTCCAGATCCATAATCTTCTCAACATCATGCTGCCATTCCGGTCCGGCGAGACCAGTTTCCCCTTGTTGATGCGGCAGGAATTTGATGTCCGGCTGGCGCGTGGAACATCTGCCCTTCTGATCATGCGGTTTTTTGATCTGCACGCGCTCATGGCAGCGGCAGGGGTTGGACTTGCGCTGGAGAGAGGCTCGCTGGCGGTCTGGCTTCTGTGGATCGTCTTTCTGGCTCTCCCCGTCATCGCTTTTTCCATCAGACAGCGGTTTTTTCGATATGCGCACCACCTTGCGCCGAAAAAGGCAAAAGGCATCATTCAGGAGATGGAGGCGGGCTTGCCTGCCGATGGTCGTGCTTTTGCCCGGGCGTGGGGTGCAACCATCATCAACTGGTTCGTTAAGATTGCGGTTCTGGCATGGGTTTTGACGCTCATGGGAAAACTGGACTTGGCTGCAGGTTTTGGCGGTGCGCTGGGCGGCGAGCTCTCCTCCGTTCTGCCCATCCATGCGCCGGGTGGCGTTGGGACTTACCCGGCAGGCATCACTGCCGGTGCACTCGGTTTCGGAGCTTCCACAGATCGGACGTCGCTCTCGTCCCTGGCACAGGCGGCTGTCAATGTGCACCTGATGGTGATGTTGTCTTCGCTCATGGGAACGGCGCTGGCGCTGTTTGTCCGGGGACGTCGGTAGCGCCAGCGATATCCGTTATTGAAAGGCGGTTTCGTAGAAGCTGCGAAGCTTGCGCGAATGCAACGTCTCGGTCTGCATGGCGGCGAGCTTCTGCACGGCGCGGATACCGATTTGCAAATGCTGTGAGACCTGCGTTTTGTAAAACTCGGTTGCCATGCCGGGCAGCTTCAATTCGCCATGCAGCGGCTTGTCGGAGACGCAGAGCAGGGTGCCGTAAGGCACGCGGAAACGGAAACCGTTGGCGGCGATGGTCGCCGATTCCATATCAAGCGCGATGGCACGCGACTGCGACAGCCGTTTGACCGGCCCGGCCTGGTCGCGAAGCTCCCAGTTGCGGTTGTCGATGGTGGCAACGGTGCCGGTGCGCATGATGCGCTTCAGCTCGAAGCCTTCATAGCCGGTGACTTCCGCAACCGCACCTTCCAGCGCCATCTGCACTTCGGCCAGAGCCGGGATCGGCACCCAGACGGGCAGATCGTCATCCAGAACGTGGTCTTCGCGCATATAGGCGTGGGCCAAAACATAGTCGCCCAGCCGCTGGCTGTTGCGAAGCCCCGCGCAGTGACCCACCATCAGCCAGGCATGCGGGCGCAGCACGGCGATGTGGTCTGTAATCGTCTTGGCGTTGGACGGGCCGACGCCGATATTGACCAGTGTGATGCCCGCATGGCCTTTTTTCTTCAGGTGGTAAGCGGGCATCTGCGGCATGCGGCCAAGCGTCATGTCGGTGATCGGACGATCGGAACCGGCCTGGGTGACGATGTTGCCCGGCTCGACGAACTCCGTATAGCCTTCGCCTCCCTCTGCCATCAGCTTGCGGGCCCAGGCCGCGAATTCATCGATATAGAACTGATAGTTGGTGAACAACACGAAGTTCTGGAAGTGGTTTGCGCTGGTGGCCGTATAGTGGCTGAGGCGCGCCAGCGAATAATCGATGCGCTGGGCGGTGAACGGTGCCAATGGCGCGGGCTCGCCCGGAACCTGATCATATTCACCATTGGCAATCAGGTCATCGGTGTTGTTGAGATCGGGCGTGTCGAACAGATCGCGCAAGGGCACATCGGTCAGCGAAGATGCCGCAGAGGCCTCCACGAAAGCACCTTCGCCAAAAGCGAAATGCAGCGGAATGGGCGTGGCCGACTCGGACACCGTGACGTGAACGCTGTGGTTCTTGATGAGTAGCCCGAGCTGCTCTTTGAGATAATGCCGGAAAAGCTGCGGACGGGTGATCGTCGTCGTATAGACGCCCGGCGATGTGACGTGACCGTAGGACAGGCGCGAATCGACATGGCCGAAGCTCGACGTCTCTATGCTGACCTGCGGGTAACAGGCGCGGTAACGACCCTCGATCGGCGCGCCCTTCGCCAGATCGGTAAAGGACGTGATCAGAAAACTCGTGTTGCGCTCGTAAAGCGCCGTCAGAGCATCCACAGCCGCCACCGGATCGGTAAAAGTCTGCGGCGCGACCGGCTCGGGCATGATGAAGGAGAGGTGCGAAATGGTGTGCTTTGCTATTGTCATGGCCCATTATAGAGAGCCAATTTCGACAGGCAAGCGACAGAAATATGTGTGTTCGAAAAATATTCGACGAGGTCGTGTCCGGTCGGATGGGTGGCTACAGAGTGACGTGGCAATTGTTGGAAAAGCTTGTCTGGCAGGCAATCGACGCGCCGACATTCACACGCTGGAAACTGCGATTGGGGTTGACCACCAAAGCCGCGAAGGACATGGCAAAAATCGCCATCAGAAGAACGATGATGCTGAAGCGTCTAACCAGAACCGCCATGTCATTTCCCCTTTGCGTCACAGTCTTCTCTTATGCTGGACACGACTTTGCCACAGTGGGACTGAACCGACCCTGAGAGACGGGTTCATGTGCCGTTCAGAGTGGTTAACTGGTGGGGGGATGAGTTTGACTCGGTCAAGCGGGTTACAGGACCAGCGATGACGTCCGCAAAACATCCTGAACCATGGTTCGGTGCGTACGTCGCCAAAGGTTAAGCACAAGAGCAAGCCTTCCCGATTGTCCTCCATCTCACGGAATGAAAAAAAGTGCCGTGCCATGAGTACAGACATCCACCCCTCAAAGCTTGCATGCCGCAGCGTCGTCTTTGAGACATTGCGGCGTTGCCGACAAGCGGCGTTTTTATTATACATCCAGAGTTGCAAATGGCTGGTTTGGACCCAGGCTATTTCTATGTTCAACCCGCAAGCCGGAGAGTATCATGCCCACGACCTTCGCCGTTCACCAAGGGAAAGTCGTGCTCCTTGAGGAGGGTGGCGAGGCGGTGGAGGTAAAAGGTGGCATTTCGGCGCAGCGGTTCGAAGTGATCAGCCTGTTTTGCGACGGGCCGCTGTCGGCGGGTTATCTTGGCGATGAAAAGGGCGTCTGGTGGTATCATCAGCGCAACAGAAAGGCCAAGTTCGTGACACGAGACGTACGGAACTTTCGTGTTATGGATGATGATTACGGGCTGGATAATACGCATGTCTATCTGGAGGATCGTGTCATCCCCGGCGCTGACCCGGCAAGTTTCACTCTTTTGGGCAACAGCCCCTATTTTGCAAAAGACAGGCATCGGCTCTATGTCAAAACCGGTTCCCACTTCTTTCACTTCGATGGCCTTGATGCCGGCACTCTCGTTGCCAACGGTTCTTACGTTGGAGACAAGCATGATCTTTATCATCTGGGCAGTTCACTGACGCTGAGCAACGGTTCAAAGTGTCATGAGACCGTGCAGTATTCGCTTTGCGACGATCACCATATGCTGCTGCGTGACTGGTTTGCGAGAGAATATTCCGACACGATCGGCTGGTGGCATCCTTCATATTCATTCAAAGAAGATGGCGCCGAGCAGATCGCGGATGCTTGGTATCGCACCGAAAACGCTGTTTTCTTCAAAGAAACATTCACGCGCATGCCAGAACCCCGTGCGGTCTTCAATCTCGTGCGTGGCGCGGACCCCAACACGTTCGAACCGCTTGACGCTTTTCATGGTCGCGACGCGAAAAAAGTGTTCTGTCGCTGGCGATCAATCGCCGATGTGGATCGTCCTTCCTTCACCCCTCTCAAAGAGCGTTTCGGAAAAGATAAAGCGGCGGTTTATTTCAACGGGTATCGTGTCGAACACGCCGCCCCTGCAACCTTTGAGGTTCTTCAGTGGGTAACCCCAATCGCAAAAGACCACAAACGTGTTTACGCAGCCTCATACGCTCGTACGAGTTGGCCGTTCGGGTATCCGGATGATATTCTTGTTGCGCTGGATGATGCCGATGCCAAAACTTTCCGGACCTTTGGAGAGCGGGGTGTGTGGGCAACTGACTCCGCTCGCGTCTATCTGCGTGGCGAACATCAGAAAAAGATGGACGCCGGTAGCTTTCGGTTTTTGTGCGAAACCGCAACCAATTGCTGGGCGATGGACATTAACGGCCTATACCGATCCAACGGGACGCTGGTGGTTGCAGGTATCGATGGCGCGAGCTTCGTAAAGCTGAACGACGTGTGGGGCAGCGACGGCAAAGCCGTTTTCTGCTTCGTGAGTGGCACCCTACAAAAGGCGATCGATGCTCAAAGCTTCATGGTGACCGATGACCACGACGGTGCAAGAGACGCTGCTTACAATTATCGACTCCATAATGGCAGGGTCCGAAAAACCAAACTGTGAGCGATTTTCTGTAACCTCAGGCGTTCTAGAGATCATGTCGAATGGGCGTACACCCATCCGAACATAGGAGCCTTGCGATCCGCAAGCGCTTTAAATCATCTGGAAAATGCCGGTCTTCTCAAACCTTTGAAACGCCTCGACGCTACGACGCATATTGGGAAGCATAGGAGGCAGAACGTCCGGGTTGATCCAGTCCACCGCTTTGGACTCGTCATCAGCAACGACAGGCGTGCCATCATAATGCGTCGTGTAAAACATCATGGCAAAGAACTGGCAGATATCGCCGTTGGGAAAGGTGACCGTTTCGAACTCAGGATTGCTACCAAACCCGAAAGGCAGGAGGTTCCGGATGCGAATGCCCGTCTCTTCCCGTGTTTCTCTGATAGCGACGGATTGAAGATCTTCGCCTTCCTCGGCGTTTCCACCGGGAATTCCCCAGACATCGAAGTCCGTCCTGTGCTGCATGAGCAGGCAGCCGTCCTCGCGCTTGACGATAACGCGAGCGCCGGGAACAAGGAGGATGCCTGACCCTATTTTCTGACGTAGTTTCCCAAGATAGCTGTCTGAAAAGCTCATTGTCGCCTGCTCCGTTGCCGGTCCTTGGTCTTGTGAGCGCCGATGGCTCAATGGTGATCCTAATGACATTGGGATAGGATACAACGCTTCGTCATGAACGCAGGGAAACAATGGAACGGGGTCCCCTTTTCGAAAGCCGCCGCGTCGCCATCATTCATCATCACCTTCTGGCACGACAAACCTGATAAAAATTGGGACACGGCAAAAAATGTGGTAAGCGCCAGCCAGACAATGACAGGAGTAAAACAGTGAGCGAACTAACCGTAGCAGATGCGACAAGCCGAATTTATGAATCGCTCCAGGCAGACAATGCAGACATTGACGCACATATCGCCAATCTCAAGGCAGCCTTGGCAAAAGAAGGCTTGAAGGAAGCGCTGTTCGACCCTGCCAAGCTGGTGCAGAACAACCGCTCCGGCAGAAAACTCATGCAGGCCTACTTCCGCCAGCGTGGTGTGACGGTGAAATACGAGGGGGCGTGACGCCTGTCTGAGCGGCTGCCGATCACCCTCAATGGTCAAACATGAGGGGACGGCAAGCTCGCAAGTGAGCAGCGCCGCCCTATCGTTTCCAACAGGGCGGCAAATGTGGTTCTGGCTCTACTTCTTGAACACCTTTTGCAAAAAGGCCTCGAATGAAGGGCGCCAGACGTCCATCTCGTGGCCCAGGTCCTTGTATTCCACGTAGTCGTACTTGATCTTCTTTTCATCGAGGATCGTTTTGAGACCGGCGATGTCCTTGCCCGTCACGGCATCCTTGGTGCCGACGGTGACGGTAAAGTTGCGCAGTGCCTTGTTGACTTTTTGCGGCTCGTTGAACGCAGCCTCGACCGGCTTGTTCGGCACGGTCGTGGTGGAGACGCCGCTGAAATTGGCGATCCAGCCGAAGGTGCCCAGATGGGTGAAGCCGGAGACGAGGGCCTGGTAGCCGCCCTGCGACAGGCCGACGATGGCGCGGCTGTTGGCGTCGTCACGCACCCTGTAGTGCTTTTTCATATAGGGGATGAGGTCTTGCATCAGTTCGCGGTCGATGGCATCGGCGTTGATCGGGTAGAAATTCTTGCGGCGATCGGCACCGGGGAAGTTTTCAGCAATGGCTTCGGGAATGTCGGCTTCCGTGTCGGGAATGACCACGATCATCGGCTCGATTTTCTTTTCAGCCAGGAGATTATCGAGGATTTCAGGTGCGCGACCCTGCGTGACCCATGAGGCGACGGTATCGCCGAAGCCATGATAGAGATACATAACTGGGAGAGGCTTGGACGAGTCGCTATAGCCCGGCGGCGTGTAGACATAGGTCGCGCGCTGGGATTTCAATGCCTTGGACGGAATGGTGACCAAACGAAGCTCGCCATGCGGCACGTCGCGCACATCGAGAATGCTGCCGGGCACGAGAATGAGGCTGGTGTTCACCTGCCGCTGTGGCTTGGGATAATTGGTGCCGGTATCGATGCTGCGGAACCCGTCTATGTTGAAGTAGTATTCATAGAGGTTGGGTTTCAGCACATCGGTTTTCACGCTCCAGACACCGTTTTCAGCCCGCTGCATCTCCAGCGGCGCATTGGTGCCGAGAGCGACGGAGACTGCCTTGGCCGATGGCGCAAAGAGCCGGAAAGTGATCGACCCATTCTTCTCGACTGCGGTGACGAATTCATTCAGCGGGCGGTCAGCCGGTGGCGAAGCGGGCGGTTCTGCCGCGAAAGCGGGCGCGGTCATGATGCAGCTGGCCAAAAGGACACAAGGCAAAAGCAGACGCATATCAATATTTCCTCCATTATATTACCCCAGCGCGAAACTGACAGATGCCCCCAGTCTTTTCAATCGCGCGTTGGCGCGTTCAGTGTAAAGATCGGGCTGCTTGCTGAAATGGGATTTCCCGGTTAGGACCCGTTCCGACCCATGCAAGAACGCTTTCAGCGCAGATATTGCGAAAGCCCGGTGGCCTGGGTCGATATTCACATGACACGTAAGGACATACCGTGAAAATTATAAGAGTGCTGGCAATGGTGATCGTCTTCGCCGTCGTGATCTTCGGTTACCGTTGGTACAGCTACGTCACCAACACCGAGAGCCCGTACAACGAGGTTGGCATCGAGCTGAACAGCCGCATGCCGGGCCCGATCAACAAATGGGGTTGCGACAAGCTGCACCAGACATTCGGCAACATGCTGCCGCCTTACGGTTGCCAGGCTGCCGATGGGACGCAGTGGCGCTGAAATAGCCTCGCAGGACCTGAGGCAGAATCAAAAAAGGCGCCGCGTGAACGGCGCCTTTTGCATGAACGGCTTGCTGATCAGCCGATCATGGCGTTGTCATCGCGCTTGACGGCGATGAGAGCAGAGCGCGGCAGCTTGCCTTCGCCATCCGGGAAGGGCGCGTCAGGGTGCTGGATGCCGACGAAGTGGGTGCGCTTGTCGGCAGACCACGTCTGGCCGGTGACTTCCGACCCTTTCGGCGCGGTCAGGAACCGCTCGATACGACCGGTGACGGGGTCGCCCGCCAGCATCTGGTTGTTGCCCTGTCCGGCATACTGGCCGTCATTGCTGTCTTCACCATCCGTCTGGATCCAGAGCAGACCGGTCGAATCGAACATCATGCCATCGGGCGAGTTGAACATGTTGCCGGAATTGATGTTGGAGGAGCCCGCATAGGCATCCTTGTGAACATTGGGGTTGCCGGCCATGCAGAACAGGTCCCATTTGAACTTGCCATCGGCATGGTCGTCATTCTCAGGATACCAGCGCACGATCTGGCCGTATTCGTTCTTTTCGCGCGGGTTTGCGGCGTTGAGAACCATGGCATCGCCACCGCCATTGGCGCGCAGCTTGCCGTCTTTCGTCACACCGCGATTGGTGTTGTTGGTCAACGCGCAATAGGCTTCGATGGCAACGGGGTTGATCGCCACCCATTCCGGGCGGTCCATGGTGGTGGCACCCACCTTGGAAGCGGCCTGACGCGTGAAGACGCAGATTTCGTCCATCTTCATGCCGGTGGATTCCGGTGTCAGCGCCACCCACTCGCCATTGCCGTCATCGTTGAACTTGGCGACGTGAAGCGTGCCTTCGTCCAGAAGCTTCGATGTATCGCCGCCGGGCACATAGATGCCGTTGGAGATATACTTGTAGAGAAACTCTCCACGCTCATCGTCGCCCATATAGACCACAACACGGCCGTCGCGCGCGATGACAACGGCGGCATTTTCATGCTTGATGCGGCCAAGGGCGGTGCGCTTGATGGGTGTCGAGGATGCGTTCGACGGATCGATCTCCACGACGTAACCGGCACGGCGCGGCTCGTTGGGGTGCTTTGACACATCGAAACGCTCATCGAACAGCTCGTAGCCGTAACGGGTTTCGGCGGCGATGCCGTAGCGCTTGTAATCATCCGGCATCTTGAAGGCGGCGTCCGTGGAGCCGAAATAGCCGTTGAAGTTTTCTTCGCAGGTGAGATAGGTACCCCAGGGCGTGCGGCCCGCGCCGCAATTGTTGAAGGTGCCGAGACAGTCGATGCCGTTTGGATCGGTCTTCGTCTTGACGAGATCAGAACCGGCGGCAGGGCCGGACAGCGTCATCGGCGTGTTGTGATGAATGCGGCGGTTGAACGGGCTGTCGACGACAATTTCCCAGCCATCGTTTCTTTCCGCCACTTCCATGACGGTGACGCCCTGCATGTGCTGGAGGATTTTGACCTCATCCAGATTGGCGGGCATGCCCTTTTCGCGGTGGGGCAGATTGGTCTCGTTGTTCACATATTCATGGTTGACGGCAATCAGCTGATGGCTGCCAACCACGAAGAGCTCCATGCCGTCGGTGTTCTCGCCGAAAACCTTGTCCGAGTTCTCAAGGCTGACACCCTTGACCGGATCGATATCCGGCACGTTGGGAAATAGCGGCTGGCCCCATTTGGCAACCGGCTTCCAGCTATAGCCTTCTGGCACATGGATGGTGTTGTCGGTCGTGGCAGCCACGGGCTTGAACGGAAAGCGTGATGCGGCTTCCTGTGCCTGCGCAGATGTGGAGGAGGCCAGATTGCCGAGCGTACCCAGAGCGACAGCCGCAGAGCCGAACGCCAGAACGCCGCCGAGAAAACCGCGACGCGAAATCGCCGATTCCACCACGCGGTCGAAATCGGTCACAGCTGGAGGCGGGTTCTGCAGTTCATCCCACTCGTCCCAGCTCAGTTTGCTCGTGTCGATCTTTGTCATATTGCTCTCCAGCCAATCGTTGTTTCGAACAGTTCCAGAAAGGGCAACTAAAGAGCGTTCATTACAGCGGTATGACGGAAAAAGGACGTTGATGAATACCTTATATTGTATACGGATTGGTCATACTGAGATGCGTTGGAATGCTGCCCAGAGCATGAAGCCGAAAAATGCAATCATGATAACGATATAGAATGGGCGAAATAGCCAGAATCGCTCCCAGTTGGTCAGGTTCAGATTGTAAGCCGTAATTTTCTCATCGAGCTTCAGCCTGTCCAAGTTGCTGTCGATGGAAAAATCCCAGCCGTTCTTTTTGTAAAAATAATACTCTCTGACCTGCGTGGCCATCTGGTGCAGGATCAGCAGTGAGAGCGCAGCGTGCGCGGCTACTTTGATAAGGATTTCAAAAACGATCATCATTTTAGATAGACATACCGTCCGAGTTGAAATGTCGCGTGCTATCGAGCAATGTGGACGAAGCCTTCCCCCGTCCACACTGTCCACCTATTACAGACGCGTCCAGGTCTGGGATTTGCACAGCACCTTCAGCACGCAGCCCTTCATGGCAAGCGAACTGCCAGACACGGTGCCGGTGCCCGCATAGGTCTTGTCGTTTTCGGGGTCGGTGATCTCGCCGGAATAGCTGTTGCCTTTTCCACTCATCTTGCCGATCTGCTTTCCGGCATGTTTGCCGGTCTTCAACGTCACGCAATAGGCCGAGCCGCACTGGGTAATCGCCGCTGTCTCGCCACTGGCTGTTTTCCAGTTGCCCTCGATGGCCTCTCCGGCAAAGGCACCGCTGCCCATCAAAAAGGCGGCGGCGGCAAGTATCGTCATTCTCTTCATAGGGACCTCCCAATCCAGCTTCGACTGAACCCCGAAAACGATCCGAGGTCCGTGCTCGCAACTCCTGATGCGATAGCGAGATTTATAGTTGACGTGAACGTAAAAGGAAACAAGGCCCAATGGGAAATTCGTGGCTTTTTCGCCGACTTCCGGCTCGAAAAAAACCGTGTCGAAAAATCGCAAGTTTCGACGTGGTTACGAAAGGGTTGAATTCCATCCGTAAACTTTTCGTAAAATTGTCCGCAAAGCCCTTAATTTCCGGGCCTCGTGATATTTAACAAAAACCCAACTTTACCAATCGTTTGGACTTTGTTTGTCCCCCGTTAATCATGGATTTTAAGCGCCTGTTGAAGCCCGTTTGGCATAGTGGGGACATCGAAAGAGCAGGGCAAACCTGCCAAGGGAAAGAGCCAGAACAAGCCGCAGAAGACGGTAAGGCCTCAGTCCCCAGAGCTCCCACAGAGGGGCGACGACAGAGAGAAAAACGGGCAAACAGGATAGAAAAATGGCACGCTTTGAAGTTCGCGATATTGAAATGGCAGTTGCCGGTGGCCAAAGCCGCGCGGACGTCTTCTGCAACCTCGGCCTGATCTACGCAACAGGCCGTGGCTGCGCACCGGACCTCATCGCTGCCCACAAGTGGCTCAACATCGCCGCCATCAAGGGTTCGGAACGGGCAGCCTCGCTGCGCGCCGATCTGGCCCGCAACATGAACAAGGCTGACCTCGCAACGGCGCTGCGCGCCGCCCGCGATTGGATGACCACGCACTAACAATCGAGCACCGGACCAACCGGCGCCAACAAAAAGACAGAGCGGTCAAAAGACCGCCATTCTCCCCGGCTGGTTTCCTCCAGTCCTGGCCGGCCAGAAAAAGACGATATAACCCGCAAGGGCCTCAGCTTGATCCACGCTGAAACATCAAACCGTGACCGGCAGAAACAAGGCCGGCACGGTTTTTTATTTGGGTGATTATCATCTCAAGGCTTGGCGCGAGGGACAAGGCTCAGATATTTTGGAGCTGACGCTTCCCTATCCGAAGGCATCGCTGTCAGAGGACTGAGGGATCAACCCAACCCCTCCAGTACCTTCGGCAATGCCTGCGCAAACAGGTCCAGCTTGTCATCCGGCGCAGCGCTCACACGGATGCAGCGGCTGAGGGGTTCGACGCCGGGCATGCGGATGAAGACGCCGTGTTCCATCAGACCATCGACGACGGCTTTGGCATAAGCTGCATCCTTGTGGCAATCGATGGCGACGAAGTTGGTGGCGGAGGCGAGTGGAGAGAGGCCGTTCTGGCGGGCGATGGTCGAGACGCGCTCGCGCGCGTTGGCGATGCGTTTGACGACATCGCGCAGGTACGCCTGATCTTTCAGTGCCGCCAGTGCCGCCGCGACCGATATGCGGGGCATGCCGAAGTGGTTGCGGATCTTATCGAAGGCCTGCGCATTGCCGAGCGTTCCGATGGCATAGCCGACACGTGCGCCGGCCAGGCCATAGGCCTTGGAGAAGGTGCGCATGCGCAGCACATTGGGCATGCCGATCATGGCGCGAACGCTGGGCACGGCGCTTTCCGGGGCTGTTTCGCAATAGGCTTCGTCCAGCACCAGCAGACAGGTTTCCGGCAGCGCCTTGGCGAATGTGAGCACTTCGCTCGCATCCCACCAGCTTCCCATCGGGTTATCGGGGTTGGCGAAGTAGACGAGCGGCGCGTTTTCCTTTTTGACGAGATCGAGCAAGCCATCGAGGTTTTCGTGGTCGTCCAGATAGGGCGTCGCCACCAGCCGTCCACCATAACCGTTCACATGATAATTGAAGGTCGGGTAACCGCCAAAGGACGTGACGACCGGCGTTCCCGGTTCGACCACGAGTCGGACGATTTCGCCCAAAAGGCCGTCCACGCCATTGCCGATGGCGATGTTTCCGCGGGAAATGCCGTGATAAATGGCGAGCGCTTCCCGCAGCTCGAAATTTTCCGGGTCTGAATACATCCATGTTTCTGTTGCCGCCGTGCGCATGGCTTCAACGACCGACGGTGCCGGGCCGAAGCCGCTTTCATTGGCCCCGATGCGCGCTTTGACGGCAAGCTTGCGGTTGCGCTCTATCGCCTCCGGGCCAACGAAAGGCACGGCGGATGGAAGTGAAGCAGCGAGCGGGGTGAAGCGTGAAAATGCGGACATTTCAGGAAGTTCCGTTATCCGTTGCAAGAAACGGCTTCACCATAGAATCAAAATTGGCCCGCGCAAGGCGGGCCATGGGAAATGCTTTGGTTGTGAAAAGGTTTTTCTGAAGCCCGATCGGCCTCAGAGCGCCGTTTCGAAACTCAAGCGACGGACATGGTGGAGGAATTCGGCGTCGATCAACATGTTGAAGGCAACCGTTACCTGCTCCTCCTCGCGCCGGATGAGCGTGCAGCCGATTTCGTCCCTGATGCCGAGAACTTCGAGATAGAAATTTGTCGGCAGCTCCAGATGCGGGCTTACCTCGATGTCTGCGCCGTACAGCGAAATCTTGCGGATGAGGCAGCGCATCGTGTTTCGGCTGCTGAGATGGTGACCGATGAACGTGATCTTGCCGGGACGATCGACGGCGTATTTCTCGTACATCTCGTCCTGAGGGACGGCATCGTTTGCATTGATATTCACGTTAAGCGCCATGACAACCTCCCCGATTGTCTTTTGGGTTGAACACAATCTTACGCCTGCTTCCTTGCCAAACACTGAACAGAACAGATCGTTTTTTCTCGTTCTTGGCCTGTTTTGCCACAGTATCCCGGGTTGCGACAATAAACTCAGATCCAGAAACGTGTTTAGCGGCAGAAGGTTGCGCCGGGCTGGGCTGGCGGGGAAGGGCCGACGACCATCCGGCAATCCGGTTGACGTGCTGCGCTCCAGGCTTTAGGCCTTGAAGCCTATTCTTGGGACTGATGGAGCAGCATATGGCAGGCACACTCGTCATCGTCGGTGCGGGGCAGGCCGGATTTGCGCTTGCTGCGAAATTGCGGGCGCTTAGGGATGAGCGACCGATTGTCATCATCGGCTCCGAAGATGTCCCCCCGTACCAGAGACCACCGCTATCGAAGAAATACCTGATGGGCGAAATGAGTTTCGACCGTTTGCAATTCCGCCCGCTCGAGTGGTTTGCCGAAAACAATGTCGAGCTGCGTCTGTCCACATGGGTGGAAGAGATAGACCGTCAAGCCAAAACCGTGCGGATGCAGGATGGCAGCACGCTTGAGTACGACAAGCTGGCGCTGGCGACAGGCGCTGCCCCGCGGCTCTTGCCCGCCGGTGTCGGGGGAGATCTGGACGGCGTGTTGACGGTGCGCGACAAGCGGGATGCCGACAGGCTGATGAGTGACATGCAGCCCGGTCGCCGGTTGCTGGTCATCGGTGGCGGCTATATCGGGCTGGAGGCTGCTGCCGTTGCCCGAAAACTCGGTCTTGAGGTCACGCTGATCGAAATGGCTGACCGTATTCTCCAGCGCGTCGCCGCACCGGAAACAGCGGCGATCATCCGCGATATTCACGTGTCCCATGGCGTCTCTATCTGCGAAAAAACCGGCCTGACCCGGTTGATCGGCACCGACGGGCACGTCAGCGCTGCCGAGCTTTCGGATGGCTCGGTGCTGGATGTGGACTTCGTGATTGCGGGCATCGGTGTTACCCCCAACGACCGGCTGGCGCGCGAATCCGGCCTCCATGTCGGTAACGGCGTTCTGGTCGATCAATTCACCCGCACCTCCGACCCGGATATTCACGCCATGGGAGACTGCGCGTTGCTGCCTTTGAATGGTGCCGATGTGCGGCTCGAATCGGTCCAGAATGCCGTCGATCAGGCCGAGGCCGCAGCGACTGTGCTGGCGGGTGAGGAACAGCCCTATCAGCCAAAACCGTGGTTCTGGTCGGATCAGTATGATGTGAAGCTGCAAATCGCCGGTTTCAACCAGGGTTATGACGAGACGCTGGTGCGGCCCGGTCAGCGCGAGGGCAGCCATTCGGTCTGGTATTTCAAGCGGGGACGGTTCGTCGCCGTCGATGCGATCAACGACGCAAAGGCCTATGTCAGTGGCAAGAAATTGCTCGATATCGGCAAAGAGCCCAGCCGCGATGTTCTGACCGACCACACCGCCGACCTGAAATTGCTGCTCGCTTAGGGACTGCCCCATGCCTGTGCCGGAAAATCGTTTCAAGACAGCCATCCATCAGGGACGACAGCAGATCGGTCTGTGGCTCGATATGGGGGAGGCGATCACGGCCGAAATTGCCGGGACTGCCGGTTTCGACTGGCTGGTGATCGACGGCGAACATGGCCCCAATGATCTGCGCAGCATCATCGACCAGCTGCGCGCTCTTGCGACATCTTCGGCGGAGCCCGTGGTGCGCATTCCCACCGGTGAAAGCTGGATGATCAAGCAATTGCTGGATGCCGGTGCAAGAACACTTTTGGTGCCGATGGTCGATTCGGCAGCCCAGGCGAAAGCGCTTGTTTCAGCGATGCATTATCCGCCACGCGGCATCCGTGGAATGGGCGCTGTCGTCGCTCGCGCATCCGGTTTCAATACAATTGAAAACTACGCTGAAACCGCTGCGGAGGGATTGTGCCTTCTGGTGCAGGTGGAAACCCGCGCAGCCATTGCCGATCTCGACAACATTCTCGATGTCGAGGGTGTCGATGGCATCTTCATCGGTCCTGCCGATCTTGCCGCCGACATGGGTTATCTCGGACGAATAGACGAGCCTGAGGTGCAGGACACCATCGAATCAGCGATCAGGAAAATCGTCGGTGCGGGCAAAGCGGCGGGCATCCTGACATTCAACGAAGCATTCAATCAGCGCTATATCGAACTGGGCGCGTCTTTCGTGGCCGTGGGCGCGGATGTGACGGAGTTTTCGAGCGCGTTGAAATCGCTGGCGAACCGTTACAAGGGCGGCGCGTCCCACGAGCCTTCCAGCTATTAAATCGCTGGTCAGTCGTCGTTGCTGGCGTTCAGCTTTTCGGGCGGAATGCCTTTCTGCTTCGAAGTCATCAGACCCTCGTGAAGCAGGCGGTCTCTCAAGATGCGCTCGATAGCGGCGTCGCGTTGCAAACCATTGTCGCGGGAAAATTCTGTGAGTGCCAGCTCCAGATCTTCGGGAAAGCTCATGTTTCGGTCTCCGTAAACAAAAAAGGCAAGGAGCGGGACACTCCTTGCCTCAAATCTGATGGGCTGAAAGCTTAGCGCCAGCGATAGATGCTGCTGCTCTTCTGCTCCTGCGCCGCCGTGGCGACGAAATAGCCGAGAGCGAAGCCGAGCGCGCCGACGACTGTCAGGAGCGATGTTGCCGTACCTGGATTTTCCTTAACGGCCTCAACGACGTTCTGGCTCTGTGCCTTCACGGTCTGTGCAGCCGACTGTGCAACGCGCTGTACGCGACCGCGCGCTTCATCGGCAAACTCCGAGGCCTCTTCGGAAAGCACGCCTGCGCGGGCCGATACGGATTTGGAAAGCGAAGAAATCTGCGAGCGCAGCTCTGCAATCTGATTCTCGACTGTGTCTTCCACAACGTTCAATTTGGTCTGAGCCATTTGAGATCACCTCTTGCTGTTGGTCGAGGTGGTAACGCAGTATCCGCACGAATGTTCCGCGCAGATGAAATATCGATGATTTTTGAAATTGGGCGGGTATGGCGGAGAGGATGGGATTCGAACCCACGATACGCTTTTGACGTATACTCCCTTAGCAGGGGAGCGCCTTCGACCACTCGGCCACCTCTCCGGTGCCGCTTGATTATTGTGTAAAAAAATCGAATGCAAGGCCTTATTCTATAATGAGGCGAAAAAGACCGCTTTCCGCCCGGTGTTTCTGACGGCGAGATGGCGCACGGGTCGGAAGTCGTCGATTCCCGCGAGTCGTGCAGAGCCAATCCTGTCCGCTGATTCTCTTGTCGCACGATGCGTCGGTGGTCACGGATCGGGTCTCGCTGGTGCGGTGCGTTGTTGAGTGGAGACTGTATAAGCGAGGCGCAGCATCTCTATACAGTCTCCGCGCCGCAGTGAAGCCGCCGCTGGCCGTCATCATGGGGCGACTGTAAGTGGCGGATTCGAAAGGCGTTTTTTAACACTCTGTAAACTTTTACCCATCTGCACAGACCGTAATGTGTTTTTTCAGCAACATCTTAAAATGAAGCGGGTGGGGAAAAGCGTCATATCAGCGTTTGCCGATTGCAAGCGCGCCAACCTTCCGTATTTTCAGCAACGGAAGCGAGGCGGTGGATCGTCCGTTTTCGAGAACACGGGAATGGGGCAGGGAATGCTGTCCTTCAGCTTAAGAACCCAGACCCTTTTGAAACTTGACTGGAGGTCAACATGAACATTAAGAGCCTTTTGATCGGCTCCGCTGCCGCTCTCGCAGCAGTATCTGGCGCACAGGCTGCCGACGCTATCGTCGCAGCAGAGCCAGAGCCACTTGAATACGTTCGCGTTTGCGACGCTTTCGGCACAGGCTTCTTCTACATTCCTGGTACCGAAACTTGCCTGAAGTTCACGGGTTACGTTCGTTTCCAGACTGACTTCGGTCGCGACGAATCCGGCACGTCTGATTGGGACTCCTTCACACGCGCCCAGTTCGAAGTTGACACACGCACAGACACCGAACTCGGCGCACTGCGCGGCTTCATCGGTTTCCGTGGTAACGCTGACAACGGCGCATCCACTTCTTCTTCCGTATTCGTTGACCAGGCGTTCATCGAACTCGGCGGCCTGAAGGTTGGTAAGTTCTACAACTGGTGGGACGATGGTCTCTCTGGCGAATCTGACGAACTGTCCACAAACGCACTCTTCAACTCCATTCGTTACACATACGACGCAGGCTCTTTCTGGGCTGGCGTTTCGGTTGACGAACTGGAAGGCCTGAACTCGCAGCTCGCTCGCCAGATCGGCACAACGACTGTTAACGGCAACACGTTCGGCGTATTCTCCACAGAAGCTGACAACAACGTTGGTATCTCTGCTGGCGTCGGCGCGAAGCTCGGCGGCGCAACGCTCGCTCTTATCGGCGGCTATGACGTCGACCAGGAAGAAGGTGCTGTTCGTCTGATCGCGACTGCTGACATCGGTCCTGGCACACTCGGCCTGGCTGGTGTTTACGCATCCGGCGGCAACGCTTACTACTCTGAATCTGAGTGGGCCGTTGCAGCTGAATACGCAATCAAGGCAACCGACAAGCTGACAATCACTCCAGGCGGTCAGTACTACGGCAGCGTGTCTGACACGATTGCTCTCGGCACAGTTAGCCCGCTCGGCGTATTCACGCAGACCGGTACAGCTCGCCGTGGCGACGACTTCTCCAACCGCGACGCATGGACAGCTGGCGTAACTGTTGATTACAAAATCACAGACGGCCTGACCTCCAAGGTTGCAGTTAACTACAGCGACGAAGACGACCGTGACGACCAGGTTACTGGCTTCGTTCGCCTTCAGCGCAACTTCTAATCTGATCTAACGTCTGTTAGTGATGGGAAACCCGGCTTTCGAGCCGGGTTTTTTCGTTTTCGGATGTGGCGAAGAACAATCGAAATGCCTTTTCTCTGATGCGTCGCAAGATCGTTGGGTGAGGGAGCCTGTGACCAACGGGCAACATGCTGATATCTAGGATATGCATATCGGCTAAATTAACATTTCAGCGTTTGCGCGAATCCCCCGCTTCGTTCTAGTTGGACCCAGGCGCAGCATTCAGGAAGAACGCTGCCACATTGAATTTGAGACGGGAAAAACAATGAACATCAAGAGCCTTCTGATTGGTTCCGCCGCAGCACTTGCAGCAGTGTCAGGCGCACAGGCTGCCGACGCCATTATTGCAGCAGAGCCAGAGCCGCTTGAATACGTTCGCGTTTGCGACGCTTTCGGCACAGGCTTCTTCTACATTCCCGGCACTGAAACCTGCCTGAAGTTCGGTGGTTACATCCGTTTCCAGCGCGATTTCGGCCGTGACCGTTCGGGTACGTCTGATTGGGATTCGTTCACGCGCGCCCAGTTCGAAGTCGACACACGCACAGACACCGAACTTGGCGCACTGCGCGGCTTCATCGGTTTTCGTGGCAATGCTGATGCAGGGACTGCCGGTGCGGTTGCTGGCACAGGAAACACAGGTTCTAGCGTCTTTGTTGATCAGGCGTTCATCGAACTCGGCGGCCTCAAGGTCGGTAAGTTCTACAACTGGTGGGACGATGGTCTCTCTGGCGAAGCTGACGTTCTGTCGCAGAACGCACTCTTCAACTCCGTCCGTTACACATATGACGCAGGGTCCTTCTGGGCTGGCGTTTCGGCTGACGAGCTCGAAGGCACGAATGCCGGTATCGCTCGCGTTGAAGGCAATGCCTTGACGCAGGAAGCGGACAACAACGTCGGTATTTCTGCGGGTCTCGGCACAAAGCTGGGCGGCGCAACCTTTCAGCTGATCGGCGGCTATGACGTCGACCAGGAAGAGGGCGCTGTTCGCCTCATCGGCACTGCCGAAATCGGTCCTGGCACACTGGGTCTGGCGGGCGTCTGGGCATCCGGCGGCAACGCTTACTACAACCAGTCCGAATGGGCTGTTGCAGCCGAATATGCGATCAAGGCAACTGAGAAGCTGACGATCACGCCTGGCGGCCAGTACTTCGGCAGCGTGGCAGATTCGGCTATCGTTTCTGCGAATGGCGTCGGCGTCGGCACGGCAATCTCCGGTGGTTCCATTCGCCGCGGTGACGACTTTTCCAACCGCGACGCTTGGCAGGCTGGTGTGACCTTCGATTACCAGATCACGCAGGGCCTCTCCACAAAGATTGCCGTCAACTATTACGACGAAGACAATCGCGACGATCAGGTCAACGGTCTCGTTCGTCTTCAGCGCGCATTCTGATCTGATCCACGTCTGTTCTGGAACGAAAACCCGGCTTTTGAGCCGGGTCAGACTGCTGACAAACCCCTGGTCACATCGGGGGGGTTATGATTCATTGGGACATGTTGAAGAAACCTGCTCC